>NZ_JBIWNI010000008.1:0-73403 GCF_044767145.1 Streptomyces sp. NPDC101490
AACACCAGGAACAGCAGCACACTCGCCCCGATCGTGCCCACCGTCCACGCCGCCGAGACATGCGTGGCCCGCTCCACACCGAAGACCAGCAGGAGGATACCGCCGGTCACCGTCACCGCACCCGCCAGGTCCACACCCTGCCCCGTACGCACCGGACGCGCCGACTTCGGGATCAGCACCACCGCCGCGATCAGGATCAGAAGACTCAGGATGACCGGCGCGAAGAACACCCAACGCCAGTTGATCGCGGCCAGCAGACCACCCACGACCAGACCGACCGAGAAACCACCCGCCGCCGTACCCGAATACACCAGCAGCGCCTTGTTCCGCTGCGGACCCTCAGCGAAACCCGTCGTGATGATCGACAGACCCGCCGGAGTCATGAACGCCGCCGCCACACCCGTCACGAAACGAGCCACGACCAGCATCCACCCCTCCGTCGCGAACCCCCCCAGACCGGAGAACAGAAGAAACACGACAAGCCAGAACACAAACATCTGACGCCGACCGAACAGATCAGCAGCACGACCACCGAGGAGCATGAAACCGCCATACCCCAGCACATAGGCACTCATCACCCACTGGAGCATGCCGGTCGACAGACCCAGATCCTCACGGATCGAAGGCAACGCCACATTCAACATGGCCACGTCGATGCCCTCGAGGAAGATCGCGCCACACAGCACGAACAGCACGCCCCACGCGCGCCCGCTCATGCGGTCCGTGCCGCTGCTCGAGGATTGCAGTGTGGACACAGAATTTCTCCTTGCACGCGAAGGAATAGCTATCAGAAATAGCTACCAGGGAATCAGACGCAGTATCACCCCACCCACGTGCAACCACCTTGAAACCCACGTGAACACCCCCCACCCACAACCCCGCGCCTTCCACAACGGACATCGTTCCCACGGGGTCCCGTCTCCTGGTCTCGGATGTCCGCCGGTGGAAGCGGCCCGACCCGGCCTTGGCTCCGCGGCCGGACCCGATGGCCACCACGGCGCCCACGTCCTGCCTCCTGCGGCACGCGGCACGCGATATGACGCCGGGTCGGCACACCGCCGCCCCGCGCGACGCCCCCGCTCAAGCAGTCGGATGAAGATCCAATAACGGATTGCCGGAGGTCGCGCCGTCGATGGGCATTCGCCCGGAATGTTCGTTGTAGGCGCGCCGTAGATTCCCCTTGATCACTTGTCATGCGCAAGCGATCGGCAGGAAGACCACTTACTCCTTGGGGGGACTTTGCCATCCCGTTTTTCGGGCAGGCCATCTCGGCGTGCCCGCTCACTGGCCGGCGGCCCGGGTGGGCTGCGTGCCACCGCGACCGGCCTGGCCCTTCTCACGGCGGCGTCGTCGCTGTTCGGCGCCGAAGCGGCGACAGCCGCCCCGGCCGCTTACGAGGCGTCTCCGGTGCGGCAGGACCAGCAGCGGAAGGCCCCTGCCGCAGCGGCCGACATACCCTCCGCCCGGGTCGCGGCCCTGCTTTCGGGCACGCGCGTCGAGGCTCTGTCCGAGCGTACGGAGACCTCGACGACCTGGGTCGGCAAGGACGGCTCGCTCACCTCCGAACTGTCCGCGGGACCGATCCGCTTCCGCGACCCGGCCACCGGTGAGTGGCGGAACGTGGACATCGCGCTCACCGAGTCGGCCGACGGCTCCGTGACCTCGAAGGCGCACCCGCGCGGGCTCAGGCTCGCCGGGAGGACGGGCCGGAAGGCCCCTTCGCTCAAGGCGGCCCAGGCCGCTCCGGCCACCGATCTGGTCACGCTCGGCGAGGGCGACCAGGCGATCACCCTCCAGTGGCGCGGCGGTCTGCCGAAGCCGGTGCTGGACGGCACCCACGCCACCTACGAGAACGCCGTACCGGGCGCGGACGTGGTCGTGGAGGCCACCCGTACCGGTTTCGAGCAGTTCGTCGAGGTGAAGACGAGGCCCGCGGCCGGGTTCTCGTACACGCTGCCGCTGCGCACCAAGGGTCTGAAGGTCACGCGGCAGGCGGACGGCAGTGTCCTGTTCACGGACAGGAAGTCCAGGAAGACCGCCGTCATGCCCGCCCCCGTGATGTGGGACGCGAGCGTCGACGAGGCCTCCGGTGAGCACACCCGCCGGGCCGCGGTGGGCATGGAGGTCGTCAAGGCGAGGGGCGGTGTCGATCTCGTCATCACCCCGGACGCGGGCTTCCTCGCCGACCCGGCGACGAAGTACCCCGTGACCGTCGACCCGTCGACGTCCGCACTGGGCAACCTGTTCGACACGTACGTGCAGCAGGGCGAGACGGTCGACTGGTCGAACGACACCGAACTCGACTTCGGCAATCCGGGCACGAAGAACGCCGACGGCACCTGGCGCACCGCGCGGTCCTTCCTCACGTGGAACACCGCCCCGATCGCCGACGCGCTGATCTCCTCCGCGACCCTCTCCCTGTGGAACTTCCACTCGGGCAACACCGACTGCACCGCGCAGCCCTGGGAACTGTGGACGGCGAACACCGCCTCCACCGCCTCCCGCTGGACGAACCAGCCGTCGATGACCACGAAGACGGCCACGTCCACGGGGACCAAGGGCAATCCCGGCTGCGCCTCCCAGCCCGACGGCTGGATCGACGCCGACGCCACGAGCCTGGTGCAGCACTGGTCCAACAACAAGTGGGCGACCTCGGGCATGGGCCTGCGGGCCACCGACGAGAACAACATCAAGCAGTGGAAGCGGGTCAACTCCGCCAACGCCGCCGCCAACCCGCCCAAGCTGACGGTCACCTACAACTACCGTCCGCGTACCGGCACCAAGCAGGAGGCGGGCGCCCCGTTCTTCTCCTACGACGGCGCCTACGTGGTCGACTCGCCCACTCCCACCCTGCGCGACACCTTCGTCGACGCCAACGGCGACAAGGTCAACGGCACCTTCCAGATCTTCGACGCCGCCACCGACACCCAGGTCGGCAACGTCCTGGTCTCGCCGTACGTACCCTCGGGTCAGGTCGCCTCGGTGACCGTCCCCGCGGGTGTCCTCACCAACGGCAGGACGTACCGGTTCCGCACGAATCCGTACGACGGCGGCCACTACAACCTGGGCTGGTCGGCCTGGAAGACCTTCACGGTCGACTCCACCGCACCCTCCGCCCCGACGGCCGTCACCTCGACGGACTACCCGTCGAGCGCGTGGGTCAAGGGCGCGGGCCAGGCGGGTGTCTTCCACGTGACCCCGCCCGCCGCCGACCACCACTGGATCGAGTGGTCGCTGGACGGCACCACCTGGACCAAGGTCGCCACCAACGGCGCCGCGGGTACGAAGGCCCTCACCATCACCCCGCCCCAGGACGGCACGCACACCCTCCAGGTGCGCACCGTGGACAAGGCCGACAACAAGTCCGAGCAGGTCGACTACGTCTTCCACGCGGGCCCGGGCGGCTTCGTGCAGCCGACCGACGGCGAGCGCACCGCCCGACGTCTGCCGCTCGTCGCCGAAGCCGAGTCCGGTAAGTACGACAAGGTGTCGTTCTTCTGGCGCCGCTCCGAGGCCGACGCCTGGACGCAGATACCCGCCGGTCACGTCACCTCCGGCGGCACCGCGCTGACCGCCTGGCCGGTCCCCCTCGTGGGCGGCAGGAACGCCCCGCTGGTCTGGAACGCCACCGACACCGTCGACCCCGACGGCAGCATCCAGATCAAGGCCTCCTTCACCGGCGCGAACAGCGCCGCGGGCAGCACCGACCCGCTGCCCGTCGTCGTCGACCGCGACGCGAGCGGGGCGGCGGAGGAGCAGATCGGGCCCGGCTCGGTGAACCTCCTCACCGGCGACTACGGCCTGTCCGCCACCGACACCTCGGTCTTCGACCTCACGATCAAGCGATCGGCCTCCTCCCGGCGCCCCGTACAGGGCGCCGAGCAGGAGGGCCAGGCGGCCATCTTCGGCAAGGAGTGGGCGGCCGGGGCCGTCGCCGAGACGGCCTCCGTCTACGCGTATCTGCGCAAGGCCTCCGACACGGCCGTCGCCGTCGTGAACAACGACGGCTCCGAGACCCACTTCACCGCGAACGCGGCGAAGACCGCCTGGATCCCCGAGCCCGGCGCCGAGTCGCTGACGCTCTCCGGCGCGGTCACGGGCTCCTTCACCCTCACCGAGACCGACGGCACGGTGACCACCTTCACCAAGCCCGACCCGGCGCTCACCACCTGGCAGGTCTCCACGACCCTCCAGGACGGCCTGGCGAACTCCACGAACACCGTGGTCACCGAGACCGTGACGGTGAACGGCAAGAAGCTGGTCCGCCCCGTGCGCGTCAACGGGGCCACTCCTGCCGCCAACGGCGCCACCTGCACGGCGACCCCCTCCACCAAGGGCTGCCGCAGCCTGGAGTACGTCTACGCCGGCTCGACCACGGCCACCCCGCTCGCCTTCGGCGACTACACGGGCCAGGTCAAGGAGATCCGCGTCTGGGCCACCGAGCCCGGTGCCGCCACGGCCACGGCCAGGACGGTGCACACGTACGCGTACGACAACAGCGGGCGGCTGCGCCAGGCGTGGAACCCGCTGATCACGCCCGCGCTCAAGACCGAGTACGCGTACGACGCCGCGGGCCGCGTCACCACGCTCACGCCGCCCGGCGAGCTGCCGTGGAGCTTCACGTACGGCCGTGCCGGAAACGCCGCGACCGCCGGTGACGGCATGCTGCTGAAGGTGTCGCGCGCCGGACTGAAGCAGGGCACCGCCGACACCGCCGAGGGGACCGCCACCATCGGCGTCGTCTACGACGTCCCGGTGACCGGCGCCAAGGCCCCGTACCAGATGGGCGCCGCGCAGACGCGCACCTGGGGCCAGGCGCAGGCACCCACCGACGCCGCGGCGGTCTTCCCCGCCGACGCGGTACCGGCCGGCCACGACGGAGCGGCCCTGACGGCCGGATCCTACGGCCGCGCCGACATCCGCTACCTGGGCGTGTCCGGCCAGGAGAGCAACGCCGCCGCTCCCGGCGGTCACCTCACCACCACCGAGTACGACCGCTTCGGCAACATCGTCCGTGAACTCTCGGCCGCCAACCGCGCCGTCGCCCTCGGCCTGACGGCCGCCGACCGCGCTCTCCAGGCCGACCTCGGCATCGGCGCGCTCGGCTCCGCGGAGCGCGCCGAGCTGTTGTCCAGCCGCACGCTGTACAGCGACAACGGTGTCCGCGAGCTGGAGACCTTCGGCCCGCTCCACCGGATCGACCTCACCCAGGACTTCAAGCAGGGTGCCACCACCCTGATCGCCGCCGGTACCTCCGTACCGGCGCAGGACTGGGTCGTGAAGGAGTACGACGGAGGCCGTCCCACCGACGGCAGCGCCTCCATCCGGGACCGGGCCACGCTGGAGATCAGCGGCACCCGGGTCCGCGGCCACGACTCCCTCATGGGAGAGAAGCGGGTCAAGGAATCCCAGTACGACTGGGTGAAGGGTCAGCCGACCCTGTCCATCAAGGACCCCGGCGGCCTCAACCTGACCAGCAGCTGGGGCTACGACGCGCAGGGCCGGGTCATCTCCTCGGTCCTGCCCGGCGGCACCGGCGACGACGCGGCCAGCAAGGTCACCGCGTACTGGACGGCGGACGGCACCGGCTGGTGCAAGGGCCGCCCCGAATGGGCCGGCCTGGTCTGCTGGAGCGGCCCCGCGGGCGCTGTCACCGGCGGCGGGTCCCAGCCCTCCGATCTGATCGACACCAGCTCCGAGTACGACTGGTGGGGCAACCCGGCCAAGGCCGTCGAGACGGCCAACGGCGTCGCCCGTACGACGGCCGTCACCTACGACGGCGCCGGCCGCCGGATCAAGGACACCGTCACCGGCGGACTCGGCCAGGCGGTTCCCGAGGCGACGACCGCGTACGACCCCGCGACCGGCAAGGTGGCCAGGACCACCTCCGCCACCGGGGGCACCATCACCCGGTCCTACGACCGCCTCGGCCGTCCGATCTCGTACACCGACGCCGACGCGGGCACCACCACCACCCAGTACGACCTGCTCGGACGGCCCGTCAAGGTCGCCGACTCGGCGCCCTCGACCGTCACGTACGCCTATGACGCGGCAGCCGAACCGCGCGGCATGGCCACCTCCATGACGGACTCCGTCGCGGGCACGTTCAGCGCCACCTACGGCGTGGACGGTGCCGTCGCCACCGAGAAGCTGCCCGGCGGCTACACCCTGCGGCAGACCACGGACACCGCCGGAAACGTCACCGGCCGTTCGTACACCCGCGACAGCGACGGCGCGTCGGTCTTCACCGACGCGGTCAACAAGTCCGCCCACGGCCAGACCACCACGCACTCGGGCTGGTCCGACCAGGCCTACCGCTACGACGCGGCGGGCCGCCTCACGGCGGTCGAGGACACGGCCGACACCGTCTGCACCGCGCGCGCCTACACCTTCGACAAGCGCAGCAACCGCACGTCCCTGACCACCGCGGCGGGCAGGCCCGGCGCGGCCTGCCCGACCTCCGGAGGCACCACCACCACCCACACCTACGACAGCGGTGACCGCCTCGTCGACGCGGGCTACGCCTACGACGCCCTCGGACGCACCACCTCGGTCCCCGGCAGCGGGACCTTCGGCTACTACGCCAACGACCTGGTCCACCAGCAGACCGCGGGCGGCCAGCGGCAGACGTTCACGCTCGACGCCTCCCGGCGGCTGCGGTCCTGGACCGTGGAGAAGGACAACGCCGGCATCTGGTCCACCACCCGGTCCAAGGTGAACCACTACGGCGCCGACGGCGACAGCCCGCGCTGGATCACCGAGGACACCGCGAGCGGCGCACTGACGCGCAACGTCGGCTCCGCGTCCGCCGGTCTCACCGCGACCACCTCCGCGACCGGCGAGGTCGTCCTGCAGTTCTCCAACGTCCACGGAGACGTCGCGCTGCGGCTTCCCCTGGACACCGCCGTCGCCCCGCTCGCCCTGGACGCGGACGAGTACGGCAACGCGCGTCCCGGCAGCGCCACCGGCCGCTACGGCTGGCTGGGCGCGAGCCTGCGCTCCGCCGAAACCCTCACCGGCATCACCCTCATGGGCGTGCGCCTCTACGACCCGCGGGTCGGGCGCTTCCTGTCGGTCGACCCGATGAACGGCGGCAGCTGCAACGCGTACGACTACGCCTGCGCCGACCCGCAGAACAAGTACGACATCGACGGCACGTACCTGCGTGAGCGGGTGCAGTCGAACTGCCGCCAGGACGTGTGCGTCCGCATCCGTCGCATCTGCGAGAGCGACACCGGCCGCTGCTCGCTGAACTGGGACTTCCACTTCCGCAAGTCCTGGGCGAACTCCTGGATCAACGCGGGCTTCAAGTGGTACATCCACATCAGCAACACCTATGTGAAGTCCGGTACCTACAGCCACGGAGAGTTCGGCAGCTACACCTTCCACGGCGGCTGGTACTCGAACAACAACAGCAAGGGCCGCGGCTGGTTCAAGTGCGGCTGGTGGCAGTGCCGTCTCGACGCGGGCGACACCGTGATGTTCTCCGCCTACGGCACCGCCTGGCGCTACGGGCGGGGCTACGCCTGGAGCGTCGGCCAGAGCTTCGGGGGCGGCGGCCGCTACTCCTGAACCCACCGGCGTCACGCACCCGATCGACACCCGGGACGGGACAGACACCCCAAGGCCCCCCGGCCGGCGACCTCGCCGGCCGGGGGGCCGTTCCCGTCCGGGGAGCTGATGGATTCGCCCGCCGGCCGACAGGGCCCGCGACCCGCCTCGGTACCTTGGTGTCCTGCCACACGGCCAGAGGGCCGTGGATCAACAGAGGAGAGCGCATGGCGAAGAAGGAGCAGGGGACGGACCGAGTGGAGGACCGGGACCGTGACAGGTGGATGGCTCGTTTCCAGGTGCGGCTGGCCATGCAGCCGGGCGTGGACAGGGCAGTCGTGCTCCGGGCGGTCAAGGAGACGGCGGGGCACTGCGCGATGACGGGAGAGGACCCCCGGACCGCTTTCGGCGACCCGGACAGCTACGCCGTGGAGGTCGCGGCACGCCTGGTGCCGGCGGACCGGGCCGCGCGCGAGAGGCGGCGCGACACCCTGGTGAACACCATCGACTCGGCGGTGAAGAAGACCAGGGAAGCCACAGGTCTGTGACCGGTGGTGGCGGAGCCGTCCTGGCCTCCGCCAGGGGGAGGGAACCGCGGAGACCGCCGAACGGGCCGTCCCCGCCCGTTTCCTGTCCGTTGCCCCGGCGGACGGAGTCGGTGGTCCTGCCGGAGTCGGTGGTCCTGCCGGAGTCGGTCAACGGAGGAGAGTCAGGGCGGGGCGGTCGGGTGCCGCTGTGTCGGGGCGCAGGGATCGCGCGCTGAGGAACGCCGCGGGCCAGCTCAGGAGGACCGCGGTCATCACCCCGACGACGAACCAGCCGTCGGCGTCGTGCTCGGCCGCGAAGGCGGCGAGGGCGGGGCCCGCGCCGCCCAGCACGGCTCCGGTGACCGCGTGGGAAAGGCCCACGCCGAGGGCGCGTACCTCCGGCGGGAAGATGCCCGTGAGCAGGCCGGGCAGGACGGTCGTGGCGCAGACGAGGTAGACGACGCCGGAGCCGTAGGTGAACAGCAGGCTCGCGAAGCCGCCGGTCATCGTGAGGTACGAGACGGATCCGGTGACGGCGAAGAGAGCACCGGCCGCGAGCAGCAGGCGGACGGCTCCGATCCGGTCGGCGAGCAGACCGATCGGCACGTTGAGCAGCAGCATGGTGGCGGTGGCGGTCATCACCGCCCAGAACATGGTGCCGGGCGGGGCGAGCCGGGTTCCCAGCGCGGGGACGACGGAGGTCCAGGTGCCGCCGACGGCGGCGCTGCCCGCGACGAACAGGACGGCCAGCAGGACGCCGCGCCGGTGGGCGCCGATGATCTGTCGCAGGGAGCCGCGGTCGCGGCGGGCGCTGACCTCCCGCCGGAAGACCTCGGTCTCGGCCAGGCGGGTGCGCAGGACCAGCAGGACCAGGCCGAGGACACCTCCGATCAGGAACGGCACGCGCCAGCCCCAGGCGTTCATCGCGGTGGGGCCGAGGGCGGCGGTCAGACCGCCGCCGAGCAGCGAGGCGGTGAAGGCACCGGCGCAGGTGGTGAGGGAGAACAGGCTGCCGTAGGTGGCTCTGCGCTTCTCGGGGGCGACTTCCATCAGATAGGTGGTCGCGGCGGGCCATTCCCCGCCGTGGGAGATGCCCTGGGCCATGCGTGCCAGGAGCAGGAGGACGGGAGCGAGCAGTCCGATGTGCGCGTGGCCGGGGGTGACACCGATCAGGAGGGACCCGCCCGCCATGAGGCAGACGGCCAGCAGGAGGGCGGGACGGCGTCCGCGCCGGTCGGCGTAGCGGCCCAGGAGGATGCCGCCGAGGGGGCGCATGAGGACACCGGCGCCCAGGACGGCGAGGACACCGAGGAGCGAGGTGAGGGAATCGTGGGAGGGGAAGAACTGGGCGGCGAACAGGGGGGCGAAGAGCGCGTAGGCGAGCCAGTCGAAGGACTCGATGAAGTTGCCGACGACGGTGGCGGTGACCGCTCTTCGGTGGGCCTTCTCCGGGGAGTGCGCGGGCATCGTGGCCACCTCCCCCTCACAGGGTGGCCGTGTAGCCGTGGGCGGTGATCCGCCGGCCCGCCTCCTCGTAGTAGGCGGGCTCGGTGGGCAGTGCGGTGGCCAGGCAGCTGACGTAGCGGTTGTACATGGAGAAGGCGGCCGCGATGAGGACGGTGTCGTGGATGTGGGTGTCGGTGGCGCCCTCGGCGCGGGCGGCGGCGACGGTTTCGTCACGGACGGGGGCGGCCAGCGCCTGGACCTCGGCGGCGATCCGCAGGAGGGAACGCAGCAGGGGGGTGACGGGCGCGGTGACGGCGTCGTGCTGGACCGCCTTGACCAGGTCGGCGCCGCCGTCGAGTTGAGCCGCGGCCGCCGCGCCGTGGGTGTCGGCGCAGAAACGGGTGGCGTTCAGTTCCGACACGTACGCGGCGATCAGTTCGCGTTCGCCCCGGGGCAGCGGCGAGTCGCCGCGCAGCAGGGCGTCGGCGAGGGCGTTCAGCGGGACGGCCGTGTCGGGGCGGTGGGTCATCAGACCCCTGATGCCGGGCTGGTCGTTGGCGATCCGGATGTGCGGCACTGGTCGTCCCTTCGGTCGGGAGAGTTGCCTTTCCTCATTGTTGGCATCCCACGAGACGGCAGCCAACTCCCCGCGTGCGCAACTGCGTCGGCCACCATGGAGGCGGTGCGGGGCGGGCACGGCGGACGAAGCGGCCGGGGTCCCGTGCGGGACCCCGGCCGTGGCACCGGAGGGAACGGAAGGGTTACGGCTTGGGCAGTGCGCAGCCCGCGCGGTTCAGGTCGATGACGTTCCCGGGGGCGATGCACGGGACGATCGTGTAGGTGTGCTGGGCGTAGTTGATGCCCTGGCGGACGGTGACGGCACCGTTCTGGTCGACCTCGCACGGGTTGTTCAGGGTGCAGCTGCCACCGCTCTCGTTCCCCGTGTTGTTGACGGCGACCACCTTGCCGGTGGTGTTGTCGATCACCGGCGAGCCGGAGGTGCCGCCGATGGTGTTGCAGGACGAGGTGTAGCGGACCGAGTCCTTCCAGGTCCACTCACCCTCCTTGAGGCGGTAGGCGAACCCGTCGACGTTGCAGCTGTAGGTGCGCTTCCAGTATCCGGAGACCACCGTGATCGCCGAACCCTGTGCCGGGCGGACGTCGTTGAGGGTGAGCGCGCCGATCCCGTACTGGCTCTGGATCTGCTGGTAGGTCTTGGTCAGCCGGT
This sequence comes from Streptomyces sp. NPDC101490, assembly GCF_044767145.1. Classification (NCBI taxonomy): domain Bacteria; kingdom Bacillati; phylum Actinomycetota; class Actinomycetes; order Kitasatosporales; family Streptomycetaceae; genus Streptomyces; species Streptomyces sp. NPDC101490. The sequence goes on from NZ_JBIWNI010000008.1 coordinate 10,753, forward strand.
AGATCGATATGTCGGTGTCGGTCATCGTGGCGTACGCGATGCGGTTGGCCTGGAGCGTGCCGACCTTCGTGGCGGCCGAGTTGAGCAGGGAGAAGGTGCGGCTGGACGCGCGGTCCTTGATGACCTGACCGGCGGTGGGCATGCCGGTCTCCAGGCAGTGCCCGTTGGAGAGGACGAGTGCGGGGTCGGTCGGCAGGGAGCTGGGCGCGCGGACGACGGATCCTGAACAGTTGCTGAGCGCGACCGTGCCGGCGAAGTCGACGGCGGCGGGCGCCACGACCTCGGCGGGCGCGGCCTGGGGTGCGGAGGCCAGGGCCGGTGCGGCGGACATTCCCGCCAGGGACAGTCCGAGCAGGATGCCGACGAAAGGCTTCTTCATGTGGGGGGTCCCCTCTTGTTCTCTCTGACGAAGGCGCGACGAGAGATCCTCTTTTTGTCATGCTCATTTTCGAAATATCTTCTACGGCTGGCAAGAGGGCCTCCCGGACCGCACCGTCCGCTCGCGCACGGCATCCCGCCCGTCCGGCCCGCCGAAGGTCTCGCCGAGGGCTGTCGGCGAGACCGCACGCGGACAGGGGGTGATCGTCTGCGGCCCGGCGCTTCACCCGCGTGCGGGAGGTCTGCACGCGGGATGGTCGCCGGGCCGTTCTCGCGGCCGACCGCTCGGTTCACCTTCGTCGTCGGCCCGCTCGGGATGCTCAGGTGGTGTCAGAGGACGGCCGTCATGTCGTACCAGAGGCTGCCGTCCCAGCCGGCCCGGTGGAAGGTGCCGTTGCCCTTGCCCGGGTAGGAGACCAGACAGTCGGAGCCGAGGCAGGAACCGTTGGTGAGGGACTCGGTGGCGCGGCTGTTGGTGATCCCGTAGAGGTCGTTGCGACCGTCGCTGTGTTCGGCGTCACCGACGCCGATGAGGGTGGCCAGGGCGTTCCAGCCGCCGCCGAGCGGGACGCGGGGGGCGAGTGCGCCGGCCTTGCCGTTGTACCGCCACAGCTTGCCGGTGGAGGGCTCGCGCGCGATGAGATCGGCCTTGCCGTCGCCGGTCACGTCTCCGGGAGCAGTGAGGGCGTCCATGCTGTTCCAGCCACCGGCGCCGATGAGCTTGCGCGCACTGAAGGTGCCCGCGCCGGTGCCGGGGTAGAGCCACAGCTTGCCGGTGGACTTCTCGACGGCGAGGAGGTCCGCACGGCTGTCGCCCGTGAGATCACCGAAGGCGGTGATGCGGGTCATGGAGTTCCAGCCACCGGCGCCGATGAGCCTGCGGGCGCTGAAGGCGCCCGTGCCGGTGCCGGGGTAGAGCCACAGCTTCCCCGTGGCGGCCTCTCGCGCGATGAGGTCCTCGCGGGCGTCGCCCGTGAAGTCGCCGTGCCGGGTCAGGGCGTTCATGGCGTTCCAGCCGGAGCCGACGAGCTTGCCGGTGCTGTTGCCGGGGAGGAACCAGAGCCGGCCGGCCTTGTCGCGGGTGAGGAGGTCGGAGCGGTGGTCGCCGTCGAGATTGGCGAAGGAGCCACGGCTGAGGGAATTCCAGCCCACGGACCAGTCGGGGTAGCCGGGGCCGTAGCATTCGCGCCGCGTGGGAACGAGCTTGATCGAGCTGATGGACGGGGCGCCGAAGTAGCCCCACTCGGTGCCGCCCGGGTCAGGGTCCCGGGAACCGACGACCCAGCCGCCGGAGGTCCGGTACTGGGACTCGTTGTAGCCGCAGGCGTAGCGGTCGGTGCGGTTGGACACGGCGCTGATCCGGTTGTCCCAGGTACCGAGCGTCGGCTTGTTCGTCGTGATCTTGAGCATGGAACCGGTGGCGTGGTCGGTCTTCCACACGCACAGATAGCCGCGCGGACAGTCCTCCGGCTCGGCCTGGGCGGGAGCGGCGGCGGGACCGAGGGCGGTGAACGTGGTGAGTACCGTCAGGACCGCGAGAGCGAGCGCGGTGGACCTGGGCGCGCCGTGGAACGAGCCGGTGGTTGCCGTCGTACGAGACAGCGGAGTCATACGTGCTTTCCCCTCCGAGATGCGGCGTGGAGTGGAGCCTCCTTGAGGCTTCCCCCTCGACACGCCGTGGGAGGGAAGATATCGCGCGGGGGTGACGGAACCGGAGGGCGGGGTGTTCGTGACCGGCCTCGCCGACGGCACGGTCCGCCTCCCCCGCGCGGGACAGAGGTCCGCTTCCCGCACCCGGGGGAGACTCCTCGTACGACAGGCGGTCGTGGAACCTCATCGGCCCGGGCTCGGGCGACGGGCGGGATCCGGACGGGTGCGGTGCCGTGGTCGACCAGGCATTCGTGCGGACCGGAGCGGACACCCGACTTCTGGCCGGAGCCGGGAGCGGCTGACTGTCCGTCGGCCCCGGGTCCGGCGGGCACCCGCCCCTGCCGGGAGTCGCCCCCGGCGGCTGGGGAGCGGCCCGTCCGACTGACCGGCCGCGTACCCCTCTCAGCCACGCGACCGGCCCGGAACCGGTGCCTTGTGCCGCCTCTGTGGCCCCGCCCGCTCCTCGTCTTCGGTGTCTTCGGTGCAGCGACGGGCCGCGCCCGCGTTCAGCAGGTGGCGGCTTCGCCGGTCTCCCGGGTGGCGGGCACCCGGTGGTCCGCGCTTCTGCGGAGGGACGGGGCGCAGCGGGCGCGAGGGGGCTTGTCTGCCGCCACCTCCAGCAGGGCGCGGATCTTGCGGGAGAAGGAGGGGCCGGGCAGGGGGAGTTCGCTTTCGGGTTCGCGGAGATAGCCGACGGCGACGGCGGTGGGCATGTACCGCATCAGCTCGGTGACGACGGCGGAACGCGGCCGGGAGACGTGCTGGGCCAGGTTGCGCAGGACCCGCACGATGGTGGCGGTGGACGTCGCGTCCTCGTGGCGCAGGACCAGGGGGGTGTTGTCCCACAGGATCGTGGTCCACACGGGCCCACCGGGCTTGTCCTCCTTGCTCTGGGTGTGCCACCAGCGGGCGGTGTGGGTCTCGCCGAGGGCGAGATGGTGCAGGTAGAGGCAGTAGGCGGCGGCGGGCTGTCCGGCACCGGCGGCGTACTGCCACCAGAACCGGGCGCCGTCACCGGTGTCCGTCAGTTGCAGGACGCATGCCAGGACCAGTGCGCTGCGGGGTTCGGGGATCTGGTCGGTGACGAAGCCGGAGACGGCGGTGGCCGGGGTGTGGCGGACGAGTGCCTCGCACAGGGCACGCAGGTCCTCGGCGGCGGCCGTCGAGGAGGCGGGGGGCCTGCCGGGGGCGGCGGAGGGCCGGACGGCGGGTTCGGTGTCGTTGGGCGGGACGGTGTCGCGGGGTGCGGTCCGGTCGTGCGTGAGCAGCGCTCTGGCGAGGATGGCGTCGAGCTTGGTCATGGGGTGGTTCCTCCGGTGTCGGGCAGCTCGATGGTGGCTTCCAGGAATCGTTCGGCGTGGCGCTCGGTGGAGCGGACGGCGGCCAGGGGGATCCCGAGGAGCGCGGAGATCTGCTCGACGGTGAACCCACACAGGCGCCGCAGGACCATGACGTCGAGCTGGGCGTCGGGCAGACGGCTCATCGCCGTGAACAGTTCAAGGGTCTCGGCCAGCTGCGCCATCTCGTCCTCGGGCGAGGTCTGCTCGCGCAGCGCGACGGTGTCGAAGGCTGCCTCGGCCAGCACGGGCCGGTGGTCACGGTGGTCGGCCCTGGCCTTGACGGTGGCCCGCAGGATGCCCCAGGCGTAGTGGCGGGTGTCGGGACTGGCGAGCGCGGCGGCGAAGGAGAGCCAGAGGATCGCGAAGGCGTCTTCGACGGCCGCTTCACGGGCCGACGCGTCGGGCAGGAAGACCCCGGAGTAGCGGCGGTAGCCGTCGATGACGATCGCGCGGAGCGCGTCGTGTTCCAGGGGCGGCCCGTGGGGGGCCGTGGTGACGGGGTTGTCGGTGGACCGGTCGATCCAGTCCCGGGTCTTTCCGGCGTCCAGGGCGGCCTGTTTCCACAGTCGCTGGAGTGGCCAGTTGGGGATGCCGAGTTCCTCGGCCAGCCGGTGGATGACTTCCCAGCGCGGGTAGTGGCCCACTCCCCTCAACAGCTCCGAGAGCTTGGACTTGGCCAGCGGAACACGGACGCTGAGGTCGTTGAGCGTACGGCCGCTGGCCAGGTAGCGGGCGCGGGTGGGGTCCAGCCAGGCCCGGTGGGAGCTGCCGACATCGGCCGCGATGGGGCCCAGCTTGCGGCCGGGGCGGAGCGGGGCCGGATCGTCCGGGCCCGGAGTGGTGAACGACGTCGTCACGGGGCGTCGTCCCCCTTGTCGGGCACCGCTGCCACGCGATGTCCGCAGGCCGGGGTTCGCGGGCGGACGACGTGCGGAGCCCGGGTCACGGTCAGGCCCAGCAGCAGGGCCACGACGGCGGCCAGGGCTTCGTAGCCCGTCGCCGCCATGGGCACGCTCCACGCGAACACCATCAGTGTGGTCAGCGTCAGCGCCGTTGCTGTCGCTATCCTCTTTTTGTCCATGCGATTCCTTCAGTTCCTTCAGTGTCGTGCGCTGCCGAACCCGGAAGGCCGCACTCCGGCGGCCCCTTCAACGAACGGGTGCCGAGCCGCCGTTGAAGAAGCATCAGCATGAACCAGCGAAGGAAGATCACACCAAGTGATCAAGGAATTACGGAACATTAGGATCCAGGAACGGTCAACGGACCGCCCGGATACGACCGTTCCGTCCACGCACCAGCACACCGGGTAAGCCTTGCGGGCGAAGTTCCCGGTTTTCCTTGCAATCCGACCGGGGACCCCTTCATATGGAGTCAGGACACCTTGGTGTCGCACTTCCATCCGGAAGGGCCCGGCCCTCGTGCCGAAGAATGAGGGGGACGTGCCGGTCTGTTCCCGCCCGGCCTGAGATAGAGGCCGGGCGGGAACAGGGCACCCCTCAAGGGGAAGACGACGGTAGCGCAGCGCGCCGACAACGCCCCCGCCCACGGCCATGACGGTTCAGCCGCCGGAGGGCCACGGCAGCCTTCCGTGCCCGCGGCAGTCCGGTTCGGGGCTCGGCTCCCGGTGCCGGGGGCCCGTGCGCCCACGATTCCTGTCGAGCGGGCCTCCCCGGTCCACCGTTGCCCTCGGTCTCCGGCACGGACACCCCGGTCCCCCGGCACCGGCGGGCGGGACCGCTACGTGAACGGCCGGACCGGACCCTGGCGGAGGCGCTCCGGCCGCACCCGGGGCGGCCACGCGTTCAGTGCGGGGCCGCCCCCGGGGCCACGTGGAAACGGGCCGCGTCCGGGAGGGGGCGGCGGTCGTGGGATTCCAGCATGTCCCTGCGCTCGAACCATTCGGTCAGCCGGGTACGCGCCTGCTCGTCGCGTCGGCGCACCCGGCCGTCCGCTCCGTCGCTCTCCACCGCGGAGATCTCACGGAGCAGGACTCGGACCGGGGCCGTGTCGTCCTCCGGCAGGTCGAGGGCCAGGACGGAGAAGGACGTGCCCGGCGGGAACACCACCTCCGGTTCGTCGTCCGTCCCCAGGAAGACCGACGTGCGGCGGCCGGTGGACGACCAGATCCCGAACTCCACCGCGCCCTCCAGTTCCGCGTCGCACGCCGGGACGCTCGCCACCGCCGCGGGCTCGACCAGGACCGTGCCCGGCACGTACCGGTCCAGCGGCACCCGCTCCAGCGGCGCCGCGAGCATGACCGCCCCGTAGTGCCCCGGCAGCCGCCGCAGGCCCGACTCCAGACAACGCAGCAGCGGAGTGAAGGGACCGGGCTCGTCCGTCCTCGCCGCCTCGGCCAGCCCCGCACGGGACCCCGGACCAGGAGCGTCGGCCTGGTACAGCGCGATCGCGACCATGTCCGCCTTCAGACCCTCCTGGGCCAGAGAGCGCAACGACGGCAGCCGGGAGGCCAGCAACTCCGCCTTGCTCGCCAGGATGTGGTACTTCTCCCCCAGCAGCTCCCGCAGAGCCGCCCGGTCGTCCGGACCGCTGCGGCCACCGGCCACCGGCGGAGACACGGACGCCCTCGGAGAGCCGGACACCGGCGGGGCGGGCGCCACCGGCGGGGCTACGGGCGCCTCCCCCACCGGCTGCCCCGGCTCAGGAGCGGCCGAGGGCGACACCGGAGGCACGGCCGGGACCCGGCCCGGTCCCGTCGGCGGGCTCCCGGTCGCGGGCCGACCCGGTTCCAGGGACGGGGCCGCTCCGGTCGGACCGGACCCGGCGGGAGGCGGTTCCGGCGCCGGAGCGCCTCCGCTCCGCTCGCAGCCGGTCGGAGGCGGAACCGACGGGGGGACCGCACCCGCCGCCTCACCCCTCGGTGCGGGCGAACCTTCACCCGGAGCCGCCCCGGACGCCCAGGACAGCCCGTTCCCGGGCGGGGTCGAGACCGGTTCGCCACGGGGGCCGGGGACGGGTCCGGGCTCCGGCACCGGGCGGGATCCCGTGGAGCCCAGCCAGCGCAGGTCCAGCTCCCCCGCCCAGGAACGGGGTCCCTCCTCGTCGGCCGCGTCACCGTGGAACAGGAGTCCGTACGGTTCCCTCGCGCCCACGTCCGGCAGCCCGGCCAGCACCCCGGGCAAGGCCCCACGGACCTCCGTGCCGACGGCCCGTCCCCCGTCGCCCACCAGCAGAACCGGACCGGACGGGTCGGGACGCACCGTGCGGGGGCGGGAGTCCGCCACCCGGTCCGCCGGGCGCAGCCACACTCCGGCCGGGACCAGTTCGACGGCCCAGCCCGCCGCGTCGGCGCACCCGTACAGCGCAGGGGCCGCCGCCTCCTGGCCGGACAGCCCCAGCCACGCCGACGGCACCACCCGGCGGTGCGCGGGAGAGGCGGCGAGTTCGAGCAGGAGGGGCTGCCAGGTGGGCGCGCCCCGCCCGTCCAGGTACGTGGTCGCGTGGTCGTCGGCCGTGCGTACGGGGAGGCCGACCGCCGCCCGTACCGTACGGCCGAAACGGTCCGCGAGGGCCGTCGCCATGGCGACGAGGTCGGCCGGATCGGCCCAGGGCGCGGACAGCAGGAGGTGCCGTGCGTCCGCCGCGTCCCTCGGCACCCGGGCCAGGAGCTCAGCGGCGGGCAGTGCGGGGCGGGCCGGTGATCCCACACCCAGGAGGAAGGTCTCCGGGCCCACCCCGATCAGCGGCTCGACCGCTTCGGGCAACCCTCCGAGCCACACACCTCCCGGCACGGTACGGCTGTCCGCCCTCGGCGACTCAGCGGGGCCCTCGCCCGGCATCCCCGCCGGAGTCACCCCGGGCTCCCCCTCCGGCGTCCCCGACGGCATCGCCCCGGACGTGCCGTCCGGTTCCTCCCGCTCCTCCGTCGGCTCTCCCCCCGGCGACACCCTGGGTACCGCCCCGAATCCGTGCGCGCCTCCCTGGGACTCCGCCACGACGGGCACCGGCGGCGCCGGAGGCGGGAGCGGCTCGGGTTCCTCAGCCTCCGGTTCCCTCTCCTCCTCCGGCCCCGCCCCCTCCTCGCCCGGTCCTTCCGGATCCTCCGCACCTCGCGGATCCTCCGGCGGCCACCCCGGGCCCAGTTCGTACGGTTCCTCCCCCGGTGCCGCCAGCCACCAGCCGCCCGGTTCGGCGAGCCGCAGCGTGCCGTCCGGTTCCACGCTCACCACACCGTCCGGAGCGACCACCGTGAAACCCGCCGCCGAGGCGACTGCCGCCACCGGGCGGCCACCGCCCGGCCCCCGTGCGGCGAGACCCGACGCGGCCAGGACCAGACGGTCCGCACCACGCTCCCCCGCCAGAGCCACCAGCTCCGGCAGGGCGCGGCGGAGCACCAGTGCCGCGTCCGGAGCGGCCGCGAGGACCAGCAGCGCCCCGGGCAGCGCGGGCAGCCCGGTCAGGACGGACGCCAGAGCGGCGGCCGTCTCCTCGGAGGCGATCACCAGGTGGGGGCCGACGGGGTGCGTACCCGACCCGGAGACGGAAGCGGGACCGGGGGTGGGGCCGGGAGCAGGGGCGGGGTCAGGAGCAGGAGCGGGGGCGGTCATCCGGAGTGTCCGTTCTGCGGGGTCACGCCGTCGGGGTCGAGCAGCGGGGTCTGGAGCTGGACCGTGCGGCGGCGGGTGATGTGCAGCGCGCGGCCGGTGGGCAGCACCTTCGGCTTCGTACCGCCGAAGAGGTAGCCCTCCGTCGGCGGGCACGACAGCAGGACGGCCGGAGTGTTGACGTCCTGGAGCTTGCGCAGGAGCGGATCGGACAGTCCACGGCCGGCGCCGTTGGCGGAACGGGCGACGATGATGTGCAGGCCGATCTCCGCGCCCTGGGCGAGGTTGTCGAGGACGGCGGCGAAGGGATGCGCCGACATCGAACCGTTGACCAGGTCGTAGTCGTCGACCAGTACGAAGAGTTCCGGGCCGCTCCACCAGTCGCGGCGCCGCAGCCGGTCCGGGGTGATGTCGGCGGCCGGGATCCGGTTGGCGATCGCCTTGCCCGCCCCGGTGATCATCTGGCGCAGCGGGTCCGCGGACACCGCGTAGCCGAGGCGGTACTCCTCCGGCACGGTCTCGTACATCTCGCGGCGGAAGTCGACCAGCATCAGACGCCCCTGTTCGGGGGTGTAGGCGCGCATGATCTGGGTGGCGATGTGCCGGAGCAGGTTGGTCTTGCCGGTCTCGCTGTCACCGACGACGATCAGGTGCGGGTCCTGGGAGAAGTCGTGCCACAGCGGCTGGACGTCGTTCTCCTCCAGGCCGAGCGGGATCCGCAGGGAGCCGTGCGGTTCGGGCAGGTCGGCGGCGTCCAGGACGAGGGGCAGCATCCGGACCTCGGGGGCACGCGGCCCGGTCCAGTGGTCGGCGACGACGTCGACCAGGTCGGCGACGCCCTCGGAGAGGTCGTGGGCGGTGCCGATGCCGTCCATGCGGGGCAGCGCGCACAGGAAGTGCATCTGGTCGGCGGTGAGTCCACGGCCGGGGATCTTGGGGACCTTGGCCGCCGCCCGCATGTTGATGACCGAGTCGACCGTGTCGCCCAGACGCAGTTCGAAACGGGTCTGGAGCTGGTCGCGCAGGGCCCCGGTGATCTCGCCCCAGCGGGTGGTGCCGACGACGAGGTGGACACCGTAGTTCAGACCGCGCTGGGAGATGAGGGTGAGGGGCTGGACCAGGTCCATGAACTCCTGGCGCAGGGTGTTCCAGCCGTCGACGACGAGGAACACATCGCCGTGCGGGTCGTCGGGAAGCTCTCCGGCCGCCTTCTTGCGTCGGAAGGCGGCGACGGAGTCGACGCCCAGCTCGGCGAAGTACTTCTCACGGCGGGTGATGACCGCGTTGACCTCGGCGATGGTCCGCACGACCCGGTCGGGGTCATGACGGCCGGTGACACCACCGACGTGCGGCAGACCGCGCAGGCTCGACAGGGCGCCGCCGCCGAAGTCCAGGCAGTAGAACTGCACTTCGGCCGGGCTGTGGGTGAGGGCGAGCGCCGTCATCAGGGTGCGGATGAGGGTGGACTTCCCGGACTGCGGGGCACCGGCGATGCCGATGTGGCCGTCGGCGCCGCCCAGGTCGGCCGTCAGCAGGTCCCTCACCTGCTGGAAGGGCCTGTCGACGACGCCGACGGGAACCTTCAGCGTGCCGCGCGTCTCGCCCTCGGCGGTGAAGCCGTGCTCGGGGTCGGGTCCGATCGGGGGCAGCAGTTCGTCCAGGGTCGGCGGCACGTCGAGGGGCGGCAGCCACACCTGGTAGGCGGGGGGACCCGCGTCGACGAGCCGTTCGGCGGCGATGTCCAGCAGCGTCCCGGTCTCCTCGACGGCCGTCTCCTCCTCCGGGGCGGGGGTGGCGGGCAGCACGCGGGGGGCCACGTACTCGGTGCCCAGCGCGACGACCTGGCCCTCGATGACCGAACGGCGGCCCGCCGGCCGCCGCTTGGGCCGGTACGTGCCCGAGACGTAGGCCGCCTTGAAGCGCGTCAGGGTGGAGATGTCGCTGCGCAGATAGCCGTTGCCCGGCTGTGAGGGGAGCTGGTAGGCGTCGGGGACGCCCAGGACGCCCCGGGACTCCATCGCGGAGAACGTCCGCAGACCGATCCGGTACGAAAGATGGGACTCCAGCTGGTGCACGCGTCCCTCGTCCAGGCGCTGGGAGGCGAGCAGCAGATGCACGCCCAGGGAGCGGCCGAGGCGGCCGATCATGACGAAGAGATCCATGAAGTCGCGGTGGGCGGCGAGAAGTTCGGAGAACTCGTCGACGACGACGAAGAGGGTGGGCAGTGGGTCCAGCGGGGTGCCGGCCGCGCGGGCGGTCTCGTACTCCAGCAGGGAGGCGTAGTTCCCCGCGGCGCGCAGGAGTTCCTGGCGGCGGATCATCTCGCCGTGCAGCGCGTCCCGCATCCGGTCCACCAGATCGGCCTCGTCGGCGAGGTTGGTGATGACGGCGGAGGTGTGGGGCAGACCGTCCAGACCGAGGAAGGTGGCCCCGCCCTTGAAGTCGACGAGGACGAAGTTGAGGATCTCCGAGGAATGGGTCAGGGCCAGGGCGAGCACGAGGGTGCGCAGCAGTTCGGACTTGCCGGAGCCGGTGGCGCCGATCAGCATGCCGTGCGGGCCCATGCCGCCCTGGGCGGATTCCTTGATGTCGAGGTCGATGGGGGTGCCGTCGGGGCCGAGGCCGAGGGGGACCCGGAGCTTGTTGGACTGGTTGCGGCGCGCCCACTGCTCCTTGACGTCGAAGCGGTGCAGGTCGGGGATGCCGAGCAGACCGGCCAGGTCGAAGTCGGTCTCCAGGGGTTCACCCGCGTCGAAGCTGTCGCCGAGGCGGTACGGGGCCATGGCGGCGGCCAGCCGGACGGCGGCGACGGGAGTCAGGGCGTCGGGGACGCCGAGCGGGGTGCTCTGGTCCTTGCGGTTGCGGTCGGCGCCGACCATCTCCAGGGAGTCGGGGCCTTCGGGGGTCCCGGTGATCCGCAGCCGCAGGGTGAGACGGCCGTGCTTCCACTCCAGGGTGGAGCCGACGTCGACGACGACGGCGTTGCGGTAGCCGCCGAGCGCGGCCCGGTGGGGGGAGGTGAAGACGGCCCCGTCGAGCACGACGACGGTGTAGGGCTCGTCACGGCTGGGGGAGGCGTCGGGCTCGTAGGGCGGCCTGGCGCCGAACTCCTCGCCGAGCAGCTGCTCCAGTTCACCGATGGTTCCCGCGACGAGCCGCAGCGGCCCCGCCCCGTCGGTCTCGTGGGGGTGCAGGGCGTGCGGAAGCCACTTGGTCCACTCCCAGTGGGCCCGCCGGTCCGGCGCGGCCACCACCGCGATCCGCAGTTCGTCGGGGGCGTGGAAGGTGGCCATCTGCGCGAGGACCGCGCGGACCAGGGCGCGGGCCCGGTCGTCGTCGGGTTCCGTCCCCTCGGCACCCGCCCCGGCCCCGCCCGGGGACCCGGTGGCACCCGGGGCCCCCGTGACGCCGGTGGGGGTGTTGCCGGGGTCCGTTCCGGCGTCGGCCTCGGTACGGATCAGGACGTGCGCGAAGCCCCGCAGGTGGATGGCGACGGGCTGGTCGGCGACGGAACCGTACGCGTGGATGAAGCGGCGCAGCGCGTGGGCGCTGAGCGGTTCGAGGTCCTCGACCGGCTTGGTCGCGAGCGGGGCCAGGCGTACGGCGAGGCGCTGGGAGCCCAGCGCGATCCGCACGTCGCTGAAGTCGGGGTGGGAGGAGCGCCGTTCCCACAGGCGCGAGGTCCGCACCAGGAAGGGCAGTTCGGCCGGGTCGGGATGGCGCCAGGCCAGGGCCTCCTGCTGACGGAGGACCTCCTTGCGCACCTGGCGCCGCATCTGTGTCAGATAGCGCAGGTAGTCACGGCGCTCGTCGGTCAGTTCCTGCTTGCGGTCGGCGTTGCCCCGCATGATCTGGGTGACGATCATGCCGATCGCGGACACGGCCATGGTGCCCATGGCGATGTAGGTCATCATGCCGCCGTTGGGGCGCAGGAAGATGAAGACCATGGAGAGCGAGGACAGCGCCATCGGCACCATCGTGATGATGCTGCCGATGCCGTTCTGCTTCTCGGGCAGACCAGGGGGTTCCTGGAGCTGGATCTCGCCGTCCGGCATCTCGGGACCGGGCCGCCGCGGCGGGCGGTTGACTTGCACCACGCTCAACGAACAACGCTCCTCACGCCATGACTCGCGTCCGGCGGCCGATTCCGTGCGGTTTCCTCGTCAGTCGGGAACGGACGGACGGTGCGGGACGGTTCAACCCCCGCGTACGACGGCTTCGGACGGAGCCGGATGAACCCCGACGGCGGGGAGGCGCGTTGACCACTGCGGCAAGGAGGGAGCGCGGGAACGGAGGAGAGGTGTGCGCGCGTACGGATGCCCGCAGGGTCGCCGGTCCGGCCGGTCCGGCCCGTCGCCGGGCTGGGCGAGGCGGTGTGCCCACGCCCGTCGGGGCGGTGCCGGAAGGAGAGCGGTGGACGAGGACGAGGACAGCGGGGCGCCCGAGGTGCGGGCGCTCCTGCGCACATGGCTGCCGGGCGTCCGCCCGGAGGACGGGGATCCGCTCGCCGGGTCCGTGACCGGCCTGGACGTGCCGGAGGCCAGCGCGTCCGAGGTGGTGGAGGCGCTCACCCGGCTGCTGGGGCCCGCTCCCCCGGACGGCCCGCCGGAGCGGGAGGCCCTGTTGATCGCGCGCGTCTTCGTGGTGGACGAGCATCCGTCGGCGGGCGGCTGGAGCCAGGCCGAGCGGCGGTCGGTGGCCGAGTTGGCCGCCGTGCTCGTGGCACGGTACGGCGAGGAGGGCGTCGAGGCGCTCGTGCGGGAGTTGCGGGGCGAGCCGCGCGGGGGTGACTGAACCCGCCGCGGGGGTGCTTGCGTTCCCCTGTCCGCCGAGGGCGTTCCGGCCTCGGCTGGACAGCGGGAAGGACACGCGGGCAGTGAGCGGTAGCGCGGTGGCGGGGCTGTGCCGGTTGAGGTTCCACGGGCCGCACAAGGTGGTCGAGCTCTCCGTACCGGCCGACGTCCCCCTGGCGGACCTGTTGCCGACCATCGTCGGCTACTCCGGGGACGACCTGGACGAGAGAGCCGTCGAAGCGGGCGGCTGGGTGCTCCAGCGGCTCGGTGAGGAGCCGCTGGACGAGGAGCGGACGGCGGAGGCCCTGGGGCTGCGCGACGGCGAGCGCCTCCATCTGCGGATGCGCCGCGAGGCGCTGCCGGAGGTGCACTTCGACGACATCGTCGACGGTGTCGCGGCCGGTCTCGAACGGCGCGGCGACGGCTGGCATCCCGCCCTCACCCATCACTTGGCGCTCGGCGTCGCACTGCTCGCGCTGGCCGGCGGTTTCGTCCTCCTGGCGCTCTCCGGCGGCCTGGGTCCGCTGCGGGTGGTCGCGGCGGCCGGGACCGGGGTCCTGCTGCTCCTCAGTGCGGGCAGCGCCGCGCGGGCGGTGGGCGACGCGGGGGCCGGTACCGCGCTCGGCGCGGCGGCGGTGCCGTATCTGGCGCTGGCCGGGGCGCTGCTTCCGGCCGGGGAGAGCGATCTGACGGCCGCCCGGCTGCTCGCGGGCGGTTCGACGGCGGCGGGCGCCTCGGTCCTGGCGCTGGCGTCCGTGGCCTGCTCCGCTCCCCTGTTCCTCGGGCTGCTCATCACCTCGGTCACCACTTCGGTGGCGGGGGCGCTCGTCCTCGCGGGGCTCTCGGTGGCGGAGACGGCGGGCGCGCTGGCCGTGGTCGTGGTGGTGTTCGGGGCGTTCCTGCCCGGCTTCGCCTTCCGGCTCTCGGGGCTGAAGCTGCCCGCGCTGCCGCGCCGGGCGGAGGAGCTGCAGGAGGACATCGAGTCGTATCCGGCGCAGGAGGTCGTGGACCGCAGTGCCGTGGCCGACGGCTATCTGACCGCCTTCCACGTGGTGACGGGCGTGCTGTGCGCCGCCTGTCTCACGCTGATGGCGCCCGCGCCCGGCTGGGCCCCGGTGACGCTGGCGGCCGTGCTGTCGCTGCTGCTGATCCTGCACGTCCGGGAGGTCGGCTCCCGGTGGCAGCGGCTGGCCCTGATCCTGCCGGGCGTGTACGGGCTCGCGCTGCTCACCACCGGGTGGGCGCTGTCCCTGGGCCCGGCGGGCCGTGCGGGTCTGCTGGCGGGTCTGCTGGCGACCGCCGCCGCGCTCGCGATCTTCTCGTGGACGGTGCCGGGGCGGCGGCTGCTGCCGTACTGGGGGCGGGCCGCCGACCTGCTGCACAGTGCGCTGGCGCTGAGCCTGATCCCGCTGGCGCTGACCGAGGCCGGGGTGTTCACGTGGGTGCGCGGGCTCACCGGCTGAGCGGCGCCCCCGAACCACCCCCGACCACCGACGTACCCTTCCCCTCCAGGAGTTCACATGCAGTCCAGACGCGACCAGGTGCAGGCCCACCTGTTCGTGATGAGCAGACTCGGGGCCGGGATGCTGCGGGGCGAGCCCGACTCGCTGGACCTCCCGACCCGGCGGACCACCCGTGGGGTGCGTACCGGACTGTTCATCGCCGTGATCATCGCGCTGGTGATGGGCCTGTACGGGGCGATCAAGCCGGGCGGTGCGAAGGGCTGGGCCAAGCCGGGGACCCTGGTGGTGGTCAAGGAGACGGGCGCCCGGTACCTGTTCGTCGGCGGGGAGCTGCGGCCGGTGCTCAACCAGGCCAGTGCCCGGCTGGTGGCCGGGCCGAAGATGACCGTCTCGCAGGTCGGTCTGAACTCGCTGGGGGCGGTGCCGCGCGGCGGACCGCTGGGGATCGTGGGCGCGCCGGACGGGCTCCCGGCCGCGTCCGCGCTGGCCCGGGGCGACTGGCTGGTGTGCGGTCTGACGGAGGCCACGGCGACCGGGAGGCCCGGCCCGGTGGTCTCGGTGGCGGTCGGTTCGGCGGACGCGGGCCGGGCGCTGGGTCCCGGGCAGGGGATCCTGGTGACGGACTCGGACGGCACCGGGCACGTGCTGTGGCAGGGGAGGCGGCTGCGGCTCGGCGCGGGTGCGGGGACGGCGCTCGGCTACGGCACGGCGACCCCGTTCCCGGTGGCGTCGTCCTATCTCAACTCCCTTCCCGCCGGGCCTGATCTGGCCCTGCCGGAGATCGCGGGGCGGGGCACGCCCGGTCCCGCGCTGGCCGGGCGGGAGACCCGGATCGGCCAGCTTTTCACGGACCCGGCCGGTGATCCGTACGTGCTGACCCGGAAGGGTCTCGCGGCGCTCGACCGCACCCGGTTCGAGCTGCTGCGCGGCGATCCCCGTACGCAGCGGGAGGCGTACGCGGGGGCCCCGGCGGTCGCCGTGGCGGTGGGCGCCGCCGATCTGGCCGCCCACCCGGCGCCGCCCGGGACCCTGCCGGACGCGGGCCTTCCGGCGGCGCCGCCGGAGCTGGTGGAGCCGGGTGTCGGGCAGGGGGTGTGCACGGCGGTGCGGCCTTCGGCGTCGGGCGGGCCTGCCACTCTGGTGACGGTGGCCGACGCGATGGCGGTCGCGGGAAGGCCGGTGACGCCCCAGCCGGGTGTGACGGCGGCGTGCGGCGCGGCGGATCTGGTCTCCGTACGGCCGGGGGGCGGCGCGCTGGTGCGGGCCCTGTCGGGGGCGGGAGCGGCCGGGACGACGTATCTGGTCGCGGACAACGGTGTGAAGTACCCCCTGCCGACGGCGGAGTCGGCGAAGACCCTCGGCTACGCGGGCTCGGCGGCGGTGGGGGTGCCCGCGATCCTGCTGACCATGCTGCCGACGGGACCGGCCCTGGATCCGTCGGCGCTGGCGGCGGCGGGGGTGGTCGACGCGAGTGCGGGCGTGCCCGCGCCAGTCTGTCCCGGGGTGGAACGGCGCGCCTCGGAGCAGGTGAAGGGTGTGGCCGCCGAGGCCGCGAAGCCGGTGAACCCCGCGCCGTGAACGGCCCGTTCCCCCTGCCGGGGACCCCACCGACCGTACGATCGAAGGAGATCAGGTGACCGACATTCCCAACGACAACCTCAAGGTGTCGTCCGAGGTACTCACCCAGACCCTCAACGAGCTGGAGGGGCACCTCCAGACGATGGAGCGGGCCTACACCCAGTCCGAGGACATCGCGCAGCAGGTCGCGCAGAGCATGAGGTCCACCGCCGGAACCAAGTTCATCGCGAAGATCGAGAACTGGCAGCGGGGCTACCGCTCGGTGATGGCCGAGTACAAGGACCTGCTGGACGCGGTCGGCACCACGAGCAAGGTCATGGCGGACACCGCAGGTGAGGCGGAGGCCAACATGGACCTGTGGAGCGGCGACGTCTACGACATCCTCAGCAAGTGACGCCTCCCCTCCTCCCCCTCCTTCCTCTTCTTCCTCTCCTCCCTAAGGAACGCGCATGAGCGAAATGGACATGGACATCAAGCACGGCGCGCTCGAGGACGCCAACGCCCAGATGAAGCAGGTCGCCGCCACGATGAACTCGGCCCTGGAGACCATCGTGCAGCGCCTCGACGCCATCCGGTCGGAGTTCACCGGTGAGGCGGCCAAGGAGTTCGCGGAGTTCAAGCAGGCCGTGAACAGCCTCGACTCCAGCCTGTCGCAGCAGTTCAACAAGGGCGCGGACCTGCTGTCGGACGCCCACGGCATCATCCGCAACGGCGACCGCAAGAGCGCCTACCTGTTCCAGCGCTGACCGTCCGCCCCGGAACCCGGCCCGCCGCCCCGCTCGGTGTGCCGGGTTCCGGCGTTCCCGGGCCGGTCTGAACCCCGGGGCGCGGGGCTTCCGTTCTCCGTGCCGGACCGCGTTCGGCACGGCTCAGGACAGGAGAGGCCCCATGGCGCCCAACAACTCGAACTCCGACGACACAGAGGACGACGGCAGTTCCACCACGGTCACGGAGGACGTCCTGCTCGCCAAGGCGAAGCAGTTCGAAGCACTGCTGACGGAGCTGACCACCGACACGGTCCTGCTGTCGCTGCCCGACTGGACGGCGAAGCAGTCCAACGGCGACTACGGCCTGATCCTGCCGGGCAACACGAAGGAGCTGAACAGCGCCGCCCGCGTCCAGGCCGGGTTCGCCGCGCTGAGCGCGCAGCTGGAGGGCTCGCTCGACAAGCTCCAGGCCATCGCCAAGAGCGGCAGCCTCAATCTGCGGAGCGTGAAGGAGATCCTCGGCGACGCCGCCGGGGACTCCGTCGACGTGACCGAGATGTGGGAGATCCTCGGCATGATCCAGCGCGACGGCCAGCAGTCCAGCGGCGCCGGTTCCGCGCCCGCGAAGTAGTTCCGTCCATCATCTGACAGAGGAGTTCGGCGCGACCATGGCGGACAAGAAGTGGACCTGGGAGAACGGCCTCAAGGTCTTCATGGACACCACCGGGGCCCTGACGACCCGGGAGGCGGTGGCCGGAGGGGGCTCTCAGGACTGGTCCGACTTCGGTACCTTCCGCATCGAGAAGAACGTCCCCCTGTCCAAGAACTACGACACGATCTTCGACTTCTACTGGGACTTCACCACCACCTACGGCACCAGCAGCTCCCGGTTCGTGGTGGGGTTCAGCGCCAACTGGAAGGGCTACTTCGACGAGCCCAAGTCTCCGTACAACCTCTTCCTCAACGAGCCGTACAAGGGGCTGGGGCCCTTGGTGCGGGGGAACTCGACCGCGAAGACGGACATCGTCAACTACTTCACGTTCGAGAACGCGAAGACCCAGCTGGACGGTGTCGTCAAGTGGCTGGAGGAGTGGATCCCGCTCATCAAGGACTGGGGCGACGACCTGGACTCCGAGGGGAGCGAGTGGCGGGGCAGCGCCGCGGGCTCGTTCAAGAAGTTCGTCGACGTCATCCACATGGAGATGAACAAGGTCAGGCTGGACATCACCACACCGAACAACATCGTCACCCTGCTGGACACGGCCAAGACCACGCTCGACGCCTCCTCCTGGGGGATGTACAGGGGGTTCGAGGCCTGGCGGCAGGGAAAGGGCGGCGGGCCGGAGACCACGACGACCGTCAACGGGGTGCTGCTGCTGCGCGAGGCGTTCAACGCCCTGATGCGGGGCTCGCAGCTGGAGGTCGAGTGGACGTCGATCACGGCCTCGTACGCGAACGGCTACACGACCAGTTACAGCGCGGCCTTCAAGCACATCACCGACAACACCGGGAAGGACGTCAGTCCCCCGGAGTGGGTCCGGGCGGTCGAGCGGACGGCGAAGGACAACTGGCTGAAGTCGCTCGACAGTCTCGACACCGTCGCGACGACCCACCTCAGCGCTCTGGACAACGCCTACCTCCCCCTCGCGTCCGCCCTTGAGGAGGGCGTCTACCAGCCGAACTTCACCCTGCCGACCGGTGCGGGCGGCGGCCCCGGGGGGCCCGGGACCGGCGGTCCCGGCGGCGGCGGCCCCGGGGGCGGTCCCGGCATCGACGGCCCTCCGGACGGCATCGGCGGGAGCGGCGAGGGCGGTCCCGGGGGCAGCGCGGGGGGCGGTCCCGGAGGCGGGATCAAGGTCCCGGACGTGACCGGCGGCAAGGAGGGCGGCACGGGCGGCAAGGGTCCCGGCGGTCTCCCGGGCGGCCCCAATCCCCCGATCACGTTCCCCGGCAGCTCGACCGGCTCGGAGGGGAAGGGACCGGGCACGGGCACGGGCGGCGGCAACGTCCCGCTGCTCGACAAGAACGGCAAGCCCGTCATCGGCGCGGACGGCAGGCCGGTCATGGTGCCGCCGGGTTCCCGCATCGGCAAGGACGGCAAGGTCTACGACTCCAAGGGCAATCCGGTCCTGGGCACGGGCGGCAAGCAGATCGTCGCCCCGCCCGGCGGAAAGGTGGGGACGCCCCAGCAGCCGGGCCGCGACGACACCCAGACCGGTGGAACGCCGGGCGCCGGATACGACCGGATCCGGCTGCCCGAGGGGGCGAAGATCCTCGCCGACGGCAGCATCGTCGACGCCAAGGGCAAGCCGCTGCTCGACTCCAACGGCAACCCCTATGTGCTGCCCAAGGGGGCCGTCCTCAAGGACGGCGTCGTCGTCGACGCGAGCGGCAACCCGATCAGCCGCAGCCACCAGCTGCTCACCAACGCCGAGCACGCCCTCTCCACCCGTCCCGAGCAGAAGAACCCCACCATCGGCGGCGGGAAGGGCGGGGACGGGCTCGGGGCCGGTTCCGGCGGCAGCGGCGGCGGCCGCAAGTTCGATCTGAACAACCTCGGTTCGAACGGTGCCGGTCACGGTGGCGGCGGCGGGCCGAAGAGCGTGACCTCGGTGGTCGGCGGCACGGGCGGGATCGGCGAGCGGGTCGCCCGGATGCTCGGCGGCGGGGACGGCCCACCGGCCACCGCGTCCGTGTCCTCCGACGGCCGGCAGTCGGGCGGCGGTACGGGCGGGGGCACCGGCACCGGTGCGGGAGGCGGCGCAGGAGGCGGTACGGGAGGCGGTACGGGCACGGGTGGCGGCCCGGGGACCTCACAGCCCCCGATGATGCCGCCGATGAGCCCCGGCGCTGCGGGCGGCGGTCAGCCCAATCAGGGCCAGGACCGGCAGCGCACCACGTGGCTCACCGAGGACGAGGACACCTGGGGCACCGACACCGGATCCGTCAGCGGGGTCATCGGCCGCTGACACCGCCCACGACGCCCCTCCCACTCCCCTTCACGAAAGGCGGCCCCATGGCCATCGACTTCGAGAGCATCCTCAAGGACGCGATGTCGGCCCTGCACGACCAGCGGGACAAGATGCTCGCGGCCAAGAGCGAACTGGACGCGGCGACCGCGTCCGCCACCTCCAAGAACCACATGGTGTCGGTGACGGTCGGCCCCCAGGGCCAGGTGATCTCGATGACCTTCCACACCAAGGCGTACCAGTCGATGGCACCGGCCGAGCTGGCCGCCGTCCTCGTCACCGTCCTCAACGAGGCACGGGCCAGGATGGGCAGCCAGGTCATCGAACGCATCAAGGGCTTCGAGGACTTCAGCGGACACCTGCGCAGTGTGACCGGGCTCGTCGGCACGCCCGTCGAGATGGACGAACTGCTCAAGCCGCTGCGGTCGATGGCCCCGTCCTTCGGTCTGGAGGAGTCCCTGGAGGAGGCGAAGGCGGCCCGGCAGGAGGAGTTCGCGGCCGAGGAACCGGCGTCTCGCCGCCCCTCCGAACAGCAGTCGAAGCAGGACGACTTCGCCACCGAGTCCGAGAGCCGTATCCCCACCGGGAAGCAGGAGGAGTTCAGTGGCTGACGACCTGAAGGTCCTGAGCGACCTCAAGAGCAAGTTCGCCCACTACGAGGACTACCAGCGCTGTCTCACGGATCTCAGCCGGGCGATCGTGGAGATCAACCGGATCAACAAGGAGTCCGCGGGCCAGGACGAGATCGGCACGACGTACCACCAGCAGGTCGACAAGCCCACCGAGAACCTGACGGAGACGCTCGCGTACATCAGCAAACGGCTGGGCGCGGTGACGGACGCCGGGAAGGAGACGTCCGACACGATGGCGAAGTCGGACGAGGAGGCCGGCTCCCAGGCGGACGGCTTCTGAGGCCGGTCGGCCCGCCGGGGGCCGCGCCCGAGGCGGGACGGGCCCCAGGGCCTGTCCGACCCTTCCCGTCGTCGCCCGCAGGGCGGCCGCGCGGCGTCAGGTGCGTGCTCTCGGCGTGCCGACCCCTGGCCCTCGTACGGGACCGTACGTGGGTCTGGGGCCGGTGCGGCGAGAGTGCGTGCATGGCGTCGTGAGGCAGGCGGGAATGGTCAGACGGGCCCCAGGGGGGCGGCTCCTTGGGCCGGTCGGGGCGGGGGACGGCGGGTGGGCCTTCCGCTGAACCGTGCGGACGGCTGTCCCCGTTCTTCCGGGCACAGCCGTCCGCCGATCAGAGGACCTCCACGTCATGGCCATCAACCCGCCTGAAGGGATCGCCGACTTCCTCGCCTTCGTGTCGGGCATGGAGTGGCCCGAGGCCGACGAGGACCTCATGCGGCGGGTGTCGGAGCACTACGGCTCCATCGCGCGGGACCTGGAGACGCTGTCCGGGTACGTGATCGAGCTCATCCCGATCGTCAAGAACGACTTCGACGGCGAGGCCGCCGACTCGTTCCTGGTCGCGATGAGGGACCTGACGGGCCAGACGGCGGGCGCGAACCAGCTGGAGCAGACGGCGGAGCTGTCCCGCCAGTTGTCCGAGGTGGCGCTGAAGGTCGCCAACCAGGTCGAGTACTCGAAGATCATGGCGATCCTCCAGCTCGTACAGCTGCTGGCCGAGATCCTGTTCGCCACCCTCTTCTCCGCCTTCACCTTCGGCGCGGTCTGGGGGCCCGTGTCGGCGCTGTTCGCGGCGACCCGCGAGGGCCTCCATCAGCTCTTCCGCTGGCTGCTCCAGACGATCCTCAGCCAGACCTTCATCGGCATCATGGGCGGCATCTTCCAGGACACGGTGATCCAGCTCTACCAGCTCAACGCGGGCCACATCACGACCTGGAACACGGAGTCGCTGATCGACTCCATCAAGCAGGGCGCGCTGAGCGGTCTGGTCGCCGGTCCGCTGGAGATCCTCTCGCACTACGGCGGCAACCTGCTCGGCCGGCTCCTCGGCGGCAAGACCCCCGGCTCGATCATCAGCAAGCGGGTCGACGACGTACTGAACAAGATCGACGACAAGCTGGACGACATCACGCCGAACCCGAAGCCCGACGTCCCGACGGGGGCGGCGGGCGGCGCGGGCGCGAAGTCGAAGCTGGACGACCTCGCGTCCAAGACGGACAAGGACCTGCCGCCGATCCCGCCCAACAAGGCGCCCGACGTGACGCCTCCCCCGGTCCCGCCGAAGACCGTCGGCGACGGCATCGTGCCCCCGCCCGCCACCGGCAAGCCGAAGGCGGAGACTCCGGGCGGCGCCCCGGCCAAGGACAAGCCGAACACGCCCGCCACGGGAACGCCGGGGGCTCCCGCCACGGGCAAGGGAGACATCCCCACCAAGGGGAAGGGCGACGTACCCACCACGGGCAAGGGCGACGTTCCGGCTACGGGCAAGGGCGACGTACCCACCACAGGGAAGGGGGATGTCCCCGCCACCGGCAAGCCCGACGTTCCGGCCACGGGCAAGGGTGACGTACCCACCACCGGCAAGGGCGATGTCCCCGCCACCGGAAAGACGGACACGCCCTCCACCGACAAGCCCGATGTTCCGGCCGCGAACAAGACGGAGACCGTCGGCGGCAACGAGGCACCCGGCGCGGGCAAGGCCGCCGCCGGGGACGCGCCGACGGCGGGGACGTCCGGCAAGACCCCTGACGCCTCGACGGCCGGCCGGGCGGCGGGCGACGCCGGGACACCACTGGACGACCTCCTCGCCACCAAGGAGGCGCGATCGGCCTTCGCCAAGGACGTCGGCGAACTCCTCGGTGGTGTCAGCCGCAACCTGGAGACCGGGTTCATGCGGCTCGGCGAGGGCACCATCGCGGAGTCGTTCTCCAAGAAGATGGGCGACGTCTTCTCCGAGCACCTCGGGAAGGAGGGCGCCAGGGAGGCGGGCGAGGCGTTCGGCGAGATGCTGACCCGCAAGTGGGTCCGTCTCGGCGCGGACCACACCGAGCTGCCCGAACTCCTCACCAAGGCGATGGGGGACTTCGGCCAGCTCGCGCCGCTCAAGAACCTCGCCGACTCGATGCCGAACCTGTTCAACCGCTCCGAGCACAGCAACGCGCTGGCCCGTGTCTTCAAGCAGGAGAACCCGCTCCAGGGCAGCCCGATGTACCAGCTCGGCGGCGCCGTCGCGTCCCTCCTCAACGAGGGCACGAACGAAATGCTGAGCGAGGGCTTCTACAACCTGATCTTCGGGGACGGCACGTTCACGGTCAGCGGCGGCCCGTTCGCGGCGGGCGTGGCCATGGGCGCGCTGAGCCACGGCCTGCACCGGGCGTTCGAGCCGATCATGGTCAGGTACCAGAACTGGGTCCTCAGCCACCAGCACGCCGAGAACCCGCACGACAGCAAGTACTTCGGGCTGCTGCACCCCATCAACATCGCCTCGTTCGTGGCGAACATGACGGGCAACCCGGCACCCTGGCCGGTCCCCCGCCCCACGTCCGAGGCGCAACAGGACCCGAGCTTCACCCGTGACATGAAGGACATGGTGAAGTGGGTCTTCTCCAACCCCATCACCGGCACGCCCTTCTTCGCCGACCTGCCCCAGCGGCCGGACGTCACGGTCGAGAGCGACGGTGACGGCGCCTTCGCTCCGCTCGACCTGGATCTGGGCCCCTCGTTCGGCGACGAGATCGCCAAGGACCCGCTGTTCCGGACCGAGTCGGACGGTGACACCTCCACGGACGACGGCGGAAGGAAGGAGAGCGAGGAGGGTTCGGACACCCCCGGCGCGCCCTCGCAGGCCACCGTCTCGTCGGACCTGCCCTCCCTGCTGGGCAGCGACACGGACGGCCCGGCCCCGAACCTGACGGACCAGGACCGGGCCACGGCCCGCCCCGTGACCCAGAGCGACGGCGACCGGTTCACCACGCCCGTACAGCAGGAGAACGGTTCCCCGGCGCGTACGGAGGCGCAGGCCGAGGCGACGACGGTCCCCAGGCCCCACCCGCTTCAGGCCGAGATGGACAGGGCCGCCGCCGAGGGGCTCGACTACCTCATCCCCTACGACGGCGCCGACGACGACACCGCGGTCCCCGACAACACCACAGCGCCCGTCCACACCACCGACTCCACCATGTCCACCGACTCCACGACCACGGTCGGTGACGACGGCGGCAGCCACCACACCGACGGTGATCAGGGGGGCGACGACGGCACCACTCCGCCGCCCGACGCACCGGTCCGGGACATCCCGGCCGGGATCGCCGTAGGCGTCCTCTCCCCCGCCCAGACCACCGCCCTCCAGTCGATCCCCCAGCGCCCCGGCGTCTTCGTCGTCGGTATGCACACCGACCCGAACACCCCGCACGACCCGGACGCCGTCCTCAAGGCCCTCACCGAAGCCCACGACGACGGCCGACTCGACGGCATCACCGAGATCCAGTTCACCGCCTGCGGCCTCGCCTCACCCGTCCACGAGAACACCGTCAAGACCGTCATGAGCGGCCTGTGGAAGCACCGCGCCACGACGGGCCCCACCACCCCCGACCCGCTCACCGCCCGCGCCGCCGACGCCCCCGTCTGGTACGTGCCCACCACCGGCGGCGACACGACCGGCGGCCACCTCCTCACCGCCCAGCACATCGGACTCACCCCCGACGGCAAGATCGCCGTCGTCGACGAAGGCACCTGGCACGTCTACGGCGACAGCGGCGGCCCGGACCACACACCCGTCCGCACCACCCCCGAAGCCGACGCCCTTCCCGACGACGCGGTCCGCTTCCTCTTCCGTACGCCCGCGATCGACGCGGAACACCCCGACGCGGTCAAGTTCGGCCCCGACAACGGCCTCCCGGACCCACTGACCCGGCACCTGCCACGCGAGCGATGGGCGGCCCTGCTGTCCGATCCCACGACGACGGCGGATCTGCTCGCCGAGGTGACGGACACCCCACGCTCCCCGGACGGCCCCTGGCACACGATGGACGCGGAGGCGTACCAGGAGCTGCGAAAGCGGCTCGGTGTGAAGGAGGGGGACGGCCCCTCGGCCGACGCCGTCGAGGAAGCCTTCTCGTCCTACTCGCCCGACCCCGCCGACGACGCCGCCACCCGCCTGGAAGCCGTCGTGACCCTGGTACGGGACCTCCACGCCGACGCCGACGAGGGGCCGCTGACACCGGACGTCCAGATCCTGCTGCAACGCCTGCTCCAGGACCAGGGCTTCCCCCCTGCCCGACTGCCCGACGCCGCCCGCACCACCACGTTCTGGACGAAGAACAAGCCGGGCTTCCTGACGGCCGAGCTGACCCTCGGCATGGCCGACGCCACGAACACCGGGAACACCCTGCTCACCGGCGAACTGACGGTCTCCCCGGCGCCGACGCCGTCCGACGACGCCCTGTCAGGACTGCTCCAGGACCCGGACGGGAACCAGAAGGCCCTGCTCCGGGAGCTGCTGGACGGCGCACACCACCCAGAGAGTCCCTGGCACACCCTGGACGCCGGAACGTACCTCGCCCTGCGGTCCCGGGTCGAGGGAGGCTCACCCGAGGATCCCAGCCCGGAGGTGCGGCAGAGCCTCGACCGCGTCCTGCGCGAGTACGGGGAGGCCGTGCGCGCGGCCACCACCCGCGTGGATCAGCTGAGGGCCGTGGCCGACACGGTCCTGAAGCTGCACGCGACCGCCGGCCTCGCCGGGACGCCGGAGGCCGCGCTGACCGCCCACTCCCGGTTCCTGGTACCCCGGATGCTCCTGGACCTCGGCATCACACCCGCCCCTCTGCCGGACAAGCTCCACGCCGAGACCTCGTGGCAGCCACCCAAGAGGCCTCCGATGAGGGCCGCTCGGATCATGACCTTCGCGACCTCGGTCGCCGGCTCCGTCATGGACGCCCACCCCTCCTGGTCCCGCCCCCTCACCTCGACCCCTGAGGTCGGCACCACACCCGGCATCCCACCGTCGGACGGCCGGACGACCGACACCGGCCTCCCCTCTGCCTCCGACGCGCCCGCCGCCCCCACTCCACAGGACGGCTCCGCTCCCGACGGGAACGAGGCT
Source organism: Streptomyces sp. NPDC101490 (assembly GCF_044767145.1). Classification (NCBI taxonomy): domain Bacteria; kingdom Bacillati; phylum Actinomycetota; class Actinomycetes; order Kitasatosporales; family Streptomycetaceae; genus Streptomyces; species Streptomyces sp. NPDC101490. The sequence goes on from NZ_JBIWNI010000008.1 coordinate 36,203, forward strand.
CCCGAGCCGAAGGACTGGCGGGAGGAGCTGGACGCCCTCGGCACCCGTACGAAGGAGGAGACCGCCGCGTATCTGGTGCTCCCGGAGCCGCCGCTCGGGCTGGTGGGCCGGGCGGACCGGCTCCTGCGCACCGACGACCGTCCGTACACCACCCTCACCAAGGACCTCCCCACCGGTGCGGAACACTGGCTGACCGTACGGGTCCCCGCCGGGCACGGCATCGACACCGGAGACGGACGCATCCTGGTCGGCAAGGACCGGACGGCGACCGTGACGCTCACCGGCCCGGACGAGGCGATCGGCTCCGTCCGGGCTCTCGAAAAGGGGCTACGACCGCCGAACAGTCCCGAAGACGCCCTTCCGCTCTCCGTACTGAGCCGTGTCGGGCAGGCGCTGCACGTCAACCCCGGCGACGACGAGCACCACACCGCTGTACGGACCGCCGTCCGTACGGCGTACGCGGAGGCGTCACGCGACGCCGAGCGGGCCCTCGGCGAGTACCTCACCCGCCGGGAGGATGTCCAGAAGCAGGTCCAGGCGCTGGTCACGGCAGCCTGGGACAGGCTGTCGGACGAAGAACGCCGCAAGCTCGGCAGCGCGGAGAACGGTGGCAGCGGGTCCGTCGGCAACGACCTCGGAACACTGCGGGACGTGGTCGAGAACGGGAACATCCGCGAGCAGATGCACCTGCTCGTGACCGGGGTCCACGGTCCGCTCGGGAAGCAGTTGATGCCGAGAAAGCCCGAGCCTCGGATCCTCACGCGTGAGCGGAGCGCACAGGGCACACCGGAGCACCAGACGATCCAGCAGGCAACCGACGTCGTCCGGGACATCAGGCGGGAACAGGAACGGTTGCGGAAGGACGAGGCGGCCAACCCCGACCTGGAGGCGCTGGTGCGCGCGGCGGAACGCCACAGGCGCACCGAGCTGCGTCCCGAGGACACCGTTCCGCCGCTCAGTGAGCGCGAGCGGGCACACGTCCTGGAGGACGGACGCCTGACGTGGGAGCCGGGCGAGCGGCACCGGCAGATCGCGCTGCGCACCGAGAGCCAGGTGACGGCCGAGGCGACCGGCGGTCTGATGAGCGCGGGCACCTCCAACACGACGTACTTCACCCTCACCGTCGTCCACGCCATGGCCCAGAAGTGGAAGATCCCCGTCGACTTCCAGCTCGTACGGCTCGCCCTCATGGCGGACATGCTCCCGATCGGGCACCACACCTTCCACGAGGTCATGACGGCCTCCGAGGCGTTCGAGAAGGACGTACTGGCCAGGCAGAAACAGCCCGCCGGTGCCCCGCCGTACACCGACGTCCTGTCGTACACCGACGACTGGGGACGCTTCCGCTCCCTCGCACCGCTCACCGAGAACACCCTGCGCGAAGCCATGCCCGGCGGCCGGTTCCCCGACGAGACCGCCCTCGGACTCGAAGCCCACGAACGGACCACGAACACGCCTTCCCCTCCCTCACCGGACGCGACCGGCTCTCCCTCGCGGATGCGGCGCACTCTCCGCGCGCTGCCCGGCGACGACCTGAAGGCGCTCCTGGACAGGACGCCCGGTCTCACCGACCGTACGGCCGGACTGCTGCGGGAGGCGCTCGGCGACGGCTCGAACACCAGCCGCGACTGGCGGCGGTTCGACGCGGACTCCTTCCTGGACCTGCGTCAACGGTTCACCCGGCCGGACGACGCCGTCCAGGACCCGCAGACGGGCGTGTGGGACGAGCTCGACTCCCTCATGGAACGCTGGTACGCGGACCCCTCGCAGCCCCCAGATGTCCCGGTCGCCCCGGAACCCGACCCCCTCGACTCCGCCTTCGACGCCTACTACACCGCCCTGGCAGGTGACCCGGGTGACCGGAGCCGTCTGACGGCCCTGGCCGACCTCCTCGTGGATATCCGGAAGACCGAGAGCCTCCAGGCGTCGGACCCCGATGTCTCCGCCGCCCTCGGGGTGGTGACCCAGCGGCTCCTCGTGGACCAGGGCTATCCGCCCGCGCTGTGGGGTACGGACATCGGTTCCCCGGACTTCTGGCCGGGCGACACGCCCGGGCTGGTACAGAAGCTGGAGACGGCCATCGGCGACTTCACCCGCGCCCAGCGGGTGCGGCAGACCCCTTCGGGCATCGCCGTCGGTCCCATGAACCCCGCCCAGTCCAGGGCGCTCAACTCCCTGCCGCCGAGCCCCGGCGTCTTCACCGTGGGCACGCACACCGACCCGGGCGCCCCGCACGACCCGGACGTCCTCCTCAAGGCCCTCACCGACGCCCACGACCAGGGCAGGCTCACCGGGATCACCGAGATCCGCTTCACCGGCTGCGACCTCGCCACACCCCTCCACGACGCGACGGTGAAGACCGTCATGAGCGGGCTGTGGAAGCACCGCGCCACGACGGGCACCACCACTCCCGACCCGCTCACCGCCCGCGCCGCCGACGCCCCCGTCTGGTACGTACCCACCACCAGTGGCAACCCGGCGGACGGCCGCCTGCTCACCGCCCAGCACATCGGACTCACCCCCGACGGAAAGATCGCCGTCGTCGGCCAAGGCACCTGGCACGTCTACGGAGACAGCGGCAACCCCGACCACACCCCCGTCCGCACCACCCCCGACGCCGACACCCTCCCCGAGAACACGGTCCGCTTCCCCTCCCGCACGCCCGAGAACGACGCGGAACACCCCGACGCCGTCAAGTTCGGCCGGTTCGGACAATCACCGCCCGACAACGGCGAGGGGTCCAGCAGCAGTGCGCGTTCCCAGCCCCACCAGGCGCCGGAGCAGTCGCCGCCCGACAACGCCGAGGGATCCAACACCGGCGCGGTCCCCCACCCGCACCAGACGCCGGAGCAGACTCCGGTCCAGACCGCTCCCGGCGACAGTCCGCTCGCCACGGCCCGGGACGCCCGCATCGAGGACCTGGTCCGGATCCGGTACATGCAGGAGTCGGAGGCGTTCGAAAGGCGTCTCGCCGACCACCTGTTCGACCTGGCGCCGGTCCAGGAGATGGCGGCCTTCCTGGCCCGTGCGGTCGTGGGCACCTTCCGCGGCACACCGTTCTACGAGCATCTGAGCCAGCCCAGCAGATCCGTACCCGGCGCCGTGGGAACCAGGTCCAGCGAGTGGGAGCGGGTCGCGGCGTCCGGCAACGCGCGGGAGCGCATGACGCTGTTCTTCCAGGCCATCGCGTCCACGGCCCTCCCCACCCTCGTCGGATTCCCCGCCGACTACCCGCGCTCCCTGCACCAAGAGCGTCTGCAACGGGAGAACAACCCCGACTCCGAGGAGTACAAAACCCTGGACGCGTTCCGCCAGCAGCTGGGTCCCACCCGGTGGAACTCCCCCGAACACGCGCGGGCCAACGAGAGGTGGCGCGCCCTGGACTCCGTCCTGCGGCCCTTCCGGGCCGTCGAGGTCCACCCGCCCCTGAGCGCGACCGAGGAGCGCAGGGCCGTGAACAGCCGGGGCCGGATGATCTGGAACCCCGGCGGAGCCAGCCTGCGGATCCGGATGGATCAGATGTACCAGCAGGCCGCCGAACAGGCGGGCCGACTGGTCAGGTCGGGCACCTCGGGCTCGGGCTTCTATTTCCACCGTTACGCCGAGATGCTGGCGGGACGGCTGAACATCCGGATCGACCACAGGGATCTACGGCTCGCGGTCATCGCCGCCTTCGTCAGCGAGGGGCACCACACCCTGCCCGAGGTGCTGGCGGCTTCCTCCCTGTTCGCCGAGGAGTACCTGGCGGCCGTTCCCCGGCAGGAGGGCCAGCCCCCACGGCCGGACGTCCAGGCCCTCCTCCAGCCGGTCGGTGATCCCACTCCTGCGTGGGACCGCTACAGCGTCCTTCCGCCGCTGTCCCCGGACCATCTGCGCAGAGAGGTTGCGCGCGACGGCCTCTTCCCCCACGAGCACGCCGAGAACCTCCGGCGGGAACTGGAGGAACGGCGCGGGCCGGACCCGCAGGCCACCGAGGACACGGACAGCGACAGCGGCAGCGACGTGAGCTACGAGACGGACACCGCCAGCGACGAGAGTTACGAAACGGACAGCGACGGCACGGAGGACGACAGCGACGACAGCGACGACGAAGGAACCTCCCACGGCGGTGACGTCCTCGGGAAGGGCACGTCCCGGCGCGACGACAGCTCTCCCCACGTCCCCGAGGACTCCCCCCACTCCTTGCCGGGACAGTTGCGGCCCGAGGAGGTCTCCCCGGCGGACCTGCCGGTCACGGCGGACCGGTGGTCGGCGTGGCAGTGGACGCCGGGCCGCCAGGACGTGCCGCCGCCCGCCCGGATCCGTACCGAACGCTTCGACCCGGCGGCCGACCCGGACGTCACGGGCCCGTTCCCGGGCACGGCGGACCGGCGGAACGAGGACGGGACGCTCGCGGGCCACCGCACCCGCATCAGCGCGGACGTCCAGCGTTTCGTCGTGCCTCCGGGCGGGGACGGCGCACCGGGCGGCACCGTGCGTCTGGTGCGCGTCACCCTTCCGGTGGCGGTCGACGGTTCCTGGTCGGCGGCCGACGTCACCGCGCTGGGAGAACGACTCCAGGGGCTCCTCGACAGCCGTGTGAACCTGGGCTTCCGGCTGCCCCGTGGCGGTGACCAGCTCCATATGGAGGTGGTGCTCGATCCCCGGCCCGTGCCCCTGGACGGCACCCCGGGCGAGGACTGGATCACCGTGAGCCGGGACGCCGGCCCCGGGAACAGGTCCGACCAACTGCACTTCCGGCTGCACTCCGACGACACGGATCCGGGCGTCAGGGGCCGCGACGACGCCATGCTGCTGCACGAGGTGCTGCACTACGCGGGCCTTCCCGACCGCTACCACGACGCCGAGACACTGTTCCGGCACACTCCCGACCGGGCCGACGCGTCCGGGGTCATGGCGACGGCCACGCTGCCCGACGGCACCCTGCCCCGGCGCTATCTGGAGGCCGTCGAAGACGTCACGGAGTCCGGCCCCGTCCTCCACGACAACCTCGGTCCCGGTACGTGGAGCGCACCGGAGTCCGTTCCCGTACGGGACATCCCGGCCGGGATCGCCGTCGGCGTCCTCTCCCCCGCGCAGACCTCCGCGCTCCGGGCGTTCCCGCCGAGCCCGGGTGTGTTCGTCGTCGGTATGCACACCGACCCGAACACTCCGCACGACCCGGACGCCGTCCTCAAGGCCCTCACCGAAGCCCACGACGACGGCCGACTCGACGGCATCACCGAGATACAGTTCACCGCCTGCGGCCTCGCCTCACCCGTCCACGAGAACACCGTCAAGACCGTCATGAGCGGCCTGTGGAAACACCGCTCGGATTCGGGCATCTCGACCACCCCCGACCCGCTCACCGCCCGCGCCGCCGACGCCCCCGTCTGGTACATACCCACCACCAGTGGCAACCCTGCGGACGGCCACCTCCTCACCGCCCAGCACATCGGACTCACCCCCGACGGCAAGATCGCCGTCGTCGGCCAAGGCACCTGGCACGTCTACGGAGACACCGGCGGCTCCGACCACACACCCGTCCGTACGACCCCCGACGCCGACGCCCTTCCCGACGACGCGGTCCGCTTCCTCTTCCGTACACCCGCGATCGACGCGGAACACCCCGACGCGGTCAAGTTCGGCCCCGACAACGGCCTCCCGGAACCACTGACCCGGCACGTACCGCGCGAGCGATGGGCGGCCCTGCTGTCCGACCCCGCGACAACGGGGGAACTGCTCACAGAGGTGACGGCGACCCGGCGCTCCCCCGGCGACCCCTGGCACACCATGGACGCGACGACATACGGGGAACTGCGGAAGAAGCTCGGGGTGGAGACCGACGGCCCCTCGGCCGACACCGTCGAGGAAGCCTTCTCGTCCTACTCGCCCGACCCCGCCGACGACGCCGCCACCCGCCTGGAAGCCGTCGTGAGCCTGGTACGGGACCTCCACGCCGACGCCGACGACGGGCCGCTGACACCAGACGCCCAGATCCTGCTGCAACGCCTGCTCCAGGACCAGGGCTTCCCCCCCGCCCGACTGCCCGACGCCGCCCGCACCACCACGTTCTGGACGAAGAACGAGCCCGGATTCCTCGCGGCCGAGCTGACCCTCGGCATCGCCGACGCCACAGAGGGCGGAAGCGCCTCCCTCACCGGGGAGATCTCCGTCGCTCCGGTGGCGACGCCGGTGTCCGACCAGTCCCTGTCGGAGCTGCTCCAGGACCCGGACGGCGGCCAAAAGACTCTGCTCCGGGAGCTGCTGGACGGCGCGCACCGCCCGGAGAGTTCCTGGCACACCCTGGACGCCACGACGTACCTCGCCCTGCGCACCCGGGTCGAGGGCGGCCCGCCCGACGAGCCCGGCAAGGAGGTGCGGGACACCCTCGACCAGGTCCTCAACACGTACAGGGCGAGCCTGGAGAAGGCCACTACCCGTGTCGATCAGCTGAAGGCCGTCGCCGAGGCCGTCCTGTCGCTGCACGCGACCGCCGGCGTCCCGGGGTCACCGGAGAACGCGCTCACCGCCCACTCCCGGTTCCTGGTCCCCCGGATGCTCCTGGACCTCGGCATCACACCCGTGCCCCTGCCCGACAAGCTCCACGCCAAGGCCGCCTGGCAGACGCCCAAGATGCCCCGGATGCGGAACACCCGCGTCCTGAACTTCGCGACCTCCGTCGCCGACAGCATCATGAACGCCCACCCCTCCTGGTCCCGCCCGCTCACCTCCGCCCCCGCTGACGTCAGCACACCCGACGTCACGTCGTCGGGCGATCCGACGGCCGGTGGCGACACCCCCGACGCGTCGGCCGCCCCGGGCGCCCCCGCGCACCAGGACGGGGCCGCGCCCGCCGGGGACGGTGCTCCCGAGCCGAGGGACTGGCGGGAGGAGCTGAACGCCCTCGGTACCCGTACGAAGGAGGAGAGCACGGCTTATCTGGTGCTCCCGGAGTCCCCGGTCGGGCTGGTGGGCCGGGCGGACCGGCTCCTTCGCACGGACGACCGGCCGTACACCACTCTCACCAAGGACCTTCCGTCCGACACCGGACACTGGCTGGCCGTACGGGTCCCCGCCGGGCACGGCACCGACACCGGTGACGGACGCATCCTGGTCGGCAAGGACCGGATGGCAACGGCGACGCTCACCGGACCGGCCGATGCGATCAACTCCATCCAAGCCCTGGAACAGGGACTACGGCCCCCGGGCAGTTCGGAACAGCCCCTCCCGCTCGCCGTACTCAGCCGCGTCGGACAGGCCCTCCACGTCAACCCCGACCACGACGAGCACCACACCACCGTCCGGACCGCCGTCCGCGTGGCCTACGCGGAGGCATCACGCGACGCCGAACGGGCCCTCGGCGAACACCTCACCCAACGAGCAGACGTCCAGAACCAAGTACGGGCACTCGTGAAGGCCGCCTGGGACAACCTGTCGGACGTCGAACGGCTTGAGCTCGGCTCCAAGAGGAACTCCGGCAGCGGATCCGTCGGCAACGACCTCACGACACTGAAGGCGGTCGTCAACGACGGGAACATCCGCGAGCAGATGCACCTGCTCGTCAGCGGAGTCCACGGTCCCCTCATGAAGCGGCTGGGGCTGAAGAAGCCCGAACCGGAGATCCTCACGCGCGAGCGGAGCGCACAGGGCACGCCCGAGGACCAGCGGATCCAGCAGGACACCGACGTCGTCCGGGACATCAGGCGGGAACAGGAACGGTTGCGGAAGGACGAGGCGGCCAACCCCGGCCTGGAGGCGCTGGTGCGCGCGGCGGAACGCCACAGGCGCACCGAGCTGCGTCCCGAGGACGCCGTTCCGCCGCTCAGTGCGCGCGAGCGGGCACACGCCTTGGAGGACGGACGGCTGACGTGGGAGCCGGGCGAACGGCACCGGCAGATCGCGCTGCGCACCAAGAGTCAGGTGACGGCCGAGGCGACCGGTGGTCTGATGAGCGCGGGCACGTCCAACACGACGTACTTCGCGCTGACGGTCGTCCACGCCATGGCCCAGAAGTGGAAGGTCCCCGTCGACTACCAGCTGGTGCGGCTCGCGCTGATGGCGGACATGCTCCCGATCGGCCACCACACCTTCCACGAGGTCATGACGGCGTCCGAGGCGTTCGAACAGAACGTGCTGGCCGCCAGGCAGCCGCAGTCCGCAGGCACTCCGCCGTACGCCGACGTCCTGTCGTACACCGACGACTGGGGCAGGTTCCGCTCGCTCGCACCGCTGACCGAGGACGCGCTGCGGCAGGCCATGCCCGGCGGCAGATTCCCCGACGAGGTCGCCCTGGGGCTCGAAGCGGACGAGCGGACACCCCACGCCCTTTCCTCCCTGTCATCGGACCGGCGCAACCTCCGTGCCCTCCCCGACCCCGAGCTGAAGGCGCTCCTGGACGGGACACCCGGTCTGACCCTCCGTACGGCCGGGCTGCTGCGGGAGGCGCTCGGCGACGGCTCGCACACCAGCCGCGACTGGCGGCGGTTCGACGCCGACTCCTTCCTGGACCTGCACGAGCGCGCCACCCGGCCGGACGACGCACCCGGCGAACCGCAGAGGGGCGTGTGGGACGAACTCGACTCCATCATGGAGCGCTGGTACGGCATGGACCCGGACATCCCGGAGCCCGACCCCCTGCGGCAGAACCTGAACTCCTCCTTCGACGCCTACTACACCGCCCTGGCCGGTGACCCGGGTGACGGCACCCGCCTGACAGCCCTGGCCGGTCTGCTCCTGAAGCTCCGGGAGGGCGGGAACCTTCCGGCGGAGGGCGCGGACGTCTCCGCCGCCCTCGGGGTGGTGGCCCAGCGGCTCCTGGTGGACCAGGGCTATCCGCCCGCGCTGTGGGGTACGGACGTCGGTTCCCCGGACTTCTGGCCGAACGACGCCCCTTCGCTGGTACGGAAGCTGGAGGCGGCCATCGGCGACTTCACCCGGCTCCACCCGGTGCGGCAGACCCCCACCGGCATCGCCGTCGGCCCCATGAGCGCGGCCCAGTCCAGGGTGCTCGGTTCCCTGCCGCCGAGCCCCGGCGTCTTCGTCGTCGGCACGCACACCGACCCGGACACCCCGCACGACCCCAGCGTCCTCCTCAAGGCCCTCACCGACGCCCATGACCAGGGCAGGCTCACCGGGATCACCGAGATCCGCTTCACCGGCTGCGACCTGGCCACCCCGCTCCACGAGAACACCGTCAGGACCGTCATGAGCGGCCTGTGGAAGCACCGTGCCGAGACCGGCACGGACACGGGTCCCCTCACCGCGCTCGCCGCCGACGCCCCCGTCTGGCACGTGCCCGGGGGCGACGGGCTGTTCACGGCCCGACGGGTGGGTGTGACCGCCGACGGAAAGGTCACCGTCTTCGGCGACGGCGCCGACTGGCACCGCTACAGCGACACCGGGGCGCCCGACCACACCGCCGAGAGCGTCCCCGTCGGGGACGACGGGGCGCCCGCCGACGCCGTGCGGACCACGCGCGGCGACGACCCCGCGTACGAGGACGCGGTCCGGTTCGGCGACGAGGACAGCGGTGACGAAGCGGCCTCGATCAGCATGACGGTGGACGGTCTGACGGTCCCCGCGCAACGGACCGTCGAGTTCCGCAAGGGGGAGAAGACCCTCACCGAGGAGGGCCGAAGGGCGCTCCAGGACCTCGCGATGGAGCTCTTCCCCGAACTGGCACGTCGTGCCGACGACCCTTCGCTGGGCGAGCTGCGGATCCATGTCAGCGCGGGCGGCAACAACCTGCTGCCCGGAGCCGCGAAGGCGGTCGGGGAGGAGCGTGCCCTGGCCGTGTCGGGCGCGCTGGCGACCGAGATCAGGAAGCTGGCGTTCGGCCTGGGGCTGCCGGACGCGAACGCCATGGCGCTGTTCACCCCCGTCTCACGCGGCCGTGACACCTCGGGACTGGACACGGCGCACGACACGCACAAGTCGGACCTGCGCCGCCGGGCCACGGTCTCCTCGTCGATCCAGAACCCCGGCACGCCCGACGCGCAGCCCGTCATACGGTCCCTGCGCACGCACTCCGCCGTGGTGGACCTGTTCCGGCGCCTGGCGGACCCCGGGAACACCTACCGCGCTCCGCTGTCCCTCGACGATCTGACCGGTTCGCGGATCTACCGGAAGGACACACCGGACATGCCGGAGGACCACAACCTGGTCTTCCGCGTGGAGTCTCCGGAGCACGACACGGGCACCCAGCGGCCGCTGCACGAGAACCTGGTGAGCTTCCCGCTCGGCACGCAGGTCCGCGTGGTCTCGTTCGACCGGATGGACTCCGGCCGCTACCTGGTGTCCCTGCGCGAGGTGGGCCCCCACGACACGCAGGGGCCGCACGAGAGGCCTCGGGAGCCGGTCATCGGCATCCCCGACGTCAGCTACCCGGGGCCCAACCGTCCCTTCGACTCCACGCTGACCCACGACAAGGGAGAGAAGGACAACTCCCCTGCGAAGAACAAGGGCAAGGGCAGGAAGGACGAGAGCGAGGAGGCGGGCGACAAGCAGGGCGAGGGTGAGCAGGCGGTCCAGAACACGGGCCACTACAAGTTCCGCAGGCCGCTCTACATCCACCGAGGAGAGGTGGAGGTGGAGATGACGCGGGAGGGGCCGCACGTCCGCTTCTACACGGTGGTCACCAACCAGACGGACCTGAGGATCGACCGGGCCGCGGGGACGGTCTCGTCGGACCAGTTCAAGGACATCCAGCAGGACCCGGTCACCGGCAAGGTCCTCCTGGCCACCGGTCCGACCATGGAGGGCACGATGTGGACGGGCATCGGCACCCCCGCGCGGGCCATCGCCTGGTCCATGAAGTACAAGGCGGAGAAGGACGTGCCCGAACAGCACAGACCGCTCATCCGCTCGTACCTGGTTCCGCTGAGCGTCTACCAGCGGATCACCACGACCTCCGTGCCGGAGGGCGACGCCCACGCGCTCGGCGACCCCTACCGGGGCAGCGACTCGCTCGACCCCCGGAAACTGCGCGATCCCGTCGACCCGTTGGTCTCCCCCGAGAACATGAACGAAGGGGAGGACGCCTATCGGAGGAGGTGGGAGGCCCAGGAGAAGGGTTCCGCCCCCGCGCCGATCCCCGGACCCGAGCCGCTGTCGGACCGGACCGTCAACACGGACCAGCCCGGCGAACGCAACCAGTTCGGCATCCGGGGCGAGCACCTCGAGCTGCTGCGCGCGAGCATCGTGCCCGGCTCCCTGGTCACGTACTACGAGGACGAGTCCCACCTCAGTCCGGAGTCCCCGGACCCGTCGCAGTCCCCAGAGTCTCCGGAGCCGACGTACCGCAAGAACGGCGACGCGGTCCACGTCGACGAGTTGCGCGGGCGTCTGGGCATTCCCGGCGTCGGGGACCCGGCGTTGAACTCCTCGTACAACCCGTGGGTCCAGAACCGGAAGCACGTCAACAGCCCCGAGAAGCTGCGGTCGATCTCCACCGCTCTGCGGCAGCACCACACGACGTGGCAGCACTCCCGCCAGCGGCGGGCCGACCGGATGCCGAGCCTGCTCCTGGACCACGACACGGCCGTGATGCCGTACCAGGTCCGTCTCAAGAACCTTGAGAAGTTCCTCAAGGAACACGAGCGTGTCCTGCCCGAAACGGTCAACCGACTGGTCGCCGCTGAGGCCCTCCTCGACCGGCCCGACTCCGACGACATGCCCCCCGACGAGCGGAAGGCCAAGGAGGACCTCGACGACTTCATGCGGAAGACCGTCCTGAACTGGGCCTCCCACGCCGAGATCGGCTATCTGCTCGCGCTCCAGCACAAGGAGGTGAAGGCCGACCGGAACCTCACCGACGCGCCGCTGGCGCACGACTTCGACGAGATGCGGCTGCGGCACAAGGAGGACGTCCGGCTCCAGATCCAGGTGGGCGAGGACCTCACCCGGATGTGGAAGGCGGGCGAGCCGACGTACCAGCTGCTGAACCGCCTGATCCGGGACTACCCCGAACTCTCCTACCTGTACGCGGAGATCTGCGCACCGACCGAGAAGTACACCTTCTTCCATCACGCGCAGATGGTCCTGGGCCAGTACCTCAAGCTCGCCCACCCCGACCGGGACGACCCCCGGCGCGTGGTGCTCGTGGACTCGATCGTCAAGGCGATCCTCTTCCACGACATCGAGAAGGCGAACTCGAAGGAGATGTACGGGGGCAAGAAGGATCCGGACGAGGAGCAGGACCAGGAGCCGGAACAGAAGAAGGTCGCGAAGAAGCCCGAGCAGCACGATCACGAGTCCGAGCACATCGGGGCCGTCGACGTCATGAGCCGGTACCGGTACCTGTGGGGCGACGTGGACGGGAACGAGGAGCACGCGGGCGCGTACGCGGCGGCCGTCCGGATGGTCGACTCCGACCCCTTCGGGTTCTACTACCGGGACGGCCACTCCGACGACAAGGCCAAGAACCTCGACGCGACGTTCCACTGGGTCGTCTCGATGTACCTGGACCTCCGGGGCAGGCGCCTGATGACGTCCGACGGCACCACGCGCGCACTGGCCGTACTGGACACCGCCGACACCGACGGCATCCGGCGGCTGTTCCACGAGTTCCACCAGTACTACCAGGCGGACTTCTCCTCCTACACGGTCCACAGCAGCTACCACGACTACGGGGACCCGGAGCGCAGGCGCCGGGCGATCCTGAGCGGGGAGGACCCGAACGTGTCCGGGGTCGTACCCGGCTCCGCCCCCGAGAGGAAGAACGGCAGGAAGACGTTCGACCAGTACTTCCTCCCCGTCGGCGACGAGGGGGCCTCGGCATCGGGGAACCCGTACGGCACCGGCCCCGAGGTGGTCTCGACTCCCTCCGTGGGAGGCAGGCCCTCGCTGCGGTTCGCCTTCACCGATCACCGGGACTACCAGGCGAAGTACGACGTCCTCGCGGCCCTCTTCAAGGACCACGACAGCGTCGTGACCTCCTTCGAGCGCATCGGCGGAGAACGGATGCGCACCCAGGCCCGGTCGCTCGGCGACACGGCCAACGCGCAGGTGGTGACCCCGGCGTCGCCGCCCGGGAACGGCGGCGGACCGTCGACGAGCACGGACGCGGACGACGACGTGTTCGGTGGCCTGTGGGGGGAGGAGGACGGAGACGGCGGCGAGCAGTCGACGGACACGGACGACGACATGCTCGGCGGCCTGTGGAACGAGGCGGGCGGGGACGATGTCACGTCCTTCGGCGGCGACGGAGGGCCCGCCCCCGGCCTGCGGATCACCGCGTACGAGACGGTGGGGACGGCGCCGGGGGCCCGCCGGACCGGGGAGGCGCGGGTGGAGCTGTTCGCGGAGGGCGCCGATCCGATCGCGCTCGCCCTCACCGGCGCGCCGAAGGACGCCGGTTCCTTCCCCGCGTACCGGCCCGTGCGGCCGGTGGGGACGGCCGAGGCACAGCCCGCGCTCCAGTTGTCCGACGACCGCCGGTTCGCGGTGCCGGACCAGCCGGGCGGGGCCCGGGAGTTCTACGCCACGGCGGACGCCGTCGCGGCGGCGCGGACCCGGCTGCTCCCCGCCGCCGGGACGCGGCTGGAGGTGGATCCGGAGTCGTCCGTCCGCTTCACTCTGGACGGTGTGGAGCACACCCTGCACCGGGTCACCGTGCGGGGCGGGGACCCCGGGACGGTTCCCCTGGTGCTCGCGGGTGATGCCGGGAGCCGCCACGTCACGCTCCAGGGTGACGTCCGGCCCGAGCTGCGGGACGCCGACATGCGGCGCGCCGTGGACGCGAACCTCGACCACTACGGGCCGGAGCTGCATGCGCTCGCGGAGACACTGGAGCGGGCGGATCCTGGGCGGACGGATCCCCGCACGGTGCTGGCGCGTGCCCTGGCCGATCTGCACCGGACGCGAGAGGAAGGAGCGGGACCCGCCGCCCTGGCGTGGGCCGAGGCGGAGGCCGTACGGGCCTTCAGGGACACCGTCGGTGACGAGTACGGGTCCCCGGAGGACGACTGGCAGGTGCGTCTGGCCGAGCCGACCGCTCCCGTCGAGCTGTCGGCCTCGGACTGGTCGGTGTTCTAGAACGTGATGCGGAAGGAGCACCGTCTGACCGGAGGGCGGGCCGCCCGGCAGGCGGGCCTTTCGGAACACGCCCCGGGGGATCCGCGACGGGAGTGAACCGTGTCCGGCGTTCCGTACGTTCTCCCGGGAGCGTACGGCCGCCGGGCCGCCCCGGCCCGCCCCGAATCCAGGACAGGAACCCGTCATGACCGACCCCGAGCCCCAGCCGGAGTTCCGGCTCGCCTCCGTCTTCGACCACGCGGACCCGGTGACGGGACCGGGCTTCGCCGCGGACCACCCGGTGGTCGAGAACCCCGAGCTGCACACCCTGCTCCTGAAGCGGCTGGCCGCCGGAACGCCCGTGCTCGCGACGCCGGTGCTGATGGACGACGTGCTGGACCCCTCCCGGGTCGCCGAGGTGCCGCTCACCTTCCGTACGGACGGGCGGTGGGTGTGGACGGACACGGTCACGTACTACCTGGAGCACTACGCGCTCGCCCCGGATCCCGAGCTGCTGGCGCACCTGAGCGATCCCTCGTACCCGGCCCCCGGCCCCCTCGGGCAGGACGTCGTCGAGCGGGCCGCCGCCTTCGTCCTGACCCCGGCGCCGGAGGGCACGGAGATCCATCCGCTGGGCTGACCGGGCCGGTGAACCACGGGGCGCCGCCGGTCCGTTCGTACGTGCGCGGAGGGTTCGCGACGAGCGAGGGGACCGAGGGGAATGACGGTGGACGACAACGAGGTGCGGGCCGGGAGCGCGACCGGGCAGGCGGCTGCCATCAGCCTGCCCGCGGTCGCCTGGCAGCAGGCCGGCGAGGAGCCGGAGGGGAACCCGGACGGGAAGCCGGAGAGCGCTCCTGAGGGGAAGCCCCGAGGGGAGTCCGCGGGCGAGCCGGTCGGAGGGGCCGTGGCGCCGGAGCCGGTCGCGGAGACCGCCGCCGGGCCGGAGTCCCCGGCCGCGCCCTCGGTCGTACCTTCCGGCGCCGCTCCGGCCGTGCCCTCCGCCGACGGCGGGACCGGCGCCGGGGCCGGGATCGACACCGGGGCCGAAGCGGGTGCCGAAGCCGGGCGCGACGCGGGGGCCCACGCCGGGTCCGACGCCGGGTCCGACGGCGAGGACGCACCCGAAGGTGCTCCCGGGGGCGGTACCCAGGCGGCCTCCGACGCGGACGGTCTCGCGGCGGAGGCGGCCGCGGCGCCCGGGGTCCGGGCCGAGTCCCGGCCCGGACGGCGGCTCTCGAAGCCGATGATCGCGGCGGCGGCCACCTCGGGCGTGGTCCTCATGGGCGTGCCGCTGCTGCTCTCGCAGCTCGGCGGGGGCGGTTCCGGGCCGGGTCCCCTCCCGCCGCGCCCCACCGGTTACAACCAGGCGGACGGCGGTCCCGGCGGCTTCGTGCCCAGGGCCGACGCGCCGGAGAAGGGTTCCTCGCTGCCAGGCGCCGCCGCGCCGGGGGCCACGCCCCGCTCGGGCAACGGCTCCACGGTCGCCGGAAAGGGCCCCCTGTCCACGGGCGTCACCGGCATCGGCGCCGGGCTGGGCGCGGGTGCCCCCGCCGGTCCGGCACCCACCTCCTCCCAGGCCCCCGGCGCCGACCGGACCCCCGGCGGCGGCCCCGGGAAGACTCCGGCCCCGACCTCCCCCGCCAAGGGCGGCACCACGCCCACCAAGGCCCCCGCCAAGCCCCGGGAGACCGCGGGCACCCCGCAGAAGCCCGCCACCCAGGCACCGCCGCCCCCTCCGGCGAAGAAGCAGTACTCGGCCGTGGCGGGGCCGAACTGTGCGAGTACGGGCGCGAGTTTCACGTACAGCGGCTGGTACACGGACGGCAAGGAGGGCTGGCAGAGGTACGGCTCCGGCGGCTACGCGGGCGGCGGCTGCAACGGCGGCTTCCTCTCGCTGCCGATGTCCGGGAAGGCGGGCTCGGACGCCGGGAACGCGCTGCGTTGGACCTTCCGCACCGGTTCCTTCACCTCCGGGACCTGCCAGGTCTCGGTGCACATCCCCAACAACAGCGACTCCAAGGCGGTCGGCGGCAAGCCGTCGTACTACACGGTGCACGCGGGTGCCACGGGGAGCGATCCGATCCTGCGGTCCTTCCATGTCAACCAGCAGTCCCTGCGGGGCCAGTGGGTGAGCGCGGGCAGCGTCCGTCTCACCGGCGGCGTACTGACGGTGAAGCTCCACGACCGGGGCATCGACTGGTCCGGGTCGCAGAAGACCTACGCCCATCACGCGGGCGACGCCGCCCGCGTCCAGTGCACCTCTGCCTGACGGGGCGGCCGGCCGCACCGGCCCGCTCCTGAGGCCCCCGCACCTGAGGCCCCTCTCCGGGGGCCACCACGAAGGGAACATCCACGCATGTCGCGCCATGTGCTGACCGTGAGCGCCGAGGCGCAGAGCGACCGCCCGCCCTCGGGCGGCCCCTACCGCACGATCGGGGCGGCCCTGGAGGCCGCGCGCAGCGGTGCGGTGATCTCGGTGCGTCCGGGCCGGTACGAGGAGAACCTGGTCATCACCAAGATGGTGACGATCACCGCCGAGGACCCGCACGGGACCGTGCGGATCGTGCCGCCCCGGGGGACGGTGGTGCAGGTGGTGGCCGAGGCGGTGCAGCTGACGGGTCTGGTTCTCCAGGGGCAGGACGACGAGCTGCCCGCCGTGGACGTGCCGCGCGGGCAGGCGGCGCTCCAGGACTGCGAGGTGGTGGGCAACGCCTGGACGGCCGTGCTCACCCGGCAGCAGGGTTCGCTGGCGATGCGGGGCTGCCGGGTGACCAACCCCGGTGGTGCGGGGATCGTGGAGACGTCCACCGGCACCAGTGTGATCGACGGCTGTGTGGTGGAGCATCTGGGCACCTCGGCGGTGGTCATCGGCGAGCGGGCCAACCCGACCTTCCGCAACTGCGTGTTCCGTGACGCCCGGGGCAACGGGGTGTGCGCCAACGGCGAGGCCCGGGGGCTCGTCGAGGACTGCGAGATCTCGGCCACCGACAAGCCCGCCATCGCCCTGGAGCAGAACAGCGCCACCCGGCTGGTGCGGACCTCGGTGCGGGACTGTCTGCTGGGCGTGTACATCAGTTCCAAGGAGCGGGTGGTCCTGGAGGACTGCTCGGTGTCGGCGACGAAGGTCCACGGCATCGCGCTCGCCGAGGGCACCGACCCGCTGCTGAGCCGCTGCCGGGTCTCCCGGACGAAGGGCAACGGCATCCATGTGACGGGGCGTTCGCGCGGCGCCTTCGAGGAGTGCGAGGTCACCGCCGCCGAGGGCACCGGCATCTGGGTGGAGGAGTCCTCGGGTCCCTCGTTCAAACGGTGCTCGGTGCGGGACGCGCGGGAGGCCGGGGTCCAGCTGACCGGGGACAGCGCGCCGGACTTCGACCGGCTGGAGGTGCGCGGCGGCGCGGCGGCGGGAGTGCGGGTGCTGGAGGGCGCGAACCCGATGCTGCGGCGGCTGAGCGTGTCGGACGTGGCCGGGGCCGGGGTGGAGGTGACCCGGGGCGGCCGGGGCCGCGTGGAGGGTTCGGAGATCTCCGCCACCGGGCAGGCGGGGGTGCGGATCGCCGACGGCGGCGACGTGTACGTCGGCACCACCACGGTCCGGGAGACGGGCGCGGCCGGAGTGTCGGTCGGCGGGGGCGGGGTGGCCACGCTGCGGGACTGCGAGGTCTCCGGCTCGCCGCAGGAGGGGGTGCTCGTCGAGGACGGCGGGGAGCTGACCGCGGCCCGCACCCGGGCGCGGTCCTGCCGACGGTACGGCTTCCGGGTCGCCGAGGGCGGGCGGGCCACGCTGAACCGGTGCGAGGCGGTCGACAACACCGGCGACGGCATCCGCGTCGACTCGGCGGAGGCGGTACGGGTGCACGACTGCGCGGTCTCCGGGAACGGGGGCTCGGGGCTGCGCCAGCTGAAGCCGTCGGCGCGGCTCGCGGTGGAGAACCTGACGAGCGCGGAGAACGACCTGCCGGACTCGTACGGGGAGATGACGGCGGCGTCCGGCGGACCGGGGGCGGCGGCGGACGGGCCGCGCGGGGAGGAGGACCGGGAGGGTCCTGCGGACGGTTCCTCCGGCGGGGGCTCGGAGGCGGGCGCGTCCGCCGCGTCGCGCAGGCCGGACGGGCCGCTGGAGTCGCTGAACGCGCTGGTCGGCCTGGACGGGGTGAAGGAGCAGGTGGCCACCCTGGTCAATCTGAACAAGCTGGCCAGGCGCCGGGAGCTGGCGGGGATGCCCGCGCTGCCGATGAGCCGTCATCTGATCTTCGCGGGGCCGCCCGGCACCGGCAAGACGACGGTGGCACGGCTGTACGGCTCGATCCTCGCGGAGCTGGACGTGCTGCCGTCGGGTCACCTCGTGGAGGTGGCGCGGGCGGATCTGGTGGCGTCGATCATCGGCGGGACGGCGATCAAGACGACGGAGGTGTTCCAGCAGGCGCTGGGCGGTGTGCTCTTCATCGACGAGGCGTACACGCTGTCGCAGGGGACCGGGGGCAGCGGGCCCGACTTCGGCCGGGAGGCCATCGACACGCTGGTGAAGCTGATGGAGGACCACCGTGACGAGGTCGTGGTCATCGTGGCGGGGTACTCGGAGGAGATGCGGGGCTTCCTGGACTCCAACCCGGGTCTGGCGTCCCGGTTCAGCCGCACGGTGGAGTTCGAGAACTACGCGGACGACGAGCTGACCACCATCGTGACGATGTCCGCCGCCTCGCACGGCTACCAGCTCGCCGAAGGCACCCGCGAGGCGCTGACGCTGCACTTCGAGACCATGGCGAAGGGCACCGACTTCGGCAACGGCCGGGCCGCGCGCAAGGTCTTCGAGGAGATGGTGGACCGGCAGGCGTCCCGGCTCGCCGCGCTGCCGGAGATCGGCAACACCGATCT
This sequence comes from Streptomyces sp. NPDC101490, assembly GCF_044767145.1. NCBI lineage: Bacteria > Bacillati > Actinomycetota > Actinomycetes > Kitasatosporales > Streptomycetaceae > Streptomyces > Streptomyces sp. NPDC101490. The sequence goes on from NZ_JBIWNI010000008.1 coordinate 55,076, forward strand.
GGCGCTGCTCAAGCCGGAGGACGTGGGGGCGACGGCCGCGGCCGCGGTGGCCGCCGCGGCGTCCGGGCAGCCGGTGGAGCGCAGGACGGAACTCCTCGAGGAACTGCGGGCGATGATCGGCCTGCCCGCCGCCAAGGAGCAGGTCGAGGACCTGGTCAATCTGATCAAGCAGGTCAACCGGCGCAAGGAGGCCGGGCTCCCGACGGCCACGATCAGCCACCACGTGGTGTTCTCCGGCCCGCCCGGCACCGGCAAGACGACGGTGGCCCGGCTGTACGGGCAGCTGCTCGCCGAGCTGGGTGTGCTGCCGGGCGGCCAGCTGGTGGAGACCGCGCGGGCCGATCTGGTCGGCCGGTTCGTGGGCCACACCGCGCAGTTGACGAAGGACGCCTTCGACCGGGCGCGCGGCGGTGTGCTGTTCATCGACGAGGCGTACACGCTGACACCGCGCGGCGGCACGGGCAACGACTTCGGGCAGGAGGCGGTGGACACCCTCATGAAGCTGATGGAGGACCACCGTGACGAGGTCGTGGTCATCGTCGCCGGGTACGCCGACGAAATGCGGGGCTTCCTGGACTCCAACCCGGGCCTGGCCTCGCGCTTCTCCCGCTCCGTCGTCTTCGAGCACTACACCGACGAGGAACTGGTGCGGATCGTGCGGGCGTTGTCCGACAAGGCCGGTTACGTGTGCCCGCCGGAGACCCTGTCGGCGCTGGCCGAGCTGTTCGCGGCGGTGCCGCGCGACCGGAACTTCGGCAACGGCCGCTTCGCCCGCCAGGTCCTGGAGACGATGATCACCCGGCAGGCCGGCCGCCTCAGCAAGCTCGACGACGTCGAGGACATGGCCGAGCTGAGCCTGCTGCTGCCGCAGGACGTGCCCTGGGACCGGGTGCCGGACGGTGTCGCGTGAGCCGGGGTACGCGGGGCGGGTCGGCGGTCCTCGTGACGGGACTGCTGTGCGGGACTCTGACGCTGCTGCCGGGGAGCGCGGCGGCCGTGCCCGGCCCGGACGGCGGTACCGGCTCCCCCGCGACCGCGATCCGCGCCGGGGCGGCGACCGGGGCGGCGGGCACGGATCCCGCCTCGCTGCCCGCCGTCACGCAGCGGCTCTCGTCCGACGCCTGCCGCAAGGCGTCGGACCGCAAGGTCACCGGACTGCCGTGGCCCCAGGCCCTGCTGCGCCCCGAGACGGTCTGGCCGCTGTCCGAGGGGGCCGGGGTGACGGTGGCCGTGGTGGGTTCGGGGGTGGACGACACCTCGGGGCTGCTGGGCGACCGGCTGAAGCGGACACCGCGTCTGTTCGAGGCCGGTCCGGCGAGGGACTGCGCCGGTCACGGCACCTTCACGGCCGGTCTGATCGCGGCGGCCCGTACCCCTGAGGCGGGTTTCGCGGGCATCGCGCCCCGGGCGCGGATCCTCGACGTCCCGGTCACCGACCGGCGGGGCAACACCACTCCCGACCTCCTCGCCAAGGGCATCCGGGCGGCGGTCGGCGGGGGCGCCCGGGTGATCGCCGTGGTGGCGGTGACGGGTTCGGACAGCCCGGCGCTGAGGAGTGCCGTGCGGGAGGCGTTCGCCGGGGGCGCGGTCGTGATCGCCCCGGTCGCGCCGGACGGGTCGAAGGACGTGGCGTATCCGGCGGCCCACCCGCAGGTGGTGTCGGTGGCGGCGACCGGCCCGGCCGGGGGGCTTGCCGGGCAGACTCCCGAGGGCCGGGTGGACCTGACGGCTCCGGGAGAGGCGGTGACGGGTCCCGGGCCTGGCGGCCGGGGCAGTTTCACGGCCTCCGGGCCGAGTTACGCGACGGCGCTGGTGGCCGGGACGGCGGCCCTCGTCCTGGACCGCCGTCCCGGGCTGAGCCCCCGGGCGGTGGTCCACCGGCTCCGTTCGACCACGTCGGGCCCGGGCGGACCGGTGCCGGACCCGGTGCGGGGGTACGGCTCCGTCGATCCGATCGCCGCCGTCACGGCGGTGCTTCCCGAGGAGCGGCGCGGCGCAGGGGCCCCGGGCGGGCGGGCGGTGGCGCCGGGGGTGGCGATGCCGCCCGCGTCGGGGGCGTCGGCCGCCGGGTCCGCGTGGTGGGTGGCCGCCGGGTCCCTCGCGATGCTGGCGGGGGTGGCGGGGGCCGCCGCCGTGGTGCCGCGAGGCCGTCGGCGCCAGTGGCGGCCGGACCACTACCGTGCCCCGGCGGCGCCGAGGAGGAGGGACCCGGACCTGGTCTGACGTGAGGGCGGACGCCCCCGGACGGGACCGTGTGGCCGACGGCCCGCCGTTCCCGTCACCGGGCGGCGGGGTGCGCGCACGAGGGTGACGGCCTGGCGGAGACGGGCGTGGTGGAGGCTGCGCGGTGGAGACGGGCTGGCGGAGGCCGCGTGGTGGAGAACGGCTCCCGCTCGAACCCGTGGACTTCTCCGCCCACACTCCCCCGGTCCGCAACACTCCACCCATACAGGCGAAATGCCCCGCGTCGAGCTTTCCGCAACGACTTTTAGCCACTCGTTACCGGACGGGCCTCGATCACGCTCAGGCATTAGCAAAACATTAGGCAAGGTTGCCACAGTCGTCCTCGAACACTCCGATGTGCCTCGGGCCGTCGGTCGATCGATGCCGCCGTCCGCCACCCCGCTTCGTCGACGTGCGGCGTGGGGAAGGAACAACCGGGATGGGAACGCACGACCACGGTTGCGGCGGCACGGTCGGCGACGGGACGGGACCTGGCGTCCCCCCGGCGGCGGGACCCCGGCCCACCATGGACCGCGACACCCTGGTGGAGCTCCACCGCCTGCACGCCTCCGCCCTGTTCCGCGCCCTGCTCCGGCTGACCAGCGGGGACCGGGGAAGGGCCGAGGACATGCTCCAGGAGACGTTCCTGCGTGCCTGGCAGAACCCGCAGGCACTGACCCGGGGCCCGGAGCACGGCCGCCCCTGGCTCTTCACCGTCGCCCGCCGGATCGCCATCGACCACTTCCGTGCGCAGTCCGCCCGGCCGAAGGAGCTGGGGGACGAGACGCCGGAGGACCGCGCGGCCCCGAACGACCCGTACGAGGAGGTCGTGATCGCGCACGCCGTCGACGACGCGCTCGCCGAACTGCCCCGGCACCACCGGGAGGTGCTGGTGGAACTGCACCTCAACGACCGCTCGACCGTGGACGCGGCCGGGGTGCTCGGGATTCCGCCGGGCACGGTCAAGTCCCGCAACTTCTACGCGGTACGGGCGCTGCGTCCCGTCCTGGAGCGGCACGGTCTCGCCCCGGAGTGAGCGCGGGGCGCGTGCCGTCTGAACCGGTCGCGCTCGTCCGGCCGTTCCTCAGGGTGACCGACGAGAGGGGGCCGCGGTGGTCACCGTCGTAGCCAGGAACGACCTGGACGCGCCCGAGCACTGGACGGACGCGCCCGACTACAGCCCCGAGCACTGGCGCACGGGGCGCGGCGAAGCCCCGCCGGAGGCTCCGGGCGGAGTGCCGCCCGAACCGGCGGCCGAAGCCGAACCGGCGGAGCCCGGGCCCGTGGAGCCCGTACCCGTGGAGCCCTCGGCCTCCGGACCGGCCCCGACATCGGCTCCGGCCTCAGCACCGGTCCCAGTCCCAGTCCCAGCAGCGACATCGACATCGACATCGACATCGACGGAGCCCGTATCCGTGGGTGCCGTTCCGGTGGAACCCGTATCGGCGGGTGCCACGGAGCCTGGGCCGGAACCCGGGGCGGGGAGCGGGACGGGGGCCGGGCTCGCGGTGCGGGCCGCGGTCCCGCTGGTGTCGGTCCAGGCCCGCCCGGCGGAGCCCGTGGCGGAGGCGCGGCCGGCCCGGCGCGCTCCTCGGCCGCTCTTCGGGATCGGGCGGCGCGGGGGGCCGGGCGGTGTCCCCGACGCCCTCCGGGTCCCCCTGCTGCGCAGTCACCGGATCGCGGTGATCGGGCTGAGCGGCGGGGCCGGGAAGACGACCACCACCCTGGCGCTCGGCGCGGTGCTGGCGCGGGAACGGGCCGACCGGGTCGTCGCCGTGGACGCGAGCCCCGACTCGGGCGCCCTGGGCCGCCGGGTGCGGCGGCAGTCCGACGCCACCGTGCGCGATCTGGTGGCAGCGCTCCCCCGGCTGCGCACGTACATGGACATCCGGGCGTTCACCTCGCAGACGCCCAGCGGCCTGGAGGTCGTGGCGCACGACCCGGACCCGGCGGACCTCCGGACGTTCGACGAGCGGGACTACCGGCAGGTCGTCGATCTGCTCAGCGGCCAGTACCCGATCGTCGTCACCGACTCCGGGACCGGAATGCCGCCCGCGTTCCTGCGCACGGTCCTGGAACTGTCGGACCAGCTGGTCGTGGCGGCCACTCCGGGCGCGGACGGGATGAGCGGCGCCGGTCTGGTCTTCGACCGGCTGACCGCCCTCGGCCACGAGGAGAAGGCGCGCCAGGCGGTGACGGTCGTCTCCGCCGGACGGTCGCCCTCGGGGCGGCCGGTCCGGATGGACGAGGCCGTGGCCCACTTCCAGCAGCGCTGCAGGGCCGTGGTGACCGTCCCGTACGACCCCCGGCTGGCCCGGGGCGACGAGGTCGACCCGGCGTCGATGCGGGGCCGGACCCGGGCCGCGTACTACGAACTGGCGGCACTCGTCGCCGGGAACTTCCCCCGCGGCTGACGCCGCCCCTCCCCCTCACCGTCCCCGACAGCACTGGAGAGCACTCATGGCCTGGTACGAGGGCCCCTGCCGGATCACCGTCACCGGTCTCGACGCGGACTGGCCGCAGCGCGCGGTGGTCACCGTGTCCGGCGCGCGCGGGGCGCGGATCGAGATCCCCGGCGAGGTGGGGACGGTCCGGGAGGTGGACGCGCCGAGCTGGCACCTGGAGGTGGAGCACCTGCACGAGGGCCGGTGGCGGCCCAACATCCGGGCGGTCAGGAGCCGTTGGGAGACCGTGGGGGGCGTCCGTACGCAGACGATCACCAGCAAGGACGTGGACTGGCCGGGGGGCAATCGGCACGAGCGCAATCTGGTGCTGCGTCTGGAGCGGAACGGCGGGGAGGCCGAGCGTCCGCGTGAGACGGTCCGGGAGGCTCCGGCGCGGACGGTCACGCAGTCGTCCGCCGACACCCCGGCCCGTCGTGCGGCGACCGGTCCGGCCTCCGTCCCCACCCGGTCCTCGGGCGGTTCCGTCTCCGGCGGTTCCGTCTTCGGCACCCCGCCCACGACCTCCGGGGGCGCGACCTCGACGAGCAGCAGCAGCCCCTGGTAGGACCCGGGCGGTCCGGCCGGTCGGCTCCCGCGCCGTCCGGCCGGGGGCACGTCTCCCGTAGCGGTGCCCGCTGACGTGTCTGATCCACGCGGGACGCCGCCGGGGCGGGCGCAGGCCCGTCGGGGGCCGGGTGACCGGTCGTGCGTCGTGCTCACCCCCGGCCCCACGCGGCCGTCGGCCACGAACCCGTCGGGCCGGACAGCGCCTCGTCCGGGGGCGGGCGGTCCATGGACCGGGCGGTGCGAGGGTTCAGAGCATTAATCCGAGCGCCACCGCCGCCGGGAGCCTACGCTCACCGACCATGCCCACCAATGCAGAGACCATCAGCCGCGCCCTGGACCGGATCACGGCCGGATACGTCTTCCCCCAGCGCGCGGCGGAGATCGACGGCGCGATCCGCGGGCGCCTCGCCACCGGGGCGTACGACGCGCTGAGCGGGCCCGCGCTCTGCGAGGCCGTGACCGGCCACCTCCAGGAGGTCTGCCCGGACAAGCACCTGCGGCTGCTCTGGCTGGATGAGCCGCAGTCCACGGATCCGGCGGACGAGGACGAGGGCCGGGCGGCCTTCCTCGCCACCCTGAGGGCCGAGAACCAGGGCGTCCGCCGCTTCGAGCACCTTGAGGGGAACGTCGGCCTTCTCGACATCCGGCGGATCGCCGACGCGGGCGAGGGCGCCCGGGCGATCGGTGCGGCCATGGAACTGGTCGCCCACACCCGTGCCCTGATCCTCGATCTCCGGGGGTGCCGGGGCGGCTCGCCCGAGGGCGCCGCCATGTGGTGCAGCTACTTCTTCCCCGACGACCAGGTGCATCTGAACGACATCTACGAGCGCTCCACCGGCGCCACCCGCCAGTACTGGACCGCCTCGCACCTGCCCGCGCCGCGCTATCTCGACCGCCCTGTGTACGTACTGACCAGTGCCCTCACCTTCTCGGGCGGCGAGGACGTGGCGTACACGCTCCAGGCGCACGGGCGGGCCGTACTCGTCGGTGAGACGACCCGTGGCGGCGCCCACCCGACCGCCCGGCACCCGGTGACGGAGCACATCACCGTCACCGTGCCGACCGCCCGGACGATCAGCACCGTCACCGGGACCAACTGGGAGGGGGTCGGTGTCGTGCCGGACCTCGCCACGACGGCGGAGCTGGCGCTCGATGTGGCCCACAAGGAAGCGCTGGGGAGCCCGGCGTAGAGTCCCGACCGTCCCGGATCGCCGACGCGCGCGGATCCGGCGGTGGCCGCCACCGAACCGGGCGGGCCGCCGACCGTACGACACGCCGATGCGGCGGAAAGGAAGACCGACCGTGATCCTCCCGAAGGTCAGGGACCCCCGGTTCGTGACGATCCGCCGTGGCGGGATCCTCACCGATCCGCATCATCACCTCCTCGCGCTCTGGGCGGCGGCTTGCGCGGAGCATGTGCTCGAACATTTCGAGACGGTCCGGCCGGAGGATCCGCGCCCGCGGCAGGCGATCGAGCACGCCCGCGCCTGGGTACGTGGCGAGGTCGGGATGATGCAGGCCCGTGTGGCGGGCGGCCACGCCATGGGCGCGGCCCGTGATCTGCGGGGCGCGGCCCGGCACGCGGCCTACGCCGCGGGTCAGGCCGGGGTCGTCGCGCATGTCGCGGCGCACGAACTGGGCGCCGCCGCCTACGCCATCAAGGCCGTACGCGCTGCCGCTCCGGCCGACGGGAGCGAGGCCGCGGGGCGCGCCGAGTGCCGGTGGCAGCGGGACCGGCTCCCGGAGGAGATCCGCGAGCTGGTCCTCGACGACCAGCGGCTTCGGAACGACATCTGCTGGTCGGTGTTCGACTGCTGAGCACGTGTCGGGCGGGCGCCGCACCGTACGGAACCGGAACCGGAACCGGTCCCCGGTGGCGGCCCCGCCCCGGGCCGACCGTGCGGATGTCCTGGCTGGAGTCGTCGGCATCGGGGTCGCCGCGCTTGTCGGTGTCCTCGGTGCCGTGCGTCACACCCGCTCGCGGCAGCGCGCCCGGCGCGTTCATGGTCCCGCGCCCCGCCCCGCACCTCCGCACGCCTGAGCACCAGCCCTCCCCCTCGCTCCGTGTCTGCCGCGACGCTGGCCGTGTCGTACGAGAACTCACCCTCTCCAGGAGGCAGTCATGGCAGTCTCTCGTTCCTCGTTCGTCGCCGCGGTCACCACGGCGCTCCTCGCGGCCGGTTCGGTCGTGGTCATGGCCACCCCGTCGGCGGCGGCGGTGAGCCGCTTCGACGACGGCAGTTTCGAGTACCCGACGGCTCCGGCGAACGCGTTCACCAATGTCGTCGCGGGGCAGTCGATCGGGCCGTGGAAGGTCGTCTCCGGGTCGGTGGACCTGATCGGCGCCGGGTTCTGGCAGGCGGCCGAGGGCGACCAGTCCGTGGACTTGAACGGCACCCAGGCGGGCGCCGTGTCACAGACCTTCTCCACGGTCGCGGGGCGGACGTACACGGTGACGTACGCGCTGGCCTCCAACACGGCGGGCGGGCCCGCGGTGAAGACCGGGAAGGTCCTGGTCGACGGGCAGAACTTCCAGGACTTCTCCTTCGACTCCACCGGCAGGACGCCCGCCGCCATGGGTTACGTGCGGCGGCAGTTGACGTTCGTGGCCAACGCGGCGACGACGACCCTCGGGTTCGCCAGCACGGTGCCCGGTGCCATGGGCCCCGTCGTCGACGACGTCCGCGTCACGCTGTGCCCGCCGTGTTCCTGCGCCGAATGACGTCCCGGCGGATCTGAACGGGGCCGGCGTCCCCTCCGCGCCGGTCCGTCGCCTCGGTGGTCGTCCGCCCCGGCCACCGAGGCGGTTCCGGTTCCTCTCCCCCGCCGCAAGAACCCGAGGCCCCTCGATCCGCCCGCTCACGAGGCCCGGTTCGAGCGATTGCGGTCAGATCCGACCGTGACCTCCCGCCGGTCCGGACACTGTCAGTCAGTCCCACCAGCCGCCGCCGAGTCGCCGCGAACGGCTTCCGTGGCGGAAGGCTCCGGTGGGCGTGGGTGGGCCGTGCTCGGCGGCCTCTTGCGAGGTGCCGGGCACGGCTCGACGGGGTGGGGGACCTCTCAGCCGGTTCCCGGCAGCGCTCTCAGGCCCCGGCCCCGGAGCCCTTCAGCGACCGGATGACCCTCAGGGCCAGCTCGATGTCCTCCGGGGAGTTGACGATGCCCGCCGACAGCCGCACATGGGGAACTCCGTACGGCGTGCTGTTGGCGATGACCCGGTTGTCGCGGAGGATCCTGGCCACGTCCCGCGGGTCGTAGCCCTCCACGTCGAAGGTGACGATGCCCGCGGACACCTCGGGGTCGAGGGGCGTGTGCAGCGTGACGTGGCCCATCGCCTCCAGACCTTCCTTGATCTGGCTGTTCAGCTCCGCGATCCGGTCCTGGATCCGCTTGCGGCCGATCTGCCGGACGAACCGGAACGCCTCGGCGGCGGCCCACTGGTGCTCGTACGAGAAGAATCCGCCGGGGCTGAGCCACGCGGCCTCGGTGGGGCCGGACGGTCGGCGGTCCTGCCGCCAGGCGGCTGACGTCTCCGTGCTCATCAGGCTGGGGATCGTCGGCTGGAGGAGCGCCCAGTTCTCCGCCTTCGCCCACATGATGCCCGTGCCGCGCGGTCCGAGGATCCACTTGTGGGTGCCCGCGGAGAAGAAGTCGACGCCCATGCCCGCGACGTCCTCGTCCGCGACGCCGAAGCCGTGCACGCCGTCGACGACCAGCAGGATGCGGTCCTCCTCGTCGCGGTCCCGGTTGAGGTCCGCGATGACGTCCGCGACCCTGGACATCGACAGCCGCACACCGGTGTTGGAGTGGACCCAGGCGACGCCGAACACCCGGGTGTGGGGGCGCACGGCGGCGCGGATGCGGGCGATGGCCTCGTCGGTGGAGAAGTCCCGCGAGGACTCGTAGAGCGAGATGGCGCGCATGGACGCGCCCCACTTCTCCGTGGCGAGGCGGATCGACTCGTGGTGCGGATAGAACTCGTGGGTGGTGGTGAGCACCTCCTGGCCCGGCTTCAGCCGCAGTCCGTTGTAGGTCAGGGCGAGACCCATGGTGGTGCTGCTGGTGAGGGCGATCTCGTGGGGCTGTCCGCCGACGTATTCGGCGGCCTCGGCGCACACCGCACGCCACAGTTTGTCCTCGTCACGGCCGAACATGTTGTCGTCGAGGAAGCTGTGCGGATTCTCGTCGAACGCCCGCCGGTAGTTCGTGATGGCGTCACGGACGGGGGTCGGGTTCGAGGCCAGATAGAAATTCGAGAGATGGGCGAGATCGGGCGAGAGGAGGAACTGTGCGCGGACGGACTTCCAGTCCTGCGGGTCGAACGGCTGGGGCGTGTTCTGCAGCGCGGCGTTCGAGGAGTCCTCGACGCCGGAGTCGGCCGGGCCTGCGGGGTACGAAAGAGACACAGTTGCTCCTCGGATGCGCGGTCTGGGTTTGCCTTTGTTCCATCGGGTGGAGCCGGGAGAAAATCCTGCTGCTACTTCTCGTTTGTTTTGCTATTTCTCGTTTCTTTTCGATTTATTTCACCGGGATCCTCGCGGCCCCTCAGCGAGATTAGATTGCACCCGGTCGGGCGTCAACGCATTCATTCGAGACCAGGAATTCAATCCGCCGAATCATTCTCACCTGTTTCCCGGGCGCCCCGAAAAAGCCCTTTCGGGTTCCGGAACGCGCGGGTCGGCCGGGGTCCGAGAGTTCGCGGGGAACTCTCGGACCGTGCGCCGGGCGGTCGGTCCAGGGCCGTGTTTCGTAAGGAGCGCCGTCTGCCCGGAGGGCGGGCCAGGCGCCGCAAGGCAGGCGGCACTTTCGATACCCCGCCCTAGACGGTTTCCGCCTTCCGCCGCTCCTCCCGGCCGCCGTGCGCGCCGGCCGTCTCGGAGCGGGAGCCCGGGGACCTGGAGGCCCGGCCGCCGTCGACCGCCCAGACGATCAGCGCGCAGGCCGCGAATCCGGCCCCGAGCAGACTTGAGGCGCCCCATCCGTAGGAGGTGAAGACGGAGGTGGTGGCGGCGGCGCCGAGCGCGGAGCCGAGCGAGTAGAACACCATGTAGCCGCCGATGACGCTACTGGTCCGCTCCACGTGGACGCTGGTGAGCAGGTGCTGGTTGCTCACGTGCACCACCTGGACGGCGAAGTCCAGCACCACGATGCCGACGATGAGCAGCCACAGCGACCAGGGCAGTTGCGCGATCGCGGCCCAGGAGACGATGAGCAGGGCGAGCCCGAAGCCCGCGATCGGCACCGCCCGGCCCGCGTCCGCCCACCGTCCGGCGCGGGCCGCGCCCAGCGCCCCGGCGAGCCCGGCGACGCCGAACAGTCCGATCTGACTCTCGCTCAGATGCCACGGCCCGTCCGTCAGCGGCAGGGAGAGGCCGCTCCACAGGGTGCCGAACGACGCGAAGAGGAAGAACGCGATGAGGCCGCGGGTCAGGAAGAGCCGGTCCCCGAACAGTCCGCCGAACGCGACGACGGCCTGCCGGTATCCCGCGGGCCGGCGGGAACGCTCGTCGGCCGGCAGGACGCGCAGGACGACGGCCGCGAGCCCGAGCGCCAGCACTCCGAGCACGAGGTAGATGCTGCGCCAGCCCCACTGCTCGGCGAGCAGCCCGGTGACGACCCGCGCGCCCAGGATGCCGACCACCACGCCCGAGGTCACGACCCCGATGTTGCGGCCGCGCTCGGCGGGCGGTGAGACCGAAGCGGCGTAGGCGACCGTGGTCTGCACCACGACCGCGAACATCCCGGCCAGCGCGAGGCCCGCGAAGGCCATCCAGGCGGCCGACGCGGCGGCCGTGAGCACCAGGCCCGCCGCGGTGATCACCAGGTGCACCGCGATGAGCCGTCGCCGGTTGGCGACCACGTCGCCGAGCGGCACCAGCAGCACCAGGCCCGCCAGATAGCCGAACTGCCCGATCGAGACGATCCATCCCAGGTGTCCCGCCGACAGGCCGAGGCTCTCGCCCATCGGCGCCAGCACCGGCTGTGCGGCGTAGACGCTCGCCACCGCCACACCACACACGATCGCCAGCAGTAACCGTCGCCAGACGTCCATCGCACTCCCATCACAAATGAGTAGCAAAGTGAAACTAATTCGACCGTAGGGCATGATGGTCTCAATTCGCAACTCATCACAGGAGGTGTCATGCCGCGCTCCTCCACGGGTGCCCCGAGCCCCGCCTGGACCGATCCCGACTGCCCCGTCGCCCGCACCCTCGATCTCGTCGGTGACCGGTGGAGCCTCCTGGTCATCCGGGACGCGATGGACGGGGCACGCTCCTTCACCGAGTTCCAGCGGCGCACCGGCATCGCGCGCAACATCCTCAGCGACCGTCTCCGCAAGCTCGGCGCCCACGGGCTCCTCGCCCAGCGGACCGCCGCCACGGGCCGCCGCCTGGAGTACGTGCTCACCGACAGCGGGCGCGACCTCTTCCCCGTGCTCCTCGCCCTGCGCCAGTGGGGCGAGCACCACGCCTTCGAGCCCGGCGAACCCCACTCCACCCTGGTCGACGAGCGGGGCGTCCGGGTGCCGGACATCGCACCGACCGGCGCCGACGGCGCCCCTCTCGCCGCCGACACCACCCATGTGCGCAAGACCGGCGGCGACCGATGAGGTGTGCGCCGGGGTCGTTCGCCGAGGCGGTCGCCGGAACGGCCGTCCAGATGACCGTCAGCGACCGGGGGCCCGCGCGCTGAGCGACAGGGCGGGACCGGCGGGCTCGCGGGCCGCGCCCGTGGGCCAGACGACCTCCACCGGGATGCCCCGGGCGCGGGCGTACGCCACCATGTGGGCGGTGGCGTCCCTGCCGCTGGACGGCGAGCCGTCCCAGACGGCCAGCAGCCTGCCGCAGCCGCTGACGAGCTGTTCGTCCGCGCTCACACAGGCGTCCCGGTCCAGCGGGTCGAAGGGCAGCATCCGGATCCCCTCGGCCAGGGCCAGCAGCTCCCGGTGAGCCGCCCGGTCGCGGGGCGGAACCCCCGCGAAGACCCCGGAACGCTCCGGGAGGAGCACCACCAGACGCCGTCCCGCCTCCCGTATCGCCCGTCCGAAGAGCAGGGGCAGTCCGGCGCCCGCGCGTACGATGCCGGTCGTGTCCTGCGGCAGCCCCTCCAGGGACTGCCGCAGCTCGGCCCGTACCAGCTCCCAGGTGTCCGCCGTCAGGTCGGCGTGTCCCACTGCCGCGATCATCGGTTCGCCCGCCTCCCCGGCTCGTGGTGCGTTCCGCCCGTGTCCGTCCGGTCCACCGGCCGCCCGGTCACCCCGCACGGTCCGTACGCGTCAGCTCGGCGCGCAGCAGGTCCAGGCCCATCGGCCCCAGGTTCAGGGCGTGCTCGTGGAACCGCTTGAGGTCGAAGTCGGCGCCGTCGCGGCGGCGGGCCGCCTCCCGCGACTCCAGCCACACCTTCTCCCCCAGCTTGTAGGCGAGGGCCTGGCCGGGGCGTCCCAGGTACCGGTCGATCTCGAACGCGACGAAACCCGGCGGGCCGAGCCCGCAGTGTTCGGTGAGGAACGCGCGGGCGAGGCTCGGCATCCACCGCTCCCCTTCGTGGAATCCGGTTCCGGCGGGGATGCGGAGCCGCAGGTGCAGCCCGATGTCCAGGACGACCCGTGCCGCGCGCAGCAGTTGGCCGGTGGCGAGGAGGCCCAGCCGGTGGGCCGGGTCGGTGAAGTGGCCCAGCTCCTCCATCAGCCGTTCGGCGTACAGGCCCCATCCCTCGCAGTGCCCCGGGTGCAGTTCGCACGACAGGCGCTGGAAGCGGTTGAGGGTGGTGGTGTTGAGGGTCGTCGTGCCCAGTTGCAGATGGTGGCCCGGGACCCCCTCGTGGAACATCGTGCCCGGCACCGTCCAGGTCGGGACCGGCCCGTCCGGGTCGGTGCGCGTCCACCAGATCGTCCCGGGGCGTGACAGGTCCTCGCTGGGTGCCAGATAGACGGCTGGCCCGTCGCTGAGGGCGATCCGGCAGTCGATCCGCCGCAGGGGTCCGGGGATCGTGAAGTGGGTCCCGTCGAGGTCGGCGATGGCGCCGTCGGCGAGGGCCTGGAGCCAGTCGCGGAACGCCGCCGCACCTCTGATCTGGTGGCGCGGGTCCCTGTCGAGCGCCGCGAGGACCGCGGGGACCGGCTCGCCCGGCGCGATCCGCGCGGCGGTCGCGGTCATCTCCCGCTGTATCCGGCCGAGTTCGTCCCAGCCCCAGGCGTAGGTGTCCCGCAGGTCCAGGCGGCTGCCGAGGAACTCCCGCACTCCCAGCCGGTAGCGGTCCTCGCCCAGCGCGTCCGTCTCGGGCGCGTCCGGCGCGAGTTCCTCCGTCAGATATCCCGCGAACCGCGTCAGCGCCTCGTTGGCGGTGGCCGCGGCCCGGTCCAGGGCGCCCCTCAGGACGCCGTCGCCGTGGCCGGCGGGCAGGCCCGCCAGATAGGGCCGCATGTCCAGGCAGTCCCGGGCGTTGCGGACGACCTGACGGTACGGGGCGACCCTGCCCCCGCGCCGGGCGGCCTCCAGGCCCTCGTACAGGCTCGTCAGTGCGCCCGGGACCGCTCGCAGCCGTGCCAGCAGCGCGTCCCAGACGGTGTCGCGGCCCTGGTCGAGCAGCCCCACGGCCTGCCGGACGCGCTGGACCGGCCCGTCGAGGGTGTCGAGGAGCGTGCCGTACGCGTCGGCGTCGGCCAGCGCCACCTCGGTGGCCAGCCGTTCGCCGAGCACCGCCGCCGCGACGCGCTCCGCGTCTCCCGACACCGGTGTGTCGGCGACGACCTTCAGCGTGCGGCGGGCCAGCTCGGCCCGCTCCCACGCCGCCCGTGGACCGAAGTCGGTCAGCCGCCGCTCCTGCCCGGCGACTCCCATCGCGGAGGCCAGGCACGGATCCAGTACGGCCGACTCGTCCACGTACCGGTCGGCGAGGTCGTTCAGCGCCGTCATGACCGGGGCCGGTCCGCGGACGGGGCCGCCGTGGGAGGAAGGGGACGGTTCTTCATACCAGGACCTGTTCCGATGTCGTCGGGGCGGCCGGACGGGTGCGGACCGAGAGGGAGTCGAACAGGCCGACGATCCAGTCGCGGCTGTCCTCGGGGGTGTCGGCCGCGACGATGCCCGCGAGGACGGTCTCTCCCGCCTGGTAGGTGATGTGGCCGGGCAGCGGGGCGCCGGACGGGAGCTCGTGCCAGGCGACCACCGACGGGGTGTCCCGGAAGCCGGTGACCCCGTCGAGGCCCCGGAACTCCCGTCCGGCCAGGTGGTGGCCGGGGCAGACGAACCAGCCGTAGCGGCGCGGTGCGGCGGGCGGCTCGGGGAGCGTCCCGGCGACGGGCTCGCCGAGCAGGGCGCGCAGTTCGTACGAGGGCAGGTGGACACCGGTGGCCAGCTCGACGGTCGCCACCACGTCGGCGCCGCCCACCCGGTTGCCGACCTCCAGGAAGACCAGCTCGCCGTCCTGGACGATCGCCTCCAGGTGGAAGCTGCCGTCCTCGATCCGCACCGCGGCCAGGGCGCGTGACACCCAGGTGCGCGTCTCCTCCGAGAATCCGGTCTGGAACGATCCGAGCGGCCGTCCCTCGGCGTACTCCAGGCAGGTCCCCACGTACTCGCTCGCGCTGAGGAGCAGGACCTCGCCGCCCTGCACCAGGCCGTCGAAGTGCCTGATCGGCCCGGAGACGAACTCCTCGACCTCGAAGTCCGCCAGGTCGCGGCCCGCGTCGAGCCGGGTGATGCCGGTGCGGCCTTCGCCGATCGCCTCGGCGGCCCGGCCCGGGGTGTCGAAGACGAGCACGTCCTCGCTGGACGCACCGCGATGCGGTTTGAGGACGGTCCTGCCGTGCCAGGGGGCTTCGCCGTCCAGCGCGAGGAACGCCGGGAGTGCCAGGAAGCGGGGCACCCGCAGTCCGGCCTCCTCGACCGCCCGCTTCATGAGGACCTTGTCCCGGGCGAGCGCGACCTGGTCGGCGGGCGCGCCGGGGACGCCGAGGTGCTCGCGGAGCAGGGCGGCGTCGAGGAGTTCGTACTCCGACACCGAGATGACCCGGTCGAAGTCGCGGGGCCGGTGGGCCAGCCAGTCCCTGGCCTCGTCGAAGGCGGGGCGGGCGCCCGGCCTGCTCACCCGTTCGCAGCGCAGGTCGGGGGGCAGGGTGGCCAGTGCCTGGACGGTGCCGAAGTAGGTGACCTCGTGCAGGTCGTGAGAGATCCCCCGGTGGTATTCGATCTTGAAGTAGGGCACGCGGTGCAGGATGAGGATCTTCATCGGGCCTTCCTGACGGGAGTGGGGACGGCGACGGCGCGGTCCAGGGCGTCCAGCCAGGCCTCGCGCAGCGCGTGCACGACGGTGCGGATGTCGGTGCGGTCGCCGCGCAGGACGACGCAGCCCTGCGCGGCGAAGTCCGCGTTGTCGCGGGCGACGGCGTGCAGATCGCGGCGCTCGGCCGACAGCCAGGAGAACTCCGTGACGGTCAGTTCGCCGTCGGCCAGACCGAAGCGTTCGGCGGTGGCCCGGACGGCGTCCGGGAAGGGGGCCGCGTCGGGCAGGACGTCGTCCGGGGAGAACGCGCGGTCGGTGCCGACGCCGAGGAGCACCGTCGCCGCCGAGCAGCCCGGGGCGAGCCGCTCCACTCCGGCGGCGGTGCCGAAGGCCGTGTCGATCCAGCGGTGGTGCAGGTCGATGCCGTAGACCCAGCGGGCCAGCGACCAGATCTTCATGCCGCCCGGCCTGCGGTTGGGTTCCACGACGGCGGCGCGCAGCCCGTCGTCGCTGAGCTTGATCTCGTTGTGGAACGGTCCGTCGCACTGGCCGACCAGGAGGTTGGCCTGCCGTCCCGCCCGTTCCAGCGTCGCCCGCTCGTGCTCGTCGAGGCGGGCGGGCAGGACCTGGGCGACCTCGACGGGGTACCGGCCGGTCGCGCTGATCTTCTCGGTGAGGAACTCCAGCGGGCCGAGGCCGTCGAAGGAGTACTCGCGCCGGTACGGGATGAGCTCCTCGCAGATCACCCCGCCCTCCAGATAGGGCAGGACCTCGGCGAACACCGCCGTCAGGTCGTCGCCCGCGCGGACCACGACGACACCCCGGTTGTTGCCCTCCGCCGCGGGCTTGACGACGAAACCGCCGGGGTGCTCGCGGGCGAAGGACCTGAGCTGGTCCAGCGAGGCGATCTCGGCGAACGCGGGAACCATGATCCGCTGGGTTTCGAGGAGGTCGGCGACGCGTGCCTCGGTGAGCCGGTAGCGGTACTTGGAGAACGCCCCGTCGGCCAGTCGTGGCGAGTCGACCGGGACTCCCAGTCGCTCCAGCAGTTCGGCGCCGCTGTGCACGGCGTTGTCGGAGAAGACGATGCCCGCCCTGATCCGCTCGCGCCGGTCGCCGAGCAGTTTCTCGCCCATCTCGGCGAAGTCGTCGCGCAGTGGATCGAGGTCGAGCACCTCGTCGGCGAGGGAGCGGTCCGCCTCGGTGGGGTCGGCGCGGACGAGGACGACGGTGGCGCCGTGGTGGTCACGCGCGTGGTCCCGCAGATGGCGGACCTCGTCGATCCGGCTCAGGTTGTAGTCGACGATGAGGAGGATCGGCCTGGTCATCCGTGCTCCTTCTCGTACACGATCTCGATGGCGCGCTCGGAGGCGGGCACGAGTCCGGGGAGGATCTCCTCGCGGTCGGCTCGTTCCATGCTCCAGAGCACCTGGCCGAGGAACACCTCGCGCGCGGACCTCGGCACGACGTCGCCGGGCTTGAGCAGGATGTGCGAGAGGACCGGCGGGAGCGGGAGGTCGTCGTTCAGGCCCACCTCGCGGATGGTGCCAGGGTCGGCGAAGAAGACACGGAAGAACGTCGCGTGCCGTCCCTGCGGGGCGCCGTCCGCCGTGTACGACAGGCGCTTCAGTTCCGTACGGAATCCGGCCGGCCGACGGGCGGTGAGCAGCGAGTCCAGCCAGAGGTCGAGCAGGCCGGGGCCGCCGGTCAGTGCCGCCACGCTGGGCGAGATGAGGCTGCCGCCGACCCGTGGGTTGACCTCGATGAGGTCCCAGCCGGACGCGGAGTGCCGCGCCTCGACGTGGAAACAGCCCCATGCGAGGTCGAGGACGTCCAGTACGTCTCCCACCCAGCGCATCCCGGCGGCGGTCTCGTCCCTCGACAGGCTCGTGGGCGGGCTGACGCAGGCGTCTTCGAGGACGGTGTCCGCCGTCTCGGTCACCTCGCACTTCTCGTGCACGGCCACCACGTGCGGCTCGCCGTCGACGACGACCACCTCGAAGCTGAACTCGCGCCCCTGTACGTAGTCCTCGACGAGGAACTCCACCCCGGGGGTGACGCCTTGGTCCGTGTACGTCTCCGGGTTCCTGTACGTGTCCGGGATCGCGGCCGGGTCGGACAGCGGGTCCTGGCCCGTTGTGCCGGGACCCGGCCGGGTGGTGAAGACACTGGAGTAGACCGTGTCGGACCGGGCTTCGGCGGCGATGCGCTCCAGGTCGGCCCAGGTCGTGTCGGCGGTGAGGGGGAACGTTCCGAAGGAGGCGATGCCGCTGACCGGCTTCACGAAGTGGCGGCCGCCGTCGCTCCGGCGTTCGGCGAGCGTCTCGGGGGTGAGCGCGGACGCCCGGCCCCGGCTGAGGCCGGCGTCGGCGAGGCGGTTGCGCAGGGTCAGCTTGTCGCGCAGTTCCAGGACCTGCTTCTCGTCCAGGTCCGGTACTCCCAGGCGGGCGTTGGCCAGCGCCATCAGATGCCGGTAGCCCTCCCACACGGTGAGGCAGCACCGCACGTCGGCGCCCGTGGCCCGCAGCCGGTCGAGGTGCTCCTCGACGTCGCGCGGGGTCAGGACGTGCCCGGCCGTCACATGGACGTCGGTGGCGAGGTCGGCCAGCGCCGCCGGCCGGGACCCCTGGTGCTGCGGCTCCGGCAGGGAGCTGAGCACGTAGCACTCCAGTCCCCGTGCCGCGACCGTGCCGACGAGGTCCTCCATGAACGAGAACCCGACGTGGCTGAGCAGCAGCACCCCTCTGGCATTTCCGGTACTCAATCCGGCCTCCTCACCGGCGGGGGGGGGGGGGGGGGGGGGGGGGGGGGGGGCCCCCCCCCCCCCGCCCCCCCGGCGGGGGGGGGGCGGGGCGGGGGGGCGGGGCGGG
>NZ_JBIWNI010000008.1:73412-262023 GCF_044767145.1 Streptomyces sp. NPDC101490
CCCCTGCCCGGCCCCCGGGGGGGGGCGGCGCCGCCCCACCGGGCTGGGTTTTCGTGACCACACGCGGCCCGCCCCGGGGGGGGGGGGGGGCGGGGCGCGCCCCCCCCCCCCCCCCGCTGGAACAGGGATCAGGCCGGCTGCTGTTCGGCCTTGGCGACGGTGTCCAGGTACAGCTCCTCGAAGTACTGCGCCAGGATCGTCTGGTGCTCGCGGAGGTACCGCTTGAACGAGGCGATGTCCTCGTCGCTGCGCAGCAGGTGCCGGACGGCGGCCCAGACCTCGCCGGGGTGGTCGTCGTTGATGTCGGTGTGCGAGTGGTTGATCTGGCCGCCGATGTTGCCCTCGCCGACCGACTGCTTCAGCGCCTCCAGCTTCCTGGGCTCCAGCTTCACGTTCACGTACTCGACGAGGTAGGAGTACGCGACGACGCCGAGGGGGCCCTCGTGGTCCAGGAGGTAGGAGAAGTAGCCGGTGAGGAGCTTGGTCGACAGGTAGGGCTCGGTGGCCAGGAACTGCTCGCGCGTGACACCGACCTTCTCCAGGTCGGTGATGAAGAGTTCGTCGTGGAGCATCTCCTCCTGCTCGTAGTTGGCCCAGACCTGCGCCGCCTCGGGGCTGCGCTTGGCTATCTCCACCAGCGCCTTGGCCTCGGAGACGCGCAGCAGCCGGATGCGCCAGGCGGTCTCGATCAGGTTCCGCTTGTAGTACTCGGAGTCGACGTTCCTGCCCTCGAGGTGTGCGGCCTCGGGAACGTTGGCGTACCACTCGAGGACCTGCTGGTCGAGCTGCTCGTCGATCTCGGCGCGGAGCTGCGCCGAGGCGGTCGAGCTGAGGAACCGGGTGCGGTCCCCGTAACCGGCGTTGGTCACGCGGTTCGGCATGGTCAACCTTTCTGTTGGGACGCTCGGACGTTCGGTGCGAGCGGTTCTCAGGGGGCGTCGGTGACGCGAACGGTCGCGTCGCCCCGCAGTCGGCACTGGCAGGCGAGTCGGTGGGAGCCGCCGGTCCGGCCGAGGTCTTCCAGGAAGTCGAGTTCGTCGTGGTCGGGTTCACCGAGGTTGCCGAAGCCCTCCAGCACCTCGATGACGCACGCGCCGCACGATCCCGAGCGGCATCCGAACGGGATGAGCCGCTGGGAGGTCTCGTACTCGACTTCGGTGAGGAGGGAGCCCGGGGGCAGCAGGATCTCGGTGCCCGAGGGAAGGATCGTCAGCTTTTTCATGGTCATGACGTCAGTGCGCCGTCCGTGTCGGTGGAGTGCTCCGGCGCGAGACGGGAGCCGGGGCGGAGTTCGACCGCCGCGTGGTTGGCCGCGGTCGCCGCTTCTCCGAAGCCCACCGAGATGAGCGGGACGCGGCCCTCATAGGAACAGATGTCGCCGACCGCGTAAACTCCCGGCAGATTCGTCCGCATCGCCGTGTCCACCATGATCTGGCGATTTTCCATCCGGAGTCCCCAATCGGCGATCGGGCCCACGTTGGTGATGAATCCCAGGGCCGCGACAAGAGCCTGTACGGGAAGTACGAATTCCTCCGCACCGGTATGGACGCTCACTTCTTCGAGGCTTTCGGAACCGTGGCAGGCGGTCACCCGCGCATCGGTCAGGACCCGAATGCCGGTCGCGTACATCTGCTTGACGCCGTGCTCATGGGCGCGGAAGGCCGAGCGCCGGTGGACGACGGTGACGGACCGTGCGATCGGCGCGAGGGCGAGGGCCCAGTCAACCGCGCTGTCGCCGCCGCCCACGATCATCACGTCGCGGCCCCGGTGCTCGTCGAGCCGTGGCACGTGGTGCGCCACGCCGCGCCCTTGATAGGGCCCGAGGCAGGGCAGGGTGCGGGGGACCGAGCGGCCCAGGCCCGCCGCGACCACGACGGCCCCCGCCCGCACCCTCGTGCCGTCCTCCAACTCGATGATCCAGCCCCTGACCTGGTCAGGGGTCAGGGAGACCGCCGTCCTGCCGAGCAGGTAGCGGGGCTGGAACGGTGCCACCTGGGCGACGAGGTCGTCCACCAGCTCCCGGCCCCGCACGGCGGGGCGCCCCGCGATGTCGTAGATCTTCTTCTCCGGGTACAGGGCCGCGATCTGGCCGCCCGGCTCCGGCAGCACGTCGACCAGCACGCTGGAAAGCCCTCGGAAGCCCGCGCAGTAGGCGGCGTACAGGCCGGCCGGGCCCGCTCCGACCACAGCCACGTCCGCGCTCGTCCCGGCGTCGGCCATGGTCTTCTCCACTCGAACTCCCGCTCGGTCCATCCTGTACTCCAGTCCTTTCTGGCGTCAGGTCGAACAGCTCGGCTGCCTCGATGACGCCGCCTGGTCATCCCCTTGACGATCGGAAAGCATTTCCTCCTGCCGTTCGGCATTCTCATGCCCGGTACAAGAGCCTTGCACAAGCGCCCTTCGGTGATTTTCCTGCCGGATCCAGTTCGGCTCATCACCGAGCGCCATTTCATAATTCAGGGGCCCGCCCATGCCGTCAAGAAAAGGGCTCGGAACTCCCTCCGAACCGTTGATCGGAGGGAATCGGAAAGCGGTTCCGAGGAGTTGGGCGGGGCATGGGCGGGCCTCGCACCGGGAGGTGGTTCCCCGGTGCGAGCAAGGGTGCGGACGGGCCGTCGCGCCGGGAAAGCGGCCTGGCCCGAGCAGGGCGCGGGCACACCGCGGGCATGCGGTCGTGCCCGTCGGAAGCCGTGGCGTCACCGTCTACGGCGTCCCGGTCCCGTGCGGCGCTCCGCTACTCGGTCACGTCGTCCACGGCCCGGTCCAGAGCGGTGGCGAACCGCTGCCATTCGAGGGCGTAGGAGTTGGCCAGGTCCGCGACGGCCACGGCGCAGTGCGGCGGCACCGCGGCCATCAGCCGCCGCCCCACTTCGAGGTCCGGCGCGCGTTCGTTCAGCCAGCGCAGCAGTGCGCGCCCCGACTCTGTGAGCCTGAGGGACGGGTCCTTCGCCAGGGTCTCGGCCCGCCGCGCGCGACCGCGCTCCGCGCACGCGTCGCCCGCCGGATTCCCGCCGCCGCCCGCCGTGTCGCGGTCCCGGACCTCGCGCGCGGCAGCCGGTCGTGGTGGTGAGCCCTCCTCGTCGCGCCGCATCCGCTGCCGGACCTCGCACGCGGTGCTGACCGACACTCCCGCGCTCGCGGCGGTCTCGTGGAGCGTCGCGCCGGGATGTTCGGCGAGGAACGCGCGGGCGGCCTCCCGGCGTTGCGCCGCGTCGAGCGGACGGGTGCGGCCGTCCTCGCCGACCCGGACCTTCGACTGAGGAACTTCCTCAGTCGAAGTCCGCCGGACGGCGCCCACGGTCTTGGGGGACAGCCGGGTGATGCGGGCGATCGCCCGGTCCGACAGATCCGGATGGGAGGCGAGGATGCGCCTGGTCGCCGCCCTCCTGTCCGCCAGCGTCAGCGGAAGACCGTGGCTGACGTTGGCCGCCACGGAGTGCAGGAAGACCTCGCTGGCCGGTCCGTCCAGGTAGCGGACCGGGATCGTCTCCTCTCCCTGGAGCCTCGCGGCCTGGAGCCGGTGCATCCCGTCGACCACGCGACGGGTGTCCCGGTGGACCAGGATCGGCTGGATGTCACCCTGCGCGAGGACCTCCACGTGATCCGGGCTCGTCCCGCCCAGGCGAGGCGAGTCGGCGGCCACCAGGGAGGAGAGCGCCACCAGGTCGACTCCGGGACACTCGTCCCCCCTCGTGTTCCCAAGATCCTGAACTGTCGCCTTCAGCCGGTCCGCCAGGCGGGTGGGGGGTGGGGTGTCCGCACGATCTAAAGGCACCGCAGGTCTACTTTCTGTCCGGTCTTCCGCAGGTTGAGGTCACAGGTGCCGGGAGACGCGCCGACGGCTCCGGTCGACGTGGTCTCCGGCTCGTGGGGGGTGCCGTGCAGGTGACGCAGAGGAAGTGATCACGCCGGGGTGGGGACGCGATGACGTCCCTCCTCCACACGGTGCGGAGGAGGGACGGGAGGTCACGCCCGGCACCGCCGGGCGGACGCTTCGGGCGGGGCCCGACCGTGCGATGCGCTGGGCAGGAGGCATGCCGGGCGGCCGGTCCGCGATCGCGGGGATCCTCGGACGGCGGCGTACGGCCCGGCCGTCGCTCGGACGGACGGCGACTTCCCGTCCACCGCGTCACGGGAGACGGGCGGGCTCCGGCCATCGACTACGGGGCGGGGCGCGGGGGCGAGGGCGAGGAGACGGTCAGTGCCCGCCGTCCGGCGTGCCCGGCACCTCGTTGTGTGGCGGCGCCTCGTTGCACGGGTTCGCCCCGGCGTGCCGCTCCACCCCGCGCGGCCAGGTGAGGGGGGTGTTGGTGAGGGGTGGGAGTCGGGTGGTGTGTGGGGCTGGGGTGGGTGTGGGGTTGTGCAGCAGTGTCATCGGGCGTTCCCTCCCGTGTGATGTACCGCTGTCCCCGTGTGGTGTGCTGGTGGTTCGGTCTCCGGGGACGGGGGATTCCCCGGAGGCCCAGCAGAGCCAAGCATAAAGAGCGCTATTTATGCTTGGGGCGGCGACAGGCGTGTCACGACTTGACCAACTTCGTCGGCGCGAACCACCCCGGCGCCACGAGCGGTCGACCACGACCGACCGGGCGTACGCGCACCATCACGACAGACGACCAAGGGCCTTGGACCGGCGGCTACGAACGGAGAACCCCGAGCGCACCGAAGGCGTCGACCGCCTCCCGTGAGCCCCTCACGCACCCCCAGCCCCAGCAGCCCGGCCCGAATCACCATGGGGTGAGGCCTATCGGTTTCGGCCACCGACCCGACCGGAAGGAGCCATACGGCACCCACCCCGCGGCACCCACAGGACATCTCCGCCCATCCGGCGCGGCAGACAAGACGGCTCCACCCACCCACCCGCAATCGGCAGCGGCAGCGGCAGCGGCAGCGGCAGCGGCAGCGGCAGCGGCAGCGGCAGCGGCAGCGGCGAGAGGAAACGGAACGCAGCCCTACCCCGTCACGCCCCGCCCGAAGGGTCGCCCCCTCGGCCTCCAAGCCCGGCACGACCGGCCCGACCGGGCCAGCCACACGGCCACACGGCCGCACAGCGCCGCACTCAGGGGCTTCACCTCACGGGCTCCACGGAACGCCGGTCCCCTCCCGTACGCGACAGAAGCCGGGCACCACACCGTCACCACCGCCCCCAACCCGAGGACACACGGACGGACTTGGCAAAGTCGCCCCGTGGCCCACCCCTCCTAGCCGAACATAAATAGCGCTCTTTATGCTTGGCTCTGCTGGGCCTCCGGGGAATCCCCCGTCCCCGGAGACCGAACCACCAGCACACCACACGGGGACAGCGGTACATCACACGGGAGGGAACGCCCGATGACACTGCTGCACAACCCCACACCCACCCCAACCCCACACACCACCCGACTCCCACCCCTCACCGGCTTCGCGGGCTTCACCGACACCCTCTTCGGCTGTCTCCCCAGGGCCGACCAGCGCAAATGGGCACACCTCTATGTCGAGGCACTGCTGCGGACACCAGGGAAGAAGTCGCCGCGGCGGCTCGCGGAATCCGTCAGCGCCTCCCCGACGGCATCGCAGGCGCTGCACCAGTTCGTGAACGCCAGCCCCTGGGACTGGACGGCGACACGTCAGGCGCTGCTCCGCCGGGTCGCGCGGACCGGCGCGGCCGTGACGTCCTGGACCCTGGCCCCCGCCTTCATCCCGAAGCGCGGCGACCACTCCGCCGGAGTCCACCGCAGGTTCGACCCCCTGCTGGGCCGGCTGTCGAACGGTCAGCTCGGCCTGGTCGTCCTGGCCACGGGCGAGCACGGGCCGCTGCCCGTCGACTGGCACCTGTACATCCCGCGTGGGTGGACGAGGGCACGGCGGTCCAAGGCCCGGGTACCGGAGGACATCAGTGGGCCGCTGTGGTCACAGGCCTCGGAACTCCTCGGGCGAGCGCCCCTGTGGCATCCTGGCGCACATGCCCCCGTCACGGCCGAACTGTCGTGGTTACCGGACCGCGAAGCGTTCCTCTCCCAGTTGGTGCGGAGCGAGCAGCCCTTCGTGGTGGAGGTCCCCGACACCGTGCGCGTCCTGCCCGGGGCCATTCCGTCCACCAACTGGCCGACGCTCACCGTCCGGCAGGTCCTCATGGGCCCGACCGTCACCGGAGAGGACCGGCAGCACGTCCTCTCCCTCCCGGTGTCCCTCCCCGGCCCGGCGTCGGGACACGTCCGGCTGCGGTTGCTCGTCCGGCGTCGGCCGTGCGGCTCGACCCGGACGTGGCTGACGAACATGGTCGACCGGCGGCTGCCCGAGCTGCTGCCCCTGATGCGCCAGCCGAGGCTGGCCGCGAACGTGGTCGACACACTGAACGGAGACTTCGGGCTTCAGGACTTCGAGGGCCGGTCGTACCCGGGATGGCACCACCACACCACGCTGGTGTCCGCCGCCTTCGCGTACTCCCGGCTCCGTGGCCGCCCCCTCCCGGACGGCGACGAAGTCCGTGACCCCTCTTTCCCCCACGGCGACGGGCTCTGTGACTGAGTGACGGGCACGCCGGTCGTGCGCGGCACTCCGCCCGGTCCCACGGGGGGCGGCCGCTTCGAGTGGCTCGTACGCCCCGGGTGACGCGACCGGACGACCGGCGACGGCCGTGTCCTCAGCCCGGGTCCGCGGCCAGACCGCCGAGTGCGACGCGCCAGATCTCGGCGAAGTCGCAGTCCGTCGAGACCCCTTCGGCAGCGGCCCTCCGGGCCTCCGTCGCGGCGCCCTCCACCACGTACATGATGAGGCGCACGGCGGTGGTCAGCCGTACCCCGGCGGCCAGGGCACCGGTGGCGGAGGCCCTTTCGAGGAGTCTCAGGACGTCCGCGCGGAAGACGGCGAGCCAGCCGGAGGCGACCTGCCCCTCCTGGACCAGGCGTACGGCGGCCCGGGTGAGGGCGCTGTCCCGCAGGGCCGTCGCCACCCGGAGCACCAGGAGGGAGAGTTCGGGCAGGGGTCCGGCGGTGTCGGCGCGGGCGGTGCTGACGCGTCGCAGCTCGCCCATGCCCTCGTCCACCACTTCCGACGCCAAGATCGCCTTGCAGCGGAAGTGGAAGGTGAGGGCCCCGAGCGTGACGTTGGCCTCCGCGCAGACGCTGTTGAGCGTCGTACCGTCGTAGCCGTGCTGGTCGAAGTGGTGTGCTGCCGCCAGGACGAGGTTCGCACGGGTGCTGGCGGCTCGTTCGCTGTTCTTCATGATGGGGCCTCGGGGATCGCGACGACAATGAGGGCACGGGCCGACCTGCCGGAATCGGAATCCGGGTGGGCCGCTCGGGCCGCATCGGGTTCCCTCGGTGGCCGGGCCGGATCGGGGAGCGCTGTCTGATGCCGTGCGTCGCGGGGCGGGGCGGCGCACCGGACCCGACCGCCCCCGTGAGGCGGAGGGGCGGTAGCGGGCCGCGCCCCGCCGGGGCCACGGAGATGAGGCCGTCGCCCTTCATCAAGCGCTCTCCGAATGTCTACTCCAAGGTGGCACGGGCCCCGGCGCCGCCATGGGGCCGCCGCGACTCTGGCGTGATGGCGGAAGGCGGGTGCCGATCCACCGGACGGTCACTTCGTGCGCGCCGACGATCCCGCCCGGCCGGGTGGCGTGTCCGCGGGGGCCGTGCGGTCGCCCCGGGCGGTGGGGGCGGGCCGGGGCGGGTGGGAGGACACCCGGCACCGGCCGCGACGTCCGGTCCCCCGTGGCGGGGGAAGCCGGATCGCGCGCCGGGTCCGATCGGCTTCGGCCCCGTGCCGGACCCGTGCCGGGGCGCGGGTCCGCCGAAGCGGTCAGGTCTCTCCCGGTCCCCCACCACGCCTCGGCTGCCGCTTGTCGAGACGAGGCCAGTCAGGTCCCTCACGTACCGTCCCCAGGGTTACTGCCCGCGGCCGCGGGCGGCGCGGTCCCGCGGCGGCGGCTCGACGGGCGGTCCGACCATACGGTGAGCATCGGGTGATGAGCACGAGAACGAGGGAAACCCGAAACGTTCTGGGCAAGTCCGCTGGTGCGGTGGGGTTACCGGGCGGTCCATCCTCCGTCGACGGGGATGACGGCACCCGTGGTGAACGACGAGCGGTCCGAGCAGAGCCAGGCGGCCGTCTGCGCGATCTCGACGGGGTCGGCCAGGCGCTGCTGGATGGCACGCTCGGTGAAGGGTGCGAAGAGCGCGGGCGTGTCGGAGAGCACCTGGTCCATCAGCTCGGTCCGGGTGCTGCCGACGGCGAGCGCGTTGACACGGATGCGGTGGCGTACGTACTCGTCGGCAGCGGCCCTGCTCAGGCCGATGACGGCGTGCTTGGCCGCGATGTAGGGGGACGAGGCCCCGGTCGCGCGGACTCCGGCGACGCTCGACGTGTTCACGATCGAACCACCGTGTTCGAGCATCACGGGGATCTGTGCCCGCATCGCGTTCCATACGCCCCGGGCGTTGACGTCCATGATGCGGTCGTACTCGTCGTCGCGCATCAGATGCATCGGGGTACCCGTGGAGGTCCATCCCGCGTTGTTGAAGGCGGCGTCGAGACCGCCGAAGGTCCCGACCGCCGTCCGTACGGCGGCGCGCATGTCCTCGGCGCGGGTCACGTCGGCCACCACGGCGACGGCCCGCCCACCCGCCGCCTCGATCCTGGCCACGACTTCCCGCAACCGGTCCTCGCGGCGGGCCGTCAGGACCACGCGGGCCCCCTCCCGCGCGAAGAGCTCCGCCGACGCGGCCCCGATCCCGCTGCTCGCTCCGGTGATCATGACCGTCTTGCCGTGCAACAGCCCCTGTGCTGACGGGGGGCCGGCTGAGGTGTCCATCATGTCTCGTCCTTCTTCGGGTACGACCGGATCGGAAGATCGGCACCCTGGAGGAACGCGGTCGGCGAGCGCGCTGGTTCCCGGCCCTCGGCCCGCCGGGAGCACGGCCGGGAGCACGGCCGGGAGCACGGCCGGGGGCACGGCCGGGGCACGCGCCGACAGGTGTCGCACGCGGCTTCGGCGTTCCGGCCCCCACGGGTCTCACGCGAAGCGGTCCCGGTGGCCGGCCGCCCATTGGGCGAAGGTGGTGGCGGGCCTTCCGGTGAGTCGCTCGACGGTGTCCGTGGTCTGCGCCTTGGCACCGGCGAGCTGCCGTCCGGCGCTCGCGATCAGGGCGTCGGCCATCGCCGGTGAGTACCGGCGCGTGTAGCGCGTGTGCGCTTCCTCGGGGGTGAGCTCCCGGCAGCGGAGGGGACGTCCCAGCACGCGGGACAGCACTGCCGACTGTTCGTGGGCCGAGAGCGGTTGGGGACCGGTGAGCTGGTACGACCGGAAGTGGTGGCCGGTGTCGCCCAGGAGCAGGGCGGACACCTCCGCGATGTCCTCGGGCGCGACGCACGCGTTGCGGCTGTGAGGGTGTAACGCGTGGGTGATGCCGCTGCTGCGGATGCCCGGCGCCCAGCCCAGGGCGTGGGACATGAAGGAGCGCGGCTGGACCATGGTCCAGGGGATGCCGCTCTCCTTGACGCGCTCCTCGTTGGCGCGCTGCCACTCGGTGATCAGGTCGTGGGCCGCGCTGTCGAGCACCGCCGCCGCGGAGAGTTTGACGAGGTGCCCCACCGATGCCTCGACGGCCGCTCGCACCACGTTCCGGTCGTGTTCGGGGCGGGTGGGGTCGTTGGTCACGACGAAGAGGGCGTCGGCGCCCCGGAACACGTCGACGAGGCTCTCGTAGACGTCGTAGTCACAGGTGACGTGTGTGACACCGGGGCGTGGCGCCCCGCGCCACGGCGTACGGCTTGTGAGGACGACCCGGTGACGGGACGTCAGGTGACGGGCCACCAGCGGGGCTATCTGCCCCGTGGCCCCGGTGAGGACGATGCGCCGGGGCGCGGGCGCTGTCACGGTCTCGGGGCGGGAATGCGCGTGGGGCCGACATGGATGTCACGCACCACCGACTCGGAGGCGACACTGGGCAACAGCAGATCCCACATGTCGCAGACCCGCTCGGTGAGGTCGGCGCGCTTGGTGGCGAGATTCGAGTAGACCTGCATACCGGTGCAGGCGCCGACGACGAAGCGGGCCAGCCGCTCAGGACAAGTGCCCTCGCGGAGTTCGCCGTTACATCGAGCCTCGTCGAGATGGCCGCACATGAGTGCCCGCCACTCCTCGAAGGAGGTGGCGTCGTTCATGCCGTGGCTGCCCTGCTCTATGGCCAGCCGGACTCCCGCGCGCAGGATCGGATCGCGCTTCATGCGGTCCGCCCACACCAGGGTGATGTCCACCAGGCGCTGGAGTCCGGTCGATTCGAGGTGGGGCTCTATCGTCGTCGGCTGAGCGTTCATCAGGGCTTCGGCCAGCCCCTGCTTCGAGCCGAAGTGGAAGTAGAGCGCGCCGAGGGTGAGCCCCGCCCGCTCGACGATCTGGGTCACCGCCGCCCGCTCGTATCCGGCCTCGTCGAAGACCTCGGCCGCCGCCAGCAGGACCTTCTGCCGCGTCCGAGTGGCCCGCTCCGCCTTGACAGATGACACTCTGCATCACTCCTCGACAGACATAGATAACGTACTTTATGTTAGCCGGACCGCCGCCACGCAGGCCATCGATCCAGGGGGAAAGCGCTGGCATGTCCCATGTTCAAGGCTCAGGTGTTCAAGGTTCAGGACACGACAGATCGCGGATCGCCGGGAAGGTTCCCCGGGAACTCGTCCACAAGCGCGCGTCCACCGAGGTGCTCCTCACCGGTTGGGCCACGCACGGCGGCGACCGGCACACCGTCCACGCCCGGTGGCCCCGCTGCCACACCTTCTACCGGCCCCGCAACCAGCGCTTCGACCCCCTGCTCTTCGTCGAGACGGTGCGTCAGACGTTCCCCCTGCTGTCCCATGCCGCGTACGGCGTGCCCTTCGGCAGCCATCTGGTCTGGGACGACTTCCGTTTCGAGGTCGAACCGGGGGCCATGCTGCTCTCGCAGGCCCAGGCCGATGTGGTCCTGGACATCACGTGCGACGACGTCCGGCTCCGGAGGGGCTGCCTGGTCTCGATGACCATGCACGCGGACGTCCGGCTGAACGGACGCCGGGTCGGGAGCGCCAGCACCCGCTTCACCAACCACTCCCCCGCCGTCTACCGCCGATTACGCGGCGAGCACGACCTCGCCGAAGTGCGCCGCCGGGCCGTGCCGCCACTGCCTCCCCTGCCGCCCGCGAGCGTCGGGCACTGGCGGTCCGAGAACGTGGTGCTCGCCGGTACCGGACGCGCCGACCGCTGGCAGTTGCGCGTGGACCTGGACCACACCGTCCTGTTCGACCACCCGGTCGACCACGCTCCCGGAATGCTCCTCCTCGAAGCCCTGCGCCAGGCCGCCCAAGTGGCCTCCCCCGCCTCGAACACCATGGTGACGGGCATGTCCGTGTCCTTCGAAGGCTGGGTGGAACTGGACACTCCGGCCTGGGTCTCCGTCACACCGCTGCGCCACGGCGTGCTGAAGGCCGTCATAGAACAGGACCACGGCACCTGTCTCACCGCCGAGGTCACGATCGGGACCGTGCCGGTCCTCACGAGGCCGAACTGTCCGGACCCCTCCGCCCTCGAACTGGCGTCGACCGGTCCGGCCCCTGGCCCGGACCAACCGCTCCCACGCGGCTGACGAGCGAGCCCGCCACACTGCCGACCTCTCTGCCGAGCGTGGCCGTGGGCCCGGCGCCCGAGCGGGTCCCTCGCTGACAGTCGCCGTCGCGGGCTGTCCCTCGTGAAGAGGACAACGTTCCGGGATAGAGAGCGGCGCACACCGATGGTCCGGGTGGCGCGGGCATGGCCGCGGCCTCCCCCACGTCTGCTGTGGGAGAGGCCGCGGGCCGTGAACGGACATGTGCCGCCCGGGTGCTCAGCTCTTCTCGGCGGGCGCGGCCGGGGCTCCCGCCTTCGCCGGGAATGCCTCGGCCGGGTCCGCGTGCCCGGCCGCGCCGGACTCCTCGGCGAGGCGTTCCATGCCGCTGGTGGTCTTCAGCGGCTTCTCCTTGACGAACAGGACCGCGATCACCGCCAGGAGCGCGAAGGGGGTGGCGACGAGGAAGAGTTCGCCGGTGGCGACGCCGTAGGCGTGCTCGACGATCTCCCGGATCGGCGCGGGCAGGGTCGTCATGTCCGGCATCGCGCCGTGCCCGGCCGCGCCCGGGGCGGCGGGGACGCCCGCCTCCTGGAGGCCCTCGCTCATCTCAGCGGCGACGCGGCCGGCGAGGATCGCGCCGAGGACGCTGGTGCCGATGGTGCCGCCGAGGCTGCGGAAGAAGGAGAGGACGGAGGTGGCCGCGCCGAGTTCGGCGGCGGGCACGTCGTTCTGCGCGGCGAGGACCAGGTTCTGCATCAGCATGCCGACGCCGACGCCCATGATCGCCATGTAGCAGCTGAGCAGGCCGAAGTGGGTGTCGGCGCCGATCGTGGCGAGGAGACCGAGACCGGCGGTCATCAGGATGCCGCCGGTGACGAGGTAGACCTTCCAGCGGCCGGTCCTGCTGATGAGCTGTCCGGCGACGGTGGAGGAGACCAGCAGGCCGAGGATCATGGGCAGGCTCATCAGGCCCGCGACCGTCGGGGACTTGCCGAGCGAGATCTGGAAGTACTGGGAGAGGAAGACGGTGCCGCCGAACATGGCGAGACCGACGAAGAAGCTGGCGACGGTGGTGAGCGTCACCGTGCGGTTGCGGAAGATGCCGAGCGGGATGATCGGCTCGGACACCCGGGACTCGACGAACACGGCGGCGGCGAGGAGGACCGTTCCGCCGCCGGTCAGGGCCGCGGTCTGCCAGGAGGCCCAGTCGAAGCTGTTGCCCGCGAGGGTGACCCAGACGAGGAGCGCGCAGACACCCGCGACGAGGAGGAAGGCGCCCAGGTAGTCGATCTTCACCTCGCGGTTGCGGACCTCGGGCAGCTTCAGGGTGCGCTGGAGCAGCGCGATGGCGAAGAGCGCGAAGGGGACGCCGATGAAGAAGCACCAGCGCCAGCCGAGCCAGGAGGTGTCGACGAGGACGCCGCCGATGAGGGGTCCCGCGACGGTGCCGACGGCGAAGACGGCACCGAACATTCCGGCGTACTTGCCGAGCCTGCGGGGCGGGATGATCGCCGCCATCACGACCTGGGCGAGGGCGGTCAGTCCGCCCGCGCCGATGCCCTGGACGACGCGGCTGAAGATCAGCAGGTCGACGTCGTGGGAGAACCCGGCCAGCAGCGAGCCGACCACGAACAGACCGAGGGAGATCTGCAGGAGCAGTTTCTGGTTGTAGAGGTCGGCCAGCTTGCCCCACAGCGGCACCGTCGCGGTCATGGCGAGCAGTTCGGCGGTGACGACCCAGGTGTACGAGGACTGGCTGGCGCCGAGGTCGGCCATGATCCGGGGCAGGGCGTTGGCGACCACGGTTCCGGCCAGGATGGACACGAACATGCCCGCCATCAGGCCGGACATGGCCTGGAGTATCTGCCGGTCCGACATGGAGGTCGGGGACGCCTGGACCGGCGCCGCTGTTGAGTTCACAGCTTCCTTCTCGGTTGTTTCGTTCGGTCGGAGGGCCGCCCGCGCGCGGGCGGGTGCGGCGGCTCCGGGGGATCCGTTCAGCGGGCGGGCCGGACGTGGTCGTCCGGTGAGGGGTCCGCCGCTCCGGACGGGGGTTCGGGGAAGCCCGCGGCGAGGTGCTCGAACGTCTCGCGGAAGACGTCGGCGAAGGCGGCCTCGGTCTGGCGCACGCACCAGTGCTCGACCGCGACGCGGACGGCGGTGCTGCCGACGGCGGCCAGGAGTCTGGGGTACAGGGCCAGGGCGTGCCTGCGGTCCTGTTCCGCCGGGGAGGCGTGGGCGGGCCGGTCCTGGGTGAAGAGGGGTGAGCCCGCGCCGACGCGTTCGGCGAGCGTCTCGGCGAGGAGGAGTTCGTCGCTCATGTGGGCCCCGAGGGTCCGCGCGAGGAGTTGGGGGTTCTTGCCGAGGACCTCCGCGTGCAGTCGCCACAGCTCCTGCTGCTGTTCGAACCCCTGCAGTTCGGCGGCCAGGGCCTCGCGCAGTGCCTCCAGGGGGGAGAGTGCGGCGGGGGCCGCGAGGACGGCGTGGCGGACGCGGACGCCGGAGTCCGCGCCGATCATCACGAAGACTTCGTCGCGGGAGTCGAAGTAGTTGAAGAACGTGCGTGTGGAGACCCCGGCCGCCGCGCTGACGGCGTCGACGGTGACGTTCTCGACTCCGTGTTCGGCCGCCAGACGTACGGCGGCTTCCACCAGAGCGGAACGGGTCGCCTTCTTCTTGCGTTCTCTGAGCCCGCCGCGAGCGGGCACCCCCTCTGCCATCCGTGCATGGTACGCAAAAATGCAGAGTCTGCAAAAAGTATCGGGGCCGCGCCGCAGTCCGTCGGGGCGGGTCCGTTCCGTCGGGGCGGGTCCGGGCCATCGAACCTACGATGGAGCTGAGCCGGTGGGCAGCTCGCCGGACCGGCTGTCCGCAGCGCACAGGGCGGAGCACGCATGGCACAGGCCACCGACGCAGCCCGTACCGTCATCCTGACGGTGGACGACGACCCGGGCGTCTCCCGCTCCATCGCCCGTGACCTGCGGCGTCACTACGGCGGCGACTACCGGATCGTGCGCGCGGAGTCCGGCGACTCCGCTCTCGACGCACTGCGGGAGCTGAAGCTGCGGGGCGATCTGGTGGCCGTGATCCTGGCCGACTACCGGATGCCCCGGATGAACGGCATCGAGTTCCTGGAGCAGGCGATCGGTGTCTATCCGGGGGCCCGCCGGGTACTCCTGACGGCGTACGCGGACACCGACGCGGCGATCGACGCGATCAACGTCGTCGACCTCGACCACTATCTGCTCAAACCGTGGGACCCGCCGGAGGAGAAGCTCTACCCGGTCCTCGACGACCTGCTCAGCGCCTGGCGCTCCAGCGACTACCGGCCGGTTCCGGCCACCAAGATGGTGGGGCACCGCTGGTCGGCGCACTCCTCGCGGGTACGGGAGTTCCTGGCCCGCAACCAGGTGCCGTACCGCTGGTACGCGTCCGACGAGCCGGAGGGGCGACGGCTTCTGGAGGCCGCCGGGGCCGACGGTCACCGGCTGCCCCTGGTGCTGGCCCCGGACGGCACGGTCCTGATCGAGCCGGAGGCGCCGGAGCTGGCCGCCCATGTGGGGCTCGCGACGACCCCGGCCGCCGCGTTCTACGACCTGGTCGTCGTCGGCGGTGGCCCGGCCGGGCTCGGCGCCGCCGTGTACGGGGCGTCCGAGGGGCTGCGTACGGTGCTGGTGGAGCGGTCGGCGACCGGCGGACAGGCCGGGCAGAGCTCCCGGATCGAGAACTACCTGGGCTTCCCGGACGGCGTCTCGGGGGCGCAGCTGACCGACCGCGCCCGCCGTCAGGCGAACCGTTTCGGCGCGGAGATCCTCACCGCCCGGGAGGTCAACGGTCTCGACGCGAGCGGCGCGGCGCGGATCGTGCGGTTCTCCGACGGTTCCGAGGTCACCGCGCACAGCGTCATCCTGGCCACCGGCGTGTCGTACCGGCAGCTCGCGGCGCCCGGCTGTGAGGACCTGACCGGACGGGGTGTGTACTACGGTTCGTCGCTCACCGAGGCGGCCTCCTGCGAGGGGCAGGACGTGTACGTCGTCGGCGGGGCGAATTCGGCCGGGCAGGCGGCGGTGTTCCTGGCCCGGGGTGCGAAGTCGGTGACGCTCCTCGTACGCGGGGAGTCGCTGGCGGCGTCGATGTCGTACTACCTGATCCAGCAGATCGAGGAGGCGCCGAACATCACCGTGCGGCCCCGGACCGTCGTCGAGGCGGCGCACGGCGAGGAGCACCTGGAGCGGCTGACGCTGCGGGACGCGGCCTCCGGCGGGAGCGAGACGGTCGACGCCCAGTGGATGTTCGTCTTCATCGGCGCCGCCCCGCTGACGGAGTGGCTCGACGGGACGGTGCTCCGTGACGAGCACGGGTTCATCCTGGCCGGACCCGATCTCACACCCGACGGGCGTCCGCCGGGCGAGTGGGAGCTCGACCGGCCGCCGTACCACCTGGAGACCAGTGTTCCGGGGGTGTTCGTGGCCGGGGACGCGCGCTCGCAGTCGGCGAAGCGGGTGGCCTCGGCCGTGGGAGAGGGAGCCATGGCCGTGATGCTCGTCCACCGTTATCTGGAGCAGTCGTGAGCGCCCGGGAGATGCCCTGCGACCCCTGTGAGATCGGCTCGCTGTTCCTGTTCGAGAAGCTCTCCGCCGAGCAGCTCGGCCGGTTGTGCGCGGAGGGGCGGGTGGAGCGGTTCGAGCCGGGCCCGGTGTACGCCGAGGGCGATCCGGCCACGTGCTTCTACGTGATGATCGAGGGGACCGTCGTGCTGTCCCGGCGGGTCGGCGGCGACGACGTGGAGGTCGGCCGTACCTCGCAGCGGGGCGTGTACGCGGGGGCGATGCAGGCGTATCTGGGCGACCAGGTGCCGCAGACGTACACCAATTCGATGCGGGTGACGGAGCCGACGCGGTTCTTCGTCCTGCCCGCCGAGTCGTTCGCGGCCGTCATGCGGGAGTGGTTCCCGATGGCGGCGCACCTCCTGGAGGGGCTGTTCTTCGGCTCCAAGAGCACCCAGCGGGCCGTGGGCCAGCGCGAACGCCTGCTCGCGCTCGGTTCGCTGGCCGCCGGACTGACCCATGAGCTGAACAATCCGGCCGCGGCGGCCGTACGCGCCACGGCGGCCCTGCGCGAGCGGGTCGGCAAGATGCGGCACAAGCTGGCGGTCATCGCCCAGGGTCCCTACTCGCGCGAGGCCCTCGCCGGGCTCATCGAGATCCAGGAGCGGACCGCCGAGCGGGTCGCCAAGGCGCCGTCGCTGACGCCGCTGGAGGCCGCCGACCGGGAGGACGAGCTGGCCGACTGGCTCGACGAGCACGGCATCCAGGAGGGCTGGCGGATCGCGCCGACGTTCGTGCAGGCCGGGCTGGACACGGAGTGGCTGAAGCAGGTCGCGGCGACGGTCGACGAGGACATCCTGCCGGGGGCCGTCGGCTGGCTGAACTACACGGTCGAGACCGAGCTGCTGATGGACGAGATCGACGACTCCACCGGCCGCATCTCCCATCTGGTGGACGCGGCCAAGCAGTACGCGCAGCTCGACCGTGCTCCGCACCGTGAGGTCGACGTCCATGAGCTCCTCGACAGCACGCTGCTGATGCTCTCCGCGAAGATCGGTCCACATGTGCGCGTGGTCAAGGAGTACGACCGTTCCCTGCCGGAGGTGCCCGCCTATCCGGCGGAGCTGAACCAGGTGTGGACGAACCTCATCGACAACGCGGTGGCGGCGATCGGCAGCGGCGGCGGGGACGGGACCCTGACGGTCCGTACGGCCCGGGAGGGCGACCGGCTGCTGGTGGAGTTCCGCGACACCGGACCCGGTGTCGCGGAGGAGATCCGGGGCCGCATCTTCGACCCCTTCTTCACCACCAAGCCGGTCGGGGAGGGCACCGGGCTGGGTCTCGACATCTCCTGGCGGATCGTCGTCGACAAACACCACGGCAGCCTTCAGGTCGAGTCCGTCCCGGGCGACACCCGTTTCCAGGTGCTGCTGCCGCTGACCGCACCGGAGCCCGACACCGACGGCGACAGCGACAGCGACAGCGACAGCGACAGCGACAGCGACAGCCCAACGGCCGAGGAGCCCGTATGACCGACATCGAGGGAATCGACCCGAACGTCCCGCCGAGCGGCACCGGCTGCGTCGAGTGCGACGAGCTGGGCGGCTGGTGGTTCCATCTGCGGCGCTGCGCCCAGTGCGGCCACATCGGCTGCTGCGACTCGTCGCCGGGGCAGCACGCCACCGGCCACTGGAAGTCCACCGGGCATCCGCTCGTGCAGAGCTTCGAGCCGGGCGAGGCGTGGTTCTGGAACTACGCCACGGACGGTCTGTACGACTCCGGGCCCGCGCTGGCGCCGCCCGGCGACCACCCGGCCGGCCAGTCGGCGCCGGGACCGGCCGACCGCCTTCCGAGCGACTGGCAGACCCGGCTCCACCCCTGAGCCCTCGCCTCCGAGCCCGAGCGGCTCCCCCTCCACACACGCCGGGGCCCGGCGGGATCTCTTCCCGCCGGGCCCCGGCGTTCCCGTCTCCCACCGCACTGCCGGGCTGCCGGGCTGCCGGGCTGCCGGGCTGCCGGGAAACGGGGACAAGCGACCGATGGGCGATGGGTGACGGGTGACGAAAGCCCCGGAAGGGCGCCACCCCTCACCCCAAACCGAAGCGATTTCAATCAAGTTGATCTCATCATCTGTCAAAACCTCCACAGGTTCAGTAGGTTCTGCGTAACCCATAGGTCTATACCTATGGGTTGTCTGCTCGCTCCCGTACCACCGTTCACCGCACAGGACCACCGTTCAGGAGAGACAGCACCATGCGAAGAACCCCCCACCAGCGGCTGCGCAACGCCACCGCCGGAATCCTCGCCACCGGGCTCGCCGCGCTCGGTCTCGCGGCCCTCCCCGCCGCCGCGAACGCCGCCGCCGACACCGCCACCCCGGTGCTCACCGTGCAGTACCGCACCGGCGTCACCTCTGCCACCGCCGGTCAGACCGCGCCCTGGCTCACCGTCCGCAACACCGGCTCCGCCCCGGTCCGGCTCGCCGACGTGAAACTCCGCTACTACTTCAGCGCCGACACGCCGGGCACCGCGTACCGCTTCGCCTGCGACTGGGCCGTGCGCGGCTGCGCCAACGTCACCGGGACCTTCGGGACGCTCGCCCCCGGCACGCCCACCGCCGACCGCTATCTGGAGGTCGGCTTCACCGCCGCCGCCGGTTCCCTCGCCCCCGGCGCGACCAGTGGTGACCTGCAACTCCGCTTCCACCGCGCCGACTGGAGCCAGCTGCGGCAGAGCGACGACCACTCCTTCGGCCCGGACCGCACCTCGTACGCGGACTGGACCAAGGTCACCGCCCACCTCGCGGGCGGCCTCGTCTGGGGCACCGCGCCCGGCGGCCCGGTCGTGGACCCGCCGCCCACCCGGGCCCTCTTCGACGACTTCGTCTACACCGCCCACGACGACCCCAAGCTCGGCGCCAACGGCTGGATGGTGCGCAGCTGGGGCGGCGGCCCGGGTGTCCCGGGCGCCACCTGGGCACCGGGGAACGTCACCTTCGGCACGGACGGCGGCGCCTCGGTGCTGAAGCTGCGCACCGAGACGACGGGCACCGCGGCGACCACCCGTCAGGCGGAGATCTCCACCACGACGATGAAGTTCCGCAAGGGCACCTACGCGGCCCGGGTGAAGTTCAGCGACGCTCCCGTGCAGGGCCCCGACGGCGACCACGTCATCCAGACCTTCTTCGCCATCAACGACCTCAAGGCCCCCATGGCGGACGACTACGCCGAGTACGACTTCGAGTACCTGCCCAACGGCGGCTGGGGCGAGACCGGAAACACGCTCTTCACCACCTCCTGGGACACCTACGACTCCACCGGGGTCCAGCCTCCGGTGAACACCCACACCGCCGACCGGGCGGGCTACGCGGGCTGGCGCGACCTCGTCCTCACCATCGACGACACCGACATCCGCTACTACGTCGACGGGCGGCTCTTCGGCACCCACAGCGCGGCCTACCTGCCCGAACGCGGCATGCTGATCGCCTTCAACCAGTGGCTGACCAGCCTCACCGGCCAGCCCGACACCACCACCGCCCGCACCTACGAGCAGGCCGTGGACTACGTCCTGCACGTCCAGGACCAGGTCCTGACCCCGGCCCAGGTCAACGAGCGGGTCATCGGGTACCGCTCGGCGGGCCGTACCTTCGAGGACACCGTCCCGGCGTCCTGACGCACCACCACCTCCCCGTCGGGGGCAGTCGGCTCCGGCCGTCACCCCCGGCGGACGGGAGGGACGACGAGCGGGGACGGACCCCTCGTCGGCCCGGCCGGCGGGCCTTTCAGGTGTCCGCCGGTACCGGGCCGCACAGGTGGTTGCCCGGTTCGGCCGGGTCGTCGCTGATCCAGAACTGGGTCCACAGCTCGGTGAACTCGGTGCGGTCGAGGTAGCCGTCGCCGTCCTGGTCGAGCCGGTCGAAGACTCCGGCGGTGTCCACGCTCTCGCCGTGCCAGGTGTCGACCAGGCGCTGGTGTTCGGCCGGGGAGATCCGGCCGTCGCCGTTCTCGTCGACGGCGTCGAAGACGGTCTCGGCGGTGGCGGCGACGACTTCGCGCATCGCGGGCAGCAGGTCCACCATGGCGAGGATCTCGTCGAAGTCGACCCTGCCGTCCCCGTCCTCGTCCACCTGGGCCGCCAGATGGTCCCACCAGCCGAGCATGACCCGCTCCACGCGGTCGGCCAGTTCCGAGCCGGGCCGTACGCGCGGCAGGCCCTTCCAGCGCTCCGCGAGGGCCCGGAAGTCACGCTGGTCCAGATAGCCGTTCCCGTCGGCGTCGAAGGCGTGGAACACGCGGGACAGCTTGACGCGCTGGAAGTCACTGGCCATGGTCGGCCCTTCTGTCGGGTGCCCCGCGATCCTGCCCGCGAGCGGTACCCGCGCCAACGGCGCCCGGTGGCGCGAAGGGGCGCGCCCGGCCCCCGCGCGCCCCACCCCACGCCCCACCCCACGCCCACCGAGTCCGCCGGGCGGTCTTCCCACGATGTCGTCCGGCGCGCACAATGCGTGGGAGTGCGTGGCTTCCCCCGACAGAACGAGGCCCGTCGCCTCGGCGGGAAGCCCTTCGTGGTTTCTCCAGTGAGGGGGAGCACCGTCATGCCGACTCCATCCGTTCCCGGGCCGCGTTGCCCGATGCTCGATCCCACCGGAAGCGCGCTGCACACCGAGGCAGCCGTGTTGCGCGCGCGGGGCCCCGCCGTACGCGTCGAGCTTCCCGGGGGTGTGATCGCGTGGTCCGTGACGCGGCGCGGCGTCATCCAGGCCCTGACCACCGATCCGCGTGTGTCGCGTGACTTCCGCAAGCACTGGCCGGGTGCCGCCGACGCTCCCGAGGGGTGGCCCCTGGCCCCCCTCACCTTCCAGGACAGCTTCTTCAACCTGTACGGGGCGGACCACCGCAAGTCCCGGGGGCGGATCGCGCCGACGTTCTCACCGCGGCGGGTCGACCGGATGCGTCCTCAGGTGCAGGCGACCGCTGACCGTCTGGTGGCGGCGCTCGCCGCGCTGCCGCCGGGCGAGAGCGTGGATCTGCGGCAGGCCCTCTCTCTGCCGCTGACGATGACGGTCATCTGCGACTTGGTCGGGGTGCCCGCCGACCTGCGGCCCGGGATGGGCCGGGTGATGGACGCCACGCTCGACTCCACGCTCGACCCGGAGAGCGCACTGGCCGCGGGCAACGAACTCGTCGAGCGCCTCTCGGAGTTCATCGCGTACAAGCGGGCCCACCCGGCGTCCGACCTGACCACGGACCTCCTGCTGTCCGACGCGCCCGGTCAGGAGCCGTTGTCCGACTCCGTGCTGGTCGGCACGTTGTTCGCGATGATCAGCGCGGGCTACGAGACCGCCGTCAATCTGATCACCAGCGCCGTCCAGGCCCTGCTGACCCACCCCGAGCACCTCGCCCGCGTCCGCGAGGGGACGCTCGGCTGGGACGACGTGGTCGAGGAGACGCTGCGGTTCGAGGGGCCGGTCATGCACATTCCGCTGCGGTACGCGATCGAGGACATCGACCTCGGCGAAGGAGTCGTGATCGAAAAGGGCGAGGCGATCATCATCGGTTTCGCCGCGGCCGGGCGGGACCCGGAGGTCCACCCGGACGACCCCGACGCCTTCGACCCCGCGCGCGCGGACAAGGCACACCTCGCGTTCGGCTTCGGGCCCCATTTCTGCATCGGGGCGCACCTCGCGCGTCTGGAGGCGGACGTGGCCCTGACCACGCTCTTCACCCGGCTGCCCGCGCTCTCCCTCACCGACCCCGACCGGCGGCCGGCCCGTCTCCCCTCGATGATCATCAACGGTCCCGCGGGGCTCGACGTCGTTCCCCGGCCGAAGACCGACACGGACTGAGTCCGTCCCGGGCGGCCGGTCGGTGACCGTGCCGTTCGGCATCGGCCGTGGCTCGCCGGTAGGGGGCGCCCCCGGCCGGGGGTGGTCAGCGGAACGCGGGGGCGTTCTCCCCGGCCCACTGACGGAACGTCCGGGCCGGGGCTCCGGTGACCCGGGTGACCGTGTCGCGCACGGCCAGCAGTTCGTCGTTGACGTCCCCGCCCGTGAGGTCGAGCACCGCGTCGGCGGCTTCGGGCCCGAAGGCCGCGGCCGTCCGCGCGTGGGCCCGCTCGCGGCTGATCTCCGCGAACGGGACCTCCCGGCCCAGCGCCTCCGCCAGGGCCGCGACCTGCTGTCGGGGGCTCACCCGCTCCGGTCCCGTCAAGGCGTGGACGCGGCCGTGGTGACCCGGCTCGGTCAGTGCCACCCTGGCCACCGACGCGACGTCGGCCGGGTGGATCGTGGGCAGCGCGACCTCCGCGTACGGCGCTTCGACGGTCTCGTGCGCACGGACGGCCGACGCCCACATCAGGGTGTTCGAGGCGAACTGGGTCGGCCGCAGGACCGTCCATGCCATGCCGGTGTCCTTGAGCAGTTCCTCGACCGCCAGGTTCGCCGCGGCGGGACCCAGGTGAGGATGCGTCTGGACGGTGATGGAGGACACCAGCACCACATGTTCGACACCTGCTCGGCGGGCGGCTTCGAGGGTGTCGGCGGCGGGCCCGAGGCCCGACAGGAGGAACAGCGAGCGCACACCGTCGAGCGCCCGTTCCAGTGACGCGGGGCTCCCGAGGTCGCCCTCCACGGCCTCGACCCCGTGGGGGAACACCGCCCGCGCCGCCTGCCTGGTCAGCCCCCTCAGCGGACCGGCGCCCCGCGCGTGCAGCTCCTTCAGGAGCGCGCTTCCTGTGGTGCCGGTGGCTCCGGTCACGAGAATCATGAACGCCTTCTTCCGTCGTCGGACGATCGATCTGACGACACGCTAGGAACTCAAGCGCGCTTCAGGTCAAGGGCGCCCGGCCCGCCGCGCGGGGCGGGAGCGGTCGTCGCCCCTGCCGGGCAACCGGAAGGATCATGTGGTCGTCCTCGATCACGGGTCGTCTCAAGGAGGTCATGCGGTGGGTCCGCACGCCGACATCGTCAAGCCGCTGCCGGAACTGCTCGGGGAGCACTCCCGTCGTCTCGGGGACAAGGTCTGTTTCGAGGACCGGTCCCGGCGGGTCACCTACCGGGAACTGGAGCGCGGAACCGCGCGGCTGGCCGGTCATCTGGTGGACCTGGGTGTGGCGCGCGGCGACCGGGTGGCGGTGCTGCTCGGCAATCGCGTCGAGACCGTCGAGAGCCTGCTCGCCGTCACGCGCGCGAGCGGCGTGGGCGTGCCCCTGGACCCCGGCGCCCCGGAGGAGGAGCTGGCCCGTCTGCTCGACGACAGCGGGGTCCGGGTGCTCGTCACCGACGAGGCCCGTCTCGCCCGGCGGCGGACCCTGTCCGCGCGGCCCGGTCTGATCCTGATCGTGGCCGGGGGCGGCGACGAGGACGTCGCCCCGGACGGTACGGCCCCGCCGGGCGCCGCCGGGGGCCGGTCTCCGTCCGGGCCCGGCACCGTACTGCGGTACGAGGAGCTGGCCGGTACGGAGCCAGGGGCGCGGGCCCGGGACGATCTGGCGCTGGACGAAGCCGCCTGGCTGCTCTACACCTCGGGTTCCTCCGGTGCGCCCAAGGGCGTCCTGTCGACCCAGCGCAACCGTCTCTCGCCGGTGGCGACGGGCCTCGTCGGTGTTCTCGGACTGTCCGAACGGGACCGTGTGCTCTGGCCGTTGCCCCTCCATCACGCGATGAGCCAGATCGTGTGCTTCCTCGGAGTGACCGCCGTGGGGGCGAGCGCGGTGCTGCTGCCCCGGTTCTCGGTGGCGGGCGTACTGGGCGAACTGCGGCGCGAGGAAGCCTCGTTCACGCTGCTCGGCGGGGTCCCGACGACCTACAC
The DNA here is from genome assembly GCF_044767145.1 of Streptomyces sp. NPDC101490. NCBI lineage: Bacteria > Bacillati > Actinomycetota > Actinomycetes > Kitasatosporales > Streptomycetaceae > Streptomyces > Streptomyces sp. NPDC101490. Next base: position 97,323 of record NZ_JBIWNI010000008.1, read on the forward strand.
GGCGCTGCTCGACACCGTCCGGGGCGAGCGGGGCGACGCCGGGCTCGGCGGTCCCGCGCTGCGGGGCTGCGTCAGCGGGGGCGCCGCCGCCGGGCCCGGGTTCCGCGCGTCCTTCGAGGCGGTGTGCCGTGTCCCGTACCTGGAGCACTACGGCAGCACGGAGGCGGGTCCGGTCACCATGGCGGGGCCGGGCGAGGCGGGGACGCCCGGCGCGTGCGGCCGGGTGCTGCCCGGGACCCGTGTCCGGCTCGGCGGCCCCGGGGGCCCCGCCACCGGAGAGGGCGAACTCTGGGTCACCGGCCCGGGAGTCATGGCCGGTTACCACGACAGGCCGGAGGCCACGGCGGAGGTGCTGCGCGACGGCTGGTTCCGCACGGGTGATCTGGTCAGGGTGGACGCCGCCGGGGAACTGACCGTCACGGGCCGGGCGAGCGACCTGATCGTGCGGGGCGGGGTCAACGTGCATCCCGCCGAGGTGGAGGCCGTCCTGCGGCGGATCGCGGGGGTGGCGGACGCCGCCGTGGCCGGACGCCCGCACGCCGTCTTCGGCGAGGTGCCGGTGGCCTACCTGGTCGCCGCGCCCGGGGGCGGCCCGCTGGACCGGGGGCGTGTCCTGGCCGCCTGCCGGGAGGAGCTGTCGTCCGCCAAGGTGCCGGCCGAGCTGTTCGAGACGGCGGAGATCCCCCGTACCGTCTCCGGGAAGATCGTCCGCCGGGACCTCGGGGCCCTGCCCGCACGGGCCCTGGAGGCACGGACCCCCGAGGCGCGGGCCCCGGAAGTCAAGGCCCGGGACGTCCGGACCGTGGGCGTACAGCCCCCGGACGGCCGGGCCCCCGGGAAGGCGTACGGCGATCTGCTGGCCCTGGTGCGGAGCGAGGCCGCGGCCGTGCTCGGCCGCGAGCCCCGGGAGGTGGAGCCGGGCACCGCGCTGCGGGACCTGGGCATGGACTCCCTGACGGCGACGGTGCTGCGCGAGCGGCTGTCGGCCGCGACGGGCCTCTCGCTCTCCGAGGCCGTGGCCTTCGACTTCCCCACCGCCGCCGCGCTCGCCGCCCACCTCGGGGAGCGGGACGCCGTCGCGGCGGCGGATGCCGGACCCGTGGACCGGGGATCCGCCCGGCAGGACGACGATCCCGTGGTGATCGTGGGGATGGCGTGCCGCTACCCCGGAGACGTGGCCTCGCCCGAGGACCTGTGGCGGCTGGTGGCCGAAGGACGGGACGCCCTCGGGCCCTTCCCCACCGACCGGGGCTGGGACACCGAGGCGCTGTACGACCCGGACCCCGCGCGGCCCGGAAAGACGTATGTGCGTGAGGGCGGCTTCCTCTCCGGCGTCGACCGCTTCGACCCCGGCTTCTTCGGCATCTCCCCCCGCGAGGCGCTGGCCATGGATCCCCAGCACCGGCTGCTCCTGGAAGTGGCGTGGGAGGCGTTCGAGCACGCCGGGCTCGTCCCCGGGTCGCTGCGCGGCTCGCCGACGGGCGTGTACGTCGGCCTGATGTACAGCGACTACGCCAGCCGGCTGACGCGGACCCCCGAGCAGGTCGAGGGGTACCTGGGTCTCGGCAACGCCGGAAGCGTCGCCTCGGGCCGCATCGCGTACACCTTCGGCTTCGAGGGACCCGCGCTCACCGTGGACACGGCGTGTTCCTCGTCGCTGGTGGCCCTGCACCTGGCGGCGCAGGCGCTGCGCCGGGGCGAGTGCGCCTTCGCGCTCGCGGGCGGGGCGACGGTGATGTCGGGCCCGTCGTCGTTCGTGGAGTTCAGCCGTCAGCGGGCGCTGTCCCCGGACGGCCGCTGCAAGGCGTTCGGGGCGTCCGCCGACGGTACGGGGTGGGCCGAGGGCGCCGGGATGCTGCTGCTGAGCACGCTGTCCGAGGCGCGTCGCGCGGGACTGCCGGTGCTGGCCGTGGTGCGCGGCTCGGCGGTGAACCAGGACGGGGCGAGCAACGGTCTGACCGCGCCGCACGGCCCGGCGCAGCAGCGGGTGATCCGGCGGGCGCTCGCGGACGCGGGCCTGGACACCTCGGACGTCGACGCGGTCGAGGCGCACGGCACCGGGACCCGGCTGGGCGATGTCATCGAGGCGGAGGCGTTCCTCGCGACGTACGGGAGCGGTGAGCGGCGGCAGCCGCTGCGGCTGGGCTCGGTGAAGTCGAACATCGGTCACACGCAGGCCGCCGCCGGGGTCGCCGGGATCATCAAGATGGTGCAGGCGATGCGGTACGGCGTGCTGCCGCGCACCCTGCACGCGGAGGAGCCGACGCCCCGGGTCGACTGGTCGGCCGGGCGGATCGAGCTGCTGTCGCAGGCCCTGGAGTGGCCCGCTTCGGAGGTGCCGCGCCGGGCGGGCGTGTCGTCGTTCGGGATCAGCGGCACCAACGCCCATGTCGTACTGGAGGAGGCTCCGGCGGGCGCGGGCGGCCACGGGCCCGGCGAGGACCTGCCGGACCCGGCGGGGACCGGTGACGGGCCGGGGCCGACCGGGGACGGGGGCGACGGCGACGGCGACGGCGACGGCGGGACGGTGTCCGGACCCGGCGCCCGGCCGGAGTCCGCGCCTTCGGTCCTGCCCCTGTCGGCGAGGAGCGGGCCGGGGCTGCGGGCGCAGGCCCGGCGGCTGTACGAGCACGTGTCCGCCTCGCCCGGGGTTCCCCTGGTGGATCTCGGGTACGCGCTGGCCACCACGCGGACGGCCCTGGAGCACCGGGCGGTGGTGGTGGCCGGGGACAGGGCCGGGCTCCTCGGCTCGCTGCGGGCCGTGGCGGAGGGCGACGGCGGTCCCGGGGTGCGTACGGGCGTCGCGCGCGGTCACGGGCCTTCGGCGCTGCTCTTCACCGGCCAGGGCAGTCAGCGTCCCGGCATGGGACGCGCGTTGTACGGGGCGCGGGACCGGTATCCGGCGTTCGCCGACGCGCTGGACGAGTGCTGCGCCCTGCTCGATCCGCTGCTGCCGGTGCCGCTGCGGGACGTGATGTTCGCCGGGCCCGGCACCGGGGCGGCCGAGCTGCTGCGGGCGACCCGGTTCGCGCAGCCCGCGCTGTTCGCCCTGGAGACGGCGCTGTTCCGGCAGTTCGAGGCGTGGGGGGTGCGGCCCGGCGCGGTGGCCGGGCATTCCGTGGGTGAGGTGACGGCGGCGCACGTGGCCGGGGTGCTGTCCCTGGCGGACGCGTGCGCGCTCGTCGAGGCCCGGGGCAGGCTGATGGACGCGCTGCCCCCGGGCGGGGCGATGGCGGCGGTGGCCGCCGGGGAGGACGAGGTGGCCGCCCGGCTCGTGGCGGCCGGGGACGCGGCCGGGATCGCCGCGGTCAACGGGCCCGCTTCGGTGGTCGTCTCCGGCGAGGGGGCGGCGGTACGGACGGTGGCCGCGTACTTCCGTGAGCGGGGCCGGTCGGTACGGGAGCTGCCGGTCGGTCATGCCTTCCACTCGGCGCTGATGGAGCCGGTCCTCGGCGCGTTCGCGGAGGTGGTCCGGGGGCTGTCGTTCGCGGCGCCCCGGCTGCCGCTGGTGTCCGCCGTGTCGGGCCGGGCGGCCACCGCCGAGGAGGTGTGCTCGCCGGAGTTCTGGGTGGATCACGTCCGCCGCCCGGTGCGTTTCGCCGACACGGTGGCCCACTTGGCGGAGCGGGGGGTGACGCAGTTCGTGGAACTGGGGCCGGACGGGGTGCTCACCGGTCTGGTCCGTGACTGTCTGGTGCCGTCCGGGCCGGAGGACGGCCCCGGCGCGGCCGAGGCGGTCGCGGGCGCCCCGGGCACGGGCGGCACGGTCGGTGGGGGTCGGGGCCCGGTACCGCTGGTCCTGCCGACGCTGCGGAGGTCGCGGCCGGAACCGGAGGCCCTGCTCGACACGGTGGCGGCGCTGCACGCGCACGGGGTGCCCGTCGACTGGTCCGCCGTCTTCGCCGGGCGCGGGGGGCGGCGGGTCGCGCTGCCCACGTACGCCTTCCAGCGCCGCCGGTTCTGGCTGGAGAGCGCCCCGGAGGAGCGGTCCCCGACCCTGGTCGCGGAGGGGACCCATCCGTTCCTGCGGTCGTGCGTGCGGACGGCCGACGACGACGGTCTGCTGCTGAGCGGGGTCCTCTCGGTGCGGGACCATCCGTGGCTCGCCGACCACGTGGTGGCCGGGCGCGTCCTGCTTCCGGGGACCGCCTTCGTCGACATGGCCCTCCACGCGGGTGGGCAGGTGGGCGCGGACGTCCTGGACGAGCTGGTCCTGACGGCGCCGCTGCCGTTGCCCCCGGACGGTGACGTCGACGTACAGCTGCGGGTGAGGGGTGCGGACGACGCCGGACGGCGGGCGGTGCTCTTCCATTCCCGGCCGCGCACCGCGGCGGGTGACGCGCCCTGGACGCGGAACGCCACCGGGACGCTCGTGGCCGCCTCCGCTGCCGACCGGGGCGGGCGCCCGGCCGGGGGGTCCGACGCCCTGCGGCCTCCGGCCGGGGGGTCCGACGCCCTGCGGCCTCCGGCCGGGGGGTCCGACGCCCTGCGGCCTCCGGCCGGGGCGGTCCCGCTGAGGGCCCGGGGTGCCGGGGCGTACGAGCGGTTGGCGGCCGGCGGGCTGGCGTACGGGCCCGCCTTCCGGGGGCTGCGGGCGGCCTGGCGGGCCGGGGACGAGCTGTACGCGAAGGTCGAGCTGCCGGAGTCCGCACGGGCCGCGGGCTTCGTGCTGCATCCCGCGCTGCTCGACGCGGCGCTGCACGTCCTGGCCCTGGACGGCGCCGTCGACGGTTCCGGTACGGACGGCGGGCTTTCGCTGCCGTTCGCCTTCGCGGGGGTACGGGCGTACGGGTCGTCCGGTGCGGGGCGGCTGCGGGTCCGGGTGTCCCCCGGGCCCGACGGAGGGTCCCTGGTGGAGCTGGCCGACGGGGCCGGGGCGCCGGTGGCGACGGTCCGTTCGCTGTCGCTCAGGCCCCTGCCGCCCTCGCTCACCCGGGCCGGGACGGGGTCCGTTCCCGGGGCCGAGGTCCGGGGCGGCGGCCCGGCGGCCGAGGCGACCGCTCCCGCCCTTCTCCGGACGGAATGGGTGCCCCTGCCCGAGCCGTCCGCGCGCTCAGCGCCGCCCCTGTGGGGGGTGCTGAGCGCACCGGGGACACCCCTCGCGGACGCGCTCGCGCCGCCGGGTTCCGGTGTCCCGGTGTATCCGGACGCGGCCTCCTGCGACCCGGCGGCGGCCGTGGTCGTCGCGCCCTGTCCGCCGCCGGGACCGGCCGTGGAGGGGGAGGCCCTCGCCGCCGAACTGCTGCGGGCGGCGGAACGGGCGCTCGGACTCGTACGGGACTGGCTCGCCGGGCCGTGCCCGCCCGGTTCCCGGCTGGTCGTGGTGACGTCCGGCGCCGTGGGACCGGACGAGGACGGCTCGCCCCCGGACCGCGCGACCGGCCGGATCACCGGATCCGTCGCCACCGGCCCGCGTACGGACGGCGGGTCCCCGCCCGTGCCCGCGCACGCGCCGGTGTGGGGACTGGTCCGCTCCGCCGCCCGCGAGCACCCGGGCCGCTTCGCCCTGGTCGACGTGGACGGGCACCCCGAGTCCTGGCGCGCCCTGCCCGCCCTGCTGGCCGACCCCGTGCCGGAGGCGGCGGTACGGCGGGGCACCGCGTACGTGCCGAGGCTGGTACCCGTGGCGGGGACGACGGCCCGGAAGGCGCGGGCGCTCGACCCGGAGGGCACGGTCCTGGTCACCGGCGGCACCGGTTCCCTGGGCGCCCTCGTGGCCCGGCATCTCGTCGCCGCCCACGGGGTGCGGCACCTGCTGCTCGTCGGCCGTCGCGGGCCGGACGCCCCGGGAGCGCGGGAGCTGGTCGCGGAGCTGCGCCGGGCAGGCGCCGAGGTGACCGTCCGGGCCTGCGACGTCACGGACCGGACCGCGCTCGGCGCGCTCCTCGGCGGCGTACCGGCGGCCCACCCGCTGACCGGTGTCGTGCACACCGCGGGGGTGCTGGACGACGGTGTCGTCACGGGGCTCACCGCCGACCAGCTGGCACGGGTGCTGCGGCCGAAGGCGGACGCGGCCCTCGCCCTGCATGAGCTGACGCTCGGTCAGGATCTGGCGCTGTTCGCGCTGTTCTCCTCGGTGGCGGGCACGTTCGGCTCCGCGGGGCAGGCCAACTACGCCGCGGCGAACTGCGCGCTGGACGCCCTGGCCCACCACCGTGCGCGGCTCGGGCTCGCCGGTACGTCGCTGGCCTGGGGGCCCTGGCGGCAGGACGACGGCATGATGGCGCACCTGGGTGACACGGACCTGCGGCGGATGGCCCGCTCCGGGTTCGGGCCGCTCGGCCCGGAGGAGGGTCTGGCGCTGTTCGACGCGGCGGTGGCCGGGGCAGAACCCGTGGTGGTGGCGGCCCGCCTCGGTCCGACCGCCTTCCGGGACGCGGACGGCCCGGCCGGGTCGCGGACTTCGGTGTCCGGTCCGGGAGCCGCCCCGGGCGGGAGCCGGTCCGGTGGGGCGTCCGTCCCTGACGGTTCTTCCGTGCTCGGTGGTTCTTCCGTCCCCGACGGCGCTTCCTTCTTCGGTGGTGCGCCCGGCTCGGTGCTGGCCGGGGTACGGGCGCTCGCGGCCCGGGTCCTGGGCCACCAGGAGGAGTCCGAGATCGAGGAGGACGTCCTCCTCGCGGACCTGGGCCTGGACTCGCTGGCCGCGGTCGAGCTGCGCAACGAGCTGGTCGCGCGGACGGGCCTCGCGCTGCCGTCCACCCTGCTGTTCGACTTCCCGACGCCCCGGGCCCTCGCCGACGAACTGACCCGGCGGTCCACCGCCCAGAGGCCCCCGGCAAAGGCCGACGAGCGGCACGGCCCTGGTGCGGGAACGGACGGTGACGCCCCCGGGGCCGTATCCACCGACCGGGACCGGGGAGCCGACGCGCCGGACGCCGGGGCGTCCCCCGACTCCCTGCGCGCGCTCTTCCGCACCGCCTGCGCACGGGGCCGTACGTGGGACGGCATGGTGCTCCTCACCCTCGCCGCACGGCTGCGCCCGGCCTTCGAGGGCGCGGAGGCGGCCGGTGCGGCGCACCCGCCGGTCGTGCTCGCGGCGGGCGGCGCGGGGCCCCGGCTGATCTGCGCCCCCGCGCTCAGCGCGGTCTCGGGACCGCAGGAGTACGCGCGCCTCGGCGCCGGACTGCGCGGGACACGGCCGGTGTCCGCGCTGCGGCACCCCGGGTTCGGGGAGGGCGAGCGGCTGCCCTCCGGCCTCGACGCCCTCGTCACCGCCCAGACCGCCGCCGTCCGGGCCGCCTCGGGCGACGGTCCGCCGGTCCTGCTCGGACGGTCGGCGGGCGGCTGGGTGGCCCACGCCGTCGCCGAACGCCTGGAGGCCGAGGGCACGCCCCCGGCGGCCGTCGTCCTCCTGGACACCTACCCCCCGGACCACGGCGACCGGGGGGAGCGGCTCTCCGCGATGACGTCGGACATGCTGCGCCGGGCGGCGGAATTCGCCTCCGACAGCACCGGCAGGCTCACCGCCATGGCCGGATACTTCGAGCTGTTCGGCGGCTGGCGGCCCGCGCGGCTCACTTGTCCGACCCTGTACGTACGGGCCCGGGACCCGCTGCCCGGCACCGCTCCCGCCCCGGCCTGGGCGCTGCCGCACACCGAGGTCACCGTGCCGGGAGACCACTTCACCATGCTGGAGGAGCACGCCCGTACGACCGCCCTCGCCGTCCACCGGTGGCTCACCGCACCGGCCTGAGGACACCCGGGGAGGGGCGGGGCGGGCAAGGAGGCGGGGAAGTCCCTTGTGCCCCCTGCTCCTCCTCCGGTGGGCTTGTCCCCATGATGAAGAGAAGCGTCGCCGCGCTGACCGTGGCCCTGGCCCTCGCTCCCCTCCCGGCGGCGGATGTGCCGGGGCAGCGGGCGGTGGCCGCCGTGTCCTCGCCCTCCACCGCCGGTCCGGCGCTCCCGCGCGGAGTGGACCTGGACACGGTGACGATCCCCGAGTTGCAGACCCGTATGGGACGCGGGTCCCTCACCTCGTCGGCGCTGACGCTGGCGTACCTGCGGCGGATCGAGGCGGTCGATCCGAGGATCGGCGCGGTGCTGCGCACCAGCCCGACGGCCCTGCGCCAGGCTGCCGCCAGTGACGTCCGGCACCGCCTCGGGAAGACCCTCGGTCCTCTCGACGGCATCCCCGTCCTGCTGAAGGACAACGTGGACACCCGTGACATGCCGACGACCGCCGGGTCGCTGGCACTGGCCGGACGTCCGCCGGAGCGGGACGCGGAGCTGGTCCGGAGGCTGCGCGCGGCCGGTGCGGTGGTCCTCGGCAAGACCAATCTGTCCGAGTGGGCCAACTTCCGCGCGGCGAGGCCCACATCGGGCTGGTCGGCGGTGGGCGGGCAGACCCGCAATCCGTACGTCCTGGACCGCAACCCCTGCGGTTCGTCGTCGGGTTCGGCCGCCGCGCTCGCCGCGTCCCTGGCTCAGGTGGCGATCGGCACCGAGACGGACGGCTCCATCGTGTGTCCCGCCGGGATGAACGGGGTCGTCGGCCACAAGCCCAGTCTCGGTCTGGTCAGCCCCGCCGGTGTCGTCCCCATCTCGGCCGAACAGGACACGGCGGGCCCCATGGCGCGGAACGTCGTCGACACCGCGCTCACCCTCGCGGTCCTCGGCGGCCACGGCGACGCGGGCCCCGACGGCGCCTTCGGCACCACGGCGGCCGCCCGTCCGGGTGCCCTGCGCGGGAAGCGCATCGGTCTGTGGCGGCTGCCGTCGCTCGGCGCCGGGGTGGACGCCCTGATGACCCGGACGGCGGCCCGGCTGCGGGCGGCGGGGGCCGAGGTCGTGGAGGTGACACCGCCGTACCAGGACAGGCTGGCCGCGCTGGAGTTCCCGGCGCTGCTGAGCGAGTTCCACCGGGACATCGACGCCTATCTGGCCACCCGTCACGGGCCGCGTGATCTCGCCGGTCTGATCGCGTTCAACCGGGCGCACCCGGCCGAGCGGTCGTGCTTCGCCGGGCAGGAGCTGTTCGAGCAGGCGCTGGCCGCGCCGCCGACCACCGATCCCGGCTACCGGGCGATGCGCGCCGAGCTGAAGGACCTGTCCCGGAGGTCCATCGACGAGACCATGGCCGCCCACGGCCTGGACGCCCTCGCCGCCCCGGCGAACCCGCCCGCCTGGACGACCGACTGTGCCCGGGGCGACAACGACGTGATCCCGTCGTCCACCCCGGCGGCCGTCGCCGGATATCCCTCGCTGTCCGTACCCGCCGGGTTCGTCGGTGAACTGCCGGTCGGCCTCCTCCTGATGGCCGGGGACCGGCAGGACGCGGCCCTGCTGTCGCTGGGCGCGGCGGTGGAGCGGCGGCTCGGCGCCTGGCGCGCTCCCCGGTACCTGCCGACGGCACCGTCCGGGGCCGCCGGGTAGGCGTGCGGCGGGGTTCTGCGGCCCTGAGGTGAACGGGACGGGGGCGAGGGGGACCGGGGGCGTCGCGCGCGTCCCCGGTCCCCCTCGGGGGGCGCCGGAAATCCCGGCGCGGTTGTCGGACCCCGCCCGTACGGTGTTCCCATGCACACCATCGTCGGTCTCCCCCGTCACGCGCCCGCGGCCTCCTGGGTCAACGCCCGGATCAGGGAGCTGATGGACGAGCCGCGCAGCGAGCGCCGCACGGCCGAGTACCGGCGTCTGCTGGGGCTGTGGGCCGAAGCGGCCGAAGGCGCCCCCGCCGGGCGCGCCCCGGAGTTCGTGACCGCGGCCTGAGGAAGGTCTCCTGACCGTCCGTCGCGCCGACGGCCCGTACTCCTCAGCAGTCCCGGCCCGAGCAGGGGCCCGGCCGTCCGGACGGCTCACGGTCGGCCACCAGTGGCAGGGCCACCGCGTCCTCCCAGGCCGACAGCTGTCCGGCGTCCACCGGCCGCATCTCCCCCTTGAAGAGCTGCGCGTGCCCGTCCCCGGCCACGTCCGTCCACGCGTGGGTCGCGAACACGTACGTGCCGCCCGTCTCCAGCCACTCCGGTCCCGCGTCCTCCGGGGCGTACGTCACCCGTACCGTGCCGTGCAGGCTCCCGCGCAACGCCGAGACGACCTCGACCCGGTAGACGCCCTGCTCCCAGCCCTCGATCTCCCGCAGCTCCTCGAACGCCCGCACGATGCCGGTGAAGACGTTCTCCGCCTGCGGGGCCGTGCTCGCCGGGTTCGTCGCGTCGTACCCGCGCAGCGCCTCGGGGCGGGTACGGGGCTCGGTGTACTCCTGGAGGCCGATCCAGCTGCCCACCGTGACCGCGGCGGCCGTCAGTCCGCCGACGAGCACTCCCATGGTCCTGTTCATCGTGACCTGCCCCAGAGCGCGTGGTAGTTGCCGATGTCCCGCGGAGTCGGTGCGTCGATCCGGTCCGCCGCCAGGTCGTCGTAGTCCGACCACATCAGGGACCGGTAGGACAGCGGTTTGTGGCAGAAGCCGAGGGCATGGCCCATCTCGTGCGCGGCGACCCTCCGCCGGTGTTCCGCCCTGCCCAATGGTCTCCCCTCCCCCAGATAGGCGACGTTGAGTTCGATCGTGTCCGTGCCGCTCCGCCCGGCCCAGCGCCCGTAGACGTTCTTCCACTCGCCCGAGGTGCTGTCGGCGTCCCGCCACACGAGGTCGGCCCACGTCGTGGCGTCGTCCGGCCGGATCTTCACCCGGGTGAGCGAGCCCGTCGACCAGAGCCGGTGGGCGGTCCTCAGGGCGTCGTCGAACCGGGTCTCGTCGTCCCAGGCGATCTCGGTGCCGTCCACCGACGAGCGGCCCCGCGCGTCGCTGCGGCCGTCCTTGCACGTCGCGGGGGTGGCGGCCTGGGCCGGGAGGGAGGCCGCGCGGACCGGGGCGGGCAGCGCGAGCAGTACGGCCGCGGCCGACGCGGCGGTCAGAGCTAAGGCGTTCGTCCTCATGGTCAGCAGACCATAGCGGCCCGTAGGCTCACTTATGGGACATCCCGTGCGGGCCGGGCCCGGGACGACGGTCCACGGACACGTGGCGGAACCCGGCCACTTCGAACGGCGTTCAGCGCGCGGACCTCGGTGGCACCGGGTCCGTACGCCTCACGGAAGGCACGGCCGAAGACCCGCTGCACCCACCGAGGAGACGGGCTGACGGGACCAGTCTCAGGTCAGTCGGGGGGCGGGGAGGCGGGTCGGCGGGAGAGGAACAGCCTGCGCCGCTCGCGGTCGATCTCGGTGACGACGACCGCGATCTCGTCGCCGACCCGCACCGATTCCCCCGGAGCCCCTCCGGACGGCCCCGTGCCGTTCCGTCGCTCGATCAGTCCCTCGGTGCCGTCGCCCACATGGACGAAAACACCGAACGGGACCAGTCGGGTGACCCGTCCCCGTAGGACGTCGCCCACCGAGGCACTGTCGGCGAAGGTCTGGAACGGGTCGGGTCGTGTGGCCCGCAGCGGCAGTCTGGCCTCTCCGTTCGTGGTGTCGAAGTCGAGAAACGCGCAGGTGACGCGCTCCCCCACCCGGACGACGTCCGTCGCGGCCTCGAAGTGCCGCCAGGACAGCTCGGGCAGGGTGATGAGCCCGACGCCGGGGAAGACCGGGTGGCTCGGGCCCTCGTCCAGCGCCACGAAGACGCCGAACCGTTCGATCGACGCGATCCGTCCCGAGAGGAGGTCGTCGGTGCGGAACGAGTCCAGGAACGCCCAGAGTTCGGGGTTCTCCGTGGCGGTCCTCGCCAGCCACACGCGCCCCCGGTCCAGGTCGACGCCGATCACGCGCGCGGCGATCCGCTCCCCCACACGGGCCACCGCTCGGGCGGAACCGGCCCAGGAGAGGTCCAGCGACCCCACCAAGCCCAGCGGGCGGGCGGCGAATCCGTCCAGGGTCACCGCCACACCGTGCCGGGTCACTTCTGTCACGGTCCCCTCACGGAGATCACCGACGCGCATCGCGGCCAGGAATTCCCGGGAGAGCTCTTCGTCCGACACCCCACCCATGACGCCCACCCTCTCACGGGGCCCCGGGCCGTGCGTGACGGCCCGTGCGCTCGGCTGCGTCGGGCGGGTCCCGCCACGACGTCCCGCCCCCGACCCGGGAGGCGGGGCGGGACGCGGGACGTGGAGGACCGACTGGAGCGGATCTGTCAACAGGGGCGGATGTGGTAGACGGGGCTCCAGGAGGCGGTGCCGGTGGACTTGGCGACGTTCGACCAGCGTTCGCTGCCGTCCTGGTTGTAGAAGCGGGCGCGGGTGCCGGGGGTCTGGTTGTTGTTGAAGGTGCCGTCGCCGATGCCGTCGAAGTCGTAGTAGCCGCACCGGTAGTAGTCGTAGATGTAGCCGCGTCCGTCCTGGACGCACAGGTGGCCGTCGGCGCAGGCCGGGGCCGCCGCGGGCGCGGCCAGGTCGCGGGTCTCGGAGCGGCCGGGCACGGCGACGGTGACCGTACCGCCCTCGGTGGTGAGGGTGTTCGCCGAGATCTGGCGGGCCCTCGGGTCCTGCGCGAGGACGGCGTCGACCCGGTCCCGCAGCTCCGCGGCCTGCCGGTCGGTGAGTCCGGCGGCGCGGGTCTGCCCGGCGTGGGCGGAGCCGGTCGGAACGGTGGTCGACGCCTGGGCCGACAGGACGGGCCCTGCGATCAGTGCCGCGACGGCGGTCATGATCGCCAGGGTCTTACGCGCTGACATGGTGGTTCCCCTCTGTTTCTGCGACCGGAGGGCGGCCCGGCTTCACGGCGGGCGGCCCGGTTCGTGCCCACACTTTCACCGCCGAGGGCGTCGGCTGAAGAGGGTAATCGGTCGCTGACCTGCTGTTTCGTCCTCTCACTTCCTCACCGGGCGGCGCTCCGTCCCTCGTTCGTCTCGCACGGCCGTTCGCGCTCCTCGGCCCGGGGGCAACGATTCTTCCGCCCTGGCGTGCGCGTTCCCGTGGCACGCTGCTCCGGGGCCGCCCGCCCCACCGCATGGCCGGAAACGGAACATCCGCTTCTGCTTCGGGGCTCCTCCTGGAGGTTCACCCCACGCGCGAAGGCCCCCGGCCCGTATCCGTGTCGCACGGGTACGGGCCGGGGGTGTGGGGGTCGCGCTCGGCGACCGGTCGGGCCGTCAGGTCCTCAAGCCCTCAGGCTCTCGGACGTGCAGGCCCTGTCGGGCCGTCAGAGACGCTGCCAGAGGGCGGGGACGTTCGGGGGCTCCCAGCCCTGGTAGGCCGTGTGGCCCTGGAGGCACCGGTAGCGGACGCCGTCGTAGGTGACGATGTCGCCGGCCGCGTAGGTGCCGCCGAGCCGCCAGGTGGTCTCGCCGCCTCCACCGCCGGAGACGGTGAGGGTGTACGTGGTCTGGTGGCTGACCTCACCCGCACCGGAGAGGGTGAGGGTGTACGTCCCCGCGGCGGTGCCGGTGGCGACCGCGACGGTGGCCGTCGAGGACTGCCCGGAGGTCACCGAGGCGGGGCTGAACGACACGGTCACACCGGTCGGCAGGCCGGAGGCCGACAGCTGGACGTTCTGGGCGTTGCCACTGGTGGTCGCCGTCGACACGGTGACGGTGGCGGACGCGCCGGGGGCGACCGTGCCCGCGGCGGGCGACGCGGAGAGGGAGAAGTCGTTCACCGGGGTCGAGGTCTCCCCGACGGCGGTCTTCCACAGGGTGTAGGCGATGCCGTCCGCGCTGCGGTTGAGGGCGGTGGCGTTGATGTTGGCGGTGGTGTCACAGGCGGAGTGGTAGCAGGGGTCGTACGCACGGCCCGCGGTGCCGCCCCACTTGGCCGCCTCCGAGGAGGACTTGGTCGCCGAGGCGCCCGTGGCGTAGCCGGAGGTGGGAATGCCGATCTGCTGGAAGGAGTAGTCGTCGGAGCGGCCCTGGCCCTCGACGTTCTCCTGCGGAGCCAGGCCGAGGGAGTCCCAGTAGGCCTTCATCGGCGCGGACGCGGAGGAGTTGAGGTTGTTGATGAAGTAGCCGCCGTTGACTGAGGCGACCATGTCGAAGTTGTAGTACGCCTTGATCCTGGACCGCTCGGTGGTGGCGAGCGTCCGGGCGTAGAAGGAGGAGCCGTTGAGGCCCTGCTCCTCGTCGGTCCACCAGGCGAAGCGGACCCGGTTCTTCATGGTCGGGTCGGTCTTCGCGAGGGTGAGGGCCGCCTCCAGAAGCGCGGCGGAACCGGAGCCGTTGTCGTTGATGCCCGCGCCCGCGGACACGCCGTCGAGGTGGGCGCCGAACATGTACACGCTGGCCGCGTCACCCTTGGGCCATTCGGCGATCAGGTTGTTGCCCGCACCGGCCGTGCAGCCGGAGGTGCAGGTCTGCTCGGTCACCGTGTAACCGGCGGCCTGGAGCTTGCCCTTCACATAGGCGAGGGACGAGCGGTAGCCGGCCGTGGTGGAGCGGCGGTTGCCGCCGTTCTGCGACGCGATGGTGGACAGCTGCGCCAGGTGGGCCTGGACGGCGGCCACATCGACGTCCGGCGGGGTGTTCGGGGTGCCGCCCCCGCCGACCCGCAGGGTGTACTGCGCGGTGTGGGAGTTGCTTCCGCTGCGGCCCGTGACGGTGATCGGGTAGGTGCCCGCGGCGGTGCCGGAGGTCGTCGCGACGGTCATCGTGGCGGAGCCGCCGGAGGTGACCGTGGACGGGCTGAAGGAGACGGTGGCCCCGGTGGGCGCGCCGGTGGCGGTGAGGGCCACCTGCTGGGCGCTGCCGGACACGGTGGTGGTGTTGACCGTGGCGGTGGCGGAGGAGCCCGGCTGGACGTCGCCGGAGCCGGGTGCCAGCGCCAGGGAGAAGTCGGTCTGCTGCGAGGCGCAGGCCGGGTCGCCGGTCTGCGCGGGCACGCTGATGGCGTCCCAGGCGGCCTTGGTGGTGGTGAAGAGGCCGCAGCTCGGGTCGAGGTTCTTCGCGGCGGTCAGGGTGGCGGTGCGGTACCGCTTGTAGGTCATGCCGCTGGTCTTGAGCAGCATGGCGCCGTAGAAGATCCGGCCCGCGTCCTTGACGCCGATCCCGGTGATGGTGGAGTTGTTGCAGGTGGAGCTGGAGGGCTTGCCGCCGCCGGGGTTCGAGCCTTCGGCCAGCAGGTAGAACCAGTGGTTGAGCGGACCGGCGGCGGCGTGCTCCTCGGTGGTGGGGATCGACGCCGAGTAACAGGCCGGGTCGCCGAGCGCGGCCGGGTTGTACATGTTGCGGATCGGGCCGCGGCCCTGGAGGTTGATCATCTCGCCGACGGTGTAGTCGGGGGTGTCGAACGGCGCGGGCTGGTTGGCGTACGCCTCGGTGAGCGCGCCCATGATGTCGCCGGTGGCCTCGCCGAGTCCGCTCTCGTTGTTGGCGCCGCCGGGCGTGTTGGAGTCCAGGCCGTGGCCGTACTCGTGGGCGACGACGTCCACGCCGGCGATCCACTTGTTCGCGCTGTTGTGGCCGATGGTGATGGTGGAGCCGTCCCAGTAGGCGTTCAGCTCGTTGAGGCCGACGCGCGTCGGCCAGCTGCCGCCGTTGCCGTTGTGCCCGTTGCGGCCGAGCCACTCCTTGAGCATGTCCGACTGCTTCTGCGCCGCGTACATGACGTCGACGCAGCCGGTCTCGCGGCTGGTGGCGTTGCCCGTGCCCCAGTCGTCGGTGGCCTTGGTGAACAGGCCGCCGCTGTAGTCGGAGCACTGGAGGCCGGGGCGGGTGGTGTCGCGCAGGACGTACTGGGTGCCCGAGCGGGAGGTGTCGATGGTGAGCGGGCTGGGCCCGTTCCACTCGCTGCGGCCGGTCCCGGCCCGGACGTCGTCGTAGGAGTCCACGACGTCACCGCCGCGGGCGTCGACGAAGACGTGCAGCTTGCTGGGCGTGCCCTCGGCCGTGTGCCCGGTGAGCACCGTCTCCCAGGCGAGGGTGGCGTGGTCGTCCTTGACCCGGACCACGAGGCGCGGCGCCTCGGCCTTCCGGACCTCGGCGAGGCGCTTGCGGCTGGTCCGCTCGGCCGCGGCGGCGGTGATCCTGGCGGTGGTGGGTACCGAGACGGCGTTCTCCGTCGCGGAGTGGACCGAACGGACCTTGCCCTCTCCGTCGGCGAGGACCACCGCGTCGCCGCCCACGACGGGCAGGCCCCGGTAGGTGCGCTCGTAGGCGACGGCGTAGAGGCCCTGGGTCCAGGGGATGACCTGGTGCCGGTCGTACTGCTCGTCGGGGCCCTTGGCGAGCGCGTCGAGACCGCTGAGCGCCGCCAGGTCGGCGGCGGCGACGGCCCTCGCCGCGGAGGGCGGTTGCGGCTTGCTCGTGGGGGGTGCGGCGACCGGCGCGGCTGTCGCGACCGAGGCCGGCACCACCACTCCGAGTGTCACGACCAGGGATATCCCGGCCACCGCCATCTTTCTCAGCATCATGGCTCCTTGTGAGAGGTGATGAGCCACCCGGCCGGTGTCGTGGCTATGACAAAGCAACGATCCGGCTACGGGTGCTCCCGTCGAGGAACACCCGTACGTCCGACGCGTCGCGTCGGCGGGCTGGCCGCACCCTCACATCCGTCCGCGCCCGGGTCAACGCGTCCGGACGTGCGGTGCGCGGCTGGCAAATTCCGGCAAGCCGCGCACCGCGCTCCGCACTCCGAGATCGGCCAACTGGTCCCGGTATCCGGTGACTTCGGGGACACCGGTCCAGTCCCGGGAGAGCCTGGTGTGCAGTCCGTCCAGCTCCGCGCGGACGAGGAGTTCGTCGGTGCCCGCCGCCACGTCGAGCACCGGCGCGGCGAGCGCGACCGCCGCCTCCGGGTCACCGGCGCAGGCCCAGCCGTCGGCGAGCCTGAGGGTGAGCAGCAGATGCGTGTCGCGCATGAGGGGCGAGAGCCGGGCCCGCGAGCGGGCGACCGCTTCGACGGCACGCCGGGCGGTCGTACGGTCCCCGGTGGCCGCCGCGAGGTCGCGCAGCGCCCCGCCGATCGCCGAGTCCAGCCGCATCTCCCCCTCGGCGCCGGTGAGCCAGGGGGCCTCCAGGTCGTCGTCCCGGCCGAGCCTGTCGAACGCCCGGCGGGCGGCGGCGATGTGGCGGCGGCACTCGGCGGCGTCCTGGCGGAGCGCGTACCCCCGGGCCTGGTAGAGGTGGGAGAGGGTGGAGATCCAGCGTCGTCGGCTGTCGACGGCTCCGATGGCCTCGGCGTATCCGAGCGTCGGGCCGGGGTCGTCGTCCAGCCTGACCAGGGCGCAGATGTCGCTGAGCAGCGTGGCGCGCGCCGGTATGTCGTGGACGGCGTCCGCCCAGCGCAGCCCGTGCCCGAACCAGGCCATGCCGATGCTGCTCTGGCCACGACGCATCCGGAGTCGTCCCGCGACCTGGGCGTACTGCGCGGCGATCCGCAGCTGACCGTGGGGGGTGCGGCCGGTCGTGTTGACCGCGTCGGCCCAGCGGATCACCCCGCGCAGCAGCCGTTCCGTCGTGGCCGTGCCGTCCAGGGAGGTCAGTTGCAGGGCGCCCCGGATCACACAGGCGAGGAATCCGGTGAGGGCGTGCAGCACCTCCGGTTCCATGGCGGTCAGTTCGTCGAAGCGGGGTTCGCCCGCCGCCAGCCGCGCGAGGAGTTCCGGGGCGGCGGCACGGTCCGGGGTGACGCAGCCCGCGCTGCCGTGGAGGGGGCACACGAGCCCTTCGGCCGGGAGCGCGGCGGGCCACGGGAGGCCGTCCCACTCGGCCGCGCCGCCGCCCGGTTCCGCGCCGGGCGGTGTGGTGAACAGGCCCGTCTCGGCCGGTAGTCGCCGTCGGTCGTGCGGTGAGTCGTGGGCGGCGGCGGCGAGCGTCGCCAGCGCGCCGCCCGCACCGAGTGCCGTGTCGAGTCGGTGGACCAGGCCGGGCGGCGGCTCCCGCAGCCCCGCTTCGAGGCGGCTGATCTGACTGTGGTGGTACCCCACGATCTGGCCCAGCTGGCGCTGGGTGAGGCCGGATCGACGGCGCCAGGACTTCAGGGCGCGCCCGAAGTCCTCCCAGGGCGCTCCGGACGGTACTGAACTGCTCATGACACCCCTCCTGGCGGAGGCCGGTGCCTCCAGCAGCATGACGCCCGGACCTTGCCCCAGACTGTCCGTCAGGACAGGGCAGGGCCGCCGCCCTGTCAATTCACGTGGCTGAAAAATCGCCAAAATGGTCTGAACCATGGACTGTGGACAACTCGTCCTGTGGTGACCAGCCGGGTGCGTGGAACCGGGGAACGGGTCCCGGCGCTTCGCCCCGTGACCGAAACCGGCGCATGGCCGGGCGGTGGACCTCGCGGGGGCGGGGGCCGGTCCGAGGCGGGGCCGGGACCCGGGGCGGGGGCCGGGGCCCAGGGCACGCGGGGCACGACGGGAGATGCCGGGTCGCTCACGGACCGGGGCAGGCGGGAGCGGGGGCAGGCCGGAGCGGGCGGCCCGGGGGCGGGCGGGGGGCCTCGCCCGAACGGCATCTGCCCCGGACACCGCCAGGGAAGGCCACCGGCTCGGTCGCGGACGCGCCTCGGATCCTTATACGTCGGCAGCCGGTCACCCTCCCCTGTGGAGGGTGACCGGCTGCCGACGTAAAGAGAACGGCGACGGCGGCTGCTCTCACGGGCACGGTCGATTTTTCTTGTGACCACGCCCCGAAGGCATCCGCCTGTGCGCGCGGCTCAGGAAACGAGGAAGTAAATCCGGACGGAGAGGGTGGAGTCCCAGTTCACTTCTCCCCGGACGTGCACCTGATTGTTGTCGGGGGCGACGTTGTGGACCGTCATCGTCGCGTCTCCGATGAACGGAGTGCCGGGCTGTCCGCCCAATTCGCACATCGACACCATGACGACGCTGCTCGGGGTCACACGGGGAACGCTGAAGGACAGGGTGAAGACCCCGTTGATCCCCAGGTCGTAGGTGTAGGCGAACAATTTCGGCGAGACACTCACCGGTGTCACCTGAAGCGGCTCATCCATTGTCTTCCACCTCTCGCGCGAGGAAATCGAACCGATGAAGCGGCAATGCCCGAAAGCCCTGCCATCCGCGGGGAGCGTGGCATTGTTTACACCCCTCAGGCAATGCCCGTCGGACTTCTTGGCCCGTACGGGTAACGCTCCTTCTCGAATCCCGCCCCTCCTGAAACAACAGCCTCCGCATTCCCGTTCCCGGGCACGGGAATGCGGACGGAGAGTCTCCCGTGTCGCCGTCCATGAACGGTTGCACGGTGTCCCCGAATCGGCCCGGAGGGTTGTTGACGCGCCTGCCCGCCGGCTGCACGTCGAGCACGGTGCGGCACCGGTGACAGTCGCAGGCGGGCAGCAAGCCCGCGAGAGCCTCGGTGCGTTCGGCGTTGCTGGAGTACGGGCGGCTCGTACGCCCCTTCGTCGAGCAGGGTGCGACGCGGCGCTCCTCGCACGCGGGGCCGACGTCGGCCGCGGTACTCGTACCGCGCGACTCGAAGTCCACGGGAGGGGGCCGCAGGACCTTCTGGAGCCGACCGCCCGGCCCTTGCCACCACGGCCCGTCAAGGGCTGTCCCTGGTGGACGGGTGACGCCGCGTCCAGGCATTGCGGGCCGCCACCAGGCCGACCGCCGTCACCCCGAAGGTGAGACGGCCCCATTGCGGGGCACCCAAGTGCCCCACCACGTTTCCCATGCCGAGGGACACGACCACAACGCCCGCACCCCACGACGCCTTGGTCATCGCGGTGGACCGGAGCCTGACCCCCACCAGGTGGTTGATCAGGGCGCCACCCAGGAACAAGGCGACGACGAACATTCCGAAGGCCCAGCCGTCGAAGGCGTCGTCAAAGACGACGGCCAGCGCCAGAGGACCCCCGAAACACAAGGCGATGCACAACCAGGCCAGCCCCGGCTGGTCGCCGTTTCTTCCACGCCGACTGTCACTCATGGCCCCAAGTGTGGCCCACGAGAGCTTAGAAATGGAAGAAGATTCTAGAATTTTCCTCTACATTGGAGAAGTCACTCCGGCTGCAGCGAGCGCCAGATCCGGTCCGGCAGCAGCCGCACCGCCTCCGCGAGGTCGAGGTCGTACGTACTGGAGAGCCAGCGGCGGGCAGCCTCGGCGACCGGCCCCATCACGAGGACCTCGACCACGGACCCCGGCATGGGGGCGACCTCACCCTTCTCCATCCGGGCTCGCAGCCACTCGTTCATCGGCGCCGTCATGACCTCCTTGGCCGCCCTGATCTCCTCGGCGTGCAGGGCCAGGGAGCCGGAATAGGCGGAGGCGTGCAGGAAGAGAGCCGCCTCACGCTGTTCCTGGGTGAAGCGGAGGTAGGCCTGGACGACGGCGCGCACACCGGTGCGGGCGGTACGGCTGCGCCGCAGAGCCTCGTTCATCTCGTCGAACAGCTTGCCCATGCACTGGATGTACAGCGCGGCGGCAAGGCCGTCGAAGCTGCCGAAGTGATGGTAGAGACTGCCGAGGCTGACCTTGCCGGCCTTCGTGACGGCGTTGACCGTGAAGCCCTGCTGGCCGGACTCGGCGTACACGCGCAGCGCCGTGGCCAGGATCAGATCGACGGTCGCCTCGCCACGCTGCTGCTTCCCCATCGGACCAGCGTAGAGCAGATTCCGGCCAGAGCCGTTTTCCAGAACGTACGGCGCCCCGGAGACCGGGACCTCGGCCTCACGGCTCCGGCCGCCTCAGGCGGCGCGAGCAGTGCCCGACGCGTCCCGGCACTCCGGCCCGCAGGTCACGGCGGCGGGTCGGTGGGGTCGCCCGCCAGCCGGACGGTGCTCAGGATCCTCATGATCAGGTCGTCGCTCAGGGCGCCGGGCACCCCCGTTCTGGCGTAGATGTCCCAGGCGACGAAGTCACCCCTGGAGTTCTTGAAGCAGAAGACGACCGCCTGGCCGTCGCCCGCACATTTGTTGGGCTTCTCGGCACCCTCGGAGTACGCCTTCACATAGCTGCCCCTGACACCCGCCTCGGTGGTGTAATCCACCGCCCTGTACCGGGTGACGACGTTCTTGTCCGGCTGGGTGAACGCGGCGTAGACCCAGAGCGGCGCCACCTTCTCGGCGATCTCACGGGTGTCCTTGGCCCCGGTGACGCCCTGGACGCCGGCGCTGCCGAGTTCGAAGTCGCTGATCAGGCCGCTGCCGTCCGCGTCGATGCTGCACCATGCGGCCTTGTAGAAGGCGGGCACGGCGTGCTGGACGAGCCTCTTGTCCGGGTTGTTGTTGTCCGGGTAGCCGCTGGAGCTGATGTCGGGATCGACCTCCCAGTCCGCCGGGACGTCGAAGGCCGTGCCGTGTGCGGGACTGACCACTGCCTTCCATCCCGCGATGGTCGGTTCCACTCCGCCCGAGCCGTGCCTCGCGTCGGTGCCGGAGGGCGCTGGAGACGAGGCGGAGGCTGACGACGGACGGCCGCCCGTCCCGTGGTCGGCCCGGCCGTTGCCCACGCCTTCGTCCTTGAGGACCACGACACCGGTGACGACGACAGTGGCTACGACGACGGTCGCCGCGCAGACCGCGACGACGGTGGTGGTCTTCTTCCTCTTGTCCGGCGGCGGCTCAGGCGCCCCGAACGGCCTGCCCACCGGGTAGGGCGGAACGTCCTGCCGTGTGTGGGGGTACGGGTACGGCTGTGAAGAAGGGTTCGGCTGCTGGTACGGGTTCTGCATCTGGTCCCTCGGATTCCGCTCGCCCGTGGGCGGCTGCGTGTCACGGCGGGGTCCGACCGGGCGCTCGCGCGCCGGGTTCCACCGACTGAAGACCTACTTCCCGAAGGACAGGATCGAGTGGTCCACCGCCCTGGGCCGAGGACTGAACACACGGTCCTTGAGCAGGAAGATCCTTCCGCCCGCCCAGGCCAGGCGCGCACGGGAGGGCTCGAAGCCGCGTTCGGCGCCGACGGCGGCTGCCGGACTCCGCAAGACCGTCTGCGGGGCGCCGCCGGTCGGGGCGAGAACTGCGACCGCGCCCGCCGTCCCCGGGCGGGTCGCGAGGTATACGACGAGCTTGCCGTTCTCGACCGCCAGCGGCCACATGGTGCGGCCGTCGGGCCCGGCCGCGCGCCACTTCTCCGTACCGGTGTCCAGGTCGACAGCGACGACCGCGTAGGTGACGTGACCGGCGCCGTCGGTCTTGCCCCCGGCGATGTACAGCGTCTCGGCGTCAGTCACGGCGCCGTAGCAGCCCTGTACGTCGTAGGAGGCGAGGGCGTCGCAGTGGTCGCTGACCGGGAACTCGGGTGCGATCTGTGACCGGATCCCGCCGTCCGGGGTGAAGGCCGTGATGTTCCAGACCTTCGCACGGCGAACGGAGACGACCAGCGGGTCCACGGAATAGACCTGGCCGACCCTCCATCCGTCGGCGTACTGGTGGGTCCACTTGGCCCGGCCCGTCGCCGGGTCGAGCTCCTGGACCCGGGTGGCACTGAGGCCGGTGCCACCCTTCGGGCCGAGGCACTCGACGAGATAGATCAGCTTGGCGCCGCCCGCGAGCGAGACGGGGAAGCAGGCGCCCGTCGTCGACGTACCGAAGAGTCTCCTGCCGTCGGTGACCGAGAAGCCGATCATGCCCAGCCTCCGGGTGATCGCGACGGTCTCGCCGACGACGGCCATCTGGAAGCGGCCGGTGTCGTCGGTGTACTCCCGCGGCACCCGTATCCTCCAGCCCGCCCTCCCCGTGGCGAGGTCGATCTGCTGGAGGCCCGTACAGTCGCCCTCGGCGGTGTCGCTCTCCAGAACGCCGACGACCAGTTTCCCGCTCACGGACGGAGCATGAGGAACGCTGCACAGCCGCGTCTCCAACGCGGCCTTCCACATCTCCCGACCGTCGGCCACCGCATAGGCGACGACCTCCTTGTACATCGCCTTGACCACCACACCGCCCACCCGCCACGGGCCGTACTGCTCGGCGCCCTTGCGGGCCAGATCGGTCCGGTTCTCGCGCAGCCAGACCGGCGACTCGCCCGCCCCGATACCGGCGTTGTGATCGTAGGCAGGGGTGTCGCCGCCCGCGCCCCTCCCGTCGCCCCGGTCGACCGACGGGGAACCGGACGGCGTGGCCGCCGTCTCCGCCACGGGCTTCCCCGTCCGCTGCCGGTCACCGCCGGACGCGACGTACACACCGCCACCGATGACCAGCAGGCCCACCGCGAGGGCCGCGAGCAGCACGGCGAGCCTGCCCTCGAAGGGGCCACGCCCGCCCCCGCCGGGCGGGGGAGGCAACGGACCTCCGAAGTGCTGCGGCGGCCCCGGAGGTCCGTGACCACCGGGCTGCGGCCACGGGTACAGGTGGTCCGGCGGGGGTCCGAAACCAGGGGGACGGCCGTAGCCCGGCTCGACGGCGGGCATCCGGGTCGGGGGGACACCACCCCCCGGGATGCCATGCCCATGCTCATCAGATTCCGGCAGTCCGCCGGGTTCACGATCAGTCATGGGGCAACTGTGGCCCGCGAAGCGGTAAATCTGGAATACTTTTCTAGAAAGAATTTCTTAACAGATGTGTCGCCAAGACGTTTTCACCCCTCCTGCTCGCCAGCCGCCGACCCCAACGACCGGGACGACCAGGACGGGCCATGCGTGGCGGCCGTCCCGGCCGGTCCGCGCGACGGCGCCGGGCCGATCGGGCCTCGCGCTCCGGGCGGCGTGCGGGGGTCAGCCCTGGCGGCCCCGTTCCGACCAGGTCGTCACCAGGCGGGTCAGGGCCTCCGTCGTGTCCTGTGCCTCGGTGGTATCGGCCCGGTTGTCCGGGGCCAGTTCGACGTGGATGAAGGCCGCTCCGTCCCACTGTGCCGCCTTCCCCTGGACGTTCGTGGTGCCTTCCAGCGGGCAGCGGTCCACCCAGCCCCGGCAGACCCTGGCCCCGCCGTCCTCCATGAGGTCCGCCAGGGCGCGGGCGTCGGCGGAGGCCGCCTGGGTGGCGCCGGTGGAGAGGATCGCGTCGTACGGGCGGTCCTTCGCACGGGCGAAGCCGTGGAGCTGGACGCCGGGGATCTTCCGCTTCTGGAGCTGGTCGACGATCACGTGGAACGCGCTGTCCGTGCGGTGCGCCACGTCCGCCGCGTCCCCCTTGCCCGCGGTGCGATGGGCCCCGGCGAGGACGAGCGCGCCACCGGGCGCGCCCTCCATGAGCCGGGTCCCGAGATGCTCGGTGCCACGGTCGGCGACGGGGTGCGGGACCTGCGCGCTCCACCGGACGGGGGCGTCGGCGGGGACGTAGAGCCGCCCCCAGCGCGCCTCCTCGGTGCCGTCCTTCTCGGCTGCGACCTCGTGGTAGCGCCGGCCGGAGGTGGCGTCCGTGAGCCGGACCACGCCGAGACCGACGGCGCCGAGCCGTTCCCCGGCCGTCGGGAGGTCGCCGTCGAGGAGCGCTCCGACACCCTCGGCGATGTGCCCCCTCTGCTCCTTGGAGGGCTTCCTGTACGGCTCCCGGTCCCCGATCCGCTCGGTGTACTCACGGATCCGGCCGTCGAGGTCCACGAGCCCTCCGACTTGCGAACGCTTCGTGTCCGACATGTCACCCGGTGTCGCCTGGCATCCAACAAGGCCCAGACATGTACCCAAGGCAATGAGGGAGTAAAGAAAAAGTGATGATCTTGTAATCTTACGCGAAAAGTCGATCTTAAAGATCGTGTGAAGATCGGGCTGTGACATTCTGCGATTCTCTCCCCCTAGGTCGTGTGCTCGCCGCCACCGCGGTCCTCGCCGTGCTGACCGCCGGCTGCGCCCCGACCCCCTCGGAGTCGCGGACCAAACCCGGCGGACGCACGTTCACCGTGGCCGCCGCCGGAGATGTTCTCATCCATCCCGAGCTGGTCGAGCAGGCGGCCAAGGACGCGAAGCGGACCGGCAAGGGGGACGCGGGGCTGGACTTCGGCCCCCTCATGGCCGGGGTGCAGCCGGTGATCAGCAAGGCCGACCTGGCCATCTGCCACATGGAGACCCCCGTCGGCAAGCCCCGGGGACCCTTCGAGGGCTACCCGGAGTTCCTGGTCCCGCCGCAGATCCTCACCTCGCTGAAGGACATCGGTTACGACACCTGCTCGACCGCCTCGAACCACACCTTCGACCACGGTCTGACGGGCGTCCGCCGCACCCTGGACACCATGGACCGGATCGGGCTCGGCCACGCCGGTTCGGCCCGCACCCGCGAGGAAGCGGAGAAGATCACCCTCCGCGAGGTCAAGGGCGTCAAGGTGGCGCACCTGTCCTACTCGTGGGAGTCCTTCCTCAACCCGACGCCGAAGAAGCAGGGCTGGGCCTTCAACCGGATCAGCACCGCCGAGATCAAGAAGGCCGAGGCCCGGGCCCGGCAGCAGGGCGCGGACGTGGTGATCCTCTCGGTCCACTGGGGCCTTGAGCACTACAACGAGCCGAGCGTGCCCCAGCTGGACCTGGCCGAGCGGATCACCGAGGAGACCGGGATCGACCTCGTGATCGGCCACCACGCGCACGTGGTCCAGCCGATCCAGAAGCTGAACGGCACCTGGATCGCCTTCAGTCTGGGCAACCAGGTGGCCCGCCACTCCTCCCCCACGGGACTCACCGAGGAGGGCGCGATCGGCTGGTTCGAGTTCCGGGAGACGGAGTCCGGCTGGGACGTGGCCGCCCGCTACCGCACCACCCTCGTGGACATCCCGCCCGAGGTCGAGGACGACGAGGAACTGCCCAAGGGCGCCGTCGAGGACCTCCGGCTCGTCGATCCCCGGCAGCTGCTCGACACACCGGGCGACCTGAACGCGGACCGGCTGGCCCGCTACCGCCTCGCCCTGGAGCGGACACGCGGCTTCCTGTTCAACCGGGGCGCTCCCGGCGGCGACGGGCTCGCCGAGCTCTCGCTGAAGAACTGAGCCGACCGCGAACCATCCGCCCCGGAGCATCCCCGCACACCAGGCGGACCACTCGCCCAGGAGCGTCCCCGCACACCGGGCGGACCATCCGCCCCGAAGCGTCGGAACCCGCGCGCCCCGCGCCGGTCCCGACGCCCGGCACAGACCCCGGCCCACCCGCCGAGGACCACCGGAGCCGACGGGCACCGGCGTCCATGGACACCCGCGCCGGTGGCCGCCGCCCCACCGGCGCGGCGGCCACCGCACCGCGACAGCCGCAGGAACCAGGAAAGAGCAGCAGTGACATCGAGCAACACCGCGTATGCCGTACGCGGAGGACGACGGCGGCTGCGCCGGCGCGCGGACATGCCGCTCCTCGGCGGCATCCGCCCGCCGATCGCGGTCCTGTGCGTCCTGGTCCTCGCCCTCGCGGGTCTGACCGCCAAGGTGCTCGGTCCGGGCGAACAGCCGGTCGCGCCGAAGGCCGTGCTGTCCTCACAGCAGTACTTCGCGGAGGACGGGGCCATCGCGCTGCGCGCCTCGATCGACGAACGGGTCACCGACCTGGACCGCACGGCCACGGCACTGAGCGCGGGCCGCCCGGTGAAGGCCGAGCGGATCCTGGCCGACCTGGGCCGCACGTACCAGAAGTGGACCGGCACCACCGTCGTCGACCTGGAGGACGGCGAGGTCCTCGCCGCACGCGGGGAGACCATCCCGCTCGCCTGGCTGGACAAGGACGTCCTGACCGGCAAGCAGGCCCTGACGCCCCGGATGGTGCGGCTGGAGACCGGTGACGTCCGGCTGATGACCATGGCGGTCCTGGACTGGAAGGACCGGCCGCAGCAGCTTCTGATCGCGTCGAGCAGCCTGGCCGTGCCCGCGGTCAGCCTCGGCCCGTTCCGCACCATGGCGGTCGTCGCCGAGGACGGCGAGATCCTCGCCACCTCCGGCTTCGAGCAGGCCGAGGCGCTCAACTCCGACCAGGAGCGCAAGGAGCTGGCCTTCCTCCACCAGCAGATGACCAGGCTGGGCGGCCAGGCCGCCGAGCGGACCGAGCAGCATCCCGTCCGCGCCAAGGAACCCGGTGCGCGCGGCTACCCCGGTGTCAGCGGCACCCTCCTCGGCGGCGAGTACAACGGCCGTGTGGCCACCGCCGGATACGCCTCGCTCTCCTCCCCCGACCCCGAGGACAAGCCGAGCCAGGCCGCGGGGCTGGGCCTCACCGTCGTGTCCCTGCTGCCCGTGGTCCAGCAGCGCACCGCCGAGCAGGAACGCGGGCTCTTCGGGCTCGCGGCGGCCGGAGCCCTCGTGGCGCTCGGACTGCTCGCCGTCCTCCTCCTCTGGGCGACCGTGCAGCGGCCCCTGCTGCGGCTGTTCCTGGAGTCGCGCAGGCTCGCCCGCGGCGACCGGACGCGCCCGGTGACCGTGCCCCGCTGGGGCGAGGCCGCCCGCATCGGCGCCGCCCTCGAACGGCTGCGCCGCCAGCTCAACGGCGAGTACGCCGACGACGGCACCGCGCCCCGGCGCAGGATCCGTGTCGGCGGACGCGGCCCGCTCGTCCTGACGGCCGTCCTGCTGCTCCTGTGGTGCGTACCCGTCGGCCTCGTGCTGAACCGCACGGACGACACGGTGAGCGTGCCCGCCACGATGGTGAACGACCAGCGCGAGCGCACGGACCTGATCACGGACCGGCTCCGCAGGGCGCTCAACGAGGCACAGGCCGACCTCGTGTCCGCCTCCCGGCTCATCGGGAAGGAGGACGAGGCCGCCACCACGGGCCTCCTGGAGGACGCCCTGGCCAAGCACCCCCGCTACCGCGCGCTGTACGTCGTCGACGGCGACGGCCGGGTCGGCGCGCACGTGGGCTCGGAGCCGCACGACTGGAAGCCGGGCGAGGACCAGCCCCCGGTCCAGGTGTCCGGCAAGGGCGGCAAGGAGCCGATCGTGCAGGCCTCCGCCCCGCTGCCGGAGCGCGAGGGCCACACCCTCGTCGGCGAGATCCGGGTGGACTTCCTCAACTCCCTGCTCGCCCGCCCCGGCCTCGGCGAGGTCCGCGTGGTGGACTCCGAGGGCCTGAGCATCGCGGGCAACGCCGGGTTCCTGGCGTTCGCGGAGCTGCCGGACAAGACGCTCGCCGAGCTCGTCCGGGCGGCCCGCGTGCCGGTCGGCACGAGTCCGGTCGAGAACGGGCTGCTGCTGCGGGAGGGCAGCAGGGTCACCGTCGCGGCGGCGGCTCCGTTCTCCGGCGGCGGCGTGACCTCCGAACTCGGCTGGACCGTGGTCAGCTGGCAGGACGCCGAGCGCTTCCAGATCGCCCCGTACGAGCGTGAGGACCGCAGCGTCCTCGCGGGGATGCTCGGGCTCGCCGCGATCATCCTCTGCCTCGGCTGGGTCCTCCTGGTGGTCGTCCGGCCGCTGCGGGCCCTGGCCACCGGCGCGGAGAAGCTCGTGGACGGCGATGTGAAGACGGTGCTCTACCCCCGCTACCAGGACGAGGTGGGCGCGGTCGTCCGCAGCCTGGAGATCCTGCGCCAGGAGGCGCAGGCCCAGCGACAGCAGCAGGTACGGCGGCCCATGGAGCCCCGGTCCGAATTCGGCGGAAGGTGACAAGGCCGTGCTCTATCTCTACTTCGTCCTGCTGATCGGCGGGATCGCCCTGCTGGCCGCGGGCATCGTCGAACAGCGCAGGCACTACGCGGCCCTGCACACGATCCCCGCCCGGGTCCTCGTCAACGGCATCCGGGGCAAGTCGTCGATCACCCGGCTCTGCGCGGGCGCCCTGCGCGGCGGCGGGCTGACCACCGTCGCCAAGACGACGGGCACGGCGGCGCGCTTCATCCACCCCGACGCGACCGAGGAGCCGGTCTACCGGAAGTTCGGCATCGCGAACATCGTGGAGCAGATCGGCATCGTCCGGCGGGCCGCCACGTACCGGCCGCACGCGCTCGTCATCGAGTGCATGGCGGTCATGCCCGCGCTCCAGGAGATCAACCAGAGCAAGCTGATCCGCTCCACGATCGGCGTCCTGTGCAACGTGCGTGAGGACCACCTCGCGGAGATGGGCCCCACCCTGGACGACGTGGCCCGGTCCCTGTGCCGTTCGATGCCCGAGGACGGCATCTGCGTGACGGCGGAGAAGGAACGCTTCCACATCCTCCAGGAGGAGGCGGACGCCCGGAACTGCCGGCTCGTGTACGCCGACCCGGAGACGGTCAGCGACGCGGAGCTGCGCGGGTTCAGCTGGTTCACCTTCAAGGAGAACGTCGCCATCGCCCTGGCGGTGGCGGAGCTGCTCGGCATCGAGCGGGGTACCGCCCTCCAGGGCATGTACGACGCCCCGCCGGACCCCGGTGTGCTCTCCGTGGAGCGCTATGTGACGCCGGAGAACCGGCGTCTCGCGTTCGCCAACGTCTTCGCCGCGAACGACCCCGAGTCGACCCTGATGAACGTCAACCAGCTGCTGGACCTCGGGGCCGTCAGCCGTCCCCTGAACGTCGTGATCAACTGCCGCCCCGACCGGGTGGAGCGCAACGGCCAGATGGGCGAGATCATCCCCGACCTGCGGCCGGACAACGTCTTCGTCATCGGCCACCCGGCCAGGAGCGCCATCGACGCCATCCCGGCGGAGTGGCGGGACAGGGCGGTCGACCTCGGCGGCGAGCGCCGCCCGGCCGAGGAGTTCATGCCCGCGATGCTCGCGCGGATGCCCGACGGCTCCTCGCTCGTCGCCATCGGCAACATCCACGGCCAGGGCGAGGAGCTGCTGGAGTACCTGGCCGGGCTCCCGGCGGACGAGAGCCCCACCGGGACCGGCCCGGACGCGGCGGCTCCCGTCGCCGCCCAGCCGGTCCACCTGGACCCGTACGCCTCGTACCCCGCCGCGTACGAGGAGCGCCACCAGGTCTCGCGGACGCAGGAGATCCCCGTCGTACGGGCTCCCGCGCCGCCGGTGGAGACGCCGTCCGCGCCCTGGGCGGACTGGAACGACACTGCGGCCGCCACCACCCGGTACGAGGCTCCCGCCGCCACGAACCGGTACGAGGCTCCGGCCGCCACGAACCGGTACGAGCCCGAGGAGGACTGGAACCCGCACGGGAACGAGGCGTCCTACGGCTGGTTCCCCCAGCAGCCCGCCCCCGAGGGCGAGCGACCGCCTCCGCACTCCTGACCGCCGGCCGCCGCCGACCGCCCCGCCCCACCCCTCGTACCCGCGCCCGGAGCCCCTGTTGACCACCGCCGCCCTGACTCCCGAGATGGCCGCCCTGGGCATCGCCATAGGCCTGCTCTTCTCCCTCCTGTGCTACCTCACCACCAACCTCTCCCCCGGTGGGATGATCACCCCGGGCTGGATCGCCCTCACCCTCATCGAGGACCTCCAGCGGGCGGCCATGGTCGTCGGCGTCACCGCCCTCACCTACGCGGGCACCAAGCTCATGCAGCGGCTCGTGATCCTCTACGGCAAGCGGCTCTTCGCGGCCGTGGTCCTCCTCGGCGTGCTGCTCCAGGCCACCGTGATGATCGTCCTGTCGCTGGAGTTCCCGCTGCTCTACGGCAACCAGACCCTCGGCTTCATCGTGCCCGGTCTCATCGCGTACCAGCTGGTCCGCCAGCCGAAGGGCCCGACCCTGCTGGCGACCGCCTCCGTCTCCCTCATGGCGTACATCGTCGTCGCCGCCGGGCTGCTGCTCGGCATCATGCCCACCGTCTGAGAATCGAGGAACAACCATGGCAGGGAAGAAGACGTCACGCCCGCTGCTCTCGGGGCTCGTGGTCCTCGGGCTCGTCGCGACCTCGGGATACCTCACGCTCGAACTCCGCAAGCAGGAGGACCGGGGTGTCACCGAGGTGCGCAACATGGGAGTGCTCGACGGTGCGCGGAAGCCGGGTGCCAAGGCCACGGGCGAGGAGCGCTGGTCCCGCCTGGAGAACCCCGCGCGCAGCGTGCTGAGGGGCGGCGACGGCGGGATCAAGGCGGTCCTCACCGACGGCGCGCGGACGGCGAAGCTGACCGGCCCCGGCCGGACCTTCGCCGAGCCCACCTCCACCGCCTCCAAGGTCTCCACCACCGACTGGGTGCGGCTGATGCCCAAGGTCTGGTCCGAGGGCGCGGAGAAGCAGAAGTGGTTCCAGGAGTGGTACGCGGAGTTCGCGGACAGCAAGGAGGACGACCTCTTCGCCATCGCCTTCCAGTACGTGGCGGGCGCGCAGGAGCGGAAGGACAAGGAGGGGGTCTCCTTCGCGGGCGACGCGAACTTCGGGCCGCTGAACACCACCGGGGCCGAGGGCGGTGACCTGCGCCTCGAACAGTCGGACTTCTACGACTACCTCGGCCTGTCCTACCCCTTCCGGGACGGCAACGTCGGCAAGCCCGAGACGAAGCGGGCCAGGTCCCTGGACTGCTCCGGCTATCTGCGCATGGTGCTCGGCTACCGGGCGCGCTACCCCCTGATGTCCTCGGACAAGTCCGGCAACGGTCTGCCGCGCACCGCGAACGGCATGGCCCGCTCCGGGGAGGGCACCGACGTCCTGCCGCTGACCGGTGTCTCGGCGCAGGACCGGCCGACCACGATCGACCTGCTCCAGCCGGGCGACATCGTCTTCTTCAAGCTGGACGCCCGGACCGGGCAGCGGCTCGACCACGTCGGGATGGTCCTCGGCCACGACACCGAGGGGCACCTGATCTTCGTCTCCAGCCGGGAAGAGGTGAACGGTCCCACGATCGGGGACCTCGGCGGAGTGTCCCGGCTGGACGGCAACGGCTACTACGCCAAGACCCTGCGGAGCGCCAAGCGCCTGTGAGGCGGCTTCCCCGGCCCTTGCCGGCCCGGCCCTTTCGCCCTGGCCCTGCGGGCCGTCCCCTGACCCGGTGCGGGTCCGGGGACGGCCCGCCGCCCGTTCCGGGCGTTCGGGGAGCACACTGGTAGCAGGGGGCGGTGAAGGCTGGTCCGGTCGGTTCCCGGCCGGTTCTGGAAGAGGGTGTCCGCATGGCCAGAGCGCGGTCCTTGTCCCGGTCCCGTTACGCCCCCGACCGGGGGCTCTCGACCCGTATGGCGACGACGATGTTCCTGATCGGGCTGCTGTACGTGGTGTTCGTCGGCGTCCTGCTGGTGCTGCTGCGCGGTTCCTGGCCGGTCGTCCTGCTGATCATCGGACTGCTCTTCGTCGCGCAGTTCTGGTTCAGCGACCGGATCGCCGCCCTGGGCATGGGCGCGCGTGAGGTGTCCCGGGAACAGGCGCCCGAACTGCACGGCACCGTGGACCGGATCTGCGCGCTGGCCGACATGCCGAAGCCGAAGGTGGCGATCGCCGACAGCGACATCCCGAACGCCTTCGCCACCGGCCGGGGCGAGAAGACCGCCCTGGTCTGTGTCACGACGGGACTGCTGAGGCGCCTCGATCCCGAGGAGCTGGAAGGGGTCCTGGCGCACGAGATGTCCCATGTGGCGCACCGGGACGTCGCGGTCATGACGATCGCCTCGTTCCTCGGTGTGCTGGCCGGGATGATGACCCGGGTCGCGCTCTACAGCGGTCTGGGCCGCAGCACCCGCAACAGCCCGATGGGCGCGGCCATCATCCTCGTACCGGTCGTCAGCGGCATCGTCTACATGATCAGTTTCCTGCTGACCCGGGTGCTCTCGCGCTACCGCGAGCTGGCCGCCGACCGGGCCGCCGCGCTGCTCACCGGCCGTCCTTCGGCCCTGGCGTCGGCGCTCACCAAGGTGAGCGGTGACATGGCCCGCATTCCGACGCGCGACCTGCGCGAGGCGGAGCCGTACAACGCCTTCTGGTTCGCTCCGGCGTTCTCCTCGAAGGAGAGCATGGGCCGTCTGCTCTCCACCCACCCCACGCTGGAGCAGCGGCTCGAACAGCTCGGCCGGATCTCGGCTCAGCTCGGCGAGGTGTGAGGGCGGTGGGGCTCCTCGACAGCATCCTGGGGCGCAGTCGGCCGGTGCGGCCCGATCTCGACCGGCTGTTCGGGCTGCCTGGCGCCGCGCTGACGCTCCAGGCGGGGGCGGGGTTCGTGCCCACGGGCGCCGGGGCGGTCTGTTTCGCGGCGGTGGAGGGCGGGGCCTTCGCGCGGCTGAAGGAGGAGGTGCGGGAGCTCCTCGACGTCGACGAGGAGGCGGCCGGGGGGCCGGTGGCGTACGCCGGGGACGCGTACGGCTACACCTGGCTGACCGTGCGGCGGCCCTCGGACGATCTGGTGACGCTGGTCAACGATCTGCACGCGGTGAACACCCTGCTGGAGGAGGCGGGGTTCGGGCCCAACCTGCTCTGTTCCCTCACGTCCTTCCGGGCGGCGGAGGCCGAGGGGTCCGGGGAGGGAGACGGTCACCGGGCCCGCGAGCTGGCCCTCGTGTACCTGTACAAGCGGGGGACGTTCTATCCGTTCGCGCCGCGCGCGGACCGGCCGGAGAGCCGGGACAATGTACTGGAACTCCAGGTCAGGGCCCTGCTCGGAGGTGATCTGGCGATGGAGCCGGAGACGGACCGCTGGTTTCCCCTGTGGGGGGCGCCGGGGCTCGGCGGCGGTTGAGCCACCGCCGGAGCCCGGACGCCGGACGCCGGGGGTGCCGTTCGGGGAGGTCGAGCCGTTCGGGGCGTCAGTCGGCGATGGTCCAGTGGAGTTCGGTGCGCAGGTCGCGCGGGTCCATGCCGGGGGACGGCTGTGTCGTGTACTCCTCCCAGCGCTCCTCGCCCTGTGCGAGTCCCCGGTCGCGCATCCAGGTGCCCAGGCGTTCCCAGGAGGCGCCGAGTCCGTCGAAGGCGCCGTGGTGGGTGAGCCGGGCGACCCGGCCCCCGGGCAGGGACGCGGCCACGACCCCGGCCTCGGCCCGTACCGCCCGGTCGGTGGGGAAGCCGACCTCCAGGTCCGCCTTCTCCCCGGAGGTCCCGTGGTGGAGCGCGAAGGCGGCGCCGAGGGGGGTGACGCCCTGTTCGCGCAGGACCCGGCCGAGCGTTCCGAAGGCGCTGTCGAAGAAGTCCCGCAGTTCCGCGGCGGGCACGTGTCCGCGCACCACCGCCGTCGTGACCGGTTCCCGCCGTACGACCTGGGGTCCGGTGGTGCCGGGGCCGTCGTCCTCGTGCTGTGCCGCCCGCGTGTTCATGTGGCTCCTGTCCGTGGCCGGGTCCCCGGGACGTCTCCGGGGCTGTCCTCGGAATGTACGGACCGGAGGCGGGCCGGGACGTCATCGGGAGGCGCGGGCCGGGCGTGTCGGCAGGTGGGCGAGGAGGCCGTCGAGGGGGCGGGGGACGTGGGTCAGGTCCAGGTCGTCGACGAGCGAGCGGGCGTACTGGCTCTTGCGGCCGCTGATGGTGCCCATGAAGCGGCGCAGTTGCCGCTCGACGGTCCGTTCCCGCTGGGCGGGCTGCTTGCGGAAGAGGCGCCAGGCCCGCAGGTCGCCCTGGGCCTCGATCACCTGCTGGACGCGGGCGGGGCCGAGTGCGCGGATCAGTTCCTCCTCCAGGTCGGCGACGCAGACGTGGAAGCCGAGCGGTTCCATGTCCGCGCGGGTGAGGCCGCTGCCGAGGCCCTCGCGTTCCAGGGCGCGGGCGAAGTGGTCCTCCTCCGGGGCGTCGCAGAGCCCGGCGAGGCCGATGTCGAGGCCCCGGGGTCCGAGGAGGGCCAGGAACCTGCCGATGTTCGTCACTCCGCCGAGCGGGACGACGACGACGCCCTCCGCTTCGAGGTCGCGGCCGTGGCGGGCGGCCAGGGTCTCGACGGCCACCAGGTCGCTGACGCCCTCCACCAGGACGGCCGTGCGCACCGGGAGGGTGTCGGCCAGTTCTCGGGCGGTCCCGGCCGCCGCCGCTGCCCCCGCGCCGCCGGAGGCCCAGGTGACGACCGCACGGCGGAAGATCTTCGTCTCGTCCACGCGGCCCAGTGTGACAGTGGGGGTGGGGCGGGGCACAAGCGGTTTCTCCGGCGGGCGTTCGGGCGATGCGGGGTTCCGGGGTGCCGGGTCTCGTGCCATTCGCCAGTTCGTCGCGCGGCGCCGTCCGGTGAAGACTCTCTGCCACGAGCGCGCACCACGGGACCCGCGCGTACCGGGGGCTCGTGGGTGGCCGCGTACGGACGGTTCACGGGAGGGGCGGAACATGGGTGTGCAGCAGTACGACGGGATCGGCGAGGCGTTCGAGGGTTTCAAGGCGCTGCCGTTGACGCGGTACGGGGAGGTCCCGAGCGTGCTCGGACTGGTCGGGGACGTCCGGGGCAGGTCGGTGCTCGACCTGGCGTGCGGCACCGGCTTCTACAGCAGGGAGCTGAAGCGGCGGGGCGCTTCGGAGGTCGTCGGTGTCGACATCTCCGCCGAGATGGTCGCCGCGGCCCGGGAGATCGACCGGCGCGATCCGCTGGGCGTCCGCTACGAGGTCGGTGATGTTGCCGAACTGCCGCTCCTCGGAACGCCGTTCGACCTGGCGCTGGGGGTGCAGTGCCTCAACTACGCGCCGGACGTGGCGACGATGGAGCGGATGTGCCGGAACGCGCACCGGAACCTGGTGCCGGGCGGCACGTTCCATCTGCTCGTCCAGAGCCCCGACTACCGTGTCGCCTCCCCGCCCCTGGACCCCTATGGGTTCCGCTGTGAGCCGACCGGGGTGGAGACGGGGACGGGTCCGCAGATGCGGGTCACGGCGCTCCTCTCGCCCCGGCCGATCACCATCGTCGTGGCGGCGCCCCGGCGTGACGTGTATGAGGGGGCGCTGCGGGCCGCCGGGTTCCGGTCGCTGGAATGGGTGCCGATCGGGGTGTCCGACGCAGGTGTCCAGGAGTTCGGCGAGGGCTTCTGGGCGGATCTGCTGGCGAACCCGCCCCTGGAGATGCTGCGCTGCCGCGCCTGACCTGCACGCCCCGGGCAACCCGGCGGCGGCCGGGTGCGTCTGTGTGATCAAAGTGAGCCGACGGGGCGAACGGGGAGGGGTACGGACGATGGAGGACGTGGCGGGCGCCGCCGTGGTGCGGGCGCTGAGGGGCGCGGGCTGGATCGCGTTGCACGTGGGGGGCGCGGTGGTCGACGTGCTCGACGCCTGCGCGCGGTGGCGCCGCCGGGGACCGCGCTCCTCCGGCGGGAGATAGCGGGTCAGGAGGGGCGGCCGGGCGCTCCGGCGGCCAGGCGCAGGACGAGCGCGCGCTGGTGCGCCAGTTCCTCGGCCTGCCCCGGGGGGACGTCGTAGCGTTGGAGGACGTCGAGTTCGGCGAGGGCCGTCGCGTGATCGCCGGTGTGCGCGATCACGACGGCCCGCTGGGCGCGCACCCCGACCACCAGGTCGTCGAGCCGGTACCGCTCCGCCAGCGGCAGCAGTGTCTGTTCCAGCAGGCCGAGGGAGGCCTGGAGGTCGCCGATCCCGACGAAGTCGTCGGCCACCTCCTGGCCCATGCCGACCATCGGGCGCCAGGCCTGGGCCAGGTGGTAGAACTTCAGCGCGTGCATCGCGGCGAGCCCGTGGGAGGTGCCGAGTTCCCGTTTGCAGCGGACCACCAGGGCCAGGCAGTCCGCCAGCCGCTTGACGTCGTCCAGCCGGGCCGCTTCCTCCCCCAGGAGCGCGCGGAGTTCCTCGGGGCCCGCGCCGAGCACGTCCTCGGGTGTGAGTCCGAGGGCCGCGTAGGACGCCTCGGCGACGTCCAGGGCGAGCAGATCCGCCTGCTCGTGGCGGCCGGCGAGGAAGAAGCACCGTGCCTGGTTGAACCGCAGCACGCGTGATCCCGGCGATCCGTCGGCGTTCCCGGCCCTGGCCGCGAGGTAGGCGGCGTTCATCGACGCCAGGTCTCCGGTGTGGGCGTGCCGGGCCATCCGCTGGGTCGCGAGGACGCTCCTCTCCCGGGTCCCCCACGCTTCCGGGTGCGCGGCGACGAGGGCGTCGAGGTCGTCCACGAGGGATCCGTGGACGTCCCGTTCGTCGGCTTCCTGGGCCAGGATCGCGAGGGCGTTCAGGGAGTCGAAGCGGTCCATGGGCGCGGCCCGTCCGTCCGAGGCGACGGCGCGCAGGGTGGGGGCCAGCCCTGCAGCGAAGGACTGTTCGAAGAAGAAGTCGTGGGTCGTGAACCGCAGGAGTTCCTCGGTGCGGCCGGTCCGGGGCAGCGTCGTCATCCACCGGGCGAGGCGCGGGAGCGTCGTGCCCCCGCCCTCGGCGGTCGGGGCCAGGAGGTCACGGAGGGCTTCCTCGACCGGCCGGGCGACGCCTTCGGGCGCGTACTCCGTGGCGAGGGAGCGGACGGCGTCGTGCAGGGTGGCCGTGGTGCCGGTGCGCTGGACGAGGCTGTACGAGGTGAGGGACCGCATCGCGCGGGCGCAGGCCGGTCCGCCGAGTCCGGCGGCGGGCGCGAGCCGCCGGACCTCCTCGTCGGTGAGGGGGACCTCGGCGGTGGCGAGGAGGTAGGCGGTGGTCCGTGCCGTGCTGTCGAGGGTGTCGAAGACCTCGGCGAGGATCAGGTCCTGGACGGTGGGCGCGGTGTGGGCGCGGGCGCTCAGGGCAGTGCAGAACCGGGCGGCGTCGCCGTCGTGATGGGTGAGGGTGAGCCGCGCCGCGTTGCGCACGTAGAGGGGCAGACCGCCGGTGAGGCCCACCAGGCGTTCGGCGGTGGGCCGGTCGACGGGGCAGCCAGTGTCGGCGAAGACGGAGGCGACGTCGTCGGCGGTCCATCCGTCGAGGGTCTCGGGGCGGACGTCGAGACGGGCGGCGAAGGCCGCCTGGTCGGGGCGGGGCTGGCCGAGGAGGACGAAGCGGGCGGTGGGCAGCGCTTCGACCAGGTGCCGCAGGTCGTGCGCGTCGAGGCGGTGCGCGTTGTCCAGGACGATCGCGACGGGTGTTCCGGCCAGTCGGTGGTGGACCGCCCGGAGGGTGTCGGTGCCGGTGCCGTGGGGGAGCCCGGTGCGGGCCCGGCTGTCGAGGTGGCGGGCGGCGAGTTCTCGGGCGAGGGAGCCCGCGACCGCCTCGGCGGGGAGCGTGGCCACGTCGAAGTAGGTGAGCGGTTCGGGCGAGTGCGCGGCGGCGTGGGAGGCCCAGGCGGTCTTTCCCGCCCCGGAGAAGCCGGTGACGAGACGGACCCGGGCTCCGGTGAGCAGGTCCGGTTCGGTGGCCTGGGGCAGGTAGGGGGCGGGGGTGGCCGGGAAGGCCTGGAGTTCCTGGACGAACTGCTCGTACAGCGGGGGCAGTTCGTTCGCGGTGAAGCCCTGTCCGCCGTGTCCGGTGCAGGCCAGGACGACGCGGGCGGCCAGCTTCCACACCAGGGTGTGCGGCGACAGGGAGGTGAAGGGGACCCGGGCCGCTTCCCCGGCGCACCAGGCGACGGCTTCGTCGAGGGTGGTCCAGGCAGGGGGGGAGCCAGGGTTCGGGGGGTTCGCCGCCGGGGGTGAGGAGGGTGACGTCCGGCGGCCAGTCGTCGGCGGTGGTCCGTGCGGTGAGGCCGGGTCCCGGGGGCTGGTTCGACACGACGACGAGCCGGGGGCGCCCGGGGCGGCCGCCGTCAGCGTGCCGGGCCCGTACGGCGGAGAAGGCGTCCACGGCACCGTTGACGTCGCCGCCGCGCAGCGGTCTGACCCGGGTCTTGATCTGGAGGTAGAGGCGTCGGCCGGGGAGGACGACCTCGATGTCCTCGTCCCGTTCGACCAGCAGGCGTTCCGCTCCCGCGGCGCCGAGCCGCAGCAGACAGCCGACGGCGTAGAGGTGCTGGTAGAGGAAGCCCCGGTGCAGGGAGGTGATGCGGATGAGCTGGGCGGGGTCGAGGGGGCCGTCGTCGGGTTCGGGGCCACCGGGTCGCGCGGACGTGTCGGACACGGCGGTCATTCTGGCAGTCGCGCGGGCGGTGCGGATGCCGTATGCCCGGATTCGGCCCCTGGGCGCTCCGGGGGCGTCTCAGGGGGTGGTCGGCCCGGTCGGCGGGTGGGGCGTCGGACGGCGGCGGAGATAGCCGGCCGCCGCCGCGACCAGGAGCAGCATGCAGGCGATGAAGACCAGGCCCGCGCCTTCCAGGCCGAGGGGGCCCGCCAGGAGGCCGACGCCGATCACGGGGATCGAGATGCCGGTGTACGCGACCACGAACAGGGCGGAGACGACCGCCGCCCTGCGGTCCGCCGGGGCCACCGCCGTGATCGAGGAGAGCGCCGCCCGGAAGGCGAGTCCCTGGCCGGTGCCTCCGACGGCCGCGGCGAGGACGAGGAACACCAGGAGGTCGGTGTACAGCGCGACGGCGAGGAGGGCGAGTCCGGCGAAGAGCACGGCGCAGCCGAGGGTGAGGGAGCGGGTGACGCCGACCCGGTCGACGGCGAGCTGTCCGCCGGTGGAGGCGAAGAAGGCGAGGGCGACGACCGCGCCGCTCACCGCGTGGTCGTCCACGTGCAGGAAGCGGGCGAGGAAGGCGGGGCTGACCGAGGTGAACACGCCGAAGAGGGCGAAGCCGACGAAGGAGGCCGCGGCCGCCGGGGCGAACACCGTGCGGACCCCGGCGGGCAGCGCGGGCAGCCGGGGGCGTACGGCGCTGAGCGGGCGCCGTTCCCTCACGGTCTCGGGGAGCCTCAGCAGGACGGCCGTGGAGAGGACCACCAGGGCGAGGTGGACGGCGAAGGGCAGCACGAGGGGCTCGGGGGCGTACTCGGCGAGCACTCCGGCGAGGAGGGGGCCGCAGCCGAGGCCGCCCATGTTGGCGGCGGTGGCGACGAAGGTGGCGCGGGTGGTGCCGCCGGGCGGGGCGAGTTCCATCACGTACGCGGTGGCGGCGCCGGTGAAGAGGCCCGCCGCCAGGCCCGAGAGGAGCCGTCCGGCGTAGAGCCAGGACAGTCCCCCGGCGTTGAGGAAGCAGAGGGCGCTCGCGGCGGAGAAGGCGAGGCCCCAGAGGAGGACGGGCCGTCGTCCCACGGTGTCGGAGGCGTTTCCCGCGAGGAGCAGGACGGCGATGACGGCGAAGGCGTACACGGCGTAGACGACGGTCACGGTCAGTTCGGAGAAGCCGAACTTCTCCTGGTAGAGCGGGTAGAGCGGGGTCGGCAGCGTGGTGCCGGCCATGCAGACGACGAACACGGCTCCGGCGAGCAGACAGCTGAGCCAGCCCTGACGATCACCAACCATGTCCTCGACGGTATCCCCGGGGGCGGCGGGCGGGGCTGGGCGCGGTGCGAACGGGTCACCCGGTGGACGGCGGGGCCACCCGCGCGTCCGGTCCGGCGGGCCGCCACGGGTCCGCAGGGCCCGTGGCGGCCGGGTCGGGGTGGCCGGCCGGGCGGACCTGGAGGGCCACGGGACCTGGACGCCTTCTGGGCGCTACAGCTCCGGCGCCGGGGTCCAGCGGGGGTCGCGGCCGCTCAGCCCCACCGCCCGGTCGAGCGGCGGCGCGTCCTCGGGAACCCGTACGACCGGTCCGAAGATTCCCGTGCCCCGGTCCTCCTCCGCCGCCTTCAGGAAGGCGTGCGAGACGGCCAGTGCGGTCGGGTCGGGGGCGTACGCCCGGCCGGTGGCTCGGGCGAGGTCCCAGCCGTGGATCACCAGCTCGTCGGCGGCCACCGCCGCCGCGACCGCGCCGGGCAGTTCCACCCCGCCCGCGCGGGTCGCACCCGTCCAGGCGTCCGGGGCGCGCCAGGCACCGGCCAGTTCGTCGAGGGCGCGGGGCAGTGCCTCGCGCCAGTCGGCGGGCAGGACGGGCCGGGTGGTGCCGGGCGGCGTGGCCGTCGAGGCGCCGAGGTCCTTGCGGGCGGCGTCGCGGAAGGCGACGGCGAGGCCCGTGAGATGGCCCAGCAGCTCCCGGACCCGGTAGTCGGGGCAGGGGGTCGGGCCGTCGAGCCGTGTGTCGGGCACCGAGGCCGCGAGCCGGGCCACGACCAGGGCCTGTGGTGCGAGGTCGAACGTCTCCGTGTCCATGGTCCACCGTTCCTCGGGTGGCTGCCTGCGGAGGGTGGACCGCCGGGCCCCTCACTCATCGTCGGCGGCCGTGTACCTCCACCGGTCGGGGGCCGGGGCGCGGCGGGCCGGGGCGCGGCGCCGAGGACGCGGGCCGGTGGGCAGGACACGCCCCGCCCGCCTCCGTGCGCCCGGGCTCTGCGCCGGGCCTTCCTTCGCGCGGGCGCGGGACCGTGTGCGGTGCCGGGGGCCCGGCGGGCTCAGACGGTCAGGGCGCCCAGGCCCTTGCGGAGGTCGTCCGGGTTCATGACCGGCGAGTAGTGGATCCTGGCACGCAGTTCGAGGAAGAGGGGTTCCGAGATCTCCGGCAGTCGGGACGGGTCGGCGAGGTCGAAGAACAGATAGCCCGTGCGGCAGCCGTCCTCCACCGTGAAGTAGGCGGCCTCGGGGCTGAGCGCCTCCAGGGTGCGCTCCATCGTCTTCTGCAGGGTGCCCTGTCTGATGGCCTCGTTGCAGGCCGGGGTGTCCATCTGAACCTTCAGCAGCATGCGCATGACGCGCCCTTTCCGACCGGGTCGGCGACCCGTTCGGACGCCCACGGGACCCGGACGCGCTCACTTCCAGCGTCCTCCCCCCGCGGCGTCGCGACCACTCGGCGCGGGGGTCCGCGCGGCGGCGAGCAGCCGTTCCCGGTCGACGAGCTTGACGCGGGGGCGGCCCTCGGCGGCACCCGCCGCGCGTTCGGAGGCGTCGATGGCCCGCCAGCCGTCGAGGCCGACGGCGTCCGGAGGGGCCGGGCGGTCCGCCGCCGGGACGGCGGGGTCGGTGAGACGACCGGCGTCCCAGTCGTCGAGGAGGGCCTCGACGGTCTCCTGGGCGCAGGACTTGTTGGTGCCGATGAAGCCGGTGGGCCCCCGTTTGATCCAGCCCGCCACGTAGACGCCGGGGGAGACACGGCCCCGGTCGTGCGGGACGGTGCCGGTGTCCTCGTCGAAGGGGAGGCCCGGGACGGGCCGGGCCCGGTATCCCACCGCCCGGAGCACGAGCGAGGCCCCGAGGATCTCCTCGTCCCCGGTGGGCACGGCCCGCACCCCGCCCGACCGCGAGTGCAGCGCGGTACGGGCCACGGCGAGGCCGGTGACGCGGTCGTCACCGACGACGCGGGCCGGGGCGGTCAGGAATCGCAGGACCAGGCGGCGGCTGCCCGGTCTCCGGGGGCGGGCGGCGATCTCGGCCAGCACCCGGGTGCCGGGGGTGGCGTCCGCCGGTACGTCGGCGGGCCAGCCCTCCACGAGGACGTCGATGTCGTCGAGCGCGGCGACCGCGAGCAGTTCGGGCAGGGTGAACGCGGCTTCGGCGGGTCCCCGGCGGCCGAGGACGACGACCTCGCGGACGCGGCTCGCGCGCAGGGCGTCGAGGGCCCGGTCGGAGATGTCCGTACGGGCCAGCCGCTCGGGGTCGGCGGTGAGGACGCGGGCCACGTCGAGGGCGACGTTTCCGTTGCCGACGACGACGGCCCGTTCGCCGTCGAGCGGGAAGGTGTCCGCGCTGTGGTCGGGGTGGCCGTTGTACCAGGCGACGAAGTCGGTGGCGGAGGCGCAGCCGGGCAGGTCCTCGCCCTCGATGCCGAGGCGCCGGTCGGTGGCCGCGCCCACCGCGTAGAGGACGGCGTGGTGGTCGCGGAGCAGGTCCTCGTGGTGGAGGTCGCGGCCGATGTGGGTGTTGAGCCGGTAGGTGAAGCCCGGCTGGCTCTCGATGGCGCGGAAGAGTCCCGTGACCTGCTTGGTGTCCTGGTGGTCGGGGGCGACGCCCGCCCGTGCGAGCCCGTACGGGGTGGGCAGCCGGTCGTGGACGGTGACGCTCACGCCGGGGTGGCGGAGGAGTTCGTCGGCGGCGAACAGTCCGGCGGGTCCCGCGCCGACCACGGCGACCCTCAGTTCCCCGCCGCGGATGCGGCGTTGGGGCGGGACGAGGGCCATCGGTGCCCGGTCCTCGTGGGGGTGGGTGTCGTAGTAGGCGCGGTTCAGTTCGAGGAAGGGCAGTTCGGCGGCGGCGAGCGCGGTGTGCGGCTTGAGCGCGTCCACCGGGCAGGCCGTGACGCAGGCGCCGCAGTCGACGCAGGTGCGGGGGTCGACGTACAGCATCTCGGTCGTGCCGAAGCCGGGTTCGCCGGGGGCCGGGTGGATGCAGTTGACCGGGCAGGCCAGGACGCAGGAGGCGTCGGCGCAGCACGAACGGGTCACGACGTAGGGCAAGGGGGTCTCCGTTCGGGGTGCGGACGAGCGGGTCCGGCCGGGACGCGGCCGGGAAGGGGTGCCCGGACGAGCCGGGTCAGGCATGGGGACGGCCGGGGCGGGGCTGCTCCTACGGGCCGGACCGGGCCGGGCCGAGGTCAGCCCGGGGTCGAGGTCGGGCCGGGTCGCGGCCAGGCCGGGTCGGGTACGTCCGTGTGGTGTACGGCCCCGGCTCTGTCGGGCCCTCACGGACCCGGCCCGGTCCGGCCGCCGGGAGAGTCCGGCCGGGAAGGGCGTCAGGTGCTCAGGCGGGCCGGTTCGCCCCGGTAGCGGGCGGGGCGGCCGTCGATGCGCAGGGCGCGCCAGACGCGGCGGGAGGCCCTGTTCATCAGGCCGATGTCCTCGGCGAGCGCCCGGACGTCGGCGAAGAGGTCGCGGAGCATCTTCTCGCCGTCGGGGGACTTCCAGAAGATGTCCTTGATGACCCAGTGCGGTACGCCGATCTTCTCGGCGGTCCTGCGGTCGGGGACCACGATGACGTCGCCGAGGACCCGCATGATGACGGGGAAGGCGATCGACAGCACGCCCCTGCGGGCCCTGCCGTAGCCGGGGACCTTCTCGCGCAGGAACTCGTGGGCGAAGGAGATGTGGCGGGCCTCCTCGGCCACGTGTATCTGCATCATGCGCCGCATCAGCGGGTGGATGTCCTCGCCGCCGCGCAGGATGGCCTTCTGGAGGTGGTCGATGGGTTCCTCGCCCGCGAGGACGCCGGTGAAGAACGACTCGGGGACGAGGGAGCCGGCCAGCGGCAGGAAGCGGCTGAGCACCCGGAAGGAGCGTCGGCCGCCGGGCACGTCGGCGCCGGAGCGGTTGACGAACTCCTGGAACATCTGGGTGTGGTGGCACTCCTCGGTGGCCTCGTGGGTGAGGTAGCGGAACTCGGGGTTCTGGTTCCGCAGGGCGAAGAGGTAGTCCATCACTCCCCGGATGAGGATGTTCTCGAACTGCATTCCCACCTTGACGATGTTGGCGTACCGCCACAGTCCGATCCTGGTGCGGACCTCCAGCGGCTGTTCCCGGTACCACCGGTGTCCGCCGAGCGGGTCGGCGGCGGGGAGCACCCAGCGGGGGTCCGTGGGGTCGACGGCGTGGTCGGGGTCGTCCCAGTCGATGTCGGCGAAGGCGTCGAAGTGGATGTGCACGGAGGCTTCGGACAGGGTCCGGAGCCTGGCGTGGTAGGTCTCCCGACTGGTCGTCATCGTGGCGTTCCTCTCTCGGTTCTGTGGCTCGTCGGTCGTCGGGGTCAGGTCCGCGCGGGTTTCGCCGGTCCTTCGAAGCGCAGCGCCGGGTCGTCGACCGGGGAGCGGCGCAGGGCGCGGCGGTCGTGGTAGTAGTCGTTGCGGACGCGCCAGGGGTCGCGGGTGCCCTGGCGGGGCATGGTGGCGTCGCCCCGGGCGATGTAGCCGGAGGTCAGCGATTCGCCCAGGACGGAGACCGGGGAGCGGTC
Organism: Streptomyces sp. NPDC101490; assembly: GCF_044767145.1. Lineage (NCBI taxonomy): Bacteria > Bacillati > Actinomycetota > Actinomycetes > Kitasatosporales > Streptomycetaceae > Streptomyces > Streptomyces sp. NPDC101490. The sequence goes on from NZ_JBIWNI010000008.1 coordinate 141,547, forward strand.
GGCCTCGGTGGCGACGGGGGTGACGCTGGTGTGTCCGTGCCGGTCCATGTGGGTGAGCAGCCTGCTGACGTAGGCGGCGGCGAGGTCGGCCTTGAGCGTCCAGGAGGCGTTGGTGTAGCCGATGATCATGGCGAGGTTGGGGACGCCGTCGAGCATCACGCCCTTGTGGAGGAGGCGGTCGCGGGTGGTGACGGGCGCGCCGTCCACGGCGAGTTCCATTCCTCCGGCGAGCTGCATCCTGAGGCCGGTGGCGGTGACGACGATGTCGGCGGGGATCTCCTCGCCGGACCTGAGCCTGATGCCGGTCTCGGTGAAGGTGTCGATGTGCTCGGTGACGACGGACGCCCGGCCGGTCCTGAGCGCCGTGAAGAGGTCGCCGCCGGGGACGACGCACAGGCGCTGGTCCCAGGGCTTGTACGCGGGGGTGAAGTGGCGCATGTCGGCGGCGCCGCCGAGCCGGGCGCGGACGGCTCCGAGGAGGACGCGCCGCATGGTCCGGGGCGCTCTGCGGCACAGGACGTAGAGGGCGCGCTGAAGGGCGATGTTGCGGGCGCGGCCCAGCCGGTGGACGAGCCGGGCGGGGACGCGGAGGCGGCGCAGGAGGAGGGAGACGGGGTCGTCGGCGGGCAGCGCCATGATGTAGGTGGGTGAGCGCTGGAGCATGGTGACGTGGGCGGCGTCGGCGGCCATCGAGGGGAGCAGGGTGATGGCGGTGGCGCCGCTGCCGATGACGACGACCCTTCTGCCGGTGTGGTCGAGGTCCTCGGGCCAGTGCTGGGGGTGCACGAGGGTGCCGCCGAAGCGTTCCTCGCCGGGGAACTCGGGCCGGTGGCCCCGGTCGTAGTCGTAGTAGCCGGTGGCGCCGACGAGGAAGCGGGCGGTGCGGATCTCGGTCTCGCCGGTGGTCTCGTCGAGGGTCTCGACGGTCCAGCGTCCTTCGTCGCCGGACCAGTCGGCCCGGACGGCCCTGCGGCCGAAGAGGACGCGGTCGGTGACGCCGTGCTCGTCGGCGGTGGCCTGGAGGTAGTGGCGGATGTCGGTGCCGTCGGCGAGGACCTTGGTGCCGTGCCAGGCGCGGAAGCCGAATCCGAAGGTGTGCATGTCCGAGTCGGAGCGGATGCCGGGGTAGCGGAAGAGGTCCCAGGTGCCGCCGATCCTGGTGCGCCGTTCGAGGATCGCGTAGCTGAGGCGGGGGTTCCCGGCGCTCAGGTGGCAGGCGGCGCTGACTCCGGAGAGGCCCGCGCCGATGATCAGCACGTCGACGTGCTCGTACTCCATGTGCGTCCCCTCAGATCGGAACTCTCGCCCGGTACGGGGAATTTACCTGTGTCACGACGTCCAGGGTACCGGCGGTAACGTGATCTGCGCCACCCTTTCCGGAGGCCGGCGGGCCCCTCGGCCCTTCGGCGGCGGCGGGTACGATCCACGCCGTGACGGAGAGACAGCTGCGCGACGACGGACGGCCCGACGGACGGGACACCCGCTGGACCGGGCACCGCGCCGAGCGGCGCGAGCGGGTCCTGTCGGCCGCGCTCGCGGTGATCTCGCGTGACGGCACCTCGGTCAGCGTGGCGGCGATCGGCGCCGAGGCGGACATGCCCCGGTCCGTCGTCTACCGGATCTTCCGGAGCCGCGAGGACCTCGACGAGCAGATCCGAGCGCGCATCCTCCAGGACCTGGTGGCCTCGCTGGCCCCGGCGCTGGACCCGAGGGGCACGATCCGGGGGGCGATCGACCTCGCCGCGAGCACGTACGTGGGCTGGGTCGCCGAGCACCCCCGGCTCCATCAGTTCCTCGGCACCGGCGCGCGGGGGCGGCCCCTCACCGGCTCCCCCGCCGTGGCGGACACCCGTACGGCGGTCGCCCGCGATCTGGCGCTGGTCCTCGACGCGTACGGCGACCAGTTCCTCGAAGGCCGCGAGCCGCCCGCCGGATTCACCCTGAACCTGGCGGTCGGCATGGTCGGTCTGGTGGACGGGGTGGTCAACCACTGGGCGGCCCACCCCGGGACACGCAGCTCGCTCGACGAACTCACGCTCTTCCTGGGCGACGCCCTGTGGGGCGTCCTCTCGGCCGCCACCCCCCGCCTCGGCCTGGTGCTCGACCCCGACCAGCCGATCGGCCCCGTGAGGCCGCCGGGGGGCGGGGCGGCCGGGCGCTGACCGGGACCGGGCCGGGACGGGCTGGGCTGGGCTGGGCCGGACCGCTCCGCCCGCTCATCTATCACCCGGTCCGCGCTGTTCCGTCCGCCCGCCCCTCTCGTTGATCAGCCCATGAAGCCGCTCGGAGAACATCGCTGGATCTGGTCCCCCATCACCTCCTGGCAGGCCAGGCGGCTCTCGCGGGTCACCGGAGTGGACCTCGACGAGGCCTGGGTGAGGATCCGTCTGACCACCCACCCGGAGGAGTCCCACCTCGCCCTGACCCGGGACCTGCTCTCCCAGGTCCTCCTCACCCGGCGCACCGAATGACCCGCGGGACCGCACGGTGGGGAAGCGCCCCGCCCACCTCGGCGGAAGCACGCCTTCCGCGGTGACGCGCGCCATACACGCCGAGGGTCGGCGAGCCGGGGTCAAGTGAGTTCCGGACAACGGCAGTAGAACGTTAGCGCGACGGCAGTGGGACGTGAGTCGCGTACGGGACCCTGGGGAGCGACCAGGGTGGCCGACGGCGTCCGCCGCGAACCGTCGACCTCGGGGGCCCACCATGTGTGCCGACCACCGGACGGGCGACACCGGTACAGCCGCCTCCACGGACCTGCCCGGACGTCCTGACGCGCCCGGGTGCTCCAGGGGAGTGAGAAAATGCAGGTAGCGGAAGTGCTCACCAAGCGGGTGGCGGTGACCGTCCACGCGTCCGATCCGCTCAGCAGGGCCGGACTCATCAGCCACTTGCGGCACCAGCCGGCCATCGACGTCGTCCCCGACCAGGACTGCGGCGACCTGGCGGGCGACGGACGGGACAGGGCGGGCACGGGGTGCCGGGACACCGCCCCTGCGGTGGCCGTGCTGCTCGCCGAACGGATCGACGAACCGACCACGGCCGAGCTGCGGCGGCTGCTGCGCGGCCGGGACCAGCGGGTCGTGCTCATCGCGCGGGAACTGCGCGAGCCCGATCTGCTGGCCGTCGTGGAGTACGGGGTACGGGCCATCATCTGGCGTCACCAGGCCACCGAGCAGCGCCTGCTGAGCGCGGTGCAGAGCGCCGCGCGCGGCGAGGGCGAACTCCCGCCGGACCTCGTCAGCCGTCTGCTCAACCAGGTGGGGCGGCTCCAGCGGGCCTCGACGGCGGGGGCCTCCACGGGCGGCGCGGTGCCGCTGTTCGGGATGGCACCCCGCGAGGTGGACGTCCTGCGGCTGCTCGCCGAGGGCCTGGACACCCGGCAGATCAGCGAGAAGCTCGCCTACTCCGAACGCACCGTCAAGAACGTCCTGCACGCGCTGATGACGCGGCTCCAGCTCACCAACCGGGCGCATGCCGTCGCGTACGCGCTCCGCGAAGGCTACATCTGATGATCCACGAGATAGACGAGGCCCTGCGGGGGCTGCTCGCGCCCGCCGTCACCGGCGACGTCGCCTTCGACGCGCCGACGCGCGACTGGGCGGCCCGGCGCAACGCCCCGACGCTCAACGCCTATCTGTACGACATCCGGGAGGACACGGCCCGGCGCGAACGCGGCGCGCTCGCCGAGCGGGACGCCCACGGGGTGGTCACGCGCAGGCTTCAGCCGCCGCGCTGGTTCCGGCTCTCCTACCTGGTGACCGCCTGGACGACCCGGCCCGAGGACGAGCACCGGCTCCTCTCGGGCGTCCTCGCGCTGCTGCTCCCCCACGAGGTGCTGCCGGACGGGGCCGTGCCGGAGTCGGTGCGCCCGATCAGCACCGCCCTGCCGCTGACCGTCGCCGTTCCGCCCGCCGACTCCCGGTCGCTCGCCGAGATCTGGTCGGCGCTCGGCGGCGAACTGAAGCCCTCCCTGGACGTCGTGATCACCACCCCGTTCCCGGTCACCCCCGCATACCCGGTGGCTCCGCCGGTCACCGAGGTGGAGATCGCCGTCCGGACCTCCGGCGGCGCCCCCGGAGACCCACGCCCCCGGGTGGTGCGCCGGGTCACGGCGCCCGGCGCCCGTACGCCCGAAGGGAACGGCTCATGAGCGGCGACGGGGACGACACCGGGGACGACATCCGGGTGCGGGTGGCGGTCCTGCGGGCCCGGGTCGCCGCGCTCGTGGACGCCCGCAGCGCCGACGACCCCACGGCGGGCGATCCGCTGCGCGGTCTGTACGTCACCGGGGACACCGCCCGGCGGATCGCCGGGGCGGAACCGGGCCCGGCACCGCTGGACGGCATCGTCCCGCTGCCGGACGCCGACGGCACGGACCGGCTCGGAACTCTGGCGCGGGCCTTCGGGCTCGCTCCGCTCGACGCGCACATCCTCGTCGCCGCGCTCGCACCGGACGTGGACCGGGGGTTCGAGACGCTGTACGGGTACCTCAACGACGACGTCGGACGGCGCCGCGCCACCGTGGCGCTCGCCCTGGACCTCGCGGGGACCGGGCCCGCCGACCCCGGCGCCCGCGACCGGTTCCATCCCGCCGCGCCCCTGCGCGCCGGAGGGCTGCTCGACGTCGAGGACGAGGACCGGCCGCTGCCGGGCCGCTCCCTGCGCGTACCGGAGCGGGTGGTGGCGCATCTGCTGGGTGACGACGGCAGGCTCGACGGGCGTCTTCTCGGCGCGGGCGTGGAGCTGCTCTCCCCCGGTGCCGGGGCCGCGGTGGCGCCGCCGAGCGCGCTCGGGCTCCGGGTGGCCGCCGCCGGGCCCGTCACCGTCCATCTGCGGGAGCGGGTGCCCGGGGCGGCCGTGGACGGAGTGGTCGCGGCGCTGCTCGCGGCCGGACGGCCGGTCCTGCGGCACCGGCCCGAGTCCACGGAGCCGACCGAGCGGACCACGGCCGTGGCGCGCGCGCTGCTGCGCGAAGCGCGGCTGCGGGGCGCCGCCCTGGTGGTCGAGCCGCTGCCGGACCGGCCCGGTCCGCTGGTGCGCGCCCTGGCGGCCTCCGGTACGACCGTGGTGCTCGCCGGAGCGGACGCGCCCGATCCCCGGTGGGCGCCGGAAGCGGAGCTGATCGCCCTCGACGGGGCGCCCTCGACGAGCGGCACCGGGGACCTCTGGCGCCAGGAACTCGGCGATGAAACCGTGGACTTCGACCTGGGCGAGGCCACGGCGCCGTTCCGGCTCAGCGGGGAGCAGGTGCGCCGGGCGGCCCGTGCGGCGCGGGCGCTCGCCGCGTTCGAGGGCACCGCGCTGACGCTCGCGCAGGTGCAGCGCAGTGCCCGGCTGGTGTCGGCGCCGCTGCTCGACAGCCGGGCCCGGCGCGTCAGGCCCGCCGTCGGCTTCGCCGATCTGGTGCTTCCGCCGGAGCCGATGGGGATGCTGCGCGAGCTGACCGGCCGGGCCCGCCACCGGGACCGGGTGCTGGGCGACTGGCGGCTGCGGACCGGCGGCGGACGGGGCCGGGGGGTGGTCGCCCTGTTCGCCGGGGACTCGGGGACGGGCAAGACGCTCGGGGCCGAGGTCGTCGCGGGCGAACTGGGCCTGGACCTGTATGTGGTGGACCTCTCGGCGGTGGTCGACAAGTACGTCGGCGAGACCGAGAAGAACCTGGAGCGGATCTTCGCGGAGGTGGACCGGACGGACTGCGTGCTGCTCTTCGACGAGGCCGACGCGGTGTTCGGGAAGCGTTCCGAGGTGAAGAGCTCGCACGACCGGTACGCCAACCTGGAGAGCGCCTATCTGCTCCAGCGCCTTGAGGCGTTCGACGGGATCGCGGTGCTCACCACCAATCTGCGGGCCAACATCGACGAGGCGTTCACCCGGCGCCTCGATCTGGTGGTGGACTTTCCCTTCCCCGACCCCGGGCAGCGGGTCGAGCTGTGGCGGACGTGCCTGGCGGGCGCGCCCTGCGGGGCGGACGTCGAGGAGGAGATCGCGCGCTGTGCCGTGGAGTTCGAGCTGGCGGGCGGCGCCATCAGGTCGGCGGCGGTGACGGCCGGCTATCTGGCGGCGGGCCGTGGCTCCTCGGTGACCGGTGAGGACATCCGGGCGGGGGCGCGGCGCGAGTACCTCAAGGCGGGGCGGCTCGTGCCCTCGGCCCACGCGCCCTGGTCGCCGTGACCGGCTGACCGGCTGAAACGACAGGAACGACAGGAACGACAGGAACAGGAGGGGGGCCACCCGATGCGGGTGGCCCCCCTCCTGCTGTCGCTTCCCGGGGTCAGCGGGTCAGCCGGTCACTTGACGCTGCCGCCGATCATCTTGCGGAGTGTCGGCCAGTCGACCTCGCCGCTGGGCGACAGGCCGACGGACTGCTGGTAGTTCTTGATGTGCGCGGTGACGTTGCTGCTGTACTTGGTGGTCTTCACGGTGCCGTTGCGGAGCCAGTCGATGCCGTACTGGGCGTTGGTCCGGCCCCGCTCCAGGTCGGCGGGGCTGAATTCCCGGTTGATCGCCCACCAGAACGCCGCCATCAGCCTGGTGTTCTCCCCCGTGGTGGAGCCCTGCTTGACCGAGTCGGGGGTGATGCGCTGGGCCCAGAGCGAGGTCAGGGTGGCGTTGCCGAGGGTGCCCCGCGTGTCGTTCTTCAAGATCTCGCCGGAGTTCTTCCCCCGGTCACCGTCCGCCTTGACGGCGTCCTGGTAGCAGACGATCGCATGGTAGGTGGGCGTGTCGATGACGCCCCGCTTCCAGGGCTGCTTGAGCGTGCAGGGGTTGCTGTTGCCCATGGCCGCGAGGCGTTCCTGGGCGAACTCGACCACCACGTCCGGTGCGTTGCCGTACGTCCACGGGGGGAGGTCCTTCGGCGCGGGCGGGGGCACGGCGGGCTGCTGGGGGCTGCCGGGCTCGGGGGCGCCGCCCTCGGTGGGCTGGGGCCGGGTCGTCGGCGCGCCGCCGCCCGACCCTCCGCTTCCGGAGCCGCCTCCCGAACCACCGCCTGAGCCGCCGTCACCCGAACCGCCGCCCGGACCGCCCTGGTCGGCGGGCGGCGGGGGCCCTCCGTCCGTGCCCGGCGGCGGAGCGCCGGGGCTCTCCGCGCCGGGCGGGGGCGCGCCGGGGCCGCTCGGCGGGGGCGGCGCCTCGGGCAGGGTGTCCCCGCTGCCCTGGGGCGCGGGCTTGGGCGCGCCCGACGCGCGCAGGTCCTTGGCCGCGCTGGTGACCTTCGGGGAGAAGTTGAACCAGAGGAAGACGAAGGCGATGGCGGCGGTGAGGAGGAGGCCGCCCGCGACGACGAGCCAGTTCCCGAGGACAGGCCGCTGGTCGAAGGTGGCGTCGAGGTCGAGGGCGGTGTCGTCGCCCGCGCGCCGTACGGAGACGGTGAAGCGGTGCGACTCCTCGGCGCCGGTCCACCGCACGGCCTGGGGCCGTACCACCAGTTCGCCGAAGGCGGCGCGGCCCGGCGCGATCTGCACGGCGTTGGGCCGTACGTCGAAGGTGAGCCGGTTGGCGTCGTCGCGGACCACCAGGGAGGCGGTCAGCGGGGTGTTGCCGAGGTTGTCGACGGCGATGCGGGCGCGCCCGCGGAAGCGGCCGACGAGCGCGGGAGGCAGCAGTTCGGCGCGGGTCTCGGTGAAGGGGGTGACCGTCAGCCGGCCTTCGACGACATCGCGCGCGGCGCTGTTCTCCCGGGGGTCGACGCGGATGCCGAACGCGAGCGGTCCGGCCTCGACGTCCGAGGAGCGCGGCGGGGCGAAGGAGATCTCGGCGACGCCCTCGCTGCCCGGGTAGAGGCGGAGGACGTCCGGCTCGACCCGGGACCAGCCCGAAGGTTTGCCGACGAGCGAAAGCCGGTATTCCTCGACGGTGTCGCCGGTGTTGCGCACCCGCAGGCGGGCACCGGTCCGCGCTCCGGGCTCGACGGTCACCTCGGCCGGGTCCAGAGAGGTCCACATGGTCATGGGCGAACGGTAAGGGCCGGGGGTGGGTCTGCGGCTGCCCGAAAGTCCTCGACCGGGGGCAGTGTGTCGTGCCCACGCGCGCCCGGCCGACCAGGGGATCCGGTGCCCGGCCGGGACGTTCGGGCACCTTCGGCTGCCCCCGTGACCGCCCGTTCCCCCCTCCCCCGGGCCGCTCGGCGCGCGGGAGAGTGGTACGCGTCAGAGCGCTGCGCCGCGACGACTCCGACGCCCCCGGCCGGTGCCTCCGTGGCACGGCGGCCCCCGGTCGGCAGACCCCACCAGCGAGGAGCAACCGAACGTGCCCACCTATCTGTCCCCCGGCGTCTACGTCGAGGAAGTCGCCAGCGGGTCCCGGCCCATCGAGGGCGTCGGGACGTCCGTCGCCGCGTTCGTCGGGCTCGCGCCCGAAGGCCCGCTCGACGAGCCGGTGCTGGTCACCAACTGGTCGCAGTTCGTCGCGTCGTTCGGAGCCTTCACGGAGGGGTACCACCTCGCCCACTCCGTGTACGGCTTCTTCAACAACGGCGGCTCCGCCGCGTACGTGGTGCGTGTCGGCGGCGGGGACGCCACGGGTGCCGCCGGGTCCGCCGGTGAGGCCGCTCCCCTGGAGCTCGTCGCCGGTGAGGCCACCGCGCTCGGCACCTTCCGGGTGGCCGCCCTGGCCGCCGGGACCGAGGCGGGCGGCCGGCTGACCGTCGAGGTGCAGGACGTCGAGGGCGACGCCGAGCGCTTCAAGCTCGTGGTGAAGGACGGCGAGAAGGTCGTCGAGAGCTTCGACGCCTCCGCGAAGAAGAGCGCCCGCAACTACGTGGTGACGCAGGTCAAGCAGCGCTCCAAGACCATCGTGCTGGAGGAGGCCGTGGCGGGCGGGCAGCTCGCCCGTCCCGAGGCGCAGGCCGTGACGCTCGCCCCGCCCGCCCAGGTCCCGGCGCCGGTCCCCGCCACCGGTACCGCCCTGGAGTCCGGCCGGTTCATCGGCGACTCCGCCGACCGCACCGGCTTCGGCGGTCTGGAGGCGTACGACGAGATCAACATGGTGGCCGTGCCCGACCTGATGGGCGCCTACCAGCAGGGGCTCATCGACCTGGAGCAGGTCAAGGCCGTGCAGCTCGGTCTGATCGCGCACTGCGAGCTGATGGGCGACCGGATGGCGATCCTCGACCCGCCGCCGGGTCTCAACGCGCGGGATGTCCGCAAGTGGCGCCAGGAGGAGGCCGGTTACGACTCCCGGTACGCGGCGCTCTACTACCCGTGGATCAAGTCCTTCGACCCGGCGAGCGGCCAGACCCGTACGGTCCCGCCGTCCGGGCACATGGCGGGCGTCTGGGCGCGCAACGACTCCGAGCGCGGTGTCCACAAGGCTCCCGCCAACGAGATCGTGCGCGGCGCGGTCGACCTGGAGCTCCAGATCACCCGGGGCGAGCAGGACCTGCTCAACCCGATCGGGGTGAACTGCATCCGGGCCTTCCCGGGCCGTGGCATCCGGGTGTGGGGCGCGCGGACCCTGGCCTCCGACCCCGCCTGGCGCTATCTGAACGTGCGCCGCTACTTCAACTACCTGGAGGAGTCGATCCTCGTCGGGACGCAGTGGGTGGTGTTCGAGCCCAACGACCCGTCGCTGTGGGCCCGTATCCGCCGCAACATCTCCGCGTTCCTCGTCAACGAGTGGCGCCAGGGCGCGCTGTTCGGCCAGCGGGCCGAGGACGCGTTCTACGTGAAGTGCGACGCCGAGACGAACCCGGCGGAGTCCGTGGACCTCGGCCGGGTGGTCTGCGAGATCGGCATCGCCCCGGTGAAGCCCGCCGAGTTCGTGGTCTTCCGTCTCGCGCAGTTCCAGGGGGGCGGCGGCGAGCTGGAGGAGTAGTCCTCCCCTCCGCCCGCCCGTCTCCCGTACCCCGAACCGTCCTGGTTCCCCGCGCGCCGCGCGCGGGGGACCGCCCCTCAGCACAGGAGTGAACTCCCATGTCCCTGGACACCGGTGACGCCCTCACCACCCATAATTTCGGCCTGCAGATCGACGGCGTGATGGTCGAGACCCTCCAGGAGATCAGCGGTCTCTCGATGGAGCAGGACGTCATCGAGTTCCAGCAGGTCTCGGCGGACGGCAAGCCGATCATCAAGAAGCTGCCCGGTGTGAAGAAGGCCGGCGAGTGCACGGTGACCCGTGGCGCGACCCAGTCCGCCGCGTTCACCGAGTGGATCTCGGCCTCCATCGCCGGTGACATGGGCTCGGCCCGCAAGGACGCGTCCATCATCTTCCTGGACTACCAGCTCGCCGAGGTCAAGCGGTACAACCTGCGCAACGCCTGGTGCACCAAGGTCGAGCTGAGCGCCACCAAGGCGGGGGACGCCGCCGCCCTCACCGAGCAGGTCACCATCACCTTCGAAGAGCTGACGCTCGGCTGATGCGACGCGAGGGATCGGCGGGGACCCGGCAGGACCGCCCACAGGAGCCGCTCCGCACGGAGTTCGAGTTCGAACTGCCGCGCGGGTTCGTCGACGAGGCGGGCACGGTGCACCGCCACGGGGCGATGCGGCTCGCCACGGCCAGGGACGAGCTGCTCCCGCTGCGGGACATCCGGGTCCGTGAGAACCCGGCCTACCTGTCCGTGGTGCTGCTCGGCCGGGTCATCACCCGGCTGGGCACGCTCCCGTCGGTCCACGACGGGACGGTGGAGAACATGTTCGCCTCCGACCTGGCGTTCCTGCAGGACTTCTACCGGCAGATCAACGCGGAGGGCCACACCAGGGCCGCCGTCGCCTGCCCGCACTGCGAGGAGTCCTTCGAGGTCGAGCTGGCCGGGAGCCGCCTGGGGGAATCGTGACGTACGCGGCCGACCGGATCGAGGAGGAGACCGCGTACCTCGCCTTCCACTTCCACTGGGGCATGGACGACATCCTCGATCTGGAGCACACGGACCGGCGGCGGTACGTGGCCCAGGCCGCTTCGCTCGTGGAGCGGTCCCAGGCGTGACGGCGGGGCCCGGGGAGACCGGAAGGCCGGGAAAACCGGGAAAGCCGGGAAGACCTGGGAGACGGAGAAGACGGGGAAAGGAGGGCGGAGGAGAAGATGGGCATGTTCGAGAAGTGGCGGACCGCGCGGGGAGCGCGCGCCGACGCGCGGGACGGGGCTCCGGCCCCCGCCGCACCCCCGGCGGCACCGGGGGACGCCTGGCGGGCGCTGCCACCCGTCCAGCGGGTCCTCGACGGTCCGCGCACGGTCTCCGAGCACGGCTTCTCCGCCTCCCTCGCCACCCACTGGAACCCGTCCTTCCAGAGCGACCTCGGGCACGGTGCCGTGCCCGGGGCGCCCGGCGGTGTGCTGCTCGACGCGGTACGGCCGGTGGCCGGTCCCGCCACGCCGGGCGCCGAACTGCCGGGCCTCCGGCTGCCGGTGGCGGGCGCCGCCGCGACCGTCCCCGACACCTCCGCGGTACCCCCGGGCGTCTCCCGCTCGGCGACCGGAACCGCTCCGGCGGTGCAGCGGGCGGGGGCCGGGCCGGTGGGCGGGCCCACCGGGTCCGCACCGCGCGGTGCGACGCCCGCCGCGCCCGTGCGGCCCGTGCCCGTGCGGCGGGACGCGTACGTCTCCGCCCGGCCCGAGCAGCCGCCGCGTGCGCTGGCTCCGGTCGGCGCGGCCCCCGTGCGCCGGACCGCGGCCCCGGCCGCGCCGGTCGAGCCGCCCGCCCCGGCGCGGCCGCCCGGGGCACCGGCCGCCGCGCGGCCCCAGAACGTCCCGGGTCCTGCTTCCCCCGCAGGGCCCGGGACTCCGCACGGCACGCCCACCGCCCCGGTCCAGCGGCGCCCGCAGATCCGGCGCTCGTGGCGCGCGCCCGGCGCGGACTGGAACACGACGGCGTCCGCGCCGCCGAGCCCGCCGGCCGCGCCGCCGGTCCAGCGGGCACCGGCCGCGCCGAAGACGCCGGGCAGCCCGGTGCCGCCGCCCGCACCGACCGCTCCGGCCGCGCCGAAGGCGCCCGGCGCCCCCGCGCCGCAGACCCCGCATACCCCGCCGGTCGTCCAGAGGGCGTCCGCCGCCCCGGTGCCGCCGACCGCGCCCACCCCGCCGCCGGTCCGGACGGCGCCCGCCGCACCGACCACGCGGAAGGCACCCGCACCCCCGGCGACGGACGCTCCGAGGACGTCCGCCGCACCGGCGGGACCGCGCACGTCCGGGCCCGTGGACACCGGGACCGCGCCGACCGCTCCGGCGAGTCCGGGCGCCTCCCCCCTGACGCGACCCCGGGGCGGCTCCGCCACGCCGACGCCCGCCCCCTCACCGTCGACCACACCGACGCCCCTGCCCACGCCGTCGACCGCGCCGAAGGCGTCCACCGCCCCGGCGGGACCGGCCGAAGCGGGGCCGAAGGCCGCGCGGGTCGTCCAGACGGCCCCGACCGAATCGAACACTTCCCGTACGGCGAAGGCCCGGGGTGGCTCCGGGGCATCGACGCCCACGCCTTCTCCTTCTCCCGTCGCGGGAGCCACGCCGACCGTCCAGACCGCACCGGGCATCCCCCGGTCGGCGGCGCGGGGCGGGCCCGTCACACCGTCGGCCACACCCGCACCCGTCCCCCGGACGGCTTCCACCGGCCGGACCCCGGCGGCCCGGGACAGCTCCGCCACCACTCCTGACGCCGCCACGGCACCGGCCGTCCGGACCACGCCGGACGCTCCTCGCCCGGCGGCGGCCCGGGGCGGCGGCGCGCCGACTCCGCCCGTCGGCCCCCTCCCCCGCACGGAGCCGATCGCGCGGACCGCGACGGACACCCCCCGTACCGGGGTTCCCGACCGTGCCGGGACGCCGGTTCCTCCGGCCCCCGCGCCGTCCGGGGCCACGCCCCCGGCGGCCTCCTCCGTCCAGCGCGCTCCCTCCGCCCGGACCTCCCCCGTCCCCCCGGAAGCACCGCGCGCCCCGGCGGCCCGGAGCACTCCCGGAGCCGTGACCGGGCCCGCCCCGGCGGGCGCGCCGGTCGTCCAGCGCGCCCCCGGGGCCCCCTCCCCGTCCGCCCCCGGCGCCCCGTCCGCGTACGGCGAACGGCCCGCTCCGGTGGCCCCCGACGCCAGGACGACACCCGCCCCCACGGCCTCCACCACACCTGTCCCCCGGGCCGTCCCGGTGCAGCCGGTCGTCCCGCGCACCCCGGACACGTCCGGCGGGACCACGCCCACGCCCACCGCGTCACGCGCTCCGGCGGCCCCCTCGGCCGCCCCCGCCTCTCCCACGGCCCCGGGCGGCCGTGCCTCCTCGCCGGTCTCTCCGGACGTCAGGAAGCCGCCCGCCCCGGCGTCCCCCGCTCCTCCTGCCACGGCCACTCCCCGGACCGGGCTCGGTGCGCCGATCCAGCGTTCCCACGCGCCCGCCGCCCCCGCCCGCCCGGTCGGCCCCGCCCCCCGGCGCTCCCCCATCGGCGCACCCGTCACTCCGCCGGTCCCGGCGCCCGCTCCCGCCCCGGCGGACCCGCGCCCCGGACCGGAAGCGGCCCCGGCCCCCCGTACCCCGGAACCGGCGGCGGCACCCCCCGTCGCCGAGGCGGGCCCCGCCCCCGTCGTACAGCGCCGGACCGGACCCCTGCCGGTCGTCCGGGTGCCGCGCCCCGCGCAGCGCCGGGCGGCGGCCGTGCTGCCGCTGGCCGGGGGACGGCCGCTCGCGCCGGGCGTTCCCGGGGCTGCTCCGGTCGCCGCCGCACCCGCCCCGGTGGCGACGCCCGCTCCCCTGCTCACGCCGTCCGCCGCGCCCTCGGTGCAGCGGCAGGTGGTGCCGCTGGCCTCGCCCTCCGCCGTGCGGCCCGTGGCCCGGCCCGTCGTCGTGCAGCGGCAGGCCGCACCCGAGGCGGCGCCCGTACCGGCCGTCCAGCCGCTTCCCGCGCCCGCCCCCGTACCGCTCCAGCGGACCTCGGTGGCCGTGCCCGCCGGGCCTCCCGGGCCCCGGGGCACCCCGGTGGCCCGTACGGCTTCGGCCCCCGCCGCCGTCCAGCGGAAGGCGTCCGGGGCTGCCGCGCCGGACGTCGAGTCACCCACCCAGCTCGACGAACTGGCCCGGCGGCTCGTGACTCCGCTGTCGCGGCTGCTCCGTGCCGAACTGCGCGCCGACCGCGAGCGGGTGGGCCGCCTCCGCGACCACGGGCGCTGACCCGGCCCGTACCCCGCCCGCCGCATCTCCCGCCCGTGACCCCCGATCCGAGAGACCCCCACCATGCCCAACGAGCTGGATCCCGCCTCCACCATCTTCTTCAAGCTGACGATCGACGGCCAGGACCTCGGCCTGTTCAACGGCTGCGAGGGCCTCTCCTCCGAGGTCGAGGTGGAGCGGCGCCAGGAGGGCGGCAACAACGGCTTCGTGTGGCAACTGCCCACCCGTGTCACGTTCTCCACGATCCGGCTGACCCGTCCGCTGACCCCGGACACCGCGAAGGTCGCCGCGTGGATCTCCTCCCTCGCGACCGGGATCACGCGCCCCACGGCGCAGATCGCGGCGCTGCGGGCGGACAAGTCGGTGGTGGCGCAGTGGGGCCTGGTCGAGGTGCTGCCGGTGCGGTGGACGGGTCCGACGCTCGACCCGGCGAGCCCGGCGGTGGCGACGGAGACCCTGGAGATCGCGCACCACGGTTTCACCGACGCCGGAGGCGCCTGAGATGTCCGGGCTCATGGGCGCCATAGCGGCGCGCGGTCTCTCACGGGCCACCCTGGCGATCCATCAGCCGCCGACGGACCTGTCGAGCAGCTACGGCGGGAAGCTCGGCGAGGTGAAGTTCCAGTTCAATCCGGACGAGCTGCGGCTGAGCCGGTCCGCGAGCTGGCTGACGGAGCAGGCCGTGGCGTACGACCGGGGGGCGCCGCCGAAGTTCACCGGGAGCCTTCCGGCGGAGCTGCAGCTGGAGGTGTTCCTGGACCGATCGGGCGATCCGTCCTCGAACGACGTGCAGCAGCAGGTGGAACTGCTCCTCTCGTGCTGCGAGGTGACGCAGCAGAGCATCAGCGCGAAGGCTCCGTCGCCGCCGTGGGTGCGGTTCTCCTGGGGGTCGTTCTCGACGGTGCAGTTCGTGGCGTACGTGACGTCGGTGTCGGCGACGTACACCCTGTTCAGTCCCAGTGGCATTCCGATCCGGGCCACGTGTTCGCTCGCGCTGACGGAGATCTCCAGCGCGACCAAGAAGCAGAATCCGACGTCCGGCGCGCTCTCGGCCCGGCGGGTGCACCGCACGGTCGCCGGGGACTCGCTCGCCTCCCTGGCGTGGCGCGAGTACGGCGACGCGACGCGTTGGCGCGTCATCGCGGAGGCGAACGGCATCGACGATCCGATGCGTCTGCGTCCGGGCACGGAACTGCTGCTCCCGTCCACCACCGAAACGCCGGCCACCGAGGGCGCCTCATGAGCGAGAAGACCTTCACCACCGTCCTGCACGTGCAGCTGGACGGGACGCCCCTCCCGGACCCGTTGGCGGTCCGGCTCACCGAGGGCTGGGTGGACTCCAGTGTCAATGTGCCGTCCGCCTTCCAGCTGACCTTCGCGGACAAGGACGGCACCCTCACCGGGAAGTTCCCGTTCCTGAAGGTGGGGGCGATGGCGGTGCTGTCGCCGTTCACCGACGGCAAGCTGGGCGAGCCGATGCTCACCGGCGAGGTGACGGCCCTGGAGGTGGACGGGGCGCCCGGGCACGGGCGGTACCTGATCCTGCGGGGGTACGACCCGGGGCACCGGCTGCTGCGCAGCAGGCGGGTCGAGGGCTATCCGAACATGACCGCCTCGGACATCGTGCGGAAGCTGGCGGCGCTCAACCGGATTCCGATCGGCCGGGTGGACGCCACGCCCACGGTGTACGAGCTGGCGACCCAGCCGAACATCACGGACTGGGACTTCCTGTCCCGGCTCGCGCGGGAGAACGACGTCCGGCTGTCGCTGGACACGGCGGGCAGGCTGGTCTTCGCCGCGCTGCCGCCCGCGTCCTCGGCGCCGTCGGACACCACGCCCGCGGCGGCCAGCCCGTACGTCCTGGACTTCGGGGCGAACACCCTGCACAGCAGGGTGTCGGTGACGGCGGCGGGGCAGGTGGCGAAGGTGGACGTGCGGGGCTGGGATCCCCGTACCAAGCAGGCGTTGTCCTCGCCGACCCCGGCCGTGGCGAGCCGGGAGATCATCTCCGACATCACTCCGGCGCAGTTGGCCGCGCCGTTCGGGCCCGCCGAACTCACCTACACCGCGACGCCGTTCACGACCCAGTCGGAGGTGACCCGGGCGGCCACCGCGCTCGCGGACGACGTGACGGGCTCGTTCGCTGAACTGGAGGTCGCCGTCACCGGCAATCCGGCGCTGAAGCCGGGGCAGCCGGTGGCGGTGAAGGGCGCCGGGTTCCCCTTCGAGGGGCGGTACACGGCGACGGGTGTGCGCCATGTCTTCGCGTCGGGGCGGCAGTTCGCGACCTGGCTGACGGTGTCGGGGCGCCAGTTCCGCTCGCTGTACGGGACGGCGTCGGGCGGTGGCGAGCCCGCGCCGCCGATGCCGGGGGTCGCGGTGGCCCTGGTGACCAACACCAAGGACCCGCTGTCGCTGGGCCGGGTCAGGCTGCGCTTCCCGTGGCTGTCGGCGACGTACGAGAGCGGCTGGTGCCGGGTGGCGCAGCTGGGCGGACGCGGCGGCGGGGGCCTGATGCTGCCGGAGGTGGACGACGAGGTGCTGTGCGCCTTCGACCGGGGCTCCCTGGAGCATCCGTACGTCCTCGCGGGTCTCTACAACGGTGTGGACCGGCACGCCCCGGCGACGGACCGGGTGCCGCCGGTCGATCCGACGAGCGGGCGGGTGCAGTGGCGTGCGCTGACCTCCCGTACCGGGCACACGGTGGAGCTGCGGGAGGAGGGCGGGCGGACGCGGGCCACGCACGGCATCCGGCTGCGGACGGCGAAGGGCGCGCTGAGCGTCGAGCTGAACGAGGCCCGCACGACGCTGACGGTGGAGAGCGACGGCACCGTCACCATCACCGGCGCGCGCGGGGTGACCGTGGAGTCGGGGACGGATCTGACCCTGGCGGCGAAGGGGTACATCCGGCTGGACGCGGGACTGGGCGTGGACGTCAAGGCGGGCCTGAAGTTCAAGGTGTCGGCGGACGTGCAGGTGGCGGTGAACACGCTGGCGTTCGTGACGGCGACTCCGCCGTTGCCGAACCCCATCGCGGCGAAGCTGCCGATCTGATGAGGAGGGCGTCTTGAGTGAGCATTTCGTCGGCGCGGGCTGGGCGTTCCCGCTGCGGACCGGGCCGAGCGGTTCGATCGCCCTGGTGCGGCGGGACCGCGAGATCGAGGAGTCGATGCGGCTGGTCCTGGCCACCGCGCCGGGTGAGCGGCCGATGCGGCCCGAGTTCGGCTGCGCGGTGCACGAGCTGGTGTTCTCGCCGGTCAACGACGCGACGATGGGCCGGATCCGGTACGAGGTGATGACCTCGCTGGACCGCTGGGAGCCGCGCATCGAGGTGGAGGACGTCACGGTCGCCCCGGCGCCCGGGGAGCCGACCACGCTGTTCATCGACGTCCACTACCGGGTGCGCGGCGCGAACAGTCCGCGCAACCTCGTCTTCCCCTTCTACGTCATCCCCTCCGAGGACTGAAAGAGCCGCCATGGTCCTGCCCGCCCCCCATCTCGACGACCGTCGTTTCCAGCAGTTCGTGGACGACGCCAAGCGCTACATCCAGCAGGCGTGCCCGGAGTGGACCGACCACAACGTCTCGGACCCGGGCGTGACCCTCGTCGAGGCCGTCGCGCACATGGCGGACCAGCTCGTCTACCGCCTCAACCGGGTGCCCGAGAAGAACCATCTGGCCTTCCTGGACCTGCTGGGCGTGACGCTGTTCCCGCCGGGCGCCGCGCACGCCGACGTCACTTTCCGGCTGTCGGCTCCGCAGCCGGAGCCGGTGCTGCTGCCCGCCGGGACGGAGGTGTCGACCGGGCGGACGGAGACGGAGGAGGCGGTGGTGTTCGCGACCTCCGCCGATCTGACGGTGGTGCCGTGTTCGCTGGCGCGGCTGGTGCGCCAGGAGGCGGGTGGCACTCCGGAGGACCGTACGCAGGATCTGCTGGGCGGGGAGGACGTGGCCGCGTTCACTCCGCTGCCCCGGGTCGGCGACCTGCTGCTCTTCGGTCTCTCGGCGGCGGCGCCCGACTGTGTCCTCGTCCTCGATCTGGACAGCCGGGTCGACGGCGTGGGCGTGGATCCGCGCCGTCCGCCGCTGGTGTGGGAGGCGTGGTCGGCGGCCGAGGGCTGGGTGGAGTGCGAGGTGGACGAGGACTCCACCGGCGGTCTGAACCGGCCGGGCGAGGTGGTGCTGCACCTGCCGTCCGGGCACGCGGTGTCGCGGCTCGGCGGGCACGAGGCCGGGTGGGTGCGCTGCCGGGTGGTGGAGCCGCTGGAGGGGCTGCCGTCGTACAGCGATTCGCCGACCGTACGGGCGGCGGAGGCGTTCACGATCGGCGGTACGGTCCGGGCGGCGCACGCGGAGACCGTGCGGGACGAACCGCTCGGCGAGTCCGAGGGGGTGGCGGGGCAGCGGGTGCGGCTCGCCCACGCGCCGGTGGTGGACCGGCCGCCGCTGCTGCTCCAGGTCGCGGCGCGGGCCGACGGGGCCGGGTCCGGGGACGACCCGGAGGAGGGCTGGGAGGAGTGGGGCGTCGTACGGGACTTCGCGTCGTCGCGCCCCGGGGACCGGCATTTCACGCTGGACGCGACGACCGGCGAGATCGCGTTCGGTCCTTCGGTGCGGCAGCCGGACGGCACGCTGCGGCAGTACGGCGCGGTGCCGCCGAAGGGCGCGGCGATACGTGCCGTGCGGTACGGCACCGGGGGCGGCCGGGCGGGGAACGTGGCACGGTCCACGATCTGCGTGCTGCGCAGTTCCATCCCGTACATCGCGCGGGTGGAGAACCGGGAGGCCGCCCGGGGCGGAGTGGACGGGGAGACCGTCGAGGAGGCGAAGACCAGGGCGCCGGTGACCCTGCGGGCGCAGGAGCGGGCCGTGACCGCGCGGGACTACGAGGAGCTGGCGCGGCGGGCGGCGCCGGAGACCGCGCGGATCGCGTGCCTCGCGGCGGACTCGGCGGAGGCGGGGGACAACGCGGTCCGGGTGCTGGTGGTGCCGCAGGCGGTGCCGGACCGTGGCGGCCGGCTGCGGTTCGAGCAGCTGGTGCCGGGCGAGGAGCTGCTGTCGCGGGTGACCGGGTTCCTGGACGAGCGGCGCCCGCTGGGGACGCGGCTGGCCGTGGGGCCGCCGTTCTACCAGGGGGTGACGGTGGTGGCGACGCTGCACGCGTTCCGCTCCGCGGAGGTGGAGCGGGTGCGGGCCGACGCCCTGGACACGCTGTACGCGTATCTGGACCCGCTGACGGGCGGGGCGCACGGCGAGGGGTGGCCGTTCGGGCGTCCGCTGCGGGCCGGGGAGGTGTTCGCGGCGCTCCAGCGGGTGCCGGGGGTGGAGCTGGTGGACGAGGTGCTGCTGCATCCGGCCGATCCGCTGACCGGACGGCGGGGCGACACGACGGACCGCATCGAACTGGCGCCGTCCGCGCTGCTGTTCCCGTTCGACCACCGCGTCCGTGTGATCGAGGCGCGGTGAGCGGCTCCGCGCGGGGTACGGTGCCAGGGCTCGCGACCCCGTACCCGCTGGGCGCGGCGCTGCCCGCCGTGTACGCGGAGGACGACTTCGGCCAGCGGTTCGTGGCCGGTCTCGATGTGGTCTTGGCGCCCCTGTTCAACGTGCTGGACTCGCTCGACGCGTACTTCTCGCCCGCGCTGGCCCCGGCGGACTTCGTGGACTACCTGGCGACCTGGGTGGGCGCGGAGCTGGACGGCGGGGAACCGGTCGAACTGCGGCGGCACGCGGTGGCGTCCGCCGTGGCGCTGCACCGGGTCCGGGGGACGCGGCAGGGGCTCGCCGCGGCGGTCCGGCTCGCCTTCGGTGTGCCCCCCGAGATCACCGAGAGCGGCGGTGCGAGCTGGTCCGCCGGGCCGCTCGGGCCGTTCCCCGGGACCCCGGTGGCCGGTCTGCGGGTCGTCCTGCGGGTCGGGGACCCGGCCGCCGTGGACCCGCACCGGCTGCGCGCGGTGGTGGCCGCGGCCCGTCCCGCACACCTTCCGTTCACGGTCGCGGTGACCACTTCCCGTACTTCCGAAGGAGCTTGACCTGATGAGTGACGCGCCCCAGACCCGGCCGTGCCCGGACTGCGCGAGCCCGGTGCGGACGAAGGACCAGTCGTTCTGCGACAGTTGCGGAGCGTTCCTGCGCTGGGACGCTCCGGCGGCGACGCCCGCGCCTTCCGCCGCGCCCGCGCCTTCCGCCACTCCCGTCCCCGCTCCGGTGCCGGAGCGGCCGGACGAGGAGGAGCGCACGGAGCCGCGCGCGGCGGAGCCGACGGCCGTCGAGGGCCGGGTGTCCGGCACGGGCGACCCGGAGGCGGCCGGTGCCGAGGAGGTGACGGCGCCACTGCCCGCCGTACGCGAAGAGCCGGAACCGGCCTCGGCCCCCACCTCCGCTCCTGCTCCCGTCGTCCCCGCCCCTGTCGAAGCCGCGACCGAGGCCGCCCCGGCACCCGCCGGGCGTTCCTCGGACACCGCCGCGCGCTCCTCCGACACCGTCGCGCGGTCCCTTCTGGTCCCGGTCCCGGGGAGTCGTCCGGCCGAGCCGTCCGTGGCCGCGCCCGTGCTCCCGGCCCGTCCGGAGGCGGCCCGTCCCGTGTCGCGCGGTGCGGCGGCGCCCGCGCCCGTCGAGGGCGGTACACCGTGTCCCGCGTGCGCCCTGACGAACGTCCCCGGACGCCGGTTCTGCCGGTACTGCGCGACGCCGATGACGCCGGAGCGGCTCTCCACGGCCGAGGGGCCCTACGCGGGCCGTCGTCCCGCGCTGGCCAGGGACCGTGGCCGGTGGGCCGTCCGCGCGCTGATCGTCACGGGCGCCGTGGTGGTGCTCGTGGGCGGGGTCATCGGCGGTCCGCCGGCCGTCCGCGCGGTCCAGGACCACTTCGCCAAGCGGGTCCCGGTGCATCCGGTGTCGTGGACGGCCTCGCACTCGGCGCCGACGCAGGATCCGAAGCTGGCGGGTGACGGGTACTCCAACACCTGGTGGGGCACCGGCTACGCGGGTGACTCGGCGGGCCAGTACCTGGAGGCCACGTTCGCCGAGCCGACCGATCTGCTGAGCCTGCTCATCACCCCCGGCAGCTCGAAGAACACCACCCAGGCGGACGGCCAGGCGACCCCCCGGACCTTCGAGCTCGTCGTCAAGGACTCCTCGGGCGAGACCCGGGTGTCCCAGCACCGGGTGAACGACGGCGGCACCCAGCGGGTCGACGTCCGGGTGCGCGACGCGCTCTCGGTGCGGCTGGTCCTGCGGACGGCGTGGCGGGCGGACCCGCGCAAGCAGGTGGCGATCGCGGAGCTGGAGTTCTTCGGCAGGTCCGTCTCCTGAGCCCCCTCGGGGGCGGGGGCCGGTGACACGAAAGGGCTCCCGGGCCCCCTTCGTGGAAGGGGGCCCGGCCCCTCTTCAGGGACGGCTCCGGGCACGACGGCGATCCGGGTGCCGAACTGCGCCCCGGGAGCCGGGCCGTTCCCCGGGTGCCGGGCGGAGGAGGGCCCGTGCGCGAGCGCGCCGGGGTGTTCATGGGGAACCCGCTGTTCGCGCTGTCGTGCGGAGTGGCGGGGCAGGTCCTCCTCTTCATGGCGTACGCCGTCTGGAAGGACGGCGTCGGTCCTGACCGGTTCCCCTGCCCCTCGGGGCGGTCGGCTCCGTGGTGACCGCCCCGACCCCGGCCGCCGCCTTCGGCTCCACCCGCTGGGCGTTCCCCTCGATCAGCGGGCGCCACCGCGCGGCCGACGGAGACGGGCGGTACGGGGAGGAGACGTTCGTGGTGCGGGCGCCTCGCCCGGGCCCGGCGCCCGTCGGCGTGCGGCTGACACGGGTGGACGCCCTGGAAGCCCGTTCCTGCGGTGCGACCCCGAGTCGTGGCCCGGGTCCACGGCCTGCGGCGGCGACCACGACCCGGCCGCCCCGGTGTGTCCCACAGCCGGGCGCACCCGGCACACCCGGCACCCCAGCCCCGGAGAGGGACGTCCGCGCGGAGGGTTGACGGGTCCTGGGGCACCTCATAACTTCAGGCCTTGTAACTTCAGGCCTTGATATAAGGCTTGCCACTGTGACTTGCCGGGCACGAACGGCGAAAGGCTTGTCAGGTGCATAACACACGCAGGTGTCTCCGCGCGTTCCTCCGGCGCGGCGGTGGAGCCGCACGCACCGGCACCGCGCGACGCGGACCGGTCCGCGTCCTCGGGCCGCCCACCGTCCTGGACTCCGGTCCCCTCCCCACCGGGAGCCTCGCCCTCACCGGGCCCGGCATCGCACGGGCGGCCGACGAGCGGGTCGTCGTCCGGCTCACGACCACGTCCGGCCCGGGCGGACGCACCGTCACCCGTGGGCTCGCCCCACAGTCCCCGATCGCGCTCGGACCGGCGGACGGCACCACGTACCTCGCCCTCGCCGTCACCGTCACCGTCACCGTCACCGTCACCGTCACCGTCGACGAGAGCGTCACCCACCAGCGGTCCGAGGGCGGCGGCGTGTCGATCACCGACACCACCGCCCCTCCGCGACGGGACCGCCGCCCATCGCGCTCGACCCCCGCCGGTGACGCCCACGCCCGGGTCCTCGGCAAATGCCTCGACGTCACCGGCGGTTCGACCGCCGACGGCACCCGGGTCCGGTTGTACAACTGCAACGGCACCGCCGCCCAGCACCGGCGGTACGACCCCGCCACGCACGACGTGGCCCGCACCGGCGCGGACGAATGCCTCGACGTCACCGGCGGCCCCTCCGCCGACGGGACCCGGGCCCAGCTCCGGAGCCGCACCGGAGGAACCCACTGGAAAGGGACCCACCACCCGTAACGCCCCCCTCTCTCCCCCGTCCCCTTCGACGGGCCCGGCCCGCCCCAAGGAGCCCGCATGGCATCCGCACGTCCCCGAAGGACGGTGACCTCGGCGGTGATCGCCACCGCCGCCGTACTCACCGGTCTGCTCTCCGGCGGCCCGCCGAGCGCCGCCGCGCAGGAACCCGCGCCCCGGCCCGTCGACCGCTTCGAGGGCGAGGTCCCGTTCGCGGGTCCCCCCGCCGAAGGGCTGTTCACCTGGGGTGACACCGCCTCCTCCCACCCGGACCTGAGGCTCGTGGAACGCGCCGACGCCCCGGAGGGCAGCTCCGTCCTCGAAGGCGACTACGCCATCGGCGGCTGGGGCGGCTTCACCCACGACTTCGCCTTCGACCGCCCGGCCCAGGACTGGACCGCGTACGGGGGCGTCCGCTTCTGGTGGTACGGGCAGAACACCGCGCCCCTGCCGCCCGGCTCGGGGAAGCGGATCGCCCTGGAGATCAAGGACGGCGGCGCGAACGGTGAGGCGTCCGAGTTGTGGACGACCTCCTTCACCGACGACTGGGAGGGCTGGCACCAGGTCGAGATCCCGTTCTCCGCCTTCGTCTACCGCACCGACTACCAGCCCGTCGGCGGCATCGACCAGATCCTCGGCCTCGACCGGATGTGGGGGTACGCCGTCACCCTGCCGACCGGCGCGCCCGGCAGGTTCGCCCTGGACGGCGTCGAGCTGTACGGGACGGCCGAACCCTCGCTCACCGCCCGGGTGGTGACCCGCTCCGTGGTGCACCCCGTCGACGAGGGCCGCGCCGCCCGGGTGGACGTCTCGGTGGCCACCACCGGCTCCGGGCCGACCGGTGCGCCGGTCACCGTGGCGTACACGACGGAGGGCGGCGACGGCACCGCCGAGCCGGGCGAGGACTACCGTCCGGTCTCCGGCCGTGTGGTGTTCCCCGCCGGGACGCCCTCCGGCACCACCCGGTCGGTCACCGTGCCGACGCTGAGGGACGGCGCCGCCGAGAGCGCCGAGACGATCCCGCTGCGGCTGACCGTCGAGGGCGCCGCGCCGCCCGCCGAGAACCCGCTGGTCGTGGTGAACGCGCACGGGCTGCCGTATCTCGACCGACGGCTGCCCGTCCGCGAGCGCGTCACCGATCTGCTCTCCCGGATGTCCCTCGCGGAGAAGGCGGGTCAGATGACCCAGGCGGAGCGGAACGCGCTGCGGTCCCCCGGCGACATCGCCGGATACGCGCTCGGCTCGCTGCTCTCCGGCGGCGGCTCCGTACCCACCCCCAACACGCCCGAGGCCTGGGCCTCGATGATCGACGCCTTCCAGCTGCGCACCCGGGCGACCCGCTTCCAGATCCCCCTGATCTACGGCGTCGACGCGGTCCACGGGCACAACAACGTCGTCGGCGCGACCGTCATGCCGCACAACATCGGCATCGGCGCGGGGCGCGACCCCGGGCTCGCCGCGCGCACCGGCGCCGTCACCGCGAAGGAGGTCCGGGCCACCGGGGTGCCCTGGGACTTCGCCCCCTGCGTCTGCGTCACCCGGGACGAACGCTGGGGCCGCTCCTACGAGGCCTTCGGCGAGGACCCGGCGCTGGTCACCGCCATGGAGACGATGATCGACGGAATGCAGGGCGCGCGGGACGGCTCGGACCTCGACCGCGCCGACAAGGTGCTGACCAGCGCCAAGCACTTCGTGGGCGACGGCGGCACCGCCTACGGCTCCTCGTCCACCGGCTCGTACACGATCGACCAGGGGATCACCCGGGTCACCCGGGCGGAGCTGGAGGCGGTGCACCTCGCGCCGTTCGCCGAGGCGGTCCGGCGCGGCGCCGGGACGGTCATGCCGTCGTACTCCTCGCTGGACGTCCTCGGCGACGGCCGGGGGCCGGTGAAGATGCACGCGAACGCCGAGATGATCAACGGTGTCCTGAAGGGCCGGATGGGCTTCGAGGGCTTCGTCATCAGCGACTGGCAGGCCATCGACCAGATCCCCGGCGACTACGCCAGTGATGTGCGGACCTCGGTCGGCGCTGGCCTCGACATGATCATGGTGCCGACGAACTACCAGGAGTTCACCCGGACGCTGACCGCCGAGGCGGACGCCGGGCGCGTCACGGCGGCGCGGATCGACGACGCCGTGGCACGGATCCTGACGCAGAAGTTCCGCCTCGGCCTCTTCGAGAAGCCCTACGCGGACCGGACGCACCTGCCGTCGGTGGGCTCCGCGGCGCACCGCGCGGTGGCCCGGGAGGCGGCGGCGAAGTCCCAGGTCCTCCTGAAGAACGACGGCCCCGTCCTGCCGCTGAGGCGGGGGCAGAAGGTGTACGTGGCCGGGTCCAACGCCGACGACCTCGGCAACCAGGCGGGCGGATGGACCGTCAGCTGGCAGGGCGCCTCAGGCCGTACGACCACCGGCACGACGATCCTCGAAGGGATGCGCCGGGCCGCGCCGGGCGCCGACATCGCCTGGTCGAAGGACGCCTCCGCGCCGACCGGCGGCTACGACGTGGGTGTGGTCGTGGTCGGCGAGACGCCGTACGCGGAGGGGATCGGGGACGTCGGCAACGGCCATGACCTCGAACTGGGCGTGGCGGACAAGGCGGCGGTGGACCGGGTGTGCGCGGCGATGCCGTGCGCGGTGCTCGTGGTCTCGGGCCGCCCCCAGCTGATCGGCGACCGGCTCCCGGAGATCGACGCCCTCGTCGCGTCCTGGCTGCCGGGCACGGAGGGCGACGGCGTCGCCGATGTCCTCTACGGCAAGCGGCCGTTCACCGGTCGGCTCCCGGTGACCTGGCCGAGGTCTGAGTCCCAGCTGCCGGTCAACGTCGGGGACGAGCGGTACGACCCGCAGTTCCCGTACGGCTGGGGGCTCACCACCCTCGGCCCGGTGCCGACCGGCGGGGAACGCGCGCTGCGGGTGCTGGGGACGGCCGCGAAGGTGCTCCAGGCCACCGGGCGGGGCGACTCTCCGGAGGGCCGCGAGCTCGTCGGGACGGCCCGGCTGATCGTCCAGAAGAAGATCGGCGGGAACGTCACGGAGGCGGTGGCCAAACCGTTCGCCGAGGCCGACCACCTGCTGCTCACGGGGGACCTCCCCGGGGCGGTCGCCCGACTGGCCACGGCGTACCGCGCCGCGGGCTGAGTCGGCGCCCGGTCGGCGGTGGGGCAGGCCGGGTAGGGCGAGCCCGTGCCCCGGGGAGCTTCCCCGGGGCACGGGCTTGTCGGAGTCCCCTGTCCCGAGTATCTTGCATTGCATGGCTCCTGGTAACGCAATGAACGACCTCGGCGGCAGGGTCCCGAGCCAGCTCCGCAAGGGAGTCCTGGAGTACTGCGTCCTCGCACTGCTCAGGGACGAACCGAAGTACGGCGTCGAGATCGTCGCCGAACTGTCCTCGGTGAGTGCCATGACCACCAGTCAGGGCACGATGTACCCCCTGCTGTCGCGGCTCCGCCGCGAGGGGCTCGTCGACACCGAACTGCGCGACGCCGCAGGCGGACCGCCGCGCCGCTACTACACGCTCACCGGCGTGGGACGGGCCTCGCTCACCGAGTTCACCCGGGCGTGGCCGCATTTCAGGGACGCCGTCGACCACTTTCTCACCGACCCGCAGGGGGATCCCGTATGAACGCCGTCGACCACCCGCTCGTGGCCGCCTATCTCGACGCCGTCGGGCGCGAGACCACCGGTCTGCCCGCCGAGCGGCGCGCCGAACTCCTCGCCGACCTCCGCGAGCACATCGAGGTCAACGGAGTGGACGGGGGCACGGACGACGACCGGGTCCGTGCGGTCCTCTCCGGACTGGGCGACCCGCGGACCGTGGCCGCCTCCGCCCTGAGCGAGGAGGGCGTGCCGGGCGCGGCCCCCACCGCCTCCCGTACGGGACGCGTCCTGGCCCTGCTCTCCGGTTCGGGGCTGCTCCTCGTGCTCGCCCCGTTCCTGGGGGCGGCGGTGCTGATCGGGACCCTGTT
This sequence comes from Streptomyces sp. NPDC101490, assembly GCF_044767145.1. Lineage (NCBI taxonomy): Bacteria > Bacillati > Actinomycetota > Actinomycetes > Kitasatosporales > Streptomycetaceae > Streptomyces > Streptomyces sp. NPDC101490. The sequence continues at coordinate 168,382 of NZ_JBIWNI010000008.1, forward strand.
CCTGCTGTGGCGCGCCCCGCAGTGGGAGCGCCGGGAGAAGATCATCGGAACCGTCACCGGGGCGGCCGTGCCGGTGCTGCTGTTCCTGGGCGTCGGGCTCGGCGCCTCGGGCCGCATCGGGCCGACGGAGCTGCTGCTGGTGGCGGTCTTCGGCATCGGTGTGCCGGTGCTGGGCTCGGTGCTGCTGTGGCGCGCAGTGCGCCGCTGAACCCGTACGGGAACGCCCGACGCCCCCGTCGCATCCGTGGATGCGGCGGGGGCGTCGGGCAGAACGGACTTCCGGGTCAGCTGGCGAGCAGCTGGAGCGTGTCGATCACGCGGTTCGAGAAGCCCCACTCGTTGTCGTACCAGGCGACGACCTTGATGTGGCGGCCCTCGACGCGGGTGAGCTCCGAGTCGAAGATGGACGAGGCCGGGTTGCCGACGATGTCGGCGGAGACCAGGGCGTCCTCGGAGTACTCCAGGACACCGGCGAGCGGGCCCTCGGCCGCCGTGCGGTACGCCGCGAGGACGTCCTCGCGGGTCACGTCGCGGGCGACGGTGGTGTTCAGCTCCACGATCGAACCGACCGGCACGGGGACGCGGATCGAGTCGCCGGACAGCTTGCCCTCGAGGTTCGGCAGGACGTGGCCGATGGCCTTGGCGGCACCCGTGGTGGTCGGCACGATGTTGACACCGGCGGCGCGGGCGCGGCGCGGGTCGCGGTGCGGACCGTCCTGCAGGTTCTGCTCCTGCGTGTAGGCGTGGACCGTCGTCATGAAGCCGTGCTCGATGCCCGCGAGGTCGTCGAGGACCGCGGCCAGCGGCGCGAGCGCGTTCGTGGTGCACGAGGCGTTCGAGACGATGGTGTGCAGCTCGGGGTCGTACGCGTCGGTGTTGACGCCGTACGCGAGCGTCACGTCGGCGCCGTCCGAGGGCGCGCTGACGAGCACGCGCTTGGCACCGGCGTCGAGGTGGGCGCGGGCCGCCTTGGCGGAGGTGAAGCGGCCGGTCGCCTCAAGAACGATCTCCACGCCCAGCTCGGCCCAGGGCAGCTGCGCGGGCTCGCGCTCGGCGAGCACCTTGATGCGGCGCCCGTCGACCACGAGGGTGTCGCCCTCGACGGTGACCGGGCGGCCGAGACGGCCCGAGGTCGAGTCGAAGGCCAGCAGGCGCGCGAGCGCGGTCGGCTCCGTGAGGTCGTTCACGGCCACGACCTCGAGGTCGGTCTCGCGCTCCAGCAGTGCGCGCAGCACATTGCGTCCGATGCGGCCGAATCCGTTGATGGCGATGCGAGTCATGATGAGGTGTCCCTTCTGCGGTACCACCAGGTTCGCGCGCCGGGAGCCGGGCCGACAGAGGCGTGATCGCCATGGTCCGCAAGGATCGTGCCAAGATCCCGGGGAGGCCGCCGGGGGCGGTCATTCGCCCTTGGTGAAGGTGCGCCGGTAGTCGCTGGGCGTGGTGCCGAGGATCCGCTGGAAGTGCAGCCGCAGGTTCGCGCCGGTGCCCAGTCCGGAGTCGGCGGCGATCTGCTCGACGCTCCGCTCGGAGCGCTCCAGGAGTTCCCGGGCGAGGTCGACGCGGGCGCGCATCACCCACTGCATGGGGGTGTATCCGGTGTCCTCGACGAAGCGCCGGGAGAAGGTGCGCGGCGAGACCGCCGCGTGCTGGGCCAGCACGTCCAGGGTGAGGGGTTCGGCGAGCCGGTGCAGCGCCCATTCCCGGGTGGCGGCGAAGCGTTCGCCGAGCGGCTCGGGCAGGCTGCGCGGCACGTACTGGGCCTGGCCGCCGCTCCGGTAGGGCGCGGCCACGAGCCGCCGGGCGGCGTGGTTCGCGGCGGCGACCCCGAGGTCGCCCCGGAGGATGTGCAGACAGAGGTCGAGGCCGGAGGCGGCGCCCGCCGAGGTGAGGACGCTGCCCTCGTCCACGAACAGGACGTTCTCGTCGACCCGGACGAGCGGACGCTTCGCCATCAGGGCGTGGGTGTAGTGCCAGTGGGTGGTGGCGCGCTTGCCGTCGAGGAGTCCGGTGGCGGCGAGGGCGAAGGCGCCGGTGGAGATCGCGGCGAGCCGGGCGCCCCGTTCATGCGCGGCGACGAGGGCGTCGAGCACGGCCCTCGGCGGGTCCTCCCGGTCGGGGAAGCGGTAGCCGGGGACGAAGACGATGTCGGCCCAGGCCAGCGCGGAGAGGCCGTGGGCGACGGCGTACGAGAGGCCGTCGCCCCCGGCGACGAGTCCGGGTTCGGCGCCGCACACCCGTACCTCGTACGGCATGCTCGCGCGGGTCGTGAAGACCTGCGCGGGGATGCCGACGTCGAGCGGCTTCGCCCCTTCGAGCACGAGGACGGCGACACGGTGGAGGCGTGGGGTGGGCGGCACGGGACGAGCGTACGCGGGAGGGCGGCGGGGCCGGCTCCGGAAGGGCCCGGGGCGGAAGGCCGGTCAGGTTCCGGGCCCGCCCCGCCCGGAACCGGCGGATCGGCCCGGTCGGCAGATCAGCTCTGTCGACCGGGCCGACCGGTCGGCTCCGGCCCGCGAGCCGGTTCTGCCGAGCGGTCGGCTCCGGCCCGCAGGTCTGCTCCGCCGACCGGTCCGCTCCGCCCGGGGGCCGACTCCGTCGGCGGTCGGCCCTGGCGGCCGGTCAGCGGGTCACGTTCCACTTCTGGTTCGCGGTGCCCGCGCAGGTCCAGATCTGGAGCCGGGTGCCGTTGGCCGAGCTGTTGCCGGTGGCGTCCAGGCACTTGCCGGAACGGGGGTTGACGATGTCCCTGGAGGCGTCGGCGGTCCAGCGCTGGGCGTCCGTCCCGTTGCAGCCGTAGAGCTGGACGCGGGTGCCGTCGGCCGTGCCCGCGGCGGTGACGTCGAGGCACTTGCCGAGCGCGCGGACGCTGCCGTCCGCCGCCAGGGTCCACCGCTGGGCGCCGGTCCCGTTGCAGTCGTAGAGCTGGACGGGGGTGCCGTCGGCGCTGCCGGCACCGGCCACGTCCACGCACTTGCCGCCGATGCCGGTGATCGGGCCGCCGGTGGCGGGGCCGTCGGAGGTGGTCACCCGGACGTGGTCGACGACGAGCCGCTGGGGGAAGGAGGTCGATCCGTCCGGGTCGCCGGGCCAGTATCCGCCGACGGCGAGGTTGAGGATGAGGAAGAACGGCTTGTCGAACACCCAGCTCCGGCCACCGAGATCGGCGGGCGTACGGGTCTGGTAGACGGTCCCGTCCACGGACCAGCTGACCCGGCCGGGCGACCAGTCGACCGCGAAGGTGTGGAAGGCGTCGGCGAACACCTGGCCGCCGGGCAGGGTGTGGGCGGCGCCGATGCCTCCCGCGCCCGAGTAGCCCGGCCCGTGCAGGGTGCCGTGGACGGTGGACGGTTCGAAACCGACGTTCTCCATGACGTCGATCTCGCCGGAGGCGGGCCAGCCGACCTGCCCGATGTCGTTCCCGAGCATCCAGAAGGCGGGCCACATGCCCTGGCCGCGCGGCACCTTCATCCGGGCCTCGACATGTCCGTACGTGGTGGTGAACCGCCCGGCGGTGTTGAGCCGCGCGGAGGTGTACTCGCAGCGGCCGTACCAGCAGGCGTGGTTCGCAGGGTTCTCCTTCCGGGCGGTGATCACCAGATGGCCCTGGCCGTCGAGAGCGGCGTTGGCGTTGCCCGCCGTGTAGTACTGCCGCTCGTGGTTGTCGACGTTGTCCCCGGTCTCGGTCTGCCAGCGGGCGCCGTTCACCGCGGAGCCCGCGGGGCCGTCGAAGTCGTCGGAGAAGGTGACGGCGGCGGCTCCCGCCACGGGCCGGATCCGTACGTCCGCCCCGGCGGGGCCCGTGGTTCCCACGGGGCCGAGGCCCAGCGCGGCGGCGGCCACGGCGAGGGCCGCGAGGGCGGTGAGCAGAGGGCGGCGGGAGGTGTGTGAGGGACTCATGGCTCTCACTTCCGTCGGGTGTGGGGGAGGCGGCCGGACCCAGGACACGCCACATCATGGGCATGACATGAATGGATGTCATGAGACTTAGTCGCCTCCATGATTTAAGAAGTGAGAGAAGGGGGAGTCAAGGGGGCTCGGCTTCCACTTCCAGGAGGCCCCGTCCGGCGGGTCCGCCGCCACGCCGTACGATTCCCCCGTTGCCACCCACCCTCTTCGAAGGAGATCTCCCATGGCCCAGGTCACGCTGAAGGGCAACCCGGTACAGGTCAACGGCGCGCTGCCGACGCCGGGCAGCCAGGCTCCTGACTTCACGCTCGTCGCCGAGGGTCTCGCGGACAAGTCCCTGAAGGACTTCGCCGGTCAGCGCAAGGTCCTCAACATCTTCCCGAGCGTCGACACCCCCACCTGCGCCTCCTCCGTGCGCGCGTTCAACGAGGCCGCGGCGGGCCTCGACAACACGGTCGTGTTCTGCGTCTCCGCCGACCTGCCCTTCGCCCAGGCCCGTTTCTGCGGCGCCGAGGGCCTGGAGAACGTCAAGAACCTCTCGACCCTGCGCGGCCGTGAGTTCCACGAGAACTACGGCGTGGACATCGCGGACGGCCCGCTGGCCGGTCTGGCCGCCCGCGCCGTCGTCGTCCTGGACGAGAACGACACCGTGCTGCACGCGCAGCTGGTGGGCGAGATCGCCGACGAGCCGAACTACGAGGACGCGCTCGCGGTCCTGAAGTAAGCCGTCAGGCAAGCCGTCCGCCGCACGGCGGCGCGGTGCACGAGGAGCCCCTCCACCATCGGGTGGAGGGGCTTCCTTTGTTCCCGCCGTGCCCGCCTCAACCGCACCCGCACCACCCGGCCCACCAGAAACGGGCCCATCAGGAACAGGTGCGTCAGGAACAGGCCGGACAGAGCCCCCGGTACGTGACGTCCGCCTTCGACACGGCGAAGCCGAACCGCTCGCCGGGCGGGAGGTCGGCCAGCGGATCACCGGTCGGGTGGACGTCCCGGATGACACCGCAGCCCGAACAGACCAGGTGCTGGTGCGGGCGGCGGGCGTTGGGGTCGTACCGCTTGGCCCGCCCGTCGGTGGAGAGCTCCACCACCTCGCCCAGCGCGACCAGTTCACCGAGGGTGTTGTAGACCGTCGCCCGCGCGATCTCCGGCAGCCGCGCCACGGCCCGCACGTGCACCTCCTCGGCCGTGAGGTGCACATGGTCGCCGTCGAGGACCTCCGCGACGACCCGCCGCTGGGACGTCATCCGCCAGCCACGCGCGCGCAGTCGCGCCAGCAGGTCGCTCATCCGGCTCACCCCTTCGAATGATTGGGTTTCTTCTTGACTTGGACTTCGTCCATCGTAGGATCGGATTCGATGATGGCCAAGGGACAGGAAGACTCCGGCACGGCGGGCGGGGCGGGGGCGTTCAGCAGGGCGCGCCGGTCCGTCCGCGGGGAGCGGCCGGTGTCCGGCCGTTCGGCCGACCCTGCTTCCTGATCACTGCGAACCGCCCGGTCCGGAAGGGACACCATGTCTGAGAACCATGAAGCGATCGTCGTGGACGCGAAGGAGGAGGGCGGCGGTGGCTGTCCCGTCGCGCACGGCCGTGCCGCGCACCCCACCCAGAGCGGCGGCAACAGCCAGTGGTGGCCGAACCGGCTCAACCTGAAGATCCTCGCGAAGAACCCCGCCGTGGCGAACCCGCTGGGCGGGGAGTTCGACTACGCCGAGGCGTTCGGGAACCTCGATCTGCCGGCCGTGAAGCGGGACATCGCCGAGGTGCTCACCACCTCGCAGGAGTGGTGGCCCGCCGACTTCGGGCACTACGGCCCGCTGATGGTCCGGATGGCGTGGCACAGCGCGGGCACGTACCGCGTCAGCGACGGGCGCGGCGGCGCCGGGGCGGGCCAGCAGCGCTTCGCGCCGCTCAACAGCTGGCCGGACAACGGCAACCTGGACAAGGCCCGCCGTCTGCTGTGGCCGGTGAAGAAGAAGTACGGCCAGAACATCTCCTGGGCCGACCTGCTGATCCTCGCGGGCAATGTGGCCCTGGAGTCGATGGGCTTCGAGACCTTCGGCTTCGCCGGTGGCCGCGCGGACGTGTGGGAGCCCGACGAGGACGTCTACTGGGGTCCCGAGACCACCTGGCTCGGCGACGAGCGCTACACCGGGGACCGCGAGCTGGAGAGCCCGCTCGGCGCGGTGCAGATGGGCCTCATCTACGTCAACCCCGAGGGCCCCAACGGCACTCCGGACCCGATCGCCGCCGCGCGGGACATCCGCGAGACCTTCGACCGGATGGCGATGAACGACGAGGAGACCGTCGCTCTCATCGCGGGCGGCCACACCTTCGGCAAGACGCACGGCGCCGGGCCCGCCGACCGCGTGGGCGCCGACCCCGAGGCCGCCGCGCTGGAGGAGCAGGGTCTCGGCTGGAGCAGCACCCACGGCACCGGCAGGGGCGGCGACGCGATCACCAGCGGTCTGGAGGGCATCTGGACCGACACCCCGACGGCCTGGGACAACAGCTTCTTCGACATCCTCTTCGGCTACGAGTGGGAGCAGTTCAAGAGCCCGGCGGGCGCCTTCCAGTGGCGTCCGAAGGACGGGGCGGGCGCGGGCACGGTCCCGGACGCCCACGACCCGTCGAAGACCCACGCGCCGACCATGCTGACGACGGACCTGTCGCTGCGGTTCGACCCGGCGTACGAGCTGATCTCGCGGCGCTTCCACGAGAACCCGGCGGAGTTCGCGGACGCCTTCGCCCGCGCCTGGTTCAAGCTGACCCACCGCGACATGGGCCCGGTCGCCCGCTACCTCGGCCCCGAGGTGCCCTCCGAGGTCCTGCTCTGGCAGGACCCGCTGCCCGCCGTCGACCACGAGCCGGTGGACGCGGCGGACATCGCCTCGCTCAGGAGCGCGGTCGCCGCCACCGGCCTGTCGGTGTCCGAACTGGTCTCGACCGCGTGGGCGGCCGCCTCCTCCTTCCGGGGCAGCGACAAGCGCGGCGGTGCGAACGGCGCCCGGGTGCGCCTCCAGCCCCAGATCGGCTGGGAGGCCAACGACCCGGACCGGCTGGCGTCGGTGCTGCGCGTCCTGGAGGGTCTGCGCGACACCTTCAACGACGCCCAGGACGGCGGCAAGAAGGTGTCGCTGGCCGACCTGATCGTCCTGGCGGGCGCCGTGGGCGTCGAGCGGGCCGCGAAGGAGGCGGGCTTCGAGGTCGAGGTCCCCTTCCGGGCGGGCCGGGTGGACGCCGCGCAGGAGCAGACGGACGTGGAGTCCTTCGCCGCGCTGGAGCCGCAGGCCGACGGCTTCCGCAACTACCTCGGCAAGGGCAACCGGCTCCCCGCCGAGTACCTGCTGGTCGACCGCGCCAATCTGCTGACGCTGAGCGCGCCCGAGCTGACGGTCCTCGTCGGCGGTCTGCGCGTCCTCGGCGCGAACCACCAGCAGTCCGCGCACGGTGTCCTGACCGCGACCCCGGGCGTCCTGACGAACGACTTCTTCGTCAACCTGCTCGACATGGGCACGGCCTGGACGGCGACGTCCGAGGACGCGACGACGTTCGAGGGCCGTGACACCGCGACCGGCGAGGTCCGGTGGACGGGCACCCGCGCGGACCTGGTCTTCGGCTCGAACTCGGAGCTGCGCGCGCTCGCGGAGGTCTACGCGAGCGACGACGCCAAGGAGAAGTTCGTGGCGGACTTCGTCGCCGCGTGGAGCCGGGTCATGGAGCTGGACCGCTTCGACACGGTCTGATCCCCGCTCCCCCGGTGGAACCGGCCGGCCGATCCCTTTCGGCCGGCCGGTTCCGTGTGTGTGGGCGCCGTTCGGAACGTCCGGGTCCAGATCGTCCGCCGCGTGTCAGGAACCGTTCACCGCGTACCCGCACTCATGATCCATGGGTACGGGACCGGGGCCGCGCGGCCGTGGTCGCCGCGCCCCCGGCACACCGGGCCGTGTGCCGTGCCGAACGACCCGGAAGAAGTTGAGGAATCCCGTGCCCCTGACGTCACACCGACGCCTGGCCGTGAGCGCCGCCCTGATCGCCTCCCTCGCCGCGGGTGTCGTCCCCGCCACCAGCGCGTTCGCCGCACCCGCCCCCGACGCTCCCGCCGCCGCGACGCCCGCTGTGCCCGCGCCCGACATGGACGGGGTGACCGCCGCCCTGAACGCGGCCATGGCCAACGGCGCGCCCGGCGCGATGGCCCGTTTCACCGGCCCCGAGGGGGTCCGGAGCCGGACCGTCGGCGTCCAGGACCGCGTCACGAACGCGCCGATGGACATCCGGTCCCGCTTCCGGATCGGCAGCGTCAGCAAGACGTTCTCCACGGTGGTGCTGCTCCAGCTGGCGCAGGAGGGCAAGCTGGAGCTGGACGCCCCGGTGAACACGTACCTGCCCGGTCTGCTGCCGGACGACCGCATCACGGTCCGCCACCTGCTGACCCACCGCAGTGGGCTCGCGGACTACACCAACGCGATGTTCGCCGACACCGTGCCGGGCTTCGAGTCCGTACGGAACCGGGTGTTCGGCTACCAGGAGCTGGTCGACCTGTCCCTGAGCGAGCCCCGCACGACGGAGCCGGGCGTCTCCTACAAGTACTCGAACGCCAACTTCGTGGTGGTCGGGATGCTCATCGAGAAGCTCACGGGCAAGCCGGTGGCCGACGCCTACCAGCGCCGCGTCTTCAAGCCCCTGAAGCTGCGCGACACCTCGTACGTGCACCCCGACGCCCGGATCGCGGGACCGCACGCGCGCGGCTATCTGCACCCCGACCAGGCCGGTGGCGCGCTCGTGGACTCCACGGAGCAGACCGTCTCCTGGGCGCAGTCCGCCGGGGCCGTGATCTCCAGCCCCGCCGACCTGAACACCTTCACCAGCGCCCTGATGCGGGGCCGGCTGCTGTCCCCGGCGATGATGGACGCGATGACCACGGTCACCCCGACCGACACCACGAACACCCGGTTCTACGGGCTCGGCCTGCGCCGTTACGACCTGTCGTGCGGGACGCGGGTGTACGGCCACACCGGCACCGTGCAGGGCTTCTACACGTACGCCTTCGCCACCCGCGACGGCCGCCGGGGCCTCTCGGCGATGGCGAACACCTCGAACCGGGGGGCGGCGAACACGGCGCTCGGCGGGACGCTGGAGGCCGCGTTCTGCGGGAAGAAGCCCGCCGTCGCCGCCTCGCGCGCCACCGCCGGGGACGGCGCGGTCACGTCGCTGCCCGCCGAGCGGGACCTGCCCGAGCGCCACTGAGCGTCCCGGGACCGGGCCGTCAGGCCTGGTACTCGGTGAGGTCGATCGCGTAGACCTGGAGCGGCAGGCCGAACTCCGGGTGGACCGTCTCCCGCTCGAAGGTCATGCCCAGCTTCTCCGCGACGTTCACGGAGGCTTCGTTGGAAGGCTGGATGAGGGAGACGAGCCGGTCGAGCCCGCGGTCCTGGAGGGCGAACTCCAGGACCGTGTGGGCGGCCTCGGAGGCGTAACCCTGGCCCCAGTAGGAGCGGCCGAGGCGCCAGCCGATCTCCACGTCGGGCAGCACCGCGGGCAGGAAGTGTGGGACCGAGAGCCCGGCGAAGCCGATCAGCTCGCCCGAACCGAGCAGCTCGACGGCGAACAGCCCGAAGCCCTCCTCGTCCCACTCGTCCTCCCAGCGCTCGATGGCCTCGGCGGTCTGTTCGAGGTTGAGGACGGAGCCGTCGCGGATCCAGCGCATGACCTCGGAGTCGGCGTTGATCTCGGACATCGGGACGAGGTCGTCGTCGCTCCAGCGCCGGAGGAGGAGACGGGGGGTGAGGATCTCGGTCATGCCCCCATCCTGACGCACCCGCCGTGACGGTGAGGGGGCGGGTCCGGATGGCGGGGCATGGACGATCACCGGCGGTGGGGTTATCGTTCCGCTACCTGCCGGACACCACCTTTTCAGGGAAGTCACCATGGCTCGCCGGACACCGGGCGAGATCAGGTCACAACTGCGTCTTCGGGGCACCGGGCGCATCAGGAGAACCACCGTCATCCCGGGGCTGTCGGCCTCGGCGAACCGGCAGATAGCCCGGTTCGAGCGCGACCGGGGCCTGGACAGGGGCGACATCGCCCTCTCGCTGCGCCGCTGGGCACTGCGCGCCGGACGCCCCCGCAAGGCCGAGGAGTGGCACTACGGCTTCACGGACGTGCCGACCGGGCACATCCGCACCCTGCTGGAGCTGGCGGTGTGGAACCTGCGCCCCCGGGCCCGCCGGGAGCTGCGCGCCGCGCTGGCCCCGATCGACGCGCGTGTCCTCGCCCGCACGGCCAACGACCCCTTCGGCTTCTCCGGCCGGCCCTGGTGGGAGTGCCGCATCGAGATCTGAGCCGGGGGCCGTGGCCGGTCCTGTCGCCGTGGCTACCGGGCCTCGGGCTCCCCCGTCAGGTCGCCCGGGTCGGTGTTGGCTCCGCAGAGGACCACACAGACCTTCTCGCCCCGGGCCGGGCGGTAGCGCGCGTCGGATCCGTCGTCCTGCGGCGCGAGGGCGGCGAGGGCGGTGGCGGCGGCGTGCTCGACGGCCAGGCGGCGGTCGTCCCACAGGGCGCGGCGGGTGCGGACGATCGCGGCGTCGCCGACGAGGACGTTGCGGACGTCGTCGTGGCGGGCCGTCTCGACCGCGGCGGCGGAGGCTCGGCGGGCACCGAGGGAGTCGGCGGCGACGGACCGGACGGTGACGTCGACGGGGTGTCCGGCCCGCAGGGCGGCGTCGAGGGCGCGGGACTCCTCGGGTTCGACGGCGACGGTCCGGATGCCGTGGTGCCGGGCGGCGACGGCGACGCCGTTGAGGAGCCCGCCGCCGCCGACCGCGACGACGACGGTGTCGAGGTCCGGCACGCGCGCGTGGATCTCGTCGAGGAGGGTGCCCGCGCCCGCGGCGATCAGCGGGTGGTCGTAGGCGTGGGAGGCGAGGGCGCCGGTGGTGGCCGCGAAGTCCTCGCAGGCGGCGAGCGCCTCGGCGTACTCGCTGCCGACGAGCCGGACGTCGGCGCCGAGGGCGACGAGCTTGTCGACCTTGACCTTGGGGGCGGTGGTCGGCACGAAGACGGTCGCGGTGACGTTCTGCCGCCGGGCCGCCCAGGCGCACGCGAGGCCCGCGTTGCCCCCCGAGGCGATGGTGACACCGGCGGCGGGCAGGGTGCCCGCCTCGCGGTGGGCGAGGAGGAAGTTCTGCGCGCCCCTGGCCTTGAAGGAGCCGGTGTGCTGCATGAGCTCCAGGGCGTAGTGGAGCTCGTACGGCCGCGCGCCGGAGTCGGCGGGGACGACGGTGACGGGGCGGACGTGGCCGTGGACGCGCTCGGCGGCGGTCCTGACGTCGGCGTACTCGATGCTGGGCACGGATGCGACTCCTGGGGACGGGGGCGGGCCGGGCGGGTCGGGGCCCGGGAGGGGGCCGGGCCGCGAGGAACGACTCCCCCGTCCGGGCCGTTCCCCCTCGTGTCGTGCCACCGCACCGCCGTCATGCGTCACTCTACGAGATGGTACTGACGACATCCCGGGGACCACCGGGGCCCCGGAACGACCCGAAAGGACTTCCATGCCCCTCGAAGGCGAGTACGAGCCCAGCCCGAGCCAGTGGGTGCGCGACCAGGTCGAGTTGTACGAGTCGTCCGGCGGCACCGAGGGCACGACCATGCGGGACATGCCGGTCGTGCTGGTCACCAGCGTCGGCGCGCGCAGCGGGAAGCTCCGCAAGACGCCGCTGATGCGGGTCGAGCACGACGGGGCGTACGCGCTGGTGGCCTCGAAGGGCGGCGCGCCGGAGCACCCCTTCTGGTACCACAACCTCGTCGCCTCGCCGCTCGTGGAGGTGCGGGACGGCCCCCGGGTGTGGGACATGCGGACCCGGATCGTCACCGGTACCGAGCGCGAGGCGTGGTGGGAGCGCGCGGTGGCGGCCTTCCCCGACTACGCGGACTACGCGGTGCGGACCGAGCGGGAGATCCCGGTGTTCGTGGCGGAGCGGATCGACGGGGAGGGCTGACCCCGGTCGGCGGCGGGGCCCGCGCGGGTGTTCCGCCGCGGGCCCCGTGGTCCGGCTCCGGAAGCGCGGCCCCCCGAGGGGGGGCCGCTTTCCGTGGGGCCGGTCGGCGCGGTGGTGCGGAGGGGGTGCGCCACCGCGCCGGGCTCCCGGTCCTGCGGGCCGGGTCAGTGGGGCGCGAGGACCGTCAGGAGGTGGGCGACCTCGTGGGCGACGGCCGCCCGGGCGGGGGTGAGGTAGTGGCGGGGGTCGACCGTGGCCGGGTGCTCCGTCAGATGGTCGCGGACGGCCCGGGTGAAGGCCTTGTTGAGGTGGGTGGAGACGTTCACCTTGGTCATGCCCGCGGCGACGGCGGTGGTGAGGTCCGCGTCCGGGACGCCGGAGGAGCCGTGCAGGACGAGCGGGGTGTCGACGGCCGCGCGCAGCCGGGCGATCAGGTCGAAGTCGAGCACCGCGTCCCGGGTCAGCATCTGGTGGGAGCTGCCGACGGCGACCGCGAGGGCGTCGGCTCCGGTGGCCTCGACGAACGCGCGGGCCTCGGCGGGGTCGGTGCGGACGCCGGGGGTGTGGGCGCCGCCCTTGCCGCCGACCTCGCCGAGTTCGGCCTCGACCCAGACGCCGTGGCGGTGGCAGTGCTCCACGACCTCGCGGGTCGCGGCGACGTTCTCCGCGTAGGGGAGCTTCGAGGCGTCGAACATGACCGAGCCGAGTCCCAGGGCCACGGCCTCCCGGACGAGGTCGGGGTTCTCGGCGTGGTCGAGGTGGACGGCGACGGGGGTCTTGGCGGCGCGGGCGACGGCGAGGGAGGCGAGCGCGACCGGCTCCAGGGCGCCGTGGTAGCGGACGGTGTTCTCGCTGATCTGGAGGACGACCGGCCGGTCGGCGGTCTCCGCTCCGGCGACGATGGCCTGGGCGTGTTCGAGCTGGAGGACGTTGAACGCCCCCACGCCGGTGCCCGCCGCGCGGGCACGGCGGACGATCTCATCGGTCGGCGTCAACGGCATGCTGCTTCTCCGGGGTGGCGGGTGCGGGCGGCGGTCAGGCGGCGGGGTCGGTGAGGACGACCGAGCGGGTCAGGTTCCGGGGGGTGTCGGGGTCGAGGCCCTGGGCCTCGGCGACGGCGACGGCGAGCCGCTGGGCCCGGACCAGGTCGGCGAGCGGGTCCAGGTCGCTCTCGGAGAGGGTCCCGCCGACCTTGCGGACCTCGTCGGCGAGTCCGGCGGGCAGGACGCCGAAGCCCCAGGTGACACGGCCGGGTCCGGTGATGCTGATGGGGCCGTGGCGGTACTCCATCGCGGGGTAGGCCTCGGTCCACGCGCCGGCCGCCTCGCGCATCTTGAGGCCTGCCTCCAGGGCGAGTCCGTAGGTCCAGCCGGTGCCGAGGAAGGTGAACTGCTCGGCGGTGCGCACGCTCTCGTCGAGCGGGGACCCCAGGGCCTGTTCGGCGTCCCGTGCGGCGTCCTCGACGGTGGCCACGCCCTCGGGCAGCGCGTCCTCGGCCTCCAGGTGGGCGCGGAACAGGGCGATGACCGTGGTGGCGAAGCGGGTCTGGACCACGGACTCCTCGTCGGCGAAGTCGAGGACGGCGACCTCGTCGGCGAGGTCCATCACGGGGGTCGTGGGATCGGCGGTGATCGCGCCGGTGGGGACCGTGCCGCGCAGCCGGGACAGGACGGCCAGGACCTCGCTGGTGGTGCCGGAGCGGGTGATGGCGACGACCCGGTCGTAGTGGCGTCCGTAGGGGAACTCCGAGGCGGCGAAGGCGTCGGTCTCGCCGTGGCCGCCGGACTCGCGCAGTTCGGCGTAGGCCAGGGCCATGAACCAGGAGGTGCCGCAGCCGATCACCGCGACCCGCTCGCCGCGCCGGGGCAGGGCGGCGGTGTGCTGCGGGAGGGTCCGGGCGGCCTGCCGCCAGGTCGTCGGCTGGGAAGCGATCTCCACGGCGGTACGGGTGGTACTCATGACCGGTCTCCTTGCAAGAAGGGGGCACTGTGGTGATGAAAGTTGTTCGAAGTCGGGGCCATTCAAGCAGAAACATGCATTCTGTTTCCAGATCCACGGCGGGTCGGCGGATAGAATCGGACGCGCGCACGATCCCGAGGGAGGGACCCATGTCCAAGCACGAGCGGTGGAACACGCTCCTCGAACTCCTGGCCTCCTCGGGGAAACTGGAGGTGGAGGAGGCGGCGACGACGCTGGACGTCTCCGCCGCCACGATCCGCCGGGACCTCGACGAGCTCGCGGAGCAGCAGCTGCTCGTACGGACCCGGGGCGGCGCGGTCGCACACGGCGTGTCGTACGAGCTGCCCCTGCGGTACAAATCCACGCGGCACGCCCCGGAGAAGCGCCGGATCGCCGAGGCGGCGGCCGATCTGGTCGCGCCGGGCGAGGTCGTGGGGCTCAACGGGGGCACGACCACGACGGAGGTGGCACGGGCGCTCGCGCTGCGGTTCGCGAGCGGTCGCGCGGAGCTCCCGGGAGCGACGGCGTCGCCCGGTCCCGCGCTGACGGTGGTCACCAACGCGCTGAACATCGCGGGCGAGCTGGCGGTGCGCCCCCAGATCAAGATCGTCGCGACCGGCGGGGTGGCCAGGCCCCAGACGTACGAGCTGGTGGGACCGCTGACGGTCGGTGTGCTCAACGAGGTCGTGCTCGACGTGGTGGTCCTGGGGGTCGACGGGGTCGACCCCCAGTTGGGCGTGATGGCCCATCAGGAGGACGAGGCGAGCATCAGCCGGCTCTTCGCCGAGCGCGCCAGCCGGGTCGTGGTGGTGACCGACTCCTCCAAGATGGGCCGCCGGGCGTTCGCCCGCATCTGCGGTCTGGACCGCGTCGACCTCCTCGTCACGGACACCGGCATCGCTCCGGAGGCGGTGGCGCGGCTCACCGAGGCGGGCGTGGAGGTCCGTACCGTCTGAGCGGGCCGGGCCGTCGAGGCGCCCGGCCCGGTACGCGACCGGGCCGGGCACCGGGAGGACGGCCCCGCGGTTCCGGCCGAGCAGCACCTCGGCGGGTCCCGTGACGTTCACGATCCGCTCGAACGTCCACCGTCCGGACGACCCGTGGACGTACACCGTCCCGGCGGACTCGACCCGTGAGGGACACTTCGACGGCGTCGCGCACCAGAACGGCCGGTACGGCTCCACCGTCCTCGCCGACCCTCGACGGGACCTGGTCGCGCCGGCGCACCGGCCACATCGAGACCGGGGAACCGAGCGTCAGCTGCTGATCCGGGGCGGCTCAGCGTCCGGCGAGCGCGGCGCGGCGGATCGTGGCGTCGAGCAGGGCCACCGCATCGTCCGCCGTGCGGCCGGGAGCCCGGTTCCACGGCCCGATCAGCTCGTGCCATCCGCGTGAGCGCAGCTCGGTCATGATCCAGGCGGCCGCCTCGTTCATGGTCGCCCCGCCGCCGTATCCCAGGCGGTGGGCGGCGAGCAGGGCGCCGCACACGCACCGGGCGCCCCGGGCGTCACGCAGCCGGTACGGGGTGTTCTGCCAGCCCCATTCCGTCAGGACGAGGCGGGCGTAGCCGAGGTGGACCGAGGGGCGGAGCTCCGGGCTGCCGATCCGGCGCCAGGCGTGCAGCCGGTCGGGCAGGACGGCTCCGATCCGGCCGGGGAGGCGGCGCTCGACGGGCGGGGGTGGGGGCAGGGCGCCGAGGGCGTCGGTGACGAGCCGGTCCACCGGGACGGTGAGCAGCCGCCGCCACGCCTCGGGCCCCACGCCCTCGCCGGGCGGGGGCGCGAGGCCGGGTACGCGGGCGGGCGAGGGGCCCGGCACGGGCGGCAGCGGAGGCGCGGCCGGGGCCGCGGGCAGGGCCGGGGCTAGGGCCGCGGGCAGGGCCGGAGTCGCGGCGGGCGGGGCGGCGGTCCACTCCTCGACGATCCGCTGCCAGACGGCACTGTCGTGGAGGGCGGCGGCCTCGCGGTCGAGGGCGTCGGGGCTGAGCGGGGGGACGGTGGGTGGCATCCGGGGGCTCCTCGGTCGGGATCACTCTCATCTTTCACGCGGAATGCCCGTTTTGCCGCATTTGACACTCAATGCCCATCGTGGCGATGGGCCTTTACGCCACACTTCCCCATTAACGGAACTAAGGGTCATATGCGGACATCAGGTTCCGCGTGACGCGACTCACTACCCTCGCGGTGAACCGGGAGGCCAGGGGCTCCGGGCCCGTACCGGGCAAGGAATTCCCCGCCCGCCCGGATCGCGTTCGATCTTGAATCATCCGAATTCCGTGATCCTTTCCGCATTTCTCGCCACTGATCCTCTTGTTCCATGCCGCATGACTGCCCTACGGTCACCTGCATTCGAGCGGATCGCCGAATCCTGCCACCGTTCGAAACACTTCTCCTTTTCACCCGACGGCAGGAGCGGGGGACCCACGAATACGCCGACCCGGGAATCCGGGGCGGCTCGGGGTGCAGCCGCGTGCGCGCGGCCGGACATCTCCCGTCCGAACCCGACAGCTCACCCCGCAGGCGCCGGAGAGGAATCCGTCATGCCCGCTCAGAGCAAGCACCGCCGACCCCGCCGCTCCGTCTCCCGTGGCTGGGCGCTGATCAGCACGGGTGGAGCCGCCCTGGCCCTGCCCCTGATCGCCCCCGCCATGGCGGGCGCCGCGCCTGTTTCCGGCGTCCAGGAATCCGTCGCCCGCACCGCCGTCACCGCCCCGGCGGCCACCCCCGCCGCCCCCGCGAAGGTCCCGGCCGCTCCCGCCGACGCCCGCACCTACACGGTCGTCAGCGGCGACTCCCTTTCCCTCATCGCCCAGAAGAAGGGAATTCAGGGAGGCTGGGAAGGTCTTTACCGGACCAACAAGAACGTCGTGGGTGACAATCCGTCACTCATTCACCCCGGCCTTGAACTGACGATTCATCGGCTGTCCGCGAAGGCCACCCCCGCCGAGGCGCGGAAGGCGTCCGACTCGACCGAACGGGCGAACCGTTCCGAGAGCCGGGCCGTCCCCGCCGTGGCCACCGGCACCGGCGCCTCCGCCACCGGGGCGGTCTCCTCCGCCGCCACCGTCGCCCTGAAGGCCGTCCCGATCGCCGCCGCCCAGTACACCGACAACCTCGACGGCTGGATCCGGGAGTCCCTGGACGTGATGGCCCGGCACGGCATCCCCGGCTCGTACGACGGCATCCTCCGCAACGTGATGCGCGAGTCCTCCGGCAACCCCCGGGCCATCAACCTCTGGGACTCCAACGCGGTGGCGGGCACACCCTCCAAGGGGCTGCTCCAGGTCATCGAACCGACCTTCCTCGCCTACCACGTGCCGGGCACGCCCGTGGACCAGTACGACCCGGTCGCCAACATCACCGCCGCCTGCAACTACGCGGCCGACCGCTACGGCTCCATCGACAACGTCAACGGGGCCTACTGATCCCGTAGGTGCCCGGTGAACCAGGAGGTGGCGAGCCCCGCCACCTCCTCCAGGGCGCCCGGCTCCTCGAAGAGGTGACCGGCGCCCGGCACCAGGGCGAGCTCGCTCTCGCAGCGCAACAGCGACCGGGCCCGCCGGTTCAGCTCGACGACCCGTGCGTCACGGCCTCCCACGACCAGCAGCGTCGGGGCGCGCACCAGCCCCAGTCGTCTCGCGGCGAGGTCCGGCCGCCCGCCCCGCGAGACGACGGCGGCCACCCGGGAGGCGGGATCGCCCGCCGCCCACAGCGCGGCGGCGGCCCCCGTGCTCGCCCCGAAGTACCCGAGCGGCAGTCCGGCGCCCGCCGGGTCCCGGGACAGCCACTCCGTGGCCCCGGACAGCCGCCCGGCGAGCAGCGGCGCGTCGAAGACCAGCGCCCGGTCGGCCGCCTCTGCCTCGGTGAGCAGGTCGAACAGGAGCGTGCCGAGCCCGGCCCGGTTCAGCGCCGCCGCGACGGCGCGGTTGCGGGGGCTGTGCCTGCCGCTGCCACTGCCGTGGGCGAAGAGCACGACACCGGTGGCGTCCTCGGGCACCACGAGCCGTCCGGGCAGCTCACCACCGGGAAACGGAACACGGACGTCCCTCGCCACGGGCCCGTCCCGCACCACGCGTCCGTCCCCGCCCGGGACACCCGCACCGCCCGTGCCCCGCACCACTGGCCCGTCCCCGCCCGGGACCGCCGCACCGCCCGTGCCCCGGACCGTCCGGCCCTCCCCGTCCCGCACCACCGGACCGTCCGCACGCCGAGCCACCACGTCGTCCCGGCCCCGTACCGCCAGGTCGTCCGCGCCCCGGGCCACCGGCCCCCGCGCGGCCCGGTTCCGTTCCAGGCACGCGATCACCTCGGTGTCCGGGGTCTGTGAGAAGTCCCCGTAGAACTGTCCGATCGCGAAGAACAGATCCGGTGTCCGCACGCTCACCGTCTCGTCGGCCTCGCCGCCCAGCCGGGCCGCCCAGCCGCGCGGGGCGACCGGGACCGCGAGGACGATCCGGGCCGCTCCCCCGGCCCGCACCACCCGGCAGGCCGCGAGGGCGGTGGCCCCGGTGGCGAACCCGTCGTCGACGACCAGGACCGTCCGGCCCGCGAGCGGCTCGGACGGCCCGCTCCCCCGGTAGCGGCGGCCCCGCCGCTCCAGTTCCCGCAGCTCGCGCTCCTCCACCGCCGCGAGGTCCCGCTCCGTCACCCCGGCGTCCCGCAGCACCCGCTCGTTGAGCACCCGGACGCCTCCCTCGCCGAGCGCGCCCATCGCCAGCTCGGGCTGCCGGGGCACACCCAGCTTGCGGACCAGACAGACGTCGAGCGGGGCGCCCAGGGCGGCGGCGACCTCCGCCGCCACCGGGACTCCGCCGCGCGGCAGACCGAGCACCAGGACGTCCCGGCCCTTGAGGTGGTCCAGACGGGCGGCGAGCTGCCGCCCCGCGTCCGTACGATCGCCGAAGAACATCGCGCGCCGCCCTTCCGACCGCGCCGGCCCCGGGCGGGGCGGGGACCCCGCCTCCCGCCCGTGTCTCCTCCCTCCAGGGTAGGCACCGCCCCCGGTGGAACCGGATCACACCGGGAGAATCCGGCCCGGTCGTCTCAGCCGGGTCCCACCGGGCGAATCCAGCCCGGTCGTCTCAGCCGGGTCCCGCCGGGGCAGTCCGGCCCGGTCGCCTCAGGCCGCTCCGGCTTCTCCCGCCGCGCCCCGGACCACCACGACCGGGCTCTGCGCGTGGTGCAGCATCGCCTGGCTGACCGAGCCGAGGAGCAGGCCCGCGAACCCTCCGCGGCCCCGGGCCCCCAGGACCACCAGCTGGGCGTCGGCGCTCTCCGCGAGCAGCACCGACCGGGTCCGGCCCCGGACGAGCCGCCGTTCGACGGACACCTCGGGCCATCGCTCCCCGGCCGCCGCGAGGGCCTGGTCGAGGACCCTCTGTTCCTCGTCCCTGATCACCTCCTCGCCCTGGAAGAGCGGGGTGAGGTCGCCGGGACCCGTCCTCGGCGCCCAGGCGTGCACCGCGAGGAGTTCCGCGCCACGGGCCCGTGCCGTCTCGAACGCGAAGTCGACCGCGGCCCCGGAGTCCGGGGAGCCGTCGACGGCCAGCAGCACCGGTCCGCTGGGCCCCTCGCGCCCCCGGACGACGAGGACCGGGCACCCGGCGTGCGCGGCGAGGTGGACGGCGACCGAGCCGAGGAGCAGTCCGGTGAACGCGCCGACGCCCCGGCTGCCGACGACCACGAGGGCGGCGGAGCGGGACCGGGCGGCCAGGACGGTGAGGGGCTCGCCCTCGATGATCTCCCCTGTCACCTCGACGTCCGGGGCGCACGCGCGGGCGCGTACGACGGCCGTGTCGAGGATCTCCTGGGCCTGCTGCCTGAGGCCGCCGCCGGGCGGGCCGTACGGGGAGGGGCCGAGGGGGACGGGGAGCAGGGGCCAGGTGAAGGCGTGCACGACGGCCAGGCGCGCTCCGCGCGAGCGGGCCTCCCCCGCGGCGGTCTCCACCGCGTGCAGCGCGGACGCCGAACCGTCCACCCCGACCAGTACGGGGCCCCGGTCCCGGCCGCCGCCGCCCTCGTGTCGTGTGCCCGCGGTCTGTTCCGTCATCGTGCTCAGCCCTTCCGCTGCTCCGCCGGTGCGCTCGCGCACCCTGGTACCCGTCGGCTACCCGGCCACCGGAGCGGCACCCGGGACGGAGGTCCCGGGTCGCGCGGCAAAGGTCCCGTCAGTCGGCGAGGAACGCCTCGACGGCCTCGGCAAGAGGTCCGGGGGTCTCCTCCGGAGCGTAGTGACCGGCGTCCGCGAGGACTTCGAGGCGCGCCTCGGGATACCAGCGCAGCCAGGTCGACTCCATCGCCTGGCGGCCGAGGGCCGGGTCATGGGCGCCGACGACGAGCAGGACCGGGGTGGGGTTGTCGCGGACCCGCTCGTGGAAGTCGACGCGGGACCAGGAGTCCAGGTAGGCGCGGAAGGCGGTGGCGGAGGAGCGGCTGACGGACCGTTCCACGAGGGCGTCCAGCCAAGCGGGGTCACGGCGCCCGCCGGTGGTGTTGTCGATGATGGCCCGCCGTTTGGCCGGTTCCCCGGCGGCGCCCGCGAACAGTTCCCAGGTCTCGTCGTCGAGGGGGAACCCGGCGGCGGAGACGGGCGAGATGCCGATGATCGAGCGGACGCGCGCGGGGGCGTCGAGAAGCATCAGCTGCGCCGCCTTGCCGCCCATCGAGTGCCCGATGACGGAGAAGTCGTCCCAGCCGAGGTCGTCGGCGACGGCGAGGGCGTCGGCGGCGACCTCCTCCATGGTGAAGGCTCCGGTACGGTCGCGGGCCTCGCCGTAACCCCGGCAGTCGACGAAGGCGTACGTGCCCGCGTCCCCGTCCAGCCGGGCCCGCAGTGGGGCGAAGCTGGTGCGGTCGCCGAACCAGTTGTGCAGGACGAGAGCCCTGCGCGGGCCGGTGCCGTGGACGTCGTACGGAAGAACCTGGCCCGTCATCGTGCTCCCTGGTCGGAGTGGGGACCGTGCCGTACCGGGGCGACGGCGGTCGAGCACCGAGTGTGACCGGGCGACGGCACCCGGTCAACAGGGCCGCTCCCCGGGGGTCCCGCCGGGATGCGGGGCCGTTCCGGTCGGGCGCATCCTGGCTGTGTGACCACCCACGGCGCGTCCGGCACCGGACCGGCGGGCGGTACCGGGCGTCCGTCCGGGGACAGGGCCGCCGGCGGGCCCGCTTCCGCTCCCCTGGCCTGGACCCTCACGGAAGCCGTGCTGCGGACCGTGGAGGAGGTCGGCGGTTACGCGGGCGGGGTGTACCTGCGCTCCGGTACTCCGGGGCTGCTGCGGCTCGCGGTTCTCGTGGGGCTTCCTGGGCCGGTGTTCCGGCCGTGGTGGCGGATGCACGCCAACCGGCCGTTCCCGGTCGCCGAGGTGCACCGCTCGGGCCAGTCCGTGCACCTCGCCGACGTCGAGGAGGCCATGCGGCGCTTCCCCCAGCTGGTAGCGAACCTGCCCTTCCCGTTCTCCTCGCTGTACGCGCCGGTCGTCGCGGGCCGCGAACGCTTCGGCGTGCTGGCCGCGCTGCGCCCCCCGAGCCCCGGTGTCCCGGTGTCCCCCCGGGACCGCGCCCGGATGACCCGCCGGGCACGCCACCTCGGTGAGGCCCTGTCCGGTCTGGCCCGGCGCGGCACGACGGTCGAGTGGTCGGCCGACCCGGTCTGCGTCCAGCGGTCCACGGCGAGCGCGCCACCGGTCCGCTTCGGCTCCTTCGACTGGGACGTGGGCGCGGGCACGGTGACGATGGACCCCGGGCTGCTGCGCATCCTCGGCGCCGAGATGGCCTCGCCCTGCTCGATCGAGGAGCTGACGTCGCTGCTCGAACCGGAGGACGGGTACGCCCTGTGGGCGGCGGCCCGGCAGGCGACGGGGCCGGACGGCAGACCGGCGGTGCGCCGGATACGGCTGAAGGGCCCGGACGGCGGTCTGCACCTCCTGGAGGTCTCCACCCGGGCGCGCCGGGGGTCCCCCGCTCCGGACGGGGGGCCGGACACGGCGGACGGGACGGGCGGGCCGACGGGCGCGGGCGGGTCCGGCCCGGTGGGAATCGCCGGGGTCCCCACGCCCGTGGTGGCTCCCGACGGTGGCGCTGCGAGCGGCCCACCGGGCGGTCCCGGCGCCGGGACCGCCCACCTGACGTGCACTCTGGTGGACCTCGGTACCGGTCTGGTCGGTTCCGACGCGACGGACCGGCTGCCCAGGGCGATCCTGGCGATCGACCGTCTGGGCCGCGTCACGTACCTCAACGAGCGCACGGAGCGGCTCCTCGGCCGGCCGCGTGCGCTGCTCGCGGGGCGGACCCTCTGGGAGGTGCTGCCCTGGTTCGGCCTCCCCTTCCACGAGGAGCAGTTGCGTGCGGCGCTGCTCTCCGAGGAGCCGGTGCGGTTCCTGGCCCGCCCCGAGCGGGGCCGGTGGCTCTCGGTGTCGCTGTACCCGGGGCGGGACGGGGTGACGATGGTGCTGGTCCCGGAGGAGGGCCCGGTGGAGGGGGCTCCGGAGGCCCTGCCCGGGGCGGTGGCCCCGGACCGCGCGGGGGCGGACGGCATCGTCCCCTCCGACGAGCGGATCACCGCGCTGTACCGGCCGGTGGCGCTGGCCATCGCGCTCTCCGAGGCGGTCACGGCCCGCCAGGTGTCGTCGGTGGTGACGGAGGAGCTGCTGCCGGCGTTCGGCGGGCGGCAGCTGGCCATCTACCTGCTGAGCGACCGGCGGCTGTACCTGGCGTGGGAGACGGGTTTCCCGCCGGGGTTCCTGGAGCCCTTCGACGGGGTCGCGCTGGACACCCGGATGCCGGGGGTGGAGACGCTCACGACGGGCCGTCCGCTGTTCTTCGAGTCGATGGAGCGGCTCGGCCGGACCTATCCGGGTCTTCCGCTGGACGCGCAGACGGGGGCGCGGGCGTTCCTGCCGCTGATCGCCTCGGGGCGGCCGGTGGGCTCCTGCATCCTGGGCTTCGACCGGCCGCGCGGGTTCACCCCGGAGGAGCGGACGGTGCTGACGGCACTGGCGGGCCTGATCGCGCAGGCCCTGGAGCGGGCGCAGCGGTACGAGACGGAGTCGGCGGTGGCCCGGGGGCTCCAGGACGCGCTGCTCCCGCACCGGCTGCCGGAGCGGGAGGGGGTGGAGACGGTGGGCCGGTATCTGCCGGGGACCCAGGGGATGGAGGTCGGCGGCGACTGGTACGACGTGATCGAGACCGGGCAGGGGCGGCTCGCCCTGGTGATCGGCGACGTCCAGGGCCACGGGGTGGCGGCGGCGGCCACGATGGGGCAGCTGCGCAGCGCGGTCCGGGCCTTCGCGCTGGCCGGGCACCGGCCGCAGGACGTGATGCGGGGGACGAACCGGCTGCTCATCGACCTGGACCCGGGGCAGTTCGCGAGCTGTTGCTACATCCTCCTCGACCCGGAGTCGGGGGAACTGCGGGCGGTGCGGGCGGGGCATCCGCACCCGCTCATGACCCGGCCGGACGGCACGGCGGAACTGGTCGAGCTGGCGGGCGGGATGGTGCTGGGGATCGACGGACGCGCCTCGTATCCGGTGACGCGGCTGCGGCTGGCGCCCGGCGCGGTCCTCGCGCTGTTCACGGACGGCCTGGTGGAGCGGCCGGGCGAGGACATCGACGACGGGATCGAGGCCCTGCGGCAGGCCCTGTCCGCGACCGGTTCCCTCCCTCTCGCGGAGGCCGCCGACCGGCTCATCCGGGAGGCCCGCCAGACCACGGCCCGCCCGGACGACATCGCCCTGCTGCTCGCGGCCAGGTGGCCGAAGGGGGTCTAGTCACCTGAGTCGGAGACTCGTCGGCAGTAGGCGTGTTTCGAAAGCCCGGCCCGCCGCCTCACGGTTTCACGGAAGGGTCCCTCAGCCGGGGCTCCGGTGGCACGGCTCCGGGTGCCGGGACGGGCCCCGGCGCTCATGCCCTCGGCAGGGTCCCGGTCACCCGAGACCGTCAGATGGGTCGCGGCGGGTGAGCGGCGGCCTCCCCGGCCCCCCGGCCCCCAACACCCGGCACCCGGCACCCGGCCCCGCACGGTGGCCCGTCGCGTGCGGACGGGACGCCCGAGGGCGCGGCCCCTGCGCCGTCCCGGTCACCCGGTCGGGCCCGTGGCGCTGGTCGGCGGACGGCGGCGCGGGGAGGCTGGGGGTGCCGTGCCGATCCGGCCGGCCGAGTCTGGGCGGGAGCCCGAGGAGGACACGTGCAGCAGGACAAGCAGCCCGAGTACGGCCCGGTGGTCTTCCGTGACCGCTCGGCCGGGTACGCCTTTCTGACCCGGTCCACGGCGACCAGTGACCGGACCATCGAGTGGGACGACGGGCAGTCGTATCCGGTGATCGACGTGGAGATCTCCTCCGAGAGCCATCCCTTCTACACGGGCAAGGCCCGGACGGTGGACTCGGAGGGCCGGATCGCCAAGTTCGAGCGGCGGTACGGGGAGGGCGGGGAGAGCTGAGGATCCCCCTCCGGCGGGCCGACCGGAGACGGCCGGTCCGCCGCGCGTGCGCGGGGACGGCGGGCGCCGACGTACCCAGCCAAGGAGAGGTGCCCTGATCCTGGTGCCGGGAGCCGTCGAGCGGGTCGGACGTCCACCGGCAGATCCGCTCGCCTCGGCCGGGGCGCGTCCGCGGGTCCCCGGCATCGCGGACGTACCGCTGCTGCGGGCGTGGCGCGTGATCGGTGGCGGGGTGTACGGCGGCCGGTGCCGCGTCCCCGGCGTCGCGCCCGGTGGGAGCTGTCTCCGGACTCCCCCGCGTGCCTCACCACACGGCCTGAGGAGGCCGTACGGGGCCGGGTCGTCCGCGAACGGTATCCCCCCGAGCGAGCGGGTTCGGGCAGCGCGTTCGGCGGCCCCGGGGCCTTGAGCGCGGCGGTGGCCGGTCCCGGCCGAAGTGGTTCCCGCCGGTGGCGGGCGGCGCCCGGATACCGGGCGTGCCCGGCTCGGAGGAGCGGCAGGGGGCCCGGGCGGGCGCTCGGGTGGGCTCCGCCGGTGTTCTCGGCGGAGGCGGCGCGTCCTCGTCCGCCCGGGGCGTGTCCGGTGGCGGCGGGGCTGCCCGTGTTCGTACGGGGGCGGAGGGACGACCGGTGCGGCGGGGCGGGGTGTCTCGCTCTCCCCCGCCCCGGCCGGGCGGTTCCGCGGGAGGGCGCCGGGCGCCCTCCGGTCAGCGTCGGAAGGGGGTCAGACCTTCACGACGCCGGACTCGGCGACCTTGATGGAGGCGCTGGTGGCGCCGGAGCGGGAGCCGAGGCCCTCGATCTTCCTGACCAGCTCCTGGCCCTCGACGACCTCGCCGAAGACGACGTGCTTGCCGTCGAGCCAGTCGGTCACGATGGTGGTGACGAAGAACTGCGAGCCGTTCGAGTTCGGGCCGGCGTTGGCCATCGAGAGCAGGTACGGGCGGTCGTGCTTCAGCTTGAAGTTCTCGTCGGCGAACTTCTCGCCGTAGATGCTCTTGCCGCCGGTGCCGTTGCCCCGGGTGAAGTCGCCGCCCTGGAGCATGAACTGCGGGATGACGCGGTGGAACGGGGAACCGGCGTAGCCGAAGCCGTGCTCGCCGGTGGCGAGCTCACGGAAGTTCTGCGCCGTCTTCGGGACGACGTCGTCGAACAGCTGGAAGACGATCCGGCCCGCCGGCTCGTCGTTGATGGTGATGTCGAAGTAAACGTTATTGCTCATGGGGACATCCTGTCATTACCGGCGCACGGCCCGCACCGGGGCGCCTCCTCCCACGTCACGACGTGCCGGTGCCCCGCCGCCCTCAAGGGGCGCGGGGCACCGGACGCGGTATGCCTCGGGTCAGATGAGCCCGCCGGGCTCCTGGTTCTGGAGGACGTCCTCGGCGTTTTCGACGATGTCGTGGAGCACGGGGCCGACGCCGTCCTCCTGGAGGATGCCGGTGGCGCCGCCCAGGGGACCGTCCGCGGCGCTCGCGTGCGGCGGCGGGGTGATGAGGGCGGTGACGACGCCTGCGGCGAGGGAGGCGATGGCGAGCATACTGCGCTTCTTCATGACCGGGTCAACTGGCTGAACCGCCGGGGGGTTACGGGTCCGGTCCGGATCCGTACGAGCAGCAGGACCGAGGCGACGGCCGCCAGGGCGCACCAGGTGGAGAGGAACGCGGTGCGCCACAGGACCGCGCAGAGCACCGCTCCGGCCCCGGTGACCAGGCCGAGGAGCCGCAGGAGCCGGTCCCGGGCGAGCAGGAGGGCTCCGACGGTGGCGAGGAGGTAGCCGGTGAGGACGAGGGGCGCGAAGGGCGGGCCGACGGCGTAGCCGATGGTGTGGCCCCGGATCTCGGCCGTGACGGGGTGGGTGGCGAGGTGGTGGGCGAGGAGGCCCGAGGTGGTGACTCCGGCGGCGAGCGGGACGAGCAGGCGTCGGCGGTCGGCCGGGCGGGCCGCGGCGAGGACGCCGAGCGGTACCCACAGGGGCAGCAGGGGGAGGGCGATCACCGCCCAGGCGAGGGTGGCGGGGCCCGTTCCTCCGTCGGCGTGCCAGACGGCGGCCTCCACGAGCTGGTGGGCGCCGAGGAGGAGGGGCAGCGCGGCGAGCGGCAGGTCTCCGGGGCGCCGTACGGAGGCGAGGGCGGCCACGCCGACGGCGCCGATCCCGAGGCCCGCCCACAGGTCGGCCGTCGCGCTCCAGCACATGGGGTCCTTCTACCGCACCGGCCGGTCGTCCCCCGGGGTGCGGGGCCGGGCCGTTCGGCCACCCGGTGGTCCGGCGGGGGTTCCGGCGGGAGGGCGAGGGGCGCGCGGGGCGGCCCCCGCCCTCGTACGGGAGGTGGGGGTCAGTCCTCGTCCGGGCCGGTCTCCAGGTACACCGGGGTGCCGGTCCTGCGGGCACGGTCGATGTCCGCGAGGTGGCTGAACTCGTGCGGTGGCATCTCCCGCGCCCACGCGTCGAGGGTGCGCAGGCTGTACGCGCTGTGCTCGTCGGGGTCGAGGACGACGGCGGCGATCTGGTCGTCCGTCAGTTCACCGCCGTCGAAGATGAAACCGATGTGGTTCGCGGGCCACTCCTCGCCCCGGTCGGTGACGAAGTGGGTGCCGAGGAGCCGGGGTTCGCCGGTGAAGGTGATCCCGGTCTCCTCGTGGCACTCGCGCACCGCCGTCTCCCAGGGGGTCTCCCCCGGGTCCATGTTGCCGCCGGGCCACTGCCAGGTCTCGGTGTGGTAGGTGGCCCGGAGCTGGAAGGGGCGGCCCCGGGTGTCGGTGAAGTAGAGGCAGGCGTAGGCGGTCGCTCTCGGCAGGGTCGCTACGTACTCGCCGGGCGGCAGCCAGGTGTTCGTCATGGGACGGCTCTCCTTCGAGGCGTGGGTGGGGTCGTACCCATCCAAGCCGTCCGGGGCCCGTCGCCCGGGCGGTCCCGGGGGGATCACCGGATCGTGTGATCACTCCCGTGGGTGCGTTCCCCTTCCCCCGCGGGGCGGTCGGCCGAGACCAGCCCCGCCTCGTACGCGATGATCACGAGGTGGACGCGGTCGCGGGCGTCGAGTTTGGCGAGGAGCCGGGTCACATAGGTCTTGGCGGTGGCGACGCTGATGTGGAGTGCGGCGGCGACCTCGGTGTTGGACAGGCCCCGTCCGACGAGGGTGAGGACCTGCCGCTCGCGGTCGGTGATGCCCTCGGTGGTCCGGCGGGGAGCGACCGGGGGGTTCCTCGGGCGGCCGGTGAACTCCTTGATGAGGCGTCGGGTCACGCTGGGGGCGATGAGCGCGTCGCCGGAGGCGACGACGCGGACGGCGGCGAGGATGTCGTCGAGGGCCATGTCCTTGACGAGGAAACCGGACGCGCCCGCGTGGAGGGCGCCGTGGACGTGCTCGTCGTCGTCGAAGGTGGTGAGGACGATCACCCGGGCGCCGGTGGGGCCCCCGGTGATGAGGCGGGTGGCTTCGATGCCGTCGGTGCCGGGCATCCGCAGATCCATGAGGACGACGTCGGCGCCGGTCTCCTCGGTGAGGCGGACGGCCTCGGCGCCGTTCGCCGCCTCGCCCGTGACGACCAGGTCCGGGAGGTCGGCGATGACCATGCGCAGTGCCGTCCGCACCAGGGGCTGGTCGTCGGCGAGGACGACCCGGACGGGACGTCCGGCGGTGGTGTCGCTCATGGTGCGGTGGCTCCTGTGGGCAGGGGGAGGCGGGCGGTGACGCGGAATCCTCCGCCGGGACGGGCGCCCGCGTCGAACTCTCCGTACAGCAGTGTGACGCGCTCCCTCATGCCGACGAGGCCGTAGCCCGTGCCGTCGTGAGGGGGGATCGGTTCCGGTGCCGTGCCCCGGCCCCGGTCCTCGACGGTGAGGAGCAGGGCTCCGGGGTCCCGGTGGTCGACGGTGACCGTGCAGGAGCCGGCGCCGGAGTGCCGTACGACGTTGGTGACGGACTCCTGGACGACGCGGAAGGCGGAGAGGTCGATGTCCTGGGGCAGTGGGCCGGGTGCCCCGACCCGGTGGACGGCGACGCGGACGCCCGCGGCGGCGGTGATCTCGGCGAGCCGGTCGAGGGCTGCGAGGCCGGGCATCTCGGGCAGTCCGGCGTCGGCGGGGGACCGCGCCGCGTCCGGTTCCCCTGTGCGGAGCGCGCCGAGCATCCGGCGCAGTCCGGCGAGCGTCTCGCGGCTCGCGGTCTCGATCTCGGCGAGGGCCTGCCGGGCCTGTTCGGGCCGGGTGTCGATGACCCGCCGGGCGGCGCCCGCCTGGAGGGCGACAATGCCCATGCTGTGGGCGACCGTGTCGTGCATCTCGCGGGCGATGCGGAGCCGTTCGGAGGTGATGGCCTGGGCGGCGGTCTGGGCGCGGGCGCGGGCGGCGTGCGCCCTGTTCTGCTGTTCGGAGCGGCCGAGCAGCCAGGCGACCGCGGCGGTGAGGGCGACGGCCAGGGCTCCGGTGGTGCCGACGCTCCAGCCGGCAAGGAGCCGGACGGCGAGGTGGGCGACGAGGACGCCCAGGGCGAGCAGCAGG
The DNA here is from genome assembly GCF_044767145.1 of Streptomyces sp. NPDC101490. Lineage (NCBI taxonomy): Bacteria > Bacillati > Actinomycetota > Actinomycetes > Kitasatosporales > Streptomycetaceae > Streptomyces > Streptomyces sp. NPDC101490. Next base: position 197,187 of record NZ_JBIWNI010000008.1, read on the forward strand.
GCCCGGCGGGCCTCACGGGGCGGGCGGGCGGCGGCGATGACGTAGAGGGCGACGTCCACGGCGAGGTACTGCGCCATCGGGATGGCGGTGACGCCGAGCGGCGTGCTGCCGACGACCGCCGCCGCCAGGAGGTGGCGCAGGCCCGCCGCCGGGCGGCGGGACAGGAGCCGGGCTCCGTACAGCGCGAGGGCGGTGGCGAGGAGCAGCATGGTGATGCCGTCCCAGCGCAGGATGACCACGCCCGCCATGACGTCGGCCTCCTCCTGGCCGGGCAGCCGGACGCGGAGGAGGACGGTGAAGAGCAGTCCCGCGAGCCAGGCGGTCGCGGCCCACCCACCGGGGGTGACCCTTCTCAGGAGCGGAACGGACGTGGTCGCGGACATGCGGTGATCGTAGGGCGCGGGCCCCGGGCCGGTCGTCGTCCCCCGGTCGTACACCCGGGGGTGACAGCGGGGGCCCGGATCGTCAGCGCCGGTCCGATGCCCGCGACGGGCGCCGGGAGCCAGGGTGGTGCACATGATCGAAGCAAAGGAACTCACCAAGCGGTACGGCGGGACGACCGCCGTGGACGGGCTCACGTTCACGGTGCGGCCGGGGCGCGTGACGGGCTTCCTCGGGCCGAACGGCTCGGGCAAGAGCACCACGCTCCGGATGGTCCTGGGGCTGCACGCGCCGACCCGGGGGTCGGTGACGGTCGACGGGCGGCCGTTCGCGGACCGGCCGCGCGGGCTGCGGCACGTCGGCGCGCTCCTCGACGCCTCGGACGTGCACGGCGGCCGGACGGCGCGGGCCCATCTCGGGGCCCTCGCGCAGAGCAACCGCGTCCCGCCGGCCCGGGTCGACGCGCTCCTGGAGGAGGTCGGCCTGGCGTCGGTGGCGCGCCGCCGGATCGGCGGCTACTCGCTGGGGATGCGGCAGCGGCTCGGGATCGCGGGGGCGCTGCTCGGCGATCCGCCGGTGCTGCTGTTCGACGAGCCGCTCAACGGGCTCGACCCGGAGGGCGTGCGGTGGGTGCGGGAGCTGTTCCGGCGGCTGGCCGGGGAGGGCCGGACGGTCTTCGTCTCCAGCCATCTCATGACGGAGATGGAGCACACGGCGGACGAACTGGTCGTCATCGGCCGGGGTTCCCTCGTCGCGGCGGAGAGCCTGGCGGAGTTCGCGGCGCGCGGCGGACGCCCGCGGGTGACCGTGGGCACGCCCGACCGCACGGCCCTGACCTCGGTGCTGCTCGCGGAGGGGGCCGGGGTGACCACGGAGGGCGGGCGTCTGACGGTGACGGGAATGGGCGCCGCCCGGATCGGGGAACTGGCCCTGGCGCACCGGCTGCCGCTCGACGAACTGACCTCGCACACCGCCTCCCTGGAGGAGGCGTTCATGGAACTGACCGCTGGCCACGCCGACCATCTCGCGGGAGACGCCCGATGACCACGCTGTCCGCTGCCCTCGTCGGGCCCACTCCCCTCGTGGAGCCCCGCGCCCGCTTCCGTGACCTGCTCGCGTCGGAGTGGCTGAAGCTGTGGTCGCTGCGGTCCACGGGCTGGTCGCTGCTGCTGATGGCGCTGGTGGTGGTGGCGTTCAACGTGGGGACCGCGTGGGACCACTACCGGTACTGGTACGCGTACGACGAGTCGGGCCGGGTGGCGTTCGTGGCCGACGGGATGGCGCTCGGGGACGCCTTCACCGGGAACGCGTCGACGGTGCTGATCCTCTGCTCCGCCGCCGTGGGAGCGATGGCGGTGGTCGGGGAGTACGGCAGCGGGCTGATCCGTACGAGCTTCGCGGCGGTTCCGGCGCGCACCGCCCTGATGTCGGCGAAGGTGCTGGTGGTGGCCCTGACGCAGGTGCTGTTCGGGGCGGTGGTCGCGGCGGTGTCGTTCTGGCTGACGCAGGCCGTGCTGTCGGTGCGGGGCGCGGGACTTCCGGTGACCCATCCCGGGGCGCTGCGGCTGATGGTGGCGTCGGCGCTGCTCGCGCCGGTGTGCGCGACGGCCGGGATGGCGCTCGGGGCGCTGCTGCGGCGCGGCGCGGTCTCGGTCGTCGGTGCGGTGGTCGTGCTGCTGTTCGTGCCGATGGCCCTCGGGGAACGGCGGCACCTCACCGCGACGCTCTCCCACATGACGCCGCTGAAGGCCTGGCAGCGGCTGGCGGCGCCCGGCCCCTTCGAGCAGCCCTTCCCGTGGTCGGCCGGGGGCGCCTGGCTGGTGTACGCGCTGTGGGCGGCGGGCGCCGCGGCGGTGACGGTGCTCGCGGTGCGGCGCCGGGACCAGTGACGGCTCCGGTCCGAGCCCGGACGGGCCGCCGCCCCGGTCAGCCGGGGGGCGGGCCGCCCCGGCCCAGCCTGCGGTCGAGAAGTACCTCGTGGACGAGGCGCCCGGCGAGGGCGCCCCCGTACACCACGAAGCCGACGCCGACCAGCCAGGACTGGAGGACGAGGACGGTGCCGAACTGGCCGTACGTCACCGCGTTGGAGGCGATGAGGGGCGAGAAGACGAGCTGGGAGAAGATCCGCAGGCCGAGGAGTCCGAGGGCGGTGAGGGCGGCTCCGGGGGCGAGGGCGCGCCAGCGGATACGGCCGCAGAGCAGGAACCGCTGCGACCACCAGAAGAAGACGAAGGTACCGGTGAGGTCGGAGAGGGCGACCAGGAGGGTGGTCTCGGCGGAGGACCGGGCGGGCGCCGGGGTGGCCACGAAGAGGAGCAGGGCGCCGACGAGGACGGCGAGCCAGACGACGTGCCGCCACATGGTGTGCCAGCGGGCGGTGGGGAGGTCCCACACCCGCTCGTACCCGGTCTGTACGGCGGAGCCGAAGGTGACGCCGAACGCGGCGAGGGCGGCGAGTCCGAAGGCGGTGGTGCGCTGGAGGGCCTGCCCCGGCTGGCCGAAGAGCCGTTCGACCTCCTCCTGCGAGACCTCGGAGACTCCGAGGCCCTGGACGAGCCAGCGGGCGAAGCCCTGGCCGCTGGCGAGGTCGGCCGCCGCGACGACGATGAGCAGGGGGACGAGGGTGAGCAGGCTGAGCGCGGCGAAACCCATGGCGCGGTGCATGAGTTCGATGGCGCGGCCGCGGTTCCAGGCGAGTCCGACGGGCGAGGCGGCGACACGGGCGTGGAGCCGCCGGAACCAGGAACCGTCCTCGGTGGGGTCACCGTCGTGCGGCGGCGGTGTGGAGGGCATAACTGGTTCGCTACCCGGCCGGGCGGGGGGACACCTCCCGGATACGGCCGAACGGGTGCGGGCGCGCTGCCGCCCGGCCCGCACGGGGGTGTTGCCGGGGGGCTGCGCGGGGGTGCTGCCGGTGGCCTCCCGCCCCGCGTGGTCCCGGGGTGCCCGGGCTCAGCGGAGTCCCGGGACCGGGCGGGTGCGGGTGCAGCCGTCGGGGGCGACGTCGGGAACCCCGTTGGCCTGGAGCGCGGCGCTCACCAGGGTGGCGAGCAGGTCGATGTCCGAGCCCATGTCCAGCAGGACCGTCACCCACCCGGAACCGGCGCGGAGCCGGACCGCGCTGGACCCGAGGAGCGCCGGGCGGAGTTTGGCGACCATGGCGCGGGTGAGGTGCACATCGGCCTCGTGCTCCCCGTGGAAGTGGACGATCTCGTGCGTCGCGGTGCCCAGTCCGAGCTCGGCGCCGCAGTGGGCTCGGCCGGGGCTCAGCGAGGGCCAGCTCATCAGACGTTCACTGGCATGTCTGGCCGTGTTCATACCGAGGAGAGTGACGCGCGCCGGGGCCGTGCACAAGCGTCCTGCGGAAAGAATCCCGCCGGGGCGCGAAACCGGGCGTTCCCGCCGGTCGGAGAGGGGTTCCCCGGGGCTCTGCGTGGGCCAGGGGGTGACGCGGTGTCACGAGGCCGGGTGGGCGCGGGCGCGGGCCGCGAGGACGGCCACGTCGTCCTCCGCCGTGTGCGCGTCGATGCGCCGCAGGACCTCGTCGAGGAACTGACGGGCCCGGCGGACCCGGTGGGTCTCGGCGCGCATCCTCGCGGAGGTGCGGAGATGCGAGGGATCGAGGACCGGGACCGCCGGGACCGTCGGCTCGCCCCCGAGCGGCCCGCACCGTGGGGCACGGGTGACCCGGTGGCCCACGCCCCCGCCCACGCCCCCGCCTCCGCCCCCGCCTCCGCGGAGACGGTCGTGACGCGCCCGTGCCGCGACCCCGTGAGGCGGGGCGCTGATCGGACGGCTGGTCCCGGTGCGAGACCCGGCGGGACCTGGTTGTACGGCGGCCCGGCCCGCGAACTAGCGTGACCCCCATGGAACTCCTGGGACACATCACCGTCGACCGTCCGCTGCTCGTCCTCGCCGTCAGGGAGGAGGCGCAGTTCCTGGACACGGACCTGCCGGTGCTGCTGACCGGCATGGGCAAGGTGAACGCGGCGACCGCGCTGGCGACCGTCCTCGGGCGCGGTCCCCGGCCGTCGGGGATCGTGAACCTCGGGACGGCCGGGGCGCTGCGGTCCGGCTGGACCGGGACGCACGTGGTCGGCACGGTCGTGCAGCACGACCTCGACGGTGGGCTCCTCGCCACCCTGACCGGCGAGACGTACGGGGCTCCGCTGGCACTGCCGGACGGCGGTGACGTGGTCCTGGCCACCGGTGACACGTTCGTGTCCGACGAGGCCGCCCGCGCGCGGCTCGCCGAGCGGGCGCCCCTGGTCGACATGGAGGGGTACGCGCTCGCCGCGGCCGCCGCGCTCGCCGGGGTGCCGCTGCGGATCGTGAAGCACGTCAGTGACGAGGCCGGGGAGGGTGCCGCGCGCACCTGGCGCGAATCGGTCGCCGAGTGCGCGCGGGCCCTGGCCGACTGGACGGCGGCGAACACCCCCTACCGGGGCTGAGGGGTTCCGCCCCGGGGCGGTCAGCGGTGCTGGAAGTGGACCTCCGGGTTCGCCGGGGTCGGTCCGTCCAGGATCGGGCGGTCACGTCCCCGCAGGTGCTGGTCGAAGAACGCGGCGACATACGTCCGGGTGACGGCGACGGCCCGGTCCACGGGCAGTTCGGGCTGGGGCAGACCGAAGTGGCCGGCGAGCACGGGAGCGTCGCAGAAGGTGCCGTGGTCCGACCCGGCCACCGTGACCCAGCGCTTCCAGCCGTCGAGGGCGGCCCAGGTCCGGTCCCAGGTGGTGTCGGTGCCGCCGGGCAGATGGGTGGTGTCGTGGGTGCCGAGGAGCATGAACGGGCGCCCGTTCAGACCCTCCGCCGGGAGGTCCTCCCAGAAGGCTCCGTCCATGTTGATCCCGGCGTCGATCCGACGGTCGGCCACCATCGCGGTCGCCGCGCTCGCGCCGCCGATGGAGTGGCCCGCCATGCCGATCCGGCTCTTGTCGATCAGGCCGGAGTACCGCCAGACGGGCTTGGGCCCGGTGAGCCGGTCGAGGACGTACCGCATGTCGGCGGCGCGGGTGGCGGTGACGACACCCGGGTGCACGCCGCCCCCGTCGAGGGCCGTGCAGGCGACGCAGGTGAGGGTCCGGCCGTCGGGCAGGCCCATGCCGTACGACTCGTAGGCGTGGTCCACGGAGGCGACGACGTAGCCGCGGGAGGCGAGGTCCTCGGCGAGGTGGGTGAGGGTCCAGCGGGAGACGCTGAAGCCCGGTGAGAGCAGGACCAGGGGGCGGCGGCCGGGCGCGGGTTTGGCGTCGGTCGCGCTGTGGGTCCGCGTCCGGGCCAGGACGTCACCGGAGACGCCGGGCCAGAGCTGCTCGGCGTGCAGCCGCGCCGACTCGCGGGGCGCGTACGGGGCGGGGCGGCCGTCGCCGGGGCGGGCGGCCGGGTAGTGGAGCGTGACCATGAGCTCCCGGCCGTCTGCGGTGGGCACCCACGGGTCGGTGCGCGAGCGGTCCACCAGCGGCAGGACGGTGCTGCCGACGGCGTGCGGGCCGGTGGGCGCGGGCAGCACGGCGGCCCGTGCGCGCTGCGCGGCGGCGACGGGAGAGGTGTCGGGGGCGGCCGCGGTGGCCACTCCGGCGGGTAAGGCGAGGGAACAGGCGAGGAGTGCGGCGGCGGCCGCTCTGGTGAGTCGGGTCATGCGGGCACCGTAGGGGCCGTCGCCGGGCCCGCGCGTCCTGCTGGGGTCGCATCCCCTGTCCGCCCGAGGGCCGATGCGCGGAGCCCGCCTCTGCTACCGGGAACGAACCCGTCGAGGGGGCCGCGGTTGCAGACCCAGCCGTCCTGACCCTGCTCGAACGGTTCGGGTCACCGACCCAGATCCGCAAGGCCGGACGGCGCCGCCTGGTCACGCTGTTACGGCCGAAGGCCCCGAGAATGGCCGAGCGGCTGGTCTACGACATCTTTGCCGCGCTGGACGAGCAGACCGTGGTGGTGCCGGGCACCGAGGCGGCCGCGCTGATCGTCCCAAGCCTGGCCGGATTCCTGACCGCTGTCCTTGACCAGCGCAAACTCCTGGCCGGACGGATCGAAGACCTGCTGGAGGCCCACCCTCTTTCGAAGGTCCTGATCTCGATGCCGGGAGTCGGCATCAGGACCGGAGCCCGCATCCTGATCGAGGTCGGCGACGGCAGCACCTTCCCCACCGCCGGCCACCTCGCCGCCTACGCCGGACTCGCCCCCGCAACCCGGAGTTCGGGATACTCGATCCGCGGCGAACAGCCCTCCAGGAGAGGAAACAAGCAGTTGAAGAGGGCTTTCTTCCTCTCAGCGTTCGCGGCCCTGGGCGACCCGTCATCACGGGCCTACTACGACAAGAAAATCGCCCAGGGCAAGCACCACACCCAAGCCCTGCTCTGCCTCGCCCGACGATGAGCCGACGTCCTCTTCGTGATGCTCCGCGACGGCACTTTCTACGAACCGTAGCCTGTTCGGGCGGTTGCTCCGCAGGCCTAGACCATGGTCAGGAGGTGATCCGTGGGCCCATAGTCGATCTTCCAGTCGGCATAGAGCCCGACCGCGCCGTCCTTGCGGCACCGCAGCCCAACGGTCACCCAGCGGACCAACCCGTCGTCGGCGAGAGAGAACGCGACTGCCGTCTCGAACTCCTCACTCCCGCAAGGACAGCAGGCCTCGCCAGGGTCCGCGTCCTCCCAGAACTCCTCGCTATCCGCGATGAACACACGGCCGCCGCAACCAACGCACACCCGCTCGGCCCCACCCTCGACATCGTCAACGAGCACGAAGAACACGCGCCCGCCGCACCCGCCGCAGACCGAAGGAACGATCTTCACCGGACGGCCGTCGGCAGCGTTACGCAGAAACGCCGCGAGCTCCGCAGAGACACCCTCGCCAACCTGATCATCAGCATGCACAGGCACATCGTTCCAGACACCCGAATGAGCACCCCTCCACCTTGACCAAAGAGATAGGGCCCCGAGATCCATCTCCGACAACGACACCGCAGCCCCGGACCGACTCCACCGCACCGCCCTCCCCTCCGCCCCGTTCCGGCCCGCGTCGACCCCGCCGCACGGGCCTCGCCCTTCCCCGGCGCGATGCCTCCCCCTGGCCCGAAGTCCGACCCCGGCTCCGGCCCTTCGAGCCGGAAGGCCGTCCCCGGCGAGAGCGGCGTGCGGGCCCTCTGCCGTCCCACAGGGCAGCATGCCGTGGCGGGTCCGTCCGCGCAGGCACCCGACTCCCCCGCTCCGGACGGCCGTCCGTCGTCCGGAACGGTCTTGACAGCGGGGAAGGCCGCCCGCCTAAGCTGAGGTGCCCTCCGGTCCTGGCCGGGACACAGGGTCTGAACTGCGGGGAGGTGGACATGCGGGCAACGGGTTCGGGGCCGCGTGCCCTCCGGTCCGTGCCCCCGGCGGGCACGCCGCTCGTGTGCAGGCGCCATGTCGACCTCTGCCGGACCTCCTCGGCCATCTGTCCTTCCGCCCGCGTCTGAACCCCGCCCCGCGAGGGTCCGCGCGCTCCCTGACGTCCCGTCGCCCGGCCCCGTGGCGGCGCGCCCCCGCGCGCCCGTGGTCCCGGTGTGCGCCGCTGTCTTCCGGAAGGACCTCCCATGCCCCGCCCCGCCCTGCGCCTGGCCGTCGAGATCGACGGCGACGGCGCCCATCCGGCCGCGTGGCGCCGTGCCGCGCACGCCCCCGGCGACCTGCTGACCCCGCGTCGGCTCGCCCGGGTCGCGGCCGTCGCCGAGAACGCCGGGTTCACCTTGGTGACCCTGGACGACTCGATCCTCCCGCCCGGCTCCGGACCCGACCCGGTGGGCCGGATCGGGGCGGTGGAACGGGCCGCGTTCGTCGCCGCCTCGACCAGCGTCCTCGGTGTCGCGCCGGTCCTGTCGACCACGTACGCGGAGCCGTTCCACGTCTCCTCGCAACTCGCCTCGCTCGACCACCTGTCGGCGGGCCGGTCCGGCTGGGTGGTGGGGGTCGAGGCGGACCCGGGCGCCGCCCGCGCCTGGGGACGGCCCCCGGTCGAAGGCCCGGACGCCCTCGCCCGTGAGGCCCGCGACGGGCTCAGGGTCGTACGGGATCTGTGGGACTCGTGGGAGGACGACGCGGTGATCCGGTCGGTGGCCACGAGCCGCTATCTGGACCGCTCGCGGCTGCACTCCGTGGACTTCGTCGGGGACACGTACTCGGTGAAGGGACCTTCGATCGTGCCGCGCCCGCCGCAGGGCAGGCCCGTGGTCCTCGCCCGGTCCGGTCTCGTCCCGGCCGGACTGACCGATGTGGCGCTGGTCGGCGGCGCCGCCGTCGCCGAGGTGGCCCGGGAGGCCCGGGAGGCCTCCGCCGCGGACACCCCCCGTGTCTTCGCCGAGGTCGAGGTGGCCCTCGACGCGCCCGGCGAGACGGCCCGGGAGCGGGTGGCCGACCTGGAACGGCACTCCCCGTGGTCCGCCCGTCCGGACCGGCTGCGGTACACCGGTCCGGCCCAGGGGCTGGTGTCCCTGCTCGCCGAACTGGCCGAGCACGTCGACGGGGTACGGCTGCGGCCGCTCGTCCTCGACGAGGACCTGGCGGTGCTGTCCCGGCTGGTCCTGCCCGAGCTGTTCGTCCGGCGCGTCGCGGCCCGGCCGCTGCCCGGCGCCACCCTGCGCACCTCCCTCGGCCTGACCAGGCCGCCCAGCCGCTTCACCACCTCCGCCGCCGCGCCCGTCCGGGAGGAGTCCCGATGACCCGCACCGACCCGACCGACGTCCCCCGCCCGGACGCCCGGCTCCACCTCGGGGTGTTCGTCCAGGGCGTCAACCACTGGACGATCTGGTCCGATCCGGCCAGCGGTTCGCAGATCGACCCGGCGACCTTCCTGCGGGTGGCGCGTACCGCCGAGCGCGGTCTGTTCGACGCCTTCTTCCTCGGGGACGGCCTGCGGCTGCGGGAGTCGGAGGGCGGCATCCACGAACTCGACGTGGCGGGCCGGCCCGACTCGATCACCCAGTTGGCGGCGCTCGCCGCGGCGACCGACCGGATCGGTCTCGTCTCCACCTCGAACACCACCTTCAACGAACCGGGCGACCTCGCCCGCCGTCTGGCCGGGCTGGATCTGCTGTCCGGCGGCCGGGCCGGATGGAACGTCGTGACCACGCACAACGCCTGGACCGGCGAGAACTTCCGGCGCGGCGGCTTCCTCGACCACGCCGACCGCTACCGGCGGGCGGAGGAGTTCCTGTCGGTGGCGCGCGCCGTGTGGGACGGCTGGGCGGAGGACTCCGTCGCCGGTTCGGCGGACGCCCGGTCCTGGTCGGTGCCGGACGCGGTGGGCCGCGTCAGCAGGCGGGGCGCCCAGTTCGACGTGGATCTCGCGCCGACCCTGCCGCGCAGCGCCCAGGGGCATCCGGTGATCTTCCAGGCGGGTGATTCCGGGGAGGGCCGGGACTTCGCCGCCCGTAACGCGGACGTCGTCTTCTCCGCGCACGGCACGGACTTCGACGACGCCCTCTCCTTCGCCGAGGACATCCGGCGGCGGCTGCGGGCGGCGGGGCGCGCCGAGGACGCGCTGCGCATCCTGCCCGGGACCGAGATCGTCATCGGGGCCACCGAGAAGGAGGCCGAGGAGAAGCAGCGCTGGGTGCGCCTCTCTCAGGTCACGCCCGCCGTGGCCCTGGGGATCGCGAGCAGGCTGTGGGGGTTCGACCTGTCGGGGCGGGACGCCGACGGCCCGCTGCCCGCCGAGGACCCGGTGGTGGGCCAGTACACGGGCGCCTTCGGGACCCGCTGGCTGGAGGACCCCCGTCCGGTGGTGGCCGAGTGGCGGGCGAAGGCGGAGGCCAACGGATGGTCGCTGCGCGAGACGGTCATCGAACTGGGGCCGCAGCGCGGGCACGCGGGCACCCCGGCGGGCCTCGCCGAGAAGTTCGCGCGGTTCGTCCGGCACGGGGCGATCGACGGCTTCAACATCTCGCCGTACCTGGTCCCGGACGGTCTCGACGACATCGTGGACCTGTTGGTCCCGGAGCTCCAGGAACGGGGCGTGTACCGGACCGCGTACACGGGCGGCACGCTCCGCGAGCACCTGGGGCTCGCGCCGGTGGCCTGAGCCCGCGCTCCCTGCCCGGCCCTCCGCCGGGCGGGGGCTCAGCCCAGCGGCAGCTCCAGGAAGGACGGCGTGGCGGCCGGGGAGCCGACCACGGTCTGCGTCCAGGTGACGGTGGCGTCGCCGTACAGCGGGTCCTTGCTGTCGACGGCCAGCATCAGCCGGTGCCCGGCGGCGACGTCGTACGCGGCCGCCTGGAGCCGCCAGGTCACGGTGGTGTCCCGGTCGGGCGCCAGACCGTACGCGTTGAGCGGCTCGTGGCTGACGATCCGGGCCGTGCCGTCCTCGGCGACGTCGAAGAGGTGCGCGTAGAGACTCGCCGAGGAGACGGTGGACCGGACGGTGAGGCGCAGCCGTGGGGCACCCCGGATCCGGCGGCCCGCCGTGTCGCCCGGCCGGAGCGGCGTCAGGGGGTCGGTGGTCCAGGCCACGGCGTGCCTGCGGTCGATCTTGCGGGTGTCGTACGTCTTGGGGTTGCCGGTCCATTCCGCCCGGCCGGTCCTCATGATCGCGTCCATGGCGGTGGCCTCGGTGTCCACGCCCGCGAGGAAGGTGCGGCGCCAGCCGGTCTCCCGGGGGCCCGGGGCGGCTCCGCCGGCGGGCAGGAGCCGTCCGTCGGCGCCGCCCGCGCCGTCGCCGGTGAGGCCGAACACCTCGGTGGCGCGGGTGAAGCCGCTCCAGTGCTCGTGTGCCTCGCGGCGGGCCGGGGCGGTGATCCGCCGCTCCCCGGTCGGCTCGCCGGTCACCGGGTCCGGCACCGGTTCCGTCGTGTACGTGAACATCACCTGCGCGCTGACCTGGGGCCACGCGGCCACGCCGTTGGGCGCGCCCTTGAGGTGGTGGTCGAGCCAGGCGTACGCCTCCGCCAGGGGCGGGTCCTCCTCCCCTGGCGGGCCGATGAGCCCGGGACCCTCCGGGGCGGCGTGGTCGCCGATCCACAGGTTGAGCCGTTTGGGGACCTCAAGGCCCTCGAAGGTGTCCAGGAGCTGGTTGACCGCGAAGAGGCTCTCGTGCCAGGTGTTCGAGAAGAAGGTCGGGGTGCCGTTGTCGTTGGTGAGGCCGAGGTACGACTCCGGGGCGCGGCGGCGGCCCCAGTCGACGACGTCCGGCAGGTCGCGGTCGGCGAGGAAGTCGGCGAGGACGCGCTGGTTCTCCTCGCCGAACCTGGCCTCCACGGGTCCGCCGGTGAGGGCGAGGAGCGCTTTCACGGCGGCGACGTGACGGGTCCCGTGGTCGTACAGGGCGGTGGCGAGATTGCCCCAGGTGCTGAGGGCGACGACGGCGGCGACCCGGTCGTCGTGGGCGGCGACCAGCTGGCTGATGCCCGATCCGTAGGACTCCCCCATGAAGCCGATGACGCTCGGGGCGAAGTGGTCGACCGCGAAGTCGACGACGGCCGAGCCGTCGGCCCAGTCGTGGGGTCCCGCGACATCGACGAGGCCGCCGGAGGTGGAGGGCAGACCGGGGGCGCCGAGGCCGCGCGGGGTGTAGGCGAGGACGTGGTAGCCCTTGCGGGCCAGGACCAGGTACGTCCAGAGGAAGAGCGACCAGCCGAAGGGGGTCCAGCCGGCCGGGAGGACGACGAGCGGGTGCGGGCCGGGGCCGAGCTGCCGCAGGCTGAGGGCGGAGAGCCGGACGTCGTCCGACGCGCCCTCGATCCGGTGGTACGCGGGCAGGGCCAGGCCGCGCACTTCCTCGACGACGGCGGCGAGACCGGCGGGGAGGAGCGCGGTCGGGGCCGTGTCCGGGGCCGCGCCCCCGGGCGTGCGGTCGGGGGCGTCCGCCGTCCCGGCGAGGAGGGCGTTGGCGAGGGTCTGGCCCAGGCGGACGGCGCCGGGTTCCACGGTCCCGTCGGCGGCCCACAGACCGCGTCCGGCGATCCGGGCGGCCTCGGCGTCGGTGAGTCCGGCCGTGATCCCCGGGAAGCCGGGGAAGGGTTCGGCCGGGCCGGTGGTGAAGGGGTTCTGCTGGGACACGTGCACCCGTTCCTCTCGGCTGGACTCGTGACCGTCCGCGACACGGACGGCCGCCAGCCTCACGCATGCGGGACGGAGCGGCCAGAGCGCGCGGAGAGCGCACGGGACACCCGGCGGCGCGGCGGCGGCGGAAGCCGCCCCCCGGCGGGAGGTTTGGGCGGGGGCGGTCCGCCTCAGCGGGGTTCGGCCGGGAAGACCACGACGAGGGCGGCCACGTCGTCGTCGAGGTCGCCGCCGCCGTAGTGGGTGAGGTCCCGGTGGAGGATGCCCGGCAGTTCTCCGGCCGGTTCCCCGGCCCATCCCCGGAGCCGCTGTTCGAGCGGGTAGAAGACCCCGGCCCGGTCGCGGGTCTCGTTGACGCCGTCGGTGTAGAGGAGCATCCGGTCCCCCGGCTCGAAGGGCACTTCCTCGATCCGGTGGCGCGAGACGCACAGCCCGGCGAGGTTGACCGGCAGCGAGGGGTCGGTGAAGCGCACCTGGGCGACCTCGGTGCCGCGCTGGACCAGGGGGGCGGGATGACCGCAGCTGAGGAGGCGGGCGAGGTCCCGGCCGTCGGGGAGTTCCACGAGGACGACCGTGGCGAAGCGTTCGGCGGCGTCGGACTCCGGATCCCAGGCCCCGTACTGGGCGAGGCCCTCTTCGAGACGGTCGGCGAGGGCCGCGAGGTCGACGGCGTCGCTGACGGCGGCGCGGAAGGAACCGAGCAGGACGGAGGCGGTCTCGACGGCGCCCAGGCCCTTGCCCTGGACGTCGCCGAGCATGATCCGGACGGCGCCGGGGACCCGTACCGCCTCGTAGAAGTCACCGCCGATACGGGCCTTGGCGGCGGCGGCCACGTAGAGGAGGTGGAGGTCGTACCGGCCGAGGTGCGCGGGCAGCGGGCGCAGCACGACCCGCTGGACGACCTCGGCGACGGCGCTGAGTTCCGCGAGGTCCTGCTCGTAGCGGGTGCGGACGCGGCTGACCCAGGCGCCCGCGAGGGTGACGACCACAAGGACCGCCTCACTGGCGAGGACCTCGGCGACGAGCGGTTCTCCCCGGATCAGGCCGAGCAGCAACCGGGCGGCCATGGCGAGCAGGCCGATGCCGAGGGTCCCGCGCACGCTCCAGGTGACGGCGGCGAGCGTGGGGGCGGCGATCAGGAGCCGGTCGAACCGCTCCTGGTCGGGGGTCACCAGGTCCATGAGGAACGCCAGGGCCAGGACCAGGAAGGGCAGCGTGCGACCGAGGTTGAACTGGGTGCGCGTCGCTGAACCGGGACGGCTCCGATGACCTGCGGGCATTCCATGATCGTACGCAGGGGCGGCGTCCGGTCCCGGGTGGCGCGGGGTCCGGGCGTGTCCGCGGCTCGGCGTGTCCCCTGCCGGGTGTGTCCGCTGCCGGGCCGGGGGGACGGGGAGTGCCGGGGCCTGCGGGGTGGGCGGATGCCTGTGGGGTGGGCCGGCACGGCTGAACGGTCCGGGGCCGCTGGGGCGGGCGGAGGCCGGTGGAGGGCTCCCGGGTGGGGCGGACACCGGCTCCTCACCCGTCCGGCCCAGTCGGCTACACTGGGCGCAGCGAAGGGGAGTAGCCCTGCGAACCGGCCGTCGACATACTGGAACCTCCGGGTTCCCGGTGGCCGGGTCCGTGTGACACGGACGGGCGAGACCTTCGGCCAGGCATCAACCGCGTCCGCGCTTCCGTGGGCGTGGTCCGTCATGCCGGGCCGAGTGGTCCTCCCGTCGCCTTCTCGGCGCCGTGCCGGGCCCGTGGCCCGGACCGAGCAGAGAGCCCCGGTATGCACCTCGACCCCTTGGCGATCCTCACCGCCTTCGGGCTGATCTTCCTCGCCGAGCTTCCCGACAAGACCATGTTCGCGTCCCTCGCCATGGGCACGCGGATGCGTCCGCTGTACGTCTGGTTCGGCACCTCGACCGCCTTCCTCGCCCATGTCGCCATCGCTGTGGGCGCGGGCAGCCTGCTCGGGCTGCTGCCCGGCTGGTCGGTGAAGCTGGTCTCCGCCCTGCTGTTCGGCTTCGGCGCGTTCATGCTGCTGCGCGGCGGGGGCGACGACGACGAGAGCGAGGAGGGCGGCAAGACCGTCACCGGTTTCTGGCCCGTCTTCTCGACCGCCTTCATGGCCGTCTTCATCAGCGAGTGGGGTGACCTCACCCAGATCACCACCGCCAACCTGGCCGCCACGAACGGCACCTGGTCGACGGCGATCGGCTCCCTCGCCGCCCTGATGAGCGTGTCCGCGCTCGCCCTGGTCGCGGGCCGGTTCATCGCGAAGCGCGTCCCGCTCAAGGTGGTGCAGCGGATCGGCGGCGTCTGCATGGCCGGTCTCGCAATCTGGTCCCTGGTGGAGGTCTTCACCGGCTGACCGGGCCGACCCGGACAGGAAACGCCCGCGCCCGAACGGCGCACGCCCCGCCCTTCCCGGCGGGGCGTGCGCCGTTCGCGCTCCGGTGGGACCATGCCCGCACGGCCACCGTCCCCGGACGGCCGCCCGTCACCGCTCCGGCCGCCCCCGGCGTCCGGCGACCACGTCCGGCGACCGGAGGAGTTCCCTTGGGCAGCGACGCGATCCATGACGAGCTGGACGAACGGGCGGCGGCCGTCGCGGAACAGGTCGTGGCGTGGCGCCACCATCTGCACCGGCACCCGGAGCTGTCCAACCGCGAGGTGGACACCGCCCGTCTCGTCGCCGACCGGCTGCGCGCCCTGGACCTGGACGAGGTCCGTACGGGCATCGCGGGCCACGGGGTCGTCGGCGTGCTGCGCGGGGGCGTGCCCGGCGAGCGGGTCGTGGCGCTGCGCGCCGACACCGACGCCCTGCCGGTCCGGGACCTGTGCGGGGCCGGGTTCGCCTCCGAGGTGGTCGACACGGAGTACCCGGGCGGCCCCTTCCCCGTCTCCCACGCCTGCGGGCACGACTGTCACACGGCGGCGCTGCTGGGCGCCGCGACGGTCCTCGCGGGGGTCCGGGGAAGGCTGCCGGGCACCGTCCTGTTCGTCTTCCAGCCCGCCGAGGAGGGGCCTCCGGTCACCGAGGAGGGCGGGGCCCGCGCGATGGTCGCGGCGGGCGCGTTCGACGATCCCGTACCGACGATGGCGTTCGGGCTGCACGTGACCCCGCATCCGAAGGGGTACGTGGGATACCGGATCGGGAACCAGTACGGCGCCTCGGTCCTCGTGCGGATCGTCGTCACCGGCAGGCAGACGCACGGCTCCACGCCCTGGGAGGGCGTCGATCCGATGCCGGCGGTCGGGGCGGTCCTGACGGGCATCGGCCAGCTCTACCGGCAGGTGTCGGCGTTCGATCCGGTCACGGTGTCGATCGGGCACGTCGAGGACGTCGGCCGCTTCAACATCGTCGGGCAGACGGTGACGCTGTGGGGCACGGTCCGCTGCGCCGTGGAGTCGGACATGGAGCGGGTGCGGCAGCGCCTGACGACGCTCGCGGAGCACTCGGCGGCGGCGTACGGGGCGACGGCCGAGGTGGCGTACCTCCAGCCGGTGCCGCCGGTGCGCAACACCGGTCCGTGGGTGGCGGCCGGTCTCCCGACGTTCCGGCGGGTGGTCGGCGCGGAGCGGGTGGTGGAGACGTCGGGAACGCTGGGGTACGACGACGTGTCCGAGCTCGTGGGCCGGTTCGGCGGCCTGTACGTGATGCTCGGCGTCCAGGACACGGTGCTGGACACGGCGGGCCGGCCGGTTCCGGAACCGGGCGGACGGGGGCTCGTCACCAATCACAACCCCGGCTTCTACGCGGACGACGACACCCTGGTGACCGCGGTGCGGCTGCACGCGCACGTGGCGTACGACCATCTCGCGGGGGCCCTGCTCCCCCGGGACGACGGCTGAGCGCGGGCCCTTCCCGAGTTGCGGCACCGGCGGCAGGCGGGAGGCTGGGGGCATCCGGCCGCGCACCCGCAGGGAGAGACATGATCCTGGACCTCGCCGCCCTCGCCGACGAGCACCTGAGCGCCGCCCGCACGGCGCCGCACGGACGCAGCGCCCGGGTGGTGCTGCACGACGGGGTGCTGCGGCAGACTGTCATCGCCCTCACCTCGGGCACCTCCCTGGACGAGCACAACGCACCGCCCGCCGCGAGCCTCCAGGTGCTGCGCGGCCGGGTGGACCTGACGGCGGCGGGACGGGCCGAGGAGCTGACGGCGGGTGCGCTGCGGATGATCCCCAAGGAGCGGCACGGGCTCACCGCCCTGGAGGACGCGGTGGTGCTCCTGACGGCGGTGAACGACTGATCCGGCCACAACGACTGATCCGGTCACCCGGGAGGAGCGGCGGCCGGTTCCGGGGGCAGGCGGGCCCGGAACCGGCGGAGGAGTTCATGGGCTGCCGGGCTGTCGGCGTCGAAGGGCTGGCCCCGCAGCGCGGGAGGGAGGTCCGGTCCCCAGAGGCGGGCGCCGTGGCAGCGGAAGCAGAAGGCGATCTCGAAGAGCGGGTCGGTGGGGCCGTGGGCCCGGATGCCCCAGCCGGGGACGAAGCACCGGTGCTGTTCTCCGGGCGGCAGGGCGGCGATCAGCTCCAGGGCCCGCCGTGCTTCGTGTTCCACCCAGATGTCGACGGTGTCGCCGGACAGGCCCTTCGGGGTGAGGTGTCCGGGGGCGGTCAGCCGGACGACCTCGACGAACTCGGTCTCCGTACGGGTGCGGGGCAGCAGCATGGGCCCATGGTCACCGTTCGCGGCCCCGGCGGCCAGGGGTGAGGCCAGGGCCCCTGGCCTCGTGGGAACCGGGGGCTGACGGGCCGCGCTCAGCCGAGCGCGTCGAGGTCCGCCGCGTAGTGCTCGATGGCCGGGCGGTACGCCCGTACCGACGCGTCCTCGCTGGTGGCGGCGAGCAGCCGGAGCAGCAGGGCGACCGCCTCGTGGTTACGGCCGGTGTTGTAGTGGGCCATCGCGAGGAAGGCCCGCAGGGCGCCGTCGTCGGGGAACTCCTCGACGGCGCCGGACAGCAGCGTGACGGCATCCTCGTACCGTCCGAGGACGCGGTAGGTGCTGCCGAGGCCGAGGAGCGCGCCCCGCCGGTCCTCGGGGGTGAGTCCGGTGCCCGCGAGGGAGCGTTCGTAGTACGGCACGGCCTCCGCCTCCAGGCCGAGGACGTCATGCGCCCAGGCCGTCTGGTAGGCGGTCTCGGCGTCGTGCGGGTGTGCGGCGGCGAGGGCGACGAGCCGCCTGCGCGCCTCCTCCTTCTCTCCCCGCGCGCGCAGCGCGACGGCCTCGGCCAGTCGCGCGTCCTTCTCGTCGTGGTCCGCCATGCCGCCATCCTCGCAGCTCGCGGCGGGTGCTCCGAGGGCGGGCCCGCCGGGTGACGGGCCGGGACGGCGGCGCCCTCAGCCGTGGAGGACGCCGGGGGAGCGTGTGACGCGGTCGCGGCTGAGCTTCGCGTCCGCCTCGGCGGGGACGGCGTGCCTCTGCGTGGACCGGACGCTCCGGTGGCGTCGGCGGTCGCGTACGGGTGGGGTGAGGCGGGCGGCGGCCGGAGCCCGGTGGGCGGCGATGTCCGTCGTCGTGTGCGGGGCGTCCCGTGCCGTCAGTCCTCGGCGGTGACGAGGACGAAGGGCGTCCCGGCGCAGGGCAGCAGCCGCAGTCCGTCGGCGCGGTGTCCGCTCGGAGGGCCCGCGAGCGCGGCGGCCGTGTCGGGGCCCCGGGTCAGGGAGCCCGCGAGGTGGGCCGGGTCGGTGGAGGCGGCGACCCGGCCGCGCGCGCTGACCAGCCGGGCGGGCGCGGGGAGCCGCTGGAGCTCGGGGAGCACGGCCGCCTCGAAGTGGCGCAGATAGACGTCGGCGGCGGCCACCCCGGCGAAGGCGCCGTCGAGGACGACGGGCACGGAGAGCGTCAGCCCGTACTCGTCGGAGCAGAGGTAGTCGACGTAGGGCCCGGCGACGGTCCTGCGGCCGGTGTCGCGGGGCAGGGTGTACCAGTCCCAGTGGGTGTAGTCGGAGTACGCCGTGTGGCCGGGGTCCAGATCGAGGAGCAGCGGCCGGGCGGTGCCGTCGGGGCCGCGCTGCCACCACTCCAGCCATCCCGGCACGTCGTCGAGGAGTCCCGGCGCGGCGACGAACCCCACACCGGACACGAGCGGGTGACGGCCCAGCCGGTCCCGCAGTCCTGGCCGCAGGGGGGCCAGGACTGCGGAGCGCGGCGCCCGGCCGGTGCGGGCCGCGTCGGAGAGGAGGGCCGCTGTGTCGTCGCCGGTCCCGGCGACCACGGCGAAGACCGCTTCGAGGGTGGCACCGACCCGCTCGACGGCCTCGCGGTACGGGTCGGGGGCGTCGGGGACGTCCGCCGGGCGGGTCGCTCCAGGGGTGCCGGACGGTTCCCGGGCGCGGTCGCCGGGCGGGGCGGTCGGTTCGTACCGGGCGCCGGGTCCGGGGCGTCCGGCACGGTCGCCGGGTCCCGGGCTCCGCTCAGGGCCTTCGGGGTCCCCATCCCGTGCCGTGGCCGTCAGGTGCGGAGTGTCAGCGGTGGCCCCCTCGGGGCCCGCGAGCCCGGTGCTCCTGCCCATGCATGTCCTCCTCGGGACGAGGCTCGGGTGCGCGGCCGGGACCGGCGAGGCGCAGCGCGATCAGCCGCTCCACCGACTCCCGTACACATGTCTCGGCGAGCGTTCTGGCCCGCTCGTCGGCCTCATCCTGCACGGCCGAGATCACGTCGCGGTGACGATCCGACAGACTCGCCAGATGCTCCGGATCGTCGAGGACCAGGCAGAGCAGTGCGCCCAGGTCGGTCTGGAGGGCGATCTCCTCGCGGGTGAGGCGCGCGGACTGGGCGGCGGCGGCGAGTTCGACGTGGAAGCGCCCGAAGAGCCTGCTGCGGGTCGCCGGGTCCTCGGCGACGTCGAGTTCCCGCGCCGTACGGACGAGGGGGCGCAGGTCGCCGGGCTGGGTGCGGCGCGCGGCGAGGAGCGCCGCGGCGCCGGAGACGGCGGCCCAGTGGTCGCCGAGGTCGTGCAGTTCCTCGGTGGACCAGTCGGCGAGGCGGGCGCGCAGCCGTTCCCGCGGCGGGTCGTCGGGCAGGGTGACGAAGCTGCCGCCGCCCCGGCCCCTGCGGGTGGTGACGAGCCCCTGCTGCCGCAGGGCCATGAGGGCTTCGCGGAGGGTGACGGTGGAGACGCCGAGCTGTCCGGCGAGTTCGGTCTCGCCGGGGAGCTGCTCCCCGTCGGCGAGGAGTCCGAGTTCGATGGCGTCGCCGATGCGGCGGGCGACGGTGTCCACCCGCGCCCGGGTGTCGACGGGTGTGAAGACGGCCCTGCGGGCGGTGCCCGCCCCGGGTGCCCCGCCCTCGTCCGGCCTGCCGTCTGGTCTCACCGTTCACCACCTCGCGCGTCAAGCGTTGACTCAGGTTTCACCTTAAAGGGGCCTTGAGCTATGAACTATGGTTTCATATCTTTGCGCTCACGCCCGATCGACGCTCCACCGCATCAGAAAGGCTCTTCCCATGGACGGACCGGCGATCCGGCTGACGGGACTGCGCAAGACCTACGGCCGGGTGGAGGCCGTGGCGGGGGTGGAGCTGGAGATCGCCGACGGCGAGTTCTTCTCGATGCTCGGCCCCTCCGGCTCGGGGAAGACGACCGTGCTGCGGCTGATCGCCGGGTTCGAGACGCCCACCTCGGGCACGGTCGAGCTGGCCGGACGTGATGTCACCCGGCTCGCCCCCTTCGAGCGGGACGTGCACACCGTCTTCCAGGACTACGCCCTCTTCCCGCACATGACGGTCGAGCAGAACGTCGCCTACGGCCTCAAGGTGCGCGGGGTGGCCCGTGCCGAACGTCTGGTGCGGGCCCGCGCCTCACTCGCCCGCGTCGGGCTCGACGGGCTCGGACGCCGCAGACCGGCCGAGCTCTCCGGCGGTCAGCGCCAGCGCGTCGCCCTCGCCCGCGCGCTCGTCGCCCGGCCCCGGGTGCTGCTCCTCGACGAACCGCTGGGCGCGCTCGACCTCAAGCTCCGCGAGCGGATGCAGCTCGAACTGAAGGAGATCCAGCGCGAGGTCGGCATCACCTTCGTCTTCGTCACCCACGACCAGGAGGAGGCGCTGGCCCTCAGCGACCGCGTCGCCGTCCTCCACCAGGGCCGTGTCGAACAGGTCGCCGGGCCCGCCGAGATCTACGAACGCCCCCGCACCCCCTTCGTCGCCGGGTTCGTCGGCACCTCCAACCTGCTGGTCGGCGACATCGCCCGGCGCCTCCTCGGGGCCTCGGGGACGTACAGCATCCGGCCGGAGAAGATCCGCGTGCTCAGGGGCCCCGAGCAGCCCGCGGGATCCGGACTGCTCACCGCCACCGGCACCGTCGCCGAGGTCGCCTACCTCGGTGCCACCACCCGCTTCCTGGTGGACATCGACGGCGGCGGACGGCTCACCGCGCTCCAGCAGAACGTGGAGACCTCCCCGGCCGACCTCACCGCCTACCGGGGCGCCCGGGTGGGCCTCGGCTGGCACCCCCGCCACGCCGTGCGCGTACCGGACAACGTCTAGGACGGGCCCGCTCCGCTCCCCGCGCGGCCAGCCCGACCACCCCGGTCCGAAACGGCCCGCCCTCCCCGACTCCCGGGCGGGTCCGCTCCCACCCCTCCGCCGCCCCTCTCCCCCACTCGCTCCCGTCCCCTCACTCAAGGGAGAACCACGTGCGCCCGCACCGTTCCCTGCTCGCCGCAGCCGCCGTCTCCGGGCTGCTCCTCCTCACGGCCTGCGGCTCGTCCGAACCGGCAGGCGCCACCAGGTCCGGCGGCCTCAACCCGCCCGACCTGAAGGCACCCACGTCGCTCGGCGCGCCCGAGGGCCAGGTCGATCTGATCGCCTGGCCCGGCTACGTCGAGGACGGCTCCAACAACCCGGAGGCCGACTGGGTCACCCCCTTCGAGAAGCGGACCGGCTGCCAGGTCAACTCCCGGACGGCGGCCACCTCCGACGAGATGGTCGCGCTGATGAAGACCGGCGCGTACGACGCCGTCTCCGCCTCCGGCGACGCCTCCCTGCGGCTCATCGCCTCCGGTGACGCGGCCCCCGTGAACACCTCGCTCGTGCCGAACTACGCCGATGTCTTCGCCGGGCTCAAGAACAAGGAGTGGAACTCGGTCGAGGACGTCCCCTACGGCATCCCGCACGGCCGGGGTGCCAACCTCCTCATGTACGACACCGAGAAGGTGAAGCCCGCCCCCGACTCCTGGTCCGCCGTCTTCGACCGGGCCTCCGCGCACAGCGGCAAGGTCACCGCCTACGACTCGCCCATCTACCTGGCCGACGCCGCCCTCTACCTGAAGTCGACCCGGCCGGAGCTGGGCATCGAGAACCCCTACGCCCTCGACCGGAAGCAGTTCGACGCCTCCGTGGCCCTGCTCAAGGAGCAGAACAAGCACATCGGCGAGTACTGGAGCGACTACCTCAAGGAGGTCTCCGCCTTCAAGAGCGGCGACTCCGTCGTCGGCACCAGCTGGCAGGTGATCGCCAACCTCACCCGGGCCGAGGGCGCCAAGGTCGAGGCCGTCCTGCCGAAGGAGGGCTCCACCGGCTGGTCCGACACCTGGATGGTCTCCGCGAAGGCCAAGCACCCCACGTGCGCCTACAAGTGGCTCGACTGGATCGTCTCGCCGAAGGCCAACGCCCAGGTCGCCGAGTACTTCGGAGAGGCCCCCGCCAACGCCAAGTCCTGCGCCGAGACCGCCGACAAGAACCACTGCACCGTCTTCCACGCCTCCGACGAGTCGTACTGGAAGCAGGTCCACTTCTGGACCACCCCGATCGAGCAGTGCCTCGACGGCCGGACGGACACCCGATGCGTCCCGTACGCCGAGTGGGTGCGGGCCTGGACCGAGATCAAGGGCTGACCGTGCCGTGACCTCGTTCACCCCGCTCCCCCCGGGGCTCTCCCCCGAGCCCTCCGCCGGAACCCCCGGAGCCGTCCGCGCGGCCCGGGGGCCCGGTGCCGTGCGACGACTCGCGGGCGTTCTGCACCGGCGGCCCCGGCTGCGGCTCGCGGCCCTGCTCACCGCCCCGCTGCTCTGGCTGGTCCTCGCCTACCTCGGCTCGCTCGCCGCCCTCTTCCTGTCCGCCTTCTGGACGACCGACAGCTTCACCTCCGAGGTCGTACGGAGCTGGACCACGCGGAACTTCGAGGAACTCGTCACCTCCCCCGTCCACCGCACGGTCGCGCTGCGGACCGTCGGCGTCGCCCTCGGCGTCACCGCCCTCTGCGCCGTCCTCGCCTTTCCGCTCGCGTTCTACACCGCCCGCGTGGCACACCCGCGCCGCCGCCCCCTGCTCGTGGTCGCGCTGCTCACCCCGCTCTGGGCGGGCTATCTGGTGAAGGTGTACGCATGGCGGCTGATCCTCTCCGAGGGCGGTCCGCTGGACTCGGTACTGCGCCCCTTCGGCCTGTCCGGGCCCGGGTACGGCCTGACGGCGACCGTGCTCGTCCTGACGTACCTGTGGCTGCCGTACATGGTGCTCCCGCTCCACACGGCGCTCGTCCAGCTCCCGGCGAACCTGCTGGACGCCTCCGCCGATCTGGGGGCGCGGACCGGCAGGACGTTCCTGTCGGTCGTCCTGCCACTGGTGCGGCCCGCGCTCGCGGCCGGGTCCGTCTTCACCTTCTCGCTGAGCCTCGGCGACTACATCACCGTGCAGATCGTCGGCGGCAAGACCCAGCTGATCGGCAACGTCATCTCCTCCCACGTCACCCTGAACCTGCCCTTCGCGGCCGCGCTGGGCACCGTGCCGGTCGCCGTCATCGTCGTGTACCTGCTCGCGGTGCGCCGTTCCGGCGCGCTGCGCAGCCTGTGACCGGCCGGAAGGAACCCGACCGATGCATCTCTCCCGTCCCGCGCGGATCGCGCTGCGCACCGCCGCCGGGCTCGTCCTCGCGGGGATCTACCTGCCGCTGCTCCTCGTGCTGCTCGGCTCGTTCGACCCCGACCGGGCGGCGGGCTGGCCGCCGTCCGGGTTCACGCTCGACTGGTGGGCCGCCGCCTGGGAGAACGAGGGCGCGCGGGCCGCGCTGTGGACCTCGGTGCGGGCCGGGCTCGCGGCGACGGCGGTGGCGCTGGTGCTCGGCACGCTCGTCGCCTTCGCGGTCCAGCGGTACGCGTTCTTCGGCCGCGAGGCGGTCTCCTTCGCGGTGGTGCTGCCGATCGCGCTGCCCGGCATCGTCACCGGCATCGCGCTCAACTCGGCCTTCGGCACGGTCCTCGAACCGCTCGGTGTGGGGCTGGGGATGTTCACCGTCGTCGTGGGCCACGCGACCTTCTGCGTCGTCGTGGTCTTCAACAACGTGGCCGCCCGGCTGCGCAGACTGCCCGGCTCGCACGAGGAGGCGGCGGCGGACCTGGGCGCGCACACCTTCCGGGCCTTCTGGGACATCACGTTCCCGCAGCTCCGGTCGGCGCTGCTCGCGGGCGCGCTGCTGTCCTTCGCGCTGTCCTTCGACGAGATCGTGGTGACGACCTTCACGGCCGGTCCCGGGCTCCAGACGCTGCCGGTCTGGATCTTCGACAACATGACCCGCCCCCAGCAGGCCCCGGTGGTCAACGTGGTGGCGGCGGTCCTGATCGTCCTCTCGGTGCTGCCGATCTACGCGGCGCAGCGGCTCTCCTCCGACACCACGGGCGGCGGACGGGTCTGAGGGCGGCCACGACGGGCGGGTACGACGGGCGGGTACGGGTGCGCGCCGCTGCGGCGCCGCCGGGTGCGGGGTCCTCCGCACTGCTAATTTTCCACAATGCGCTCTTTGCCCCGTTTCGATGTGCGTGGCCTCGCCCGCAGGGCCGCCACCCTGCGGCTCCTGCGGCGCGGCGGCAACACCGTCACCGTGCCGGAGGCGGAGGACGCGGGACGGGAGCGGCTGCGGGATCTGGCCGCGGTCCTGTGCGAGCTGGGCGCCGAACTGCTGCGGGCCGGGGAGCAGACCTCCGAGGTGGAACGGCTGCTGGCCGATGTGGCGGCGCGGTACGGGATGCGGGTGCGGTCCTTCGTGGTTCCCACCGGTCTGTTCGTCCGGGTCGGCGGCGGGCCCGACGGCCGGGGCGGCGAACTGGACTTCGCGCCGGTGGAGGGCCCCGATCTGAGGCTGGACCAGGTGGAGGCGCTGCAGTCGCTGGTGGCGCGGATGCGCGCCGAGGCGCTGCCGTTCGCCGAGGTGTCGCGGGGACTTCGGGAACTGCGGGAGCGTCCGGAACGGTTCAGCCCGGCGGCGACGGTCCTCGGCTATGTGCTGCTGACCGTGGGCCTGGGTTCGATGCGGCACGCGACCGTCCCGGCGGTCGCCGGATACGCGGTGCTCGGCGCGGGCGTCGGTCTGCTCCGGCTGTTCGGCGACCGGCTCCCCGCGGCCCGTACGGCGCTGCCGGTGGTCGCGGCGATCCTCGTCACGGCGGTGTCGCTGCGCTGGGCCGGTCCGCTGCTGCACGAGGCGCCCACCGTGCTGTACGTGCCGCCGCTGATCGCCTTCCTGCCGGGTGCCGCGCTGACGCTCGGCGCCATCGAACTCGCCACCGGGGCGGCCCTCTCCGGTATGGCCCGGCTGGCGGGCGCCGCCGGAGTGCTGTTCCTGCTGGCGCTCGGCATCCTGGTCGGCACCGAACTCCTGCGCCCGCACCCCTCGTCCGGTGCCATGGCGCAGCCGCTGGGCGAATGGGCGCCGTGGGTGGGGGTGCTGCTGCTCGGCTTCGGCTTCCTGCTGTACTTCTCCGCACCGCCCCGGGTGACGTTCTGGCTGCTCGGCGCCCTGCTGGTGGAGCGGTTCGTGCAGTCGGCCGCCGCCGGGTTCGCCGGGGCGGCCTTCGGCGCGTTCGCCGCCGGGATGCTGCTGCCGCCGATGGCCCGCTGGATCTCGCGCCGCTCGCACACCCCGGACCAGGTGGTCTTCCTGCCGTGCTTCTGGCTGCTCGTGCCGGGGGCGGTCGGGCTCACGAGCGTGTCGGAGATCGTCGTGGAGGGTGACACGGGCGGCGGTCTGGACAGTCTGGTGACCACCGTGATCACGGTGGCGGCCATCGCCCTGGGCGTCCTGGTGGGTGCGGGCCTCCAGCGCCGTCCCCGTGTCAGCCTCGGCGAACCGGTCCCGGCCACGGTCCCGCCGTCGGCCCCCTCACCGGAGTCGTCGCCGGACGCCCCGCAGGGAACGCGGGGGCCGACGGCGGAACTCTGAGAGGGAACTCCGAGCACGCCCCGGACCGTGACGGTCCGCGCGGAGGACCTCCGCGACCGGGCCGCTCGGCTGGCGCGGCGTGCGCGGCGAGGCCGGCTTGGGCCCGGTGACCGGTGCCTGGTCGCGCCGGGTCAGAGTGCGGGCCGGAGAACCACCGCGCCGCCCGTACGGGGTGCGGCGGAGGCCCGCTCGGGGGCGTCCGGGCCGAGGGCGCTGCCCCGCAGCCACGCGGACCAGCCGAGGTTCCAGTCGCCGAAGCCGTTGCCGAAGGGGGTCATCGGGGCCCCGTACCCGTTGACGACGCGTACCAGGTCTCCCTCGCGGACGGTGTCGTACAGCCAGGCGGCGTCCCGGGTGCTCATCCCCGTGCAGCCGTGGCTGACGTCCTCGGTGCCCTGCGCGTCGAGCGACCAGGGTGCCGCGTGCAGGTATTCGCCGCTCCAGGTCACCCGGGTGGCCCAGCGCACCTTCAGGTCGTAGGAGTCCCGGCTGCCGCGCGCGATGCCGATGGAGTCGCCGCGCATCCGGACCAGGGGTTCCTTGCCGAGGACGACCTTGGTGCCGCCCCGGGTGCGGTATCCGGCCTTCCCGGTGGTGACCGGCAGTGTACGGAGCACCCGTCCGTCGCGGAGCACGGTCATCTCATGGGCGGCGACATCGGTGACGGCCTCGATCCGGTCCCCGGTGGTGAAGGTGAGGGCACGCGACCGGCCGCCGTGCAGCCCGTCGGCGATCCTGACCCCTTCGAGACCGCCACGGACCCTCACGGTGGTGCGCGCGGGCCAGTAGTGGCGGGGCCGGTAGTGCAGGGTGCGGGGGCCGACCCAGTACCAGGAGCCCTCGACCCGGGGCTCCGTCGCGACGACGAGGGCGCGCTCGACGGTCCTGCGGGCCTCGCCGTCGTCCTCGGGGACGGGGTGGCTGAGTTCGGCGGTGACCGGCTGCCCGACCCCGTACGTACCGCCGCCGTCCGGTCCGAAGGAGGCGGTGAGCCGCTCGCCCCCGGGGGGTGCGACGGTACGGAAGTCCAGACGGGCGACCTGCCGCCGGGGTCCTTCGGCGCCGCTTCCCTCGACGACGAGCCGGGCGGCGAAGCGGTTTCCGGCGGGCAGTGGCGCGGCGCTGGTCCACCGGCTGCCGTCCGGGCTCGGGGAGCCCGCGATCCGGCGGCCCCGCCGGTCCGTGACGGTGACGTCGGCGAGCGTTCCGGGGCTGCGCAGGACGAGTTCGACGGGGCCGTCCACCCGGCGGTCGACGGTGAACGGGCGCCCGGTGAGCACCGTGGTGCCGCCGAGGACGACGGTGTGCCGGGGCGCGGAGCACCATCCG
Organism: Streptomyces sp. NPDC101490; assembly: GCF_044767145.1. Taxonomy (NCBI): domain Bacteria; kingdom Bacillati; phylum Actinomycetota; class Actinomycetes; order Kitasatosporales; family Streptomycetaceae; genus Streptomyces; species Streptomyces sp. NPDC101490. Next base: position 224,071 of record NZ_JBIWNI010000008.1, read on the forward strand.
CCCGCGACGACGCAGCCGTCGAGGGAGACGACGGCGGCCGGGCGCGGGGCCGCCGGGTCCGGTGTCCCGGGCCGGTCAGGGAACTGCGCGGCCGTCCCGAGGAGTACCGCTCCGGCCACGAGCGACACCGCGCCCCAGCCCCGTACGTATCTGTGTGACGGCACGTCGGACACCTTCTCCTCCCGGACGGCGAGGCCGGCGGACGGCGCCGACCGCTGCATCACATCGGATGAGAGGAGGAAAGGATGATCAAGACGTCGGGTGTGGCGGGCGAATCACGGACGAGACGACTCGAATGGGTCAGCGGCGGCATGGGTCAGCGGGGCGGCTCGGGGAGTTCCTCGCCGGTCTCCAGCAGCGACTTGAGACTGGAGATCAGTGCGGGCCAGCCCTCGCCGATCAGCCCCTTCATCAGGCCGTCGGCCTCCAGGTCCCCGTGGGTGACCGTCAGCTTCACGGTGTCACCGGCGGGTTCGATGTCGAAGGTCACCCGTGATCTGCGCTCCTGGAGCAGCTTCCGGTGGACCTCCGGATCGAGCCGGACCGCCTGCGCCCAGGCGGGGGTGAAGGTGTGCCAGGTGTACGCGAGGAGGCGGCCGGGTTCGGCGGCGAGGACGAGCTGCTCGGGGTCGGCGGTCCGGCGTCCGCCCTCCTCCCAGACCATGGGGGCGCCGGGTGTCCACTCCGTCTCGAAGGCCACGCCCCAGTACCGGCGGGTGGACGCCGGGTCGGTGAGCGCCGTCCACAGCTCGTCCGGAGTGGTCCGGATGTAGGTGGTGTAGACGAAGGTGTCGCTGTCCATCGTGCTGCCCCTCGGGTGTGCCGTCCCCTCTCCGAGCCTAGGCAGGCGGCGGACGGACGTGCCAGCGTAGAGCGTCCGTCCGGCCCCCGGCCGAGGGGCGATCGGACCCGGGGGAAACCCTTCAACGTACTGCTAGCGTGTCCGGATGTCGCTCAAGCACGCCGTCCTCGCAGCTCTCCTGGAGGGCGAGGCCTCCGGATACGATCTGGCCAAGATCTTCGACGTGTCCGTCGCCAACTTCTGGGCCGCCACTCCGCAGCAGTTGTACCGCGAGCTCGACCGGCTCGCGGAGGCCGGTCTGATCACGGCGCGCGTGGTGCAGCAGGAACGGCGCCCCAACAAGCGGATGTTCAGCCTCACCGAACCGGGACGGCGGGACCTGGCCGCCTACACCTCCACCCCGCCGCGCCCCAGCGCGGTCCGTGACGACCTGATGGTGCAGGTGCAGTCCTGCGACGAGGGCGACACGCAGGCGGTGCGGGCGTTCGTGGCCCGGCGCATGGAGACGGCACGGGAGAAGCTGGCCCGTTACGACCGGATGCGGGAACGGATGCTGGACGGCCGGGACGAGGAACGGTATCTGGACGAGGCCGAGCGGGTGGGCCCGTACCTCACGCTCATGCGCGGCCGGTACTTCGAGGAGGAGAACCTGCGGTGGGGCGAGCGGGTGCTCGCGGTCCTGGACCGACGCGCCGCCACGGCACGGGGCACGGTGACGGCGGGCCTGGGCTGAACGGGTGATCCGGCGGGGGTCCGGGGCCCGCCCACGGGTCCGCCACGCGGCGGCGCCCTCGACAGGGTGCGGGGTGACGGTGGCTCCCGCTCTGGGGTAACGTCACCGGCCGGCCACCGGAGGCACCGGTGGCGGCCCGCACACGATCGGGGACGGCCGCTGTGAACGTCGGTGACCTGGTGGAGGACTTCACCCTTCCGGATGAGACGGGCACCCCCCGTTCCCTGACCGAACTGCTCGCCGAGGGGCCGGTCGTCCTCTTCTTCTATCCGGCGGCCATGACCCCGGGATGCACGGCCGAGGCCTGCCACTTTCGTGATCTCGCCGCCGAGTTCCGGGCCGCCGGTGCGCTGCCCGTCGGGATCAGCTCGGACGGCGTGGGACGGCAGCGGGAGTTCGCGGAGCGGCACTCGCTCGGATATCCGCTGCTCTCCGACCCGGACGGAAGCGTGCGCGACCGGTTCGGCGTCACCCGCGGTTTCTCCCTCGCGCCGACGAAGCGGGTCACGTTCGTGATCGGCCGGGACCGGCGGGTGCGGGAGGTCGTGCGCAGCGAGCTGCGCATGAGCGCGCACGCCGACCGCGCCCTGGCCGCGCTGCGCGCCTCGTGACGGGGCACGTCCTCCGGCTGCCCGCCACCGGGGCGGCCACGACGTGCGGGGGCGCCGTCGGCGGGTGAGACTCGGTTCAACGCGTGGCCCCTCCCGGCCGTCGCGGGAACGGAGCGTGCAGGAATGGACGACTACCCTCTCCTCAACCTGTTCTGGACCATGCTGTGGTTCTTCCTCTGGATCATGTGGCTGTTCCTGCTGTTCAAGGTGATCACGGACATCTTCCGGGACCACTCGCTCAACGGCTGGGCCAAGGCCGGCTGGCTGATCCTCTGCATCGTCCTCCCGTACATCGGCGTGCTCATCTACGTGATCGCCCGGGGCCGGAGCATGGGCGAGCGTGACGCCAAGCAGGCCAAGGACACCGAGGCCAGGTTCCAGGACTACATCCGCAAGACGGCGGGGACCCAGGGCGGCGCCCCCAGCCCCACCGACGAGCTGGCACGGCTCGCCGAGCTGAAGGACAAGGGCGCGATCACGCCCGAGGAGTACGAGAAGGCGAAGGCCAAGGTCCTGGCCTGAGCACCTCCGGACGGCCCGGCGGGGCCCGGAAGGAAGCGCACACGACGGTGCGGAAGAGGGCGCGGGCGGCACCGGCCGCCGGGCTCGCGGGCTCCCTGTTCGGGGAGATCCGCGCACGGCCCGGCAGGCTCCCGGAGTCGCTCGCGTCCTTCGCGCTGCGCCGTCTGGGCCCGGGGGCGGGAGCCACCGTCGACCGGCTCCGCAGCGCCCGCCCCGGCGCCGACGACGCGGCCCTGCGCGCCCTGGTCGTCGCCCGGGGGCGCCGCGCGGTGGCGACGGAGGGGGCCTTCGTCGGCGGGCCCTTCCTGCTCTTCGTGCCGTTCGCCTTCTGCGGCGCGCTCCTCAGCCAGGCGCGCACGGTGCTGGAACTCGCCGCCGTCGAGGGGCGGGACCCCACGGACCCGGAACGGGCGGCGGAGCTCCTCGTCCTGCAAGGCGTGTACGAGGACCTGCCGGCCGCACGGGCCTCGCTGGCGGCGCTCCTGGAGGAGAACGGGCCAGGAGCTCCGGAAGCCGTGGCGGAGAACGGGACAGCGGCTTCGCAGGCCGTGGAGGAGGATGCGGGAGGCACGGACCGCGAGGCGGTGGAGGGGGGCGGTGCCGCCGTACGCGGGGGCGCCACCGGGCCGGGCCGGGTGGCGGTGCTCTTCGACCTGGTCATGCGGATGGCGCGGCTCCTCGGACTGCTCACCCCGGACGCGGGCGGCGGACCGCTCGCCCGGCTCGGCCACTGGGCGCTGGTCGGCGTGGTGTTCCTGGCCGGGCTGGTCGCGCCGCTGGTGTGGCTGCCGTACATGGCCGTCTCGTATCTGCGGGCCACCCGTCGGCTCATGGACCGGGCCACCGTCTTCTACGTCGGCGACCGCGATCTGCGCGCCCCGCGCGGCCTCCGGATGGATCCGGCCGTCGCCCTGGCGGCTCTGCGCGCGGCCGGATCACTGCTGCTGCCGGCTTTCGGGCTGTTCGTGGTCGTCGCCTCGGACACCAGGATCGCCGACGGGCGCTGGCCGGTCGCCGGGATCGTCCTCACCAGCAGTTGTCTGCTGACCGGAGGCTGGTGGCAGTGGCGGCGGCATCGACGGCGTGGGGAGAGGGCCGCCCGACCGGCCGGGAACACCGGGCCCACGTGACGAGGTGAAGGGGCGGACCGACCACGACGGCGGGACGGGACGCCCTCCAACCGACCGCGACGGCTGGACGGGACGTCCTCCACTCGACCATGACGGCTGGACGAGACGTCCTCCACTCGACACCCCCTTAATACGCATCCCCCATACCGCTTTGATACGGTCACGGCGTGAGGCTGACGAAGTTCACCGACCTGGCGCTGCGTGCCGTGATGCGCCTGGCGGTCACCGCTCCCGAGGAATCCGTCACCACCCGCGAGGTGGCGGACTCGATGGAGGTGCCCTACGCGCACATGGCCAAGGTGGTGACCCGGCTCCAGCACCTCGGCGTGATCGAGGCGCGACGGGGCAGGGGTGGCGGCCTGGCCCTCACTGAACGCGGCAGGCACGCCTCGGTGGGCTGGCTGACCCGCACCCTGGAGGGCGAGGAGGAGGTCGTCGCCTGCGAGGGCGACCCACCGTGCCCGCTGCGGTCCGGATGCAGACTACGGGCCACCCTGCGCCAGGCGCAGGAGGCGTTCTACCGGGTGCTCGACCCGGTGACCGTGGCGGAACTGGTGGAATCCCCGACCGGCCCCCTGCTGCTCTCGCTCGGCCCGCGCCCCACCGACTGAGCCCCCCCTTCCTGGGCGCCGCGTCCGGCGGCGCCTCACACCCACCTTTAAATAGGTAGATCATCTACCAGATATGGAGTCGTCATGCTGTCCGAGCAGGCCGTCCCGGTCGTCCGCGCCACCCTGCCCGCCGTCGGAGGCGCGCTCGACCAGATCACCGAACGGTTCTACGGCCGCCTCTTCGCCGCCCACCCCGGGCTGCTGCGGGACCTGTTCAACCGCGGCAACCAGGCCAGCGGCGACCAGCGGAAGGCCCTCGCCGGATCCATAGCCGCGTTCGCCTCCGCCCTCCTGGAGCAGCCGGACGCCCGGCCCGACGCCATGCTGTCCCGGATCGCCCACAAGCACGCCTCGCTCGGCGTCACGTCCGAGCAGTACAAGGTCGTGCACGAGCACCTCTTCGCCGCCATCGTGGAAGTCCTCGGCGAGGCGGTGACCCCGGAGGTCGCCCGCGCCTGGGACGAGGTGTACTGGCTGATGGCGAACGCCCTGATCGCCGTCGAGTCCCGGCTCTACCAGGAAGCGGGGGTCGCCGAGGGCGAGGTCTGGCGCCCGATGGAGATCGCCGAACGGCACGAGGAGACACCGGACACGGTCTCCTTCGTCCTGCGGCACCCCGACGGATCCCCCACGGCCGCCTTCCGCCCGGGCCAGTACGTCAGCGTCCAGGTCGCCCTGCCCGACGGCGCCCGGCAGATCCGCCAGTACAGCCTGTCCGCCGCCCCCGGTCACCCCCGGTGGCGGATCACGGTGAAGCGCGTCGACGGCGACCCGGCGGGCGAGGTCTCCTCCTGGCTGCACGCCCACGCCCGGACCGGGGACCTCGTGGACGTGTCCGCCCCGTTCGGCGATCTGGTCCTGCCCGAGGGCGACACCCCGCTGCTGCTGGCCTCGGCGGGCATCGGCAGCACCCCGATGCTGGCCATGCTCGACCACCTCGCGGCCGACAGCTCGTCCCGTCCCGTCGTGGTCGTCCACGCCGACCGCTCGCCGGGATCGCACGCGCACGCCGCGGAACTGCGCCGACTCGTGGACGCCCTGCCGCAGGGCACGCTCCACCTCTGGTACGAGGAGCCGGGCGACTCCGGTGCCCTGCCGGGACGCGCGGACGTCACCGCGCTGGACCTGCCGACGGGCACGACCGCGTACCTCTGCGGCCCGCTCCCCTTCCTCCGGACGATCCGGGCGGATCTCCTCGGGCGCGGCACGTCCGCCGCCGACATCCACTACGAGGTGTTCGGCCCCGACCTGTGGCTGGGCGCCTGAGCCCTCACCGACACTCCCCTACGAATCCTTCGATCCACAAGCATCATGGCGCTTCCACCACGGATACTGCATAGTGAAGCCCCATATCGGCCTCGTAATCAGCGAGTCCGCAAGGGACGGACGGAAGCGACGCACGTGATGGGATCGTTCGGTTCAGCAGACGGCGCCCCGGGCGCGAGGCGTCCGGTGCGCGGGATCGCCCTGGACATCGGCAGCGCGAGGACCCGTGCGTGGGCGCCGGGCGCGGGTGTCTTCGCGGATGTCCCGAGCGGTCCGGTCCGAGGCGGGCACATGACCGAGTCCGGCTCCCGGCTCGCCCTGCTGCGCCGTCTCACCGCGACCGCTCCGGGCGACGAGGGGCACGACACCGTCGTGATGCTGACCCATCCCGTGCTCGCCGCCCCCGAGGAACGGGCGGCGGCCCGGCGCCTGGTGGACGCCCTGGGGCCGACACGGATCATCGCCGTGGACAGCGCGCGAGCCGCCGCGGCCTACGCGGCTCCGGCGGGCGGCGGCCCGCTCCTGGTGATCGACCTCGGCGCACGGCTGACCGAGGTGACGCTCGTCGTGGACGGTCTCGTCCAGGACGCGCGGCTCGCCGAGGTGGGGGTGGACGACCCGCCCGAGTCGGGCGGCGCACCGGTCGGGACGGCCCGGTCCTCTGCGGACTCGGTGGCGGGTACGGCGGCGGACATGGTGAGCGATCTGTGGCGGCGGGACCGCACCGGCGCGGTCAGGGGCGCACTGCGCCGGGGCGTCCTGGTGACCGGCGGCGGGGCCCTGTCGCTGGACGTGACCGGGCGTCTGGCGCACCTGCTGCGGGCCCGTCTCCGTCTCGTGAACGATCCGCAGACCAGTGTGGTCCGGGGCGCGGGCCTGATGCTGACCTCCGCCCTGCGTCACCCGACGGCGGCGCTTCCCCGTACCTGAGGGCCGTGGGCCGCGCCGACGGCCGAGCCGCCGCCTTCCCGGAACACGGCGGGTCGTCGGCGCCGCCATCATGACCGCCGCCCCCTTGCGGAACGGCCCGGGGGGGTGCGTCACGGATGGCTCGTGGCCTTCTCCGGGAGGGTGGCAGGTCCTTGCGGTTCGGCCGCTCTTCGCAGCGCGCGGGCGCGCAGTTCCCGGTAGGTGGCGGGTTCGCCGTGCCGCAGGGCGCGGACCGTACCGGGCCGGACGGCTTCGAGCCGGGCACGGACGGCTGCGAGTGCCGCATCGGGGTCGCATCGGGCGATGTCGGCCGGACCGGGGCGGCCGGAGTACGGCCCCCCGAGTTCCGGACGGTCGAAGTACGGCCGGTCGAAGTACGGACGCTCGGACGGTGGCGCGCAGTCGGCCCGGCGCACGAGGGCCTCCCGGGCAGCGGGGCCGCTGCTCGTCCGGGACCGCGCGTCGGCCTGGAGTCCGCCGACGGGGACTCCGGCGAGGAACGGGCCGTGCCGGTCACCGTGGAGCCCGCCGCGAGCGGCGGTGAGGCAGCCGCCCCGGGAGACGGTGAGGGTGGTGGCCGTGAGGGAGACTCCCCCGGGAGCGATGCCGAAGGACTCCGCCCGCAGCGTGCGGTTCACGTCGGGGGCGCGGGGCCTGGCCGTGAGGGCGAGGACCCGGTCGTCCGGGCACTCCACGACGAGCCGGGGCTCGGCGGCTGCGAACCGCGTGTCCTGAGCCGCACGGCCCGAGGTCACGGAGCTGTCGGGCACGACGGTGGTACAGCCGGAGAGCATCAGCGCACCGGCTGCGGCGAGGAGGGTGAGGCGGATGCGCGAGGTGCGCGAGGTCGCTCGGATCATGGTGTCCCCCTGCGATCGTCCCTGTTCGGAGCGGTGAGCGGGGATCGCACTTCCCCCGCTCGGGATGATCGGTGCCCGGGCACGGGGCCACCATGCGGGTCCTCACTCGAACGGGTCGGATCCGCCGGAGCACGCGCCTCTCGGGCGCCGTCGGCGCACCCTCCGGCGCCCCTCACGGGAGGGCGGCAGTCCGGGAACGACAGAGCCCCGGCTGGACGGGGGATTCCAACCGGGGCCGATCTGCCGTGACGGGAAGAGCGGTCGCCTCTGGGGGGGAACCTGGGGACCGGACCCCTTCGCCGTCACATAACTGACAACGGTCGGCCTTTCCCCAATGTTCCGAGAATGCCCGTGTGGGCGGTGTGAGTCACCTCACCCGGTTTTCGACGGTTCTCGTCAGTCCTTCTCGGGGCGGTAGACCGCGCCCGGCTCCGCCTTGCCGGGGGCGAGCAGTTCCGACACCGTCACGAAGGTGAAGCCGCGCCGCTTCAGCTCGTCGATGATCGAGGGAACGGCGGGCACCGTACCGTCGTAGATGTCGTGGAGCAGGATGATGCCGTCGCCGTGTGCCTGTTCGAGCACGCGCTGGCGGATGAGGGCGGAATCGTTGGTCGAGTAGTCCTTGGCCGTGATGCTCCACAGGATCTGGGCCAGTCCGAGCTCCTTGCTGACCTCGGAGACCGTGTCGTCGGTACGGCCCTGCGGCGGGCGCATCAGCGTGGGCTTGCGCCCGGTGATCTTCTCCACGGCGTCCTGGGTCCTGGACAGCTCCTCACGAATCTCCGAGGCGTCGAGGTCGGTCAGGATCCGGTGGGTCCAGGTGTGGTTGGCGACCTCGTGCCCCTCGTCGGCGATGCGCTTGACCACCTTGGGATAGCGGTCGACGTGCTTGCTTCCGAGGAGGAAGAAGGTCGCCGGGACCTTCTCCTCCTTGAGGACGTCGAGCAGCCGGGGCGTGTCCTTGCCCGGACCCGCGTCGAAGGTCAGTGCTATGCACTTGACCTTGTCGCAGTCGACCCGGCGTGAAGGAGCGGCCTTCTTCGCGTCCGCGCCCGCCTCGCCCCGGGCGTCCTGCGGGGTGACGGTGTCCATTCCGCAGCCGCCGAGCGTCAGCGCCAGAGACGCGGTGGCGAGCAGCGCGGCGACCGCGCCCTTGTGTCGGCCCAGCTTGGATCGGAACATATCGGAACCCGCTTCCCCTGTGGTGTCTTCGGTGCAGCCGGAAACCGCCAGGTCAGGACGGTTCGCACGACCGGTCAAGCACTCTACACATGGTGTATACCGAGAAGGGCCACCGGGGTCGCGTGGCAGGCGCGAGCGGCTCGCCCGCCGGTCCGCGCGGCACCCGGGCGTCCGTGTTCTCTCCGTGCCCCGCCACGAGGACGTGATCCTTTCCGCACCCCCGCCACGGGGAACCGGAGGGCCGCTCTCAACGAGACGCGAGAAGCAGACGGGCCTCGGTCTCCTGGTCACCGGAGACCGATTGCATCGACCGGACGTCGAAAGCCACGGCCAGGGTCTTCTCGACCGCGTCGACGGCGTGGTATCCGCCGGTGAGGGTGACGCCGACCGGCGCCGTCAACGAGGCGGGCGCCGTCTCCCGGCGCCCGCCACCCGCCGTGTCGAAAGTGGCCGTCCAGACGGTGACCGCGGGCCCTGGAGCCGACTGCGGGCCCGGAACCGTCATGTCCTCCCGCTGATAGACGCCGTCGAGCACGTCGAAGACGGCCTGGGCGTCCTCCCGGCAGCAGTCACTGAGCTGCACGGTGACATCGGTGTCGATGTGCAAGTCGTACACGTCGCTCATCTCCTCGCGGCCCGCCGGTCGCACGGTGACCCGTCCTGCCCATCGTGCCGACCGCTCCTCCTGGCACGTCTCCAGCATCCCTCGTGCGTCTCCCGCCCGCGAGGCCCGTCGCCCCACCCCTCCGTCAGGTGGTCCGCGGTCTTCCGGGCCACGAGGGCCGCGGGCCACCCCGCATGCCTCTCCCCCCGGCAGCACTCCTCTCCACCGTGCTCCTCCCCTCGGCCCGGTGAAGTGCGACGGTTCGGCTCAGTGCGGTCCGACGACGTCCTCGATCGTGTCGGCCTCGGCGGCGGGTTTGTCGGGCCGGTGTCGTACGACCCGGGCGAACCGGAGGGTCACGCCCGCCGGGTAGCGCGAAGAGACCTGGAGCCCGTCGTAGGCGATCTCGACGACGAATTCGGGCCGGACCCGCACGGTGAATCCGTCGTCCTCCACCGCCAGTTCACCGAGCCGCTCCGTCTGGCGGCGCAGCATCTCGTCGGTGAGCCCCTTGAAGGTCTTGCCGAGCATCACGAAGCCGCCGTCCGCGGTGCGGGCCCCGAGGTGCAGGTTGGACAGCATCCCGGTCCTGCGCCCGTGTCCCCACTCGGCGGCGAGGACGACGAGGTCGAGCGTGTGGACGGGCTTCACCTTGAGCCAGGTGCGCCCTCTGCGCCCGGCGACGTAGGGGGCGTCCAGGGCCTTCACGAGGACGCCCTCGTGCCCCCGCGCCAGAGTGTCGGTGAAGAACCGCTCGGCGGCCTCGACCTGCGCCGGGTCGTCCGGATCGGTGACCAGGAGGCGCCCCACGCGTTGGGAGGCGGGCAGGAGCCGGGCCAGCACCGCGTGCCGTTCCCTCCCCGGCTGGTCGATCAGCTCCTCGCCGTCGGCCGCGAGGACGTCGAAGAAGACCGGTGTCAGCGGCAGTGCGGCACGCGCACCGGCGACGTCGGTGCGGGAACCGACCCGGCCCGCGATCGACTGGAACGCGGCGGGACGCCCCGTACCGGGATCGACGGCGATCACCTCACCGTCCAGGACGAACGCGTCGGCGGCCACCGCACGGGCCGTCGCCACCACCTCAGGCAGCCGATCGGTGATGTCGTCGAGGGAACGGGTGTGGACGCGGACCTCATCACCGAGCCGGTGGACCTGGACGCGGATGCCGTCGAGCTTCTCCTCGACCGCGCAGGGGCCGACCAGCCCGATCGCCTCGGTGACCGAGGCCGCGGTGTGCGCCAGCATGGGCTGCACCGGGGTGCCGACCCGCAGGGTGAACCGGTCGAGCGCGGAGACCCCCTCGGTGAGAACGGCCCGCGCCACCGGTGGCAGCGACCCTTCGAGCATCACGGCGCGCCGCAGCTCGGCGGCGGGAACACCCGACGCCCGCGCGACACCCTCCAGCGCCACCGCGTCCAGAGCCCCCTGCCGTACCTCCCCGGCCAGGAGCCGCAGCAGCAGCTCCTGTTCGTCGTGGGTGGCGGTGGCGAACAGGCCCCGCACCAGTTCCGACCGCCGCGCGCGGGCCCCCGCCCCCGAGACACCGGCCAGCTCCGTCATCGTCGCGTCCACCCGCCCCAACGTCAGCTCCGGCCGCTCGACGGGCGGGACAGCGGGAGGCACGACCTCCTGAAGAACGCTCCACCCGACCCCGATCCTCCCCTGCGGCAGCCGACCCGACAGATAGGCGATGACCAGGGGGCTCTCCTCAGGCTCGGCCTCCACGAACAACTCGGCGAGCAACTCGGTCTTGCGCGAGCGCGCGAGCGCGGCGGCGACCTCCCTGGACACCTCCGCGAGACGGGCGAACATCATGCCCCCATCGTCCCCACAACCTCGGCCCTCCCGCGCGGCGACGCGAGATCCGGCACGGGCCCCTCCCCCTCCCCCTCCTCCCCCTCCCTCCTCCCTCCCTCCTCCCTGACTCCCACGGACAACCGCAGCTCGCCCGCACCCCACGGCAGCGCGGCAGCGGCAGCACGGCAGCGGCATCGCGGCAGCGGCATCGCGGAGGACAGCACCGTGCGGGGCCCGATCCACGCCGCTCGGGCGAGTGGGGCCAGGGCCCGGAGGTGGCGGGCGTGGCCGGGCCCGGAGGTACGGCGGGGCGGGTGGCGGCCGGCACCTGCCCCGGGTCGGCCTCAGGGCCAGGTGTCCTTGCGCCCGCGCCGGTCGGTCCGTCGCCCGCTCGCCCCTTCCCTCGCGCGACGGAACCGGGCGAACAGCCCGGCACGGGCCGCCCGGCCGGGCGTGCGTTCTGCCGCCGGAAGGCGCCCGGTGGGCGCGACGACGGCCGAGGGCATTGGGAGCACAGGCGGGAGCATCGGAGGCACAGCCGGGGGCATCGCGGGTACGGGCGGAGGCTCCTGGGCCGCGAGCGGCATCACGGGAACACGGTTCACGGGCCCCCTCAGCGGCACCCCGGGCCCTGTCTGCCTCGGAGCCGTCGTAGCCCCTGGAGTCTCCGAAGTCCCCGGGGAACCCGCAGAGCCCAGGGTCCCCGGACGCTCGCCCGGTCGCTGCCGCGTCCCCGGCGGCAACGGCCCGGAGAGCCCCCGTACCCCCGTCCGACCAGCGGATGCGCCGGTCCGGAGGTGTCCGATCGCGTCCCGCGCCTCCGGTGGTGTCCACCTCACCGCACGGTCCCATCCGGCGGCGGTGTCCCACGGGGCCGGTTTCCGTTCGCTCCCCGTGACCCCCTCCCCCGGGTGTGGCGCCTCGCGCTCGGTGCGGGCCTCGTCCAGGGCCAGGGCCAGGCTCAGCCGGTGCCACAGGATCTCGTCCGGGTCGTCGGCCCGTGTCAGTCGCTCGCCGATGTCCCGGGCCGCCACGGCACGCAGGGGCAGGCCCGGTGGCGGTGGCGGGCGCAGCCGGTCGAGGTGGTGTCGTTCGTAGGGGTCGTCGACGACCTCGGCCACCTGCACCGGGTCGAGCAGCGCGGCGATGGCCGCGGCCTTGGCCCACGGGTCGTCCGTGGCGCGGAGCTGAGCTCCGAGCCGACGGGCCCGCCAGTTCCTGGGGCGCAGGTCCTCGTTGGCGACGAGGCGGTCGCGGAGTCGCTGGGGCAGGCGCCCGGTGAGCAGGTCGGGGCAGAGGAGCCCGAACTCGGCCACTTCCTCGGCGAGGTAGGTCCACACGACCGCCCGGTAGCGGTTCAGCGAGAACCGCACCGGATTGAGGTGTCCGGTCCTGACCAGCCGGGTGAAGCGCTCCGGGGTGATCGCCAGGAGCGCCGCCGCCTCGGCCGTACCGACCGCCCTCACCCGGTCGCGCAGTCCGGCGGGGAAGTCGGGCGCGGCCTTGAGCCGGTCGATCTCGCGGTGCTCGACCCTTCGTCGCCCGCTCTCACCCGCCGGTACCGTCCTCACCAGGCCGATCTGGACCGCAAGCTGGAACTCTTCGCGCCTCAGCTCCAGTTCCTGCGCGGCCCGCCCCGGTGTCACCGTGCGTACCCCTTCGTCCACCGTCATTCCGCGGCCCTCCCGTGCTTCTCCGTGTCCTCGTGTCGTGAGCCCCTCGGACCCACTCCACGAAAGTAACTCAGAGTCACGATGTCCGCACGACCTGTGGACAACGGCCTGTGGACAACGGCCTGTCAGTGGGTCAGAACGGTCCTCCGCCCAGCCCGCCGGGCTGCCGCGCCTCCACGGCGAGGTGCTCGCCGACCCGGTTGACCAGCAGGGTCATCTCGTACGCCACCTGACCGACGTCCGCCTCTGCCGCGCTCAGCACGCAGAGGCAACTGCCCTCGCCCGCCGCGGTGACGAAGAGCAGCGCCTCGTCGAACTCGACCATCGTCTGGCGGGCCCTGCCCGCCCTGAAGTGCCGTCCCGAGCCCCTGGCGAGGCTGTGCAGGCCGGAGGAGACGGCTGCCAGGTGCTCGGCGTCCTCCCGTGCGAGCCCGCTGCTCGCACCCGTCACCAGGCCGTCGTTCGAGAGCACCAACGCGTGTCGTATGAACCCGACGCGTTGGGTCAGGTCGTCGAGCAGCCAGTCAAGTCCCTTGTCCAGCGCCATCAGTGGTCCTCCCCCTGCTTGGTGTGTCCCCTGCGGGCCGGGCTCCCGTGGTCCGGACCGCTGTGGTCAGCCGTATCGCCGCAAGCCTTACGCACTGTCGTGAACAGGGCAAGCACCCCACCACGCCCGCGCGTGCCGCGGGAAATCCCGGACCCGTGGCGCGGAATCCAGGGGCGGAACGGCCTCGCGGGGCATGTGTCGGCGGGACATGGCGGTCGAGGGGGCGGAAGCCCGCCGGGGCGTGCTCCCGTACGCCGACGCGCGCTCCCTGACGGCGTACGGCTACCGGGACGACGGGGTGACGGCACGGCAGGGTGACGGGGTGACGGGGTGACGGATCTGACGGGACCGGATCAGTTCGCCGAGTCCAGGAAGCGGGCCGTGTGGACCCGGCCCGCGTGCTCGACGACTCGGATGAGGACCTCCTTTCCGGAGTCCCGGTCACGCGCGTCACACAGCACGACCGGTGTGCCCCGGTCCAGGTCGAGGGCGCGGGAGACGTCGGCGGCTCCATAGGCACGCGCGCCGGTGAAGCAGTTGACGGCGACCACGAAGGGGATCTTCCGGTGCTCGAAGTAGTCGACCGCCGGGAAGCAGTCCTCCAGGCGGCGGGTGTCGGCGAGGACGACGGCTCCCAGCGCTCCCTGGGACAGGTCGTCCCACAGGAACCAGAAGCGGTCCTGTCCGGGCGTGCCGAAGAGGTAGAGGGAGAGTCCGGCGCGGATGGTGATCCGGCCGAAGTCCATGGCGACCGTCGTGGTCGTCTTGCTGCCGACTCCCCCGGTGTCGTCGACCGATGCACCGGCGCGGCTGAGCCGTTCCTCGGTACGCAGGGGGCGTATCTCGCTCACGGCGCCGACCAGGGTGGTCTTGCCGACGCCGAAGCCTCCGGCGACCAGGATCTTCAGGGCGAGGCCGGCGGGGTCCGCGCTCTCGTCCGTGCCGCTGCTGTCAGAGCGCTCGTAGGCCATGGATGACGTCCCTCAGGATCGTTTCGGCGGGGAGTTGTGCGGGCGGTACGGGTCCGTCGACGCGTACGAGGCCCGATGCGAGGAGGTCTCCGAGGAGGACCCGGACGACTCCGACGGGCAGGTCGGCGTCGGCGGCGAGCTCGGCCACGGACCGCGTCTCCGCCCGGCACCGGGCGAGCAGCGAGCGGTGTTCGGGGCCGAGACGGGACTCCTCGGCGGGGCCGGGCGGTTCGCCCCGCACGGCGACGAGGGCGATGAGGTCGAACCGTAGGTGGGCGGGCCCTGAGCGGGTGCGTCCGCCGGTCATCGCGTACGGGCGGACGAGCGGTCCGGCGTCGGCGTCGTACCACTGGCCGCCCGGTGCGGTCGGGTCGCCGCCGGGGTGCTCCTCGTTCACGGACGCTCTCCCTGTCAGCCCGCGGCGGGCGGGGTGGCCGCGAGGCGCGGCGGGGTGTGCAGGTGCTCGCCGACCCGCCTGACGAGACGGGCCATCTCGTAGGCGATCAGGCCGATGTCCGCGTCGGCGGAGCTGAGCACCGCGAGGCAGGAGCCGTCGCCCGCCGCCGCGACGAAGAGGAAGCCGTCGTCCATCTCGACCATGGTCTGGCGGACCGTGCCGGTGCGGAACTGGCGTCCCGCGCCCTTCGCGAGGCTGTGGAAGCCGGAGGCGATGGCGGCCAGGTGCTCCGCGTCCTCACGGCTGAGGCCGCCGGACGCGCCGACGGGGAGTCCGTCGTCGGAGAGCACGACGGCGTGGTGCGCCTCCCGGACCCTCCGGGTGAGGTCGTCGAGGAGCCAGTCGAGCTCGCTGGACCGGTGGGGCGAGATCCTCTCGTGGTCGATCATGCGTGGTCTCCTTCGGGGTGTCGGTCGTCGAGGGGGCGCCGGCCGGTGGCCGGGGGGCGGGCGCTGCCGAGGGGCGGTCCGCCGCCGCGCAGCCAGCCCTCCCGGTAGGCCGTCATCCGGTCCCTGACCTGCTCAGGGGTGCGCGGGTCGGCCGCGGAGGGCGTGGGCCCCGGTTCGGGCGCGGCAGGTCCGCGCAGTTGGGGGACGAGGTTCATCTGTCGTACGCGCCGGGGCAGGTCTCCCCCCGAGGTGTCGTGGGTGGTGGGGCCCCCGTGACTGGTCGGGGCGCCGTGGCCGGTGGGGCCGTCATGGTCCGTGCGGCTGACAGGTCTGGTGGGAGTGACGGGAGTGGTGGGATCGGGTCGTTGTCCCGCCGCTGTCGTCCTGAGGGTGGGCGGTGGTACGGAGGGGCCGCGGGGACGGAGTGCGGTGACCCCGGCGGGCGCGGGGCCGGGGTCCGTCGGCACGCGTGCGGGTACGGCGGCCGGGCGGGCCGGGGAAGGCCCCGGGCGGGGGTCCTGCGGGGCTCCTGACGGTCCGGTGCCGTCCGGGTGGCGTCCGGAGTGACGGTCGCCCAGCCACCCGGGACCGGAGGGGTGGTTGCCGGACGGACGTCCGGAAGGGTGGTTGCCGGACGGACGTCCGGAGTGCCCTCCGGTCGTCGTCGGCGGCGCGGCGGCGCGGCGGGGCCGGGGCGCCCTGGGGACGTCGTCCACGGGGTGCGGCGGGGCGCTTCGGAGCAGGTCTGCGGGGAGGAGGACCACGGCCGTCGTGCCGCCGTAGGGGGATGTCCGCAGATGGACCTTGACGTCCTGGCGGGAGGAGAGCCTGCTGACGACGAAGAGGCCGAGCCGGTCGCTGTCGAAGAGGTCGAGGGTCTCGGACCGGGTGATGCGCGCGTTGGCTTCGGCGAGGGCCTCCTTGCCCATGCCGAGGCCCCGGTCCTCGATCTCCAGTGCGTAGCCGTTGCCGACGGGTTCGCCGCTGACGCGGACCTTGGTGTGGGGTGGGGAGAACTGGGCGGCGTTCTCGATGAGTTCGGCCAGGAGGTGGGTGAGGTCGGCGACGGCCACGCCGGCCACGGTCGTCTCGGGGAGTCGGTTCAGCTCCACGCGCGCGTAGTCCTCGATCTCGGAGACGGCGGCGCGGACGACGTCGACGAGGGGGACGGGGGTTCGCCAGGCACGGCCGGGGGCCGCGCCGGAGAGGATGATCAGACTTTCGGCGTGGCGGCGCATCCGGGTGGTGAGGTGGTCGAGCCGGAAGAGGTCGCCGAGTTCGTCGGGGTCGTCGGCTCGCCGCTCCATGGTGTCCAGGAGATTGAGCTGGCGGTGGACGAGGATCTGGCTGCGGCGTGCGAGGTTGACGAAGACACCGGAGATGCCGTCGGCGAGTTCCGCGCGTTCGACGGCGGCGGACAGGGCCGCCCGGTGGACGGTGGTGAGGGCCTGGCCGACCTGGCCGATCTCGTCCTGGGCGGCGGGACCTGGGGGTGCCTCGGCGTGGACGTCGATCCGCTCGCCCGCGCGCAGGCGGCGCATGGCGGCGGGGAGCCTGCCCATGGCGATGCCGAGTGCGGTGTTGCGGAGGCTGACGAGTTCGACGACGAGGCCGCGGCCGATCCGTACGGAGATGACGAGGGAGGCGGCGACCGCGGCGAGGCCGAGGAGCACCGCCGTACCGCCGGTGCTGAGGAAGCCGCCGGTCAGGGGGTCGGTGCGGTCGGCGGCACTCGCCCGGGTCTCGATCGCGGCGAGTCCGTTCCGTACGGCGGTGACGGCGCCGTCCCACTCCGCCGGGGTGACGGCGCGTGCGGCGGGACGTCCGGGGGCTGCCGCGAGGACGCGGTCCTCGGCGCGGGTGAGCCGGGTGTGGTCGGGTCCGGTGGCGAGCGCGGCCCACGCGGCGCGCCCGGCCGGGGGCAGGTCGGCGGCGGCCGGGCCCGTGAGCGTACGGCGGGTGTCGACGGCTCCGGTGAAGGCGCGCAGGTGCGCCCCGCCGAGGTGGCCGGTGAGGTGGGCGGAGGTGAGGAGGGCGTCCTCGCGGGACAGCGTTTCGCCCGCGCGGCCGAATTCCAGGAGTACGCGCGCGTCGGAGCCCGGTGCGGTGTCCTGGGAGCCGGTGAGGGCGCCGCCGACGGCGAATCCGGCGGAGACGGCGGCCGTGTACTCCTCGTACACCTGGTCCCAGTCGGCCCGTCCCCGGACGGCGGCGGTACGGAGCCGGGCGAGGCCCTCGACCCGGCCGACGAACGCGGACACCCGGGCGCCGACGGCTTCGGGCAGACCGCCGGAGTCGCCCACGGTGTGGGTGTCGTCCAGACGGAGCCGGTCGACGGCCTCGTCGGTGCGGCGGACCCGGTCCCTGAGTTCGGCGGCACGGGTGGTGGCGGGGGCCGCGACCTGCCGGACGGCGGCGCGCCGTTCGTCCTGGAGAGCGGCGACGGCGGCGGCCACGGGCCTGCGGATTCCGGCGTCGATGTGCTGGATCCGGCTGAGGCGGGCGATGTCCTGGGCGGTGGTGACGGTGGCGAAGCCCCAGAGGGCGAGGAGCGAGACCACGGGTACGAGGAGCAGCGAGACGACCTTGGCGCGGACGGTGCGGGGGCGGAGTCGGTGGTGCCCCGGCCAGGGGCGGGAACGGGCGCCGCCGGAAGACACCGAAAACGCCGAAGACACCGAAAACACGGAAGACACGGAAGACACCGAGGCGCGCTCCTCCGGTGCCCCGGCGAGCCGTTTCCCGGCGGGCGGCTCATCGGCGGGTCGTTCGTCGGCGGACGGTCCGGCGTGCGCGCGGCGTCCGCGCGCTGTCGCCGACGGCGGTGGCGGGGACTCGGCGTCCTTGGTCGTGCGGGAGGTTCGCATGGTCCTCGTTCCGGCTGTCGCTGGCTCTGGAGCGTTGGTTCCGCGGGGAGTACGGGAGCCCCTGCGGGCGTGGTCAGCGCGTGGGCGCGCGGACGGGTCTCGGGGCACGGAAGCCGGGAGGAGCGACGTCCACGGCGCGTTCGTCGGGTTCGGTGAGGCGTCCCGCGGAGGCGTAGGCGGCCCGTTCCTCGGCCGTCGGGGAGAGGGCGACGAAGGCCGCGGTGACGAAGAGGTAGGAGCCGAGGCCGACGGCGAGCGGGAAGACGAACTGCATGGCGGTCGCCCCGGGGAGCCCGGTGCCGGAGGGGGACACCTGGACGTGCACGGCGAACATGCCCGTGTAGTGCATGCTGCTGACGGCCGCGCCCATCACGAGCGAGGCGAGGGCCACGGCGGCGGGCGAGTGGATGTTGAGGGCCGCCCAGAGGGCGGCGGTCGCGGCGACGACGGCGATGGCCACGGAGAGCACGACGAGGACCGGATCGAACCGGATCTCGCCGTGCAGCCGGAGGGCGGCCATGCCCAGGTAGTGCATGCTCGCCACGCCGACGCCGGTGGTGAGTCCGCCGATCAACAGCGAGCGCGGCCGGTCCATCCCGTGTCCCACGACGAACACGCCGACGCCGACGACCGCCATGGCGACGACGAGACTGAGAACGGTGAGGGGTACGTCGTAGCGGATGTCGGTGCCGGTCACACCGAAGCCGAGCATCGCCACGAAGTGCATCGTCCAGATGCCGGTTCCGATCGCGGAGGCCGCTGTGAGCAGCCAGTTCCGCCGCGAGCGGCCGGTCGTGTCGCGTGCCCGTACGGTGCAGCGCAGGCCGAGGGCGGCGCCGACGCACGCCATGGCGTACGAGAGTGCGGGTGTCAGCCAGCCGAGGGCGGCGTGGTCCAGGTGTCCCATGGGTCAGGGACGCTAGGCGCATCGGGGGGCGCACCAGGGGCGCATTTCGAAAGCTGCTGGAATATGACGGAAGGATGTTCCGTAACGATCGGGCAGGGCTCGAACGTGTACGAAGAACGTTCATCCTTCCGGGCGGGATGAACGCCGGGGGTTCCTCCCTGGGGGTGAGGGATCATGAGCCCATGAGCGATGACCCCACGCGTGTACGAGAGTTCTTCGGCTCCCGGGCCGCCCACTGGGACTCCCGGTTCCCCGGCGACGGCCCCGCGTACGCCGCCGCCGTGGAGTCGATCGGTCTGCGCCCCGGGGACGCGGTGCTCGACGCGGGCTGTGGAACCGGGCGGGCGCTCCCGCCGCTCCGGGCGGCCGTCGGCCCCTCCGGTACCGTCCTCGGCATCGACCTCACGCCCGAGATGCTGGAGCAGGCCGTCCTGGCCGGACGGGGTGGACCCGGTGGTTCCGCCGCCCTGCTGCGCGCGGACGTCGGGCGGCTTCCGGTGCGGGACGGCGCGCTGGACGCGGTCTTCGGGGCGGGGCTCGTCTCCCACCTCTCGGATCCCGTCGCCGATCTGCGCGAGCTCGCCCGTGCCGTCCGGCCCGCAGGGCACCTCGTGCTCTTCCACCCGATCGGCAGGGCCGCCCTCGCCGCGCGCCACGGCCGCGAGATCTCCCCGGACGACCTGCGCGCGGAGCCCCGGCTCCGCCGCGTGCTCGCCGAGGCGGGCTGGCGGCTCGTGGGGTACGTCGACGAGGACGCCCGTTATCTGGCGACGGCCGTCCGCGAGGGCTGAGGGACATCGCCGTGCGCCCGCTGCGCGCCGGGGCGCACGGCCCAGCGCGCCGAGTCGGCGGGCGCCGACCCGTCCGAGGGCGGGCGCGGGGCACGACCGCGCTGGAGCGGATGATCTCCGACGGGAGCCGGCGCGGGGCCGTGGAGAGGAACCTTCGGCCACCGCGGACGGACACCCCGCCGAAGCCCGGGCAGCCGCAGGGCCGACCCATGAGGGCACAAGCGCTTACCGCTGACGGAACGGCTCTTCCGCGTCTGTCGTCGACGCGCCCTTCTGCCGGGTCACTTCACTGTCTACGGTGGTGGTGCCGGGCAGTCGTGCCCGGGAGAGGCGGTGGGGTGTGGCACGAATACCCGACGGACTGCGCAGGCTCCTTCCGTCCGCCCGGAGCGCACCACGGGCCGAGGCGCCCGCGCCCGTACGGCCCCGGCAGGGGCACAACCTGTTCGAGGCGGCGGCGGAGTACGTGGCCGCGTGTGCCGAGAACGATCCGGCGCGGGCCGAGGAGGCGGCGGGGCGGGTCTCTCCGGGAATGCTGTCGTTCGGCGTCAACGAACTGGCCTGCCGGGCGGTGCTCGCGCTGGCCCGGGAGCGGAACGAGGCACCGGGCGCGGTGGCGCGTTCGCTGCTCGGTCTCCGCGAGGAACCGGCCCGGCGACCGGCCGGTGAGACCTGATCTCCGCGCGGGGCAAGGGTCCGGAGCGGCGACACAGGTCACCGCGCCGGACTATGGACAGCTCTCCCTACTGACTGGTTAAGGTGCGCCGACCACCAGAGGGGAGGCCGCCGTGACGGGGACGGACCGGACCGTCGAGGCCGCGGGTGACGCGGACGCCTTGTTCGTGCTCACCGCGGCGCTCCTGACGCCCGCGCGCTTCCCGAGCGTGCTCGGCGACGACTACGCGGCGGCCTGTGCCGTGCTGGGGCTCGCGCCGTACGCGGACGGATACGGGCTGCTGTTCGGCCAGGACGGGCTCGGGGCGCGGTGGACGGTCGTCGTGGACGACGTGTCCCTGGTCGCGGTCGCCATCTCGTCCTGGGACTGCGGCATGGCCTACGACCTGTCCCCCGACGAGAACTCGGTCGTCGCCGGACTGCCGGGCTGGCCGCTCCCCGTGGCGACCCGCGCGCCGGGCGTGCCCGCGCCGCACGACCCGGCACCGGAGGAGGGTGATCCGCCCCCGCTGACGCCACCGCGCGACGACGAGTGGGGTCCGGCGCAGCGCCGTACGGGGGCCGACGAGGTGGCGCGCCAGT
Source organism: Streptomyces sp. NPDC101490 (assembly GCF_044767145.1). NCBI lineage: Bacteria > Bacillati > Actinomycetota > Actinomycetes > Kitasatosporales > Streptomycetaceae > Streptomyces > Streptomyces sp. NPDC101490. The sequence goes on from NZ_JBIWNI010000008.1 coordinate 244,978, forward strand.
GGTCGGCCTGGCGGGCGCAGGTCGCCGACGACGGAACGCTCGGGCCGCCCGTGCCCGCCGACGGCGGCGATGCCGGGGCCACCGCCCCGGCCGCTGCCGGTCCCGGGGCACTCGACGGGGCCCGCCCCGACTTCTCGCGCACGCCTCCCGGAGCCCGGTCCGGACCGTCGGACTCCGCCGCGACCGGGTCCGGTCCCGTCACCCAGGGCTCCGCCCTCGTCCCCGCCACCGATCCCTACGACGGGGTCCGCAGGGCGCTCGACCAGCTCCGCGGCTACCTGGAGGACCCACCCCCGGTCGGCCGGGTGCGGTCCGACGCGGGGGCCGCCGGAGGCGGGCGGACGCTACGGGCCGACGGGCCGGGGTGGTCGCTGGTGGCCCGGACCGACGACATGGCGTTCGTCCTCCTCGACGAACTCCCCCGCCAGGTGCTCCCGGTGGCCCGGGGAGCCCGGCTGCCCTCGCTCCTCGCACGACTCGACGCGATGGCGCTGCGCCCGTCCTGAAACGACCTCCCGGAGCCGGGTTCCGGCCCGGCCTCACCGACCTCCGGACCGGGCCCCCGTCCCGGCTCCACGGGCCGCCCTGACCTGGTTCCCCTCCCCGCAGTCGACTCCCGCCCCCCGGCTTCCCGCTCCCCCACCCCACCCCACCCCACAGTCGTGGCTTCCGGTGGCCGGGCCGGACTCCCCAACCCGGCTCCCACTTTCAGTTCCCAGCACCCAGTCCCAGCCCGGTGCTCCCCGTCCCCCGTCTGCCGTCCGTCTTCGCTCAGAGGAGTCATCGCACCCCACAAACCCCCTCCCCGGCATGGGGGCTCAACCCATGGCCCGGTGGTGGGTGCACGCCGCACGATGTGGCGCCGCGCCCCTTTCCGTACCACCGGAGGTCCACCATGCGCCTGTTTCCGGGCGTCTCCCTGCTCGTCGCGTTCCTGACCGGGGTCACCGTCCTCGGCCCCGCGAGTCCCGCCGGGGCGTGGGACCGGGCCGACGGGCACTGTGCCCGGCAGGAACGGCTCCGGGTGCCCGGCGCCGAGCACCAGCGGTCCGCTTGTCTGGACGACCTGACGACCGCGGGTCTCGCCGGAACCCCGTACACCGACATGGCGGACCAGGCGGGTCTGGCCGCGCGGGGGACCCGTAACCCCTCGGGGGTGCCGGGGGTGCAGATCGACGGGTACTTCCCCGACGACTCCCGTCTCAACGCCACCCACGGCTGGGCGCACGACGCGCAGTTCGTGATCCGGCTGCCCGACCGCTGGAACGGCGGTCTGGTCGTCACGGGCGCGCCGGGCAACCGACGCCAGTACTCCACGGACGCGCTGATCTCGGACCAGGTCCTCGCCCGGGGCTTCGCGTACGCCGCCACCGACAAGGGCAACACGGGACCCGACTTCTTCACCGACGGCCGGGAGCCGGGTGACGCGGTGGCCGAGTGGAACCGCCGGGTGACCGAACTGACCCGGGCCGCGAAGCGGGCCGTAGGGCAGCGGTACGGCCGGACGCCCGCGCGGACGTACATGACGGGGATCTCCAACGGCGGCTATCTGACGCGCTGGCAGCTGGAGAACCGGCCCGAGCTGTACGACGGCGGGGTGGACTGGGAGGGCGTGCTGTGGACGTCACACGGTCCGAACCTCCTCACCGGTCTGCCCGTGACGGTCGCCAGGTCGCTGGGGCGGGCCACCGACGAGGATTTGATCGGGGCGGGATTCGCGCCGGGGTCGCGGTTCCTGTGGCCGTACCACGAGAAGGTCTACTGGGGTCTGACGCAGAAGATCTTCCGGGCCGAGTTCGATCCCTCGTACGATCCGGCGTGTCCCGGTGCGACGGCCGGTGGCACCGCGGAGCAGATCCTCGCGCCCTGCGCGTCGGACGCCTCGTACGACTACGCGGCGCGTCCGGCGGCCGTCCACCGGGCGGTGGCGAAGGTGGCGCTGACGGGCCGGATCGGCAGGCCGCTGATCACCCTGCACGGAGACCTGGACACCCTGCTGCCCATCACCACCGGCTCCGACGTGTACGCGCGGATGATCGACGGTCGGGGGCGGGGCGGGCTGCACCGGTACTACACGGTCCGGGGCGGCACACACGCCGACGGGTTGTACGACACGTTCCCGGACCGGCTGCGGCCGATACTGCCGTGCTACCGCTCGGCGTTCGACGCGCTGACGCGCTGGGTCGAGAGGGGTACCCGGCCGCCCGCCGACCGGACGATCGAAAAGCCCGCGCACGGTGATCCGGTCGGTTCCTGCTCCCTGGAGGACTGACCCGGCGTCCGCCCGGGGCCGGTGCCGGGCCGCGCGGGTCCCGAGTCCGGGCTCAGACCTTCTCCAGCGGGCGGTGCGGGCCCTCGGGCAGTTCGACGCGGATCGGGTCGCCGGGCCTTATGTCGCCGCCGGTGAGGACGACGCCCATGATCCCGGCCTTGCGGACGATCCCGCCGTTCTCGTCGCGGCCGACGACCCGCTTGAGGAGTCCGTGCCGGAAGCCGTCGATCTGCGCGCAGGGGTTGCGCAGTCCCGTGACCTCGACGACGGCTTCGGCGCCGAGGTGCAGGCGGGTGCCGGTGGGCAGGCCGAGGAGGTCGATGCCCCGGGTGGTGACATTCTCGCCGAGGTCGCCCGGGGCAACCTCGAAGCCCGCTTCGGCGACCTCGTCGAACAGTTCGGCGTGGATGAGGTGGACCTGGCGCAGATTGGGCCGGGTCGGGTCCTGGGCGACCCGGGAGCGGTGCTTGACGGTCACGCCCGCGTGGACGTCGCCCTCCACGCCGAGCCCGGCGACGAGGGTGATGCGTTCCCGGTTGGGCTTGGTGAACGCGTAGGTGTCGTTGCTGCTGACCGTGGTGACCGTGGCGTCGCTCATGGCGAGGAGTTCCCCTTCTCCGCTGTCCGGCGGGGTCTCCGCCGTCCCGTGCCGGTGCACCGGCACAGCGGCCACCGATCCGATGATCACATCGTGCGTGATCTCCTTCGACCCTACTCCGTGCCCTCGGAACGCAGGGGCGCGCCCACCTCGTGCAGATGGCCGAGGGCCTGACGGTATGAGTCCACGAAGCCGGTCTCCGTGTACGGGACCCCGAGCGCCGCGCAGTGGGCCCGGACGGCCGGCTGGGCGAGGCGCAGGTGCGGGCGGGGCATGCTCGGGAAGAGGTGGTGCTCGACCTGGTAGTTGAGTCCGCCGAGGAACCAGTCGGTCAGCGTGGCGCCCCGGATGTTGCGCGAGGTGAGCACCTGGCGCCGCAGGTGGCCCCAGTCGTCGCTGTCGGGATGCTCGTCGGGCCGGTCCATGCCCTTGTGGTTGGGGGCGAAGGCCATGCCCAGGTGGACGCCGAACAGCATCTGGTGGAGGAGGGCGAAGACGAGGGCCTGGGCCGGGGTGAGGAGGGTCAGCAGCAGGGTGGCGTACCCCAGGAAGTGGGCCAGGAGCAGTCCGCCTTCGACGAGTCGCTCGCGCCGGGTGCGGCAGGGTCCGTCCTGTGCGAGCAGCGACCGCACTCCGTACACCTTGAGCGCGATGCCCTCCAGGGTCGTCAGGGGGAAGAAGAGCAGGGCCTGGTGGCGGGTGAGGAAGCCGCGCGTTCCGGTCCGGCCGGTGGTCTGGTGCTCGGCGAAGACGAGGATGTCGGCGGCGACGTCCGGGTCCTTGTCGAGGTGGTTGGGGTGGGCGTGGTGGCGGTTGTGCTTGTCGTTCCACCACTCGCGGCTCATGCCCAGCAGGAGGTTGGCGTGCGCGAGCTGGATGATCCGCCCCGCCCTGCGGTTCGCGGTGATCTGGGCGTGGCCGGCGTCGTGGGCCACGAAGGCGATTCGGGCGGAGAGCAGGGCGAGGGGCGCGGCGAGCGGCAGGGCCCACCAGGAGGGTCCGGTCAGGGCGAGTCCGGCGACCACGGCGGCGATGCCGATCAGGTTGACGGCGATGCCACGGGCGTACCACCCGGGGCGGTGCTGGAGGAGGCCCTGTTCCCTGATCACGCGCAGGAGCGGGGTGAACTCGCTGCCGCCCCGGGTGCGGGCGGGCGCCGGGGAGGGGGCGACGGCCGGTGGCGGGACGGTTGCCTGGGACATGGCGGGGCTCCGGGTTCTCTGGGGCGGCTGGGGCGCGGTGGGCGGCCGTCGTGCGGTGGCGCATCGGCCGTCGGGTGCCCACCGAGAACGTACGGAGGAGCGGCCGGGCCGGGCCATGGCGTCACCACCCGGCCCGCGCCGGGGGCGCACCGGGGGGCCGGGGTGGGGCGACCCCCACCCCGATCCCCTGTGTCCCTGATCACATGCCCATGCTGTATGCGGGAGCGGCTCGGCGAGGTATCCTCGGCCGCTCAGTATTCAGGTAGTCAAATTTGAGGAATGTGTTGTCGCTGTCGTACGGACTTGACGATTCGGCCCGCGAACCCGCTCGTGAAACCGCCCCCGGCTCCCTTCGTGAACCGACTCATGAATCGACTCTCGAACCGACTCGCGAATCGACTCTCAAACCGACTCGTGAATCAACCGGGATGCTCGCCCGCCACGCCGCCGTCTTCCTCCCCGCCGATCCGCCCCGCGCGGGCCGGATCGCGTTCTGGTCGACGGACGGCGAGCCGCTCCCGGAACTCCCGCACGGGTCCGCCGAACTCACCGTGGTGGACGGTGCGGAGCTGCGGGCCGTGACCGTTCCCGCGTACACCCTTCCCGTACGGGACGCCCTGCCGCTGCTCACCCGGGCCCGGTTCACGGAGGGTGCCTCGCCCGCCGCCGCCTTCTGGGGTGCGGCCTCGCTGCTCGGCCTCGGGCTCGTCGCCCGTGGGCTACTCCTGCCGGGCCTCACCCCGGGCGACCACGACGCCTGGCGGGCCGGGCCGCTCGGCCCCGGCGAACTGGCGGAACTGCGCACGCTCGCCGCGTCGATGCCTCCCACGGCCCACGCCGTCCCGCTGGCGGCGACGGACGGACGGGCGTCCGGGGCCGGGGCTCTGCTCCTCCCCGCACCGGAGGCGCTCCTGCGCGCCTTCGTGGACGCCGTGGCGGACTGTCTGCCCCGCACTCCGGCGGCTCCGCTCGCGGCGGGCGGGCCCGCCTTCGCGGCGGACACGCCGGTCGCCGTGCCCGAGCACCGGGCGTGGGCCGCCGACGTGGCGGCCGTGCACGACGCCGGTGTGCGGCTCTCGCTGCGGCTCGAACTCCCCGGGTTCACCGCCGGGTCGAGCGAGGCGCCCGCCTTCCGGGCCGTTCTGCAGCTGCACGACGTCGCCGACCCGACGCTGGTCGCGGACGCGGCCGAGGTGTGGGCGGGCACCGGGCGCACCGCGACCGCCTTCGGCCCCAGGGCCAGGATGGACGCCCTGCTCTCGCTGCGGCGCGCCGCGCGTGCCTGGCCGCCGCTCGCGCCGCTCCTGACGGCGGCGGTGCCCGACACCGTCGAACTCGCCGACGAGGAGGTCACGGAACTACTGGGCCGGGCGGGTCCGGCCCTGACGGCGGCCGGTGTCCAGGTGCACTGGCCGCGCGAACTCACCGACCGGCTGACCGCGAGCGCGGTCATCGGCCCGGTGGACGGCGGGGAACAGCCGACCGGAGCGGTCCCGGAAGGCGCCGGGAGGCCCGCTTCCGACACGCCGGGCGCGACCGACACGCCCGGCACGCGCGGGAACGCCGGAGACACCAGGGACACCGGAGGCACCGGGGACACCGGGGGTGGCTTCCCCTCGGCCGCCTCCTCGGCGTCGTTCCCCTCCTTCCTCTCGGCCGACGCCCTGCTCGGCTTCCACTGGCGTTTCGCCGTGGGCGACCAGGAGCTGACCCGCGCCGAGCTGGACCGTCTCGCCGAGGCCGGGCGGCCTCTGGTGCGCCTGCGCGACCGCTGGGTGCTCGTCGATCCGGCGGAGGTACGCAGGGCCCGTGCCCAGCAGGACCGCAAGGTCACCCCGGTGGACGCCCTCTCGGCCGTCCTCACCGGCACCGCCGAGATCGACGGGCGCCCGGTCCCGGTGGCGGCGACCGGGTGGCTCGAACGGCTGCGGGAACGGATCGCCGCGCCGGAGGGCACCAGGACCGAGGTCGCCCAGCCCGCCGCGCTCGCCGCGACCCTGCGCGACTACCAGCTGCGCGGGCTCGACTGGCTGCACCGGATGACCTCCCTCGGTCTCGGAGGCTGTCTCGCCGACGACATGGGACTCGGCAAGACCATCACCCTGATCGCCCTGCATCTGCACCGGCAGTCCGAGCCGGACACCGCGGGCCCCACGCTCGTCGTCTGCCCGACCTCCCTCATGGGCAACTGGCAGCGGGAGATCGAGAAGTTCGCGCCGGGCACTCCGGTACGGCGCTTCCACGGCGCCGCCCGGGGCCTCGACTACCTCCCCGGCGACGGATTCGTGCTCACCACGTACGGCACCATGCGGCTCGACGCGGCGCGGCTCGCCGGACGGACCTGGGGACTCGTCGTCGCGGACGAGGCCCAGCACGTCAAGAACCCGTACTCGGCGACGGCCCGGCAGCTGCGGACCATCGGGGCACGCGCGCGCGTGGCGCTCTCCGGGACCCCGGTGGAGAACAACCTCTCCGAGCTGTGGGCGATCCTCGACTGGACCACCCCGGGGCTGCTCGGCGGTCTGGGGGCCTTCCGGACCCGGTTCGCCGCCGCCGTGGAGGGCGGCAGGGACCCGGCGGCGGCCGAACGGCTCGCCGCGCTCGTCCGCCCGTTCCTGCTCCGCCGCCGCAAGTCGGACCCCGGCATCGCGCCGGAACTGCCGCCGAAGACGGAGACCGACCGGGCCGTCTCCCTGACACCGGAACAGGCCGGGTTGTACGAGGCGGTCGTGCGCGAGACGCTCGCGGCCATCTCCGAGGCCGACGGCATGGCACGGCGGGGGCTCGTCGTGAAACTGCTGACCGGCCTCAAGCAGATCTGCAACCACCCCGCGCAGTACCTCAAGGAGGATCGTCCCCGGATCGCGGGACGCTCGGGCAAGCTGGAACTGCTCGACGAACTCCTCGACACGATCCTCGCCGAGGGCGCCGCCACGCTCGTCTTCACCCAGTACGTCGGCATGGCCCGACTGCTGGAGACCCATCTGGCTGCCCGGGGCGTGCGGACCCAGTTCCTGCACGGCGGGACCCCGGTGGCCGAACGGGAGGCCATGGTGGCCCGCTTCCAGGACGGGGAGGTGCCGGTCTTCCTGCTCTCCCTCAAGGCGGCGGGCACCGGACTCAACCTCACCCGCGCGGAGCACGTGGTGCACTACGACCGCTGGTGGAACCCGGCCGTCGAGGCCCAGGCCACCGACCGCGCGTACCGCATCGGCCAGGACCGGCCGGTCCAGGTGCACCGGCTGATCGCCGAGGGCACGATCGAGGACCGGATCGCGGCGATGCTCGACCGGAAGCGGGAACTGGCCGACTCCGTCCTCGGCACGGGCGGCGACGCGCCGTCGGAGCTGACCGAACTGACCGACGCCGAACTGGCGGAGCTCGTACGACTGCGGGGGGACGGACGATGACCGGATACGCACACGGGGACGAGGAACGCACCTTCGCGGCGCTGCCGGCCGCGCGCGGCGGCGGCTTCACCCGGACCTGGTGGGGCCGGGCGTGGCTCCAGGCCCTTGAGGACACCGCGCTGGACGGCCAGCAGCTCAAGGCGGGCCGCCGGAACGCGCGGGCGGGGGCGGTGGGCGCCGTGTCGGTGCGGCCCGGCCGGATCACGGCCGTGGTCAAGGACCGCGACGGCACGGCGCACCGCAGCGACGTCCTGGTGCGGGAGTTCACGGACGAGGAGTGGGACCGGTTCCTGGACCTCGCCGTGGACAGCGCGGGACACATCGCGGCGCTCCTCGACCGGGAGATGCCGCCGCACCTCGTGGAGGACGCGGCGGCGGCGGGGCTCGACCTGCTGCCGGGGATCGGCGACCTCGACCCCGAGTGCGGCTGCGAGGCCTGGGACCACTGCCCGCACACCTCGGCCCTCTGCTACCAGGTGGCGCGGCTGCTCGACGAGGACCCCTTCGTCCTGCTGCTCCTGCGCGGACGCGGCGAACGCGCCCTGGTGGACGAGCTCCAGGCCCGCAGCGCCTCGCGTGCGGCACGCGGCGGCCCCGGTGACGACACGCCGGGTGCGGACCGCGCCGTGGGTTTCGGCGGGATGCCGGGCGTGTCGGCGGAGGAGGCGTACGCGGACGGGTTCCTCCTGCCGCCGCTGCCCGCGCCTCCGGTCGTCCCGGACGTGCCGGGAGGACCGCCGTCGCTCGACACCGAGACCGACCCGGAGCCGGGGGTGGACCCCTCGGCCCTGGAGTTCCTGGCCGCGGACGCGGCGGCCCGCGCGCTCCGGCTGCTGGCCGAGGCGCTCGGGGCGGGGACGGCGTCCCCCCGGGACGGCTCGGGCGCGGTGCGCGTCCAGCCCTCGCTGACGGTCTCGCAGGACGCGGTGCGGCTCGCGGCGGACTCCCCCGTGCCGTGGATCACGGCACGGCTCGCCACCGGTTCGGGCCGGTCCCGGGCGGAACTGGACCTGGCCACGCGCGCGTGGCGGTTCGGCGCCGCCGCCGGTCTCGCCGTACTGGAGGAGGAGTGGACGCCGGACGCCGGGGCACTGGCGCGGGCCGGGGAACGGCTCGCGGAGTCCTGGGAGGACGACGACCGGCCGTCGCTGCGACGGGCCGGGGGCGCGCGGTGGACGGCGGTGGGAACCGACGCGCAGGTGCGGCTCGGCGAGGACGGCCGCTGGTGGCCGTACGCCAAGTCCGGTGCGCGCTGGTCCCCGGCGGGTCCGGCGGACCGTGATCCGGCGACGGCCCTGGCGACCGCCTTCGCGGCGGGGGCCGCTACCGGAGCCGGTGGCTGAACCGGTCGCCCGAGGGGGCTGCCAGGCTGCACGCCGCGTGCACCGAGCCGAGGAGGTGGCTGGTGCGGTACGGGTACTGGACGAAGGTCGTCCAGCGGGTGCCGAGCGGCTGTCGTGCGGCCTTGCGGCTCAGGGGTGCGCGGCACAGCTGGGTGGCCGCTTCCCGGATCGCCTGGTCGGTGGCGTAGCGGCCGGTCAGGCGGGGCCGGGCGACGAGTTCGGCGTGGTGCGGCCTGTCGCAGGCGCGCCGCAGCGCGGTGCCCGGCGTGGCGCGGTCGATGTCGAAACAGTCCCCGACGCGCAGGTGCTCGAAGGAGACGGGCGCGCCGCCGGGCCGGTCGCCGGTCGGCGGCGCGGCCGACGTCGGGCGGCGCGCCGGGGTGCCGACCCCGGTGCGGGAGGGCTTCGGGGTCGTGGTCCGGCCGGTGGGGGTGGAGGTTCCCGATGGTCCGCCGTCCCCCGGGGTGCCCGGTGCGGACCTCGCGGACGAAGGCGTTCCGGCGGTGGGTGTGTCGGGCGTGTCGAGCAGCGACGTCCCGGATGCCGGCGTGTCGGCCAGGGGCGTGGCGTCGTCCGACCGCGTTCCGCCGAGTGTCCCCGGCTCTCCGTACGGCGACCCGGTGCTCCGGCCCTCGTCGGAGACGGCGGACGGGTCCCCCGGTCGCCCTTCGAGCCGTGTCTCCTGCCCGGCCTCTCCCCTGACGGTCAGGAGGGCCGCCGCCACGAGACCGGCCACCAGCATCGGTACGACCGGCACGCCGAACCGGTGGGCGCGCCGGGCGGCCGGACCGGGCCAGGGCTTGCCGAACCGGGTGAGCCGGGCGGACCACTCGGAGTCCTCCCCGGACGCGGGGGCGGCGCCAGGGACGGCTGCGGATACGGGAGCGGTCATGTGGACGGCTGCGGACCCGGGGACGGTCCCGAGGGCAGCCGTCGAATCGGCCACGGACTCGTGCGGGGGTACGAACACGGGATCGCCCGGCCGGACGGACCGACGCTCGTGCGGCGGTACGGGTACGGGCTCACGCGGGCGTACGGGCACGTCCGGGCGGTCTGGACCGCGCTCGTGCGGAGGTACGGACTCGGGCGATTCGAACGATCCACCCCGCACCAGCGGCCCACCCGACACGGGCGGTTCTCCCGGATCGGGCGTCCCGGACGCGGTCGGCTCGTGGTCCGGTGACGGGGTGGCGGTCGGCGGAGTGGCGGTAGACGGGTGGGACACACCGTCCAGGTTCGCCCGTCGGCGGCCTCGCGGCCACTGCTTTTCGGCTCTCTCGACCACCGCGCCGCGCGCGTACAGAACCGTGACGATCGCCGACCGTACCCCGGCCCACCGCCTCCCCTGCGCCCGCCCTTCCCTCACCCGGCCTGCAGCCCCAACTGACGCTCCGCGCCCTCGACCGTCTGGGCGAGGAGCACGGCGATGGTCATCGGGCCGACACCGCCGGGGACCGGGGTGATCAGCGAGGCCCGCTCGGAGGCCGAGGCGAAGTCGACGTCGCCGATGTTGCCCGGGTTGTACCCGGCGTCCACGACGACGGCACCGGGCTTGATGTCGGCGCCCTTGATGAAGCGGGGCCGGCCGACGGCGGCCACGAGGATGTCGGCCTCCCGGACCACGGACGAGAGGTCCTCGGTACGGGAGTGGCAGTAGGTGACGGTGGCGTCCCGGCCGAGCAGGAGCAGTCCGGCGGGCTTGCCCAGGATCGCGCTGCGGCCGACCACGACGGCCCGCTTGCCGCGCGGGTCGACGTCGTACGCGTCGAGGAGGCGCATGATGCCGCCCGGCGTGCAGGAGACGAAGCCCGGCAGGCCGAAGCCCATGGCCGCGAAGGACGCCATGGTCACACCGTCGACGTCCTTCTCCGGGGCGATCGCCTCGAAGGCTGCGCGCTCGTCGATGTGCGGGCCGACGGGGTGCTGGAGCAGGATGCCGTGGACCTCGGGGTCGGCGGAGAGCGCGCTGATCGCGGCGACCAGCTCCTCCGTCGTGGTGGCGGCGGGAAGTTCGACGTGCCGGGAGCGGATTCCGGCCTTGGCGCACCGGTTCTGCTTCATCTTCACGTACGTCACGGAGGCCGGGTCCGCGCCGACGAGGACCGTCGCGAGACAGGGGGTGACGCCGGTGCGGCGGGTGATCTCGGAGGCGCGGGCTGCGGTCTCCTCGACCGTGCGGCGAGCGAGGGCCGTACCGTCCATGAGGGCGGCGGTGCTGGTGGACATGGCAACTCCTGGGCGTCGTGGCTGACCGGTGCTTCGCCCAGGCGCACGGCATGAGGACGGGCGCCGCACCGGGCGCGGTCCCGCCGGGCCGCTCCCCGGTGGTGATCCACCTCAAGCGCCAGTCACGGCCCGGCCCCACTGTACGTGAGCATGACGGAGGGCGGCCGGGGGCGGTGGTGAATCAGACGAAGAACGCACAAGAGCGTCGACCGGAGGGCGGGTGGGGTCGTCCCTGGGCGGGCGCTCACGTACGGGGTGCCGCCCCCGCGAGTCCCGCCGCGCAGGCGCACGTCGGCCTCGGTGGGCCGACTCGCGCACGAGCCGGGCGGAGCCGTACACCCCGTATGCCGTACGCCCCGTTGCCGTATGTCCCGTACAAGCCGAACGGCCTTCGGCCCGGCGGGGATTCCGCGCGGGCGACGACGGAAGGACGGCAAGGCGGAGGCTCACAGGCAGGGGACCGTCCCGGCGTGGTCCGTGCTCTTCCGGCCGACTCACGAACAAGTCCCGGTCGAGTCCGGGCACGGGCGGCCGGGGCACTCCCGGGGCGCTCCCGGTCGGCCACCGACTGGCATCTGGGCGCCGCCCGACCGGCGCCCGACCGACTTCCGGCCGACTCCCGGAAGAGCCCCCTCCGGCACACCCGTCACATCGCACCCTCAGCAGGGGCGAGTCCCGGACACCCGCCCACCGCCTGGCCGTCGAGGAGCTTGTCGGCGGCTCGCGCCCGCACGACGATGAGCGCGACGGGCCGGGACGACCTCGACGAGGAGGCCGAGTTGGGCGGTACGCGGATGGCAGGGCGGACGGACACGGGGACAGGGCGGGGGCCGGGCGCCAGAGGCCCGGACCCGGGGAATCCGGGCCCCGGAAGCCACCCGCCCCTCGGACCCGACGGCACACCCCCGGACTCCGAGAGCCTCCGGCTCGTCACCGGGACCGGTGGAACGGGTGCCCAGCGGCTGCGCCCCCTGGTCGCCGCCTCGTGGCGGCGCTCGGCACGCGCGCGCGTGAGCCAGGACGGGGCCGCGCGGATCGAACTGGACGGGGACGAGCTGGCCGCGCACCGGGACGCGCATCCGCTGGCCGCCGCGATGCCGGTGGTCCGTGAGCTGATGGGCGCGTACGCGGCGGACGGGGAGCACCTGGTGGCGGTCTGCGACGCGGCCGGGCGGATGCTGTGGGTCGAGGGGCATCCCTCCGCGCTGCGCCGGGCGCGGCGGATGAACTTCGTCGCCGGGGCCCGCTGGTCGGAGGCGGCGGCGGGAACGAACGCGCCCGGCACCGCGCTCGCCGTGGACCGGCCCGTGCAGGTGGTCGCCGCCGAGCACTTCCGGCATCCGGTGCGCGCGTGGACCTGCGCCGCCGCCCCGGTGCACGATCCGCACAGCGGACGGGTGCTCGGCGCGGTCGACATCACGGGCGGCAGTGGGCTCGCGCATCCGCACAGTCTGGGCTTCGTCCAGGCGGTGGCGCGGGCGGCGGAATCACACCTGGCCCTCGCGGGGCCCGCCCCCGAGCCGGGGCGGCTGCGTCTGACGGCCCTCGGCCGGGACGAGGCCGTGCTGTCGGTCGACGGGCGCCGGACGCGGCTGAGCCGACGGCACAGCGAGATCGTGGTGGTGCTCGCGCACCGCGCGGAGGGGGTGGGCGGCGAGGAACTCCTCACGCTGCTCTACGAGGACGAGTCGGTGACCCCGGTGACCCTTCGGGCGGAGCTGTCCCGGCTGCGTTCCGTCCTGGGGCCGGAGGTGCTGCGCTCGCGTCCGTACCGGCTGGTGGGCGTGGTGGACGCCGACTTCGCGGCGGTGGACCGGCGGCTGGCCTCGGGGGCCGTGGCGGCGGCGGCCGGAGGGTACGCGGGTCCGCTGCTGCCCGGCTCCCGCGCCCCCGCGGTGGTACGGCTCCGGGAACGCCTCGCGGGCCGCGTGCGGGCGGCACTGGTGGGCCGGGGCGATCCGGGGCTGCTCGCCGACTGGGCGTACAGCGCGTGGGGCGAGGACGACGTGGTGGTCTGGCGGGCGCTCTGCGCGGCCGTACCGGCGGACCGGCTCGCCCCCGTGCGGGCCCGGCTCGACTCCCTCGAGGCCGAACTCACCTCAGGCGCAACCCTCTTGCAACGTCCGGGACCGCACACTCGCCGGTGAGCGCGGGCCAGGGACGGCCGGCGCCACCCAGGGAGGCCATGTTCATGACCCGTTACGCCGCTCCCGGCACCGAGGGCGCCCTCATGTCGTACGAGGCCCGCTACGACCACTGGATCGGCGGCGCGTACGTCGCCCCGGCACGTGGCGGCTACTTCGAGAACCCGAGCCCGGTCGACGGCCGCCCCTTCACGGAGATCGCGCGCGGCACCGCCGAGGACGTGGAGCTCGCCCTGGACGCGGCACACGCGGCGGCCCCCGCGTGGGGGCGTACGGCCCCGGCGGAGCGTGCCTCGGTGCTGCTGCGGATCGCGGACCGCATGGAGGCCAACCTGGAGGCGCTGGCCGTCGCGGAGACCTGGGACAACGGCAAGCCCGTCCGGGAGACGCTCGCCGCCGACATTCCGCTGGCGATCGACCACTTCCGCTATTTCGCGGGGGTGCTGCGGGCGCAGGAGGGCACGCTCAGCGAGCTCGACGACGACACCGTGGCGTACCACTTCCACGAGCCGCTGGGCGTGGTCGCGCAGATCATCCCCTGGAACTTCCCGATCCTGATGGCGGTCTGGAAGCTCGCTCCGGCGCTGGCGGCGGGAAACGCCGTGGTCCTCAAGCCCGCCGAACAGACCCCTGCGTCGGTGCACTTCTGGCTGGGCCTGGTCGCCGATCTGCTGCCGCCGGGCGTCCTGAACATCGTCAACGGCTTCGGCGAGGAGGCGGGCAAGCCGCTCGCGTCCTCCCCCAGGGTCGCCAAGGTCGCGTTCACGGGCGAGACGGCGACCGGTCGGCTGATCATGGGGTACGCCGCCGAGAACCTGAAGCCGGTGACACTGGAGCTGGGCGGCAAGTCGCCGAACATCTTCTTCGACGATGTATGGGCGGCGGACGACGACTTCCGGGACAAGGCGCTGGAAGGCTTCACGATGTTCGCCCTGAACCAGGGCGAGGTCTGCACCTGTCCCTCGCGCGCGCTCGTCCAGCGGGGACAGTACGGCGAGTTCATGGAGGCGGCGATCGTCCGTACCGAACTCATCGTGCCGGGACACCCCCTGGACACCGCGACGATGATCGGCGCCCAGGCGTCGGCGGAGCAGCTGCGGAAGATCGTGTCGTACCTGGAGATCGGACAGAAGGAGGGCGCGAAGATCCTGACTGGTGGTCAGGTAATCGAGCATGACGGTGAGTTGGCCGGTGGTTTCTACGTCCAGCCGACGATCTTCGAGGGTGACAACCGGATGCGGGTCTTCCAGGAGGAGATCTTCGGCCCGGTGGTGGCGGTGACCTCGTTCACGGACTTCGACGACGCGATCCGCACGGCGAACGACACCCTGTACGGTCTCGGCGCCGGCGTGTGGACCCGCGACACGAACACGGCCTACCGCGCGGGCCGGGCGATCCAGGCGGGCCGCGTCTGGACGAACTGCTACCACGCGTACCCGGCCCACGCGGCCTTCGGCGGCTACAAGCAGTCGGGCATCGGACGCGAGAACCACCGCATGATGCTGGAGCACTACCAGCAGACGAAGAACTTGCTGGTCAGCTACTCGCCGAAGAAGCTCGGCTTCTTCTAGGGGCAAGAGAATAGGCGCCTGACCTGGCGTTTCACTGGTCGGGCGCCTCGTGCTCATCCCGTCCCGCCAGAGGTCGCGTTTACACCGGAACTACCGGTTCGTCCCACCGGTATCCCGTTCCTGACCAGCTGTTCCGGACCAGTCACGGACCAAAACTCCGGCTCACCTCGTAGCCTCGCCCCGGCTCAAGCGGTCCCACTCCTCCATGGACTGCTCGATGAGACGGTTGGCCTGCTCCCGCACGCCGTCCAAGAACTTGGCGTAGTGACGGAAGAGAATCTCGATGCTCTGGCCCGCGCGTCGAGCGCACTCGGCCGGGTCGACACCGGAGTACAACCAGAACGAGATGCCCGCGTGCCGGAGACCGTAGGGCCGCTTGGCCAGTCCGGAGCCGAGCTCCACGTGCGTGAGCGCGTCCTCCCGGGCCCGCGCCCACGTCATGCCATAGGCCGAAGGATCCACGTAGTTACCGGCCTGATTCCGGAACAACCGGCCGTCCGCTGCCACACCGAAGCAGTCGATGTGGGCACGGAGGACACGAACGAACTGCGGCGGGATGGGGACGGGCCTGGTGGCTGTAGGCGCGCGGCGCTTGAGCGAGTGCACCTCATGCACCGCGCCGTCATCCGTCCAGTCCTTGCCCGCGGTGACGACACCACCCGACAGGTTGAGCATGCCCCACCCGGTCTCGGGTAGATCACACTGCTCGAACCGGAGGTGAATGACCTCCGCCGGACGCATCGCCGCGTGGTACATACAACCGAAGAACGCCTCCAGATGAGGACCACGCCCGCGCCGCCGGGCAACTGCGGCAAGCAACCGGGCGACCTGGGCCGGATTGGGCACAGCAGCCGGGTCGACCTCTTCATTGACCGCCGGAGCGTTCCACCGAAGACCACCGAGAGGATTCTCTGCGAAGTAACCTTTCTCCACGGCCGTGTTGAGCACTTCACTGAACGCGGCCCGCTTGCGTCGCGCCGTCTTGGCCGCGGCCTTCTTGCCGTCAAGCTTGCGACACAAGGCGTCCAGCGCCCGCCGCAGCACGTCGGCTTCCGTGAGGGCACTGACAGGCAGGGAGTTCCGTTTCATCCAGTCCAGGGCCCTGCACCAGTCCTCCTTCGGCTCCTCGGCCCAGGCGTGCTTGTTAAACGCCCATGAGTACAAGGCGCGTCGCAGCACTCGTGGCTCCGAATAGGCGGCACCCGGCAGTACGAGGGCAGGTGTGATGGTGGCGAACGCGTCGGCCAGTGTGCGGCGAGTGTTGCCAGGTGTGCGATCCCATCGCTGATCGAGGTATTCGTGGACGAGGTCGTACCACGTTGTTCGCTGCTTGATGGCCCGCAGCTCGGACGCCGGCAAGCCGGTCTGCAAGTCGAACGGCTCGCCGTCGCGTGCCGCGGTGACGAGCCTCGCTCGCCTGCTCTCGGCAAGCCCGGCGGTCATGAATGATTCCGACTTCTCGCGCCCGTCGACTGTCCACCGGACCATGAACGGCTTGCGCCGGTCGGGGCGCTCCCGTATGTCCCAGAAGCGGACGTTGTAACTCATCGCCAACTGTCAGAATCCCTCTCGCACGCCTCCCACCAGGCATCCAGATCAGCTCGACTGCAACGGAGTTCGCCATTCGGCAGTTTGATCATCCGTGGAGCCTGATTGCGGCCACGCAGACGGTAGAACGCCGAGGGACTCATGCGGATCTCCGCCAGGACCTCAGCAAGTTTCAGCGCAGGGGGACGAGCCATTTCTTCCATTCGGTTGGGCCCAGGAAGGGCTACACAAGTTAAGGCCGCAAGGAAGCATCATGTGCTCCCGGCAGGTCGTGTCCATCGACTTCGCTGCCAGGCATGACCCATGCGTACAAACAGCAATGGTCCCCGGGATCGCCGGTTAGGCTAACCGGCGATCCGGTGCTATGTTGCGCATCCTTCAGCCATCGAAAGTGCGTAAGCGGCCACGAGGTCGACCAGGGCATCAACTGGCATTCCAGCCCTGTGAGGATTTCGACCTATCCAATCCAGATACAAAGACCGTCCTTCGCGATCCACTCCAGACTTCTCATCGCAACAGGTCGAGCGCACCGAGACAGCAAGCTACGCCTCAATGTGCCGATCCTGGATGACTGACCTCAGCGACCAAAGACCTCGAACCACCTTGCATGGCTTCGTTGCGCGTTGACATAGCTCTGAGACCGCGTTTGAGATCTGCCATGGGACGATCGGTCGGTGACTCGACTCGTGGACCGTGACCGCTCCCTTGAGGAGCTTGAGTGTGACCGCTGGT
>NZ_JBIWNI010000009.1:0-7418 GCF_044767145.1 Streptomyces sp. NPDC101490
AGTAGCACGCTCAAGACCCGAAGCGGAGTGATCTAGCCATGGGCAGGTTGAAGCGGAGGTAAGACTTCGTGGAGGACCGAACCCACCAGGGTTGAAAACCTGGGGGATGACCTGTGGTTAGGGGTGAAAGGCCAATCAAACTCCGTGATAGCTGGTTCTCCCCGAAATGCATTTAGGTGCAGCGTCGTGTGTTTCTTGCCGGAGGTAGAGCACTGGATAGGCGATGGGCCCTACCGGGTTACTGACCTTAGCCAAACTCCGAATGCCGGTAAGTGAGAGCACGGCAGTGAGACTGTGGGGGATAAGCTCCATGGTCGAGAGGGAAACAGCCCAGAGCATCGACTAAGGCCCCTAAGCGTACGCTAAGTGGGAAAGGATGTGGAGTCGCAGAGACAACCAGGAGGTTGGCTTAGAAGCAGCCACCCTTGAAAGAGTGCGTAATAGCTCACTGGTCAAGTGATTCCGCGCCGACAATGTAGCGGGGCTCAAGCGTACCGCCGAAGTCGTGTCATTGCAGCAATAGGGCCAACGCCCGCTGTGATGGGTAGGGGAGCGTCGTGTGCCGGGTGAAGCAGCCGCGGAAGCGAGTTGTGGACGGTTCACGAGTGAGAATGCAGGCATGAGTAGCGATACACACGTGAGAAACGTGTGCGCCGATTGACTAAGGGTTCCTGGGTCAAGCTGATCTGCCCAGGGTAAGTCGGGACCTAAGGCGAGGCCGACAGGCGTAGTCGATGGACAACCGGTTGATATTCCGGTACCCGCTTTGAAACGCCCAGTATCGAGCCCATTAATGCTAAGTCCGTGAAGCCGTTCCGGACCCTTCGGGGAATGGAAAGTGGTGGAGCCGACGGACCAAGGTGGTAGTAGGTAAGCGATGGGGTGACGCAGGAAGGTAGTCCAGCCCGGGCGGTGGTAGTCCCGGGGTAAGGGTGTAGGGCGTTGTCCAGGTAAATCCGGACAGCATATAGCCTGAGACCTGATGCCGAGCCGATTGTGGTGAAGTGGATGATCCTATGCTGTCGAGAAAAGCCTCTAGCGAGTTTCATGGCGGCCCGTACCCTAAACCGACTCAGGTGGTCAGGTAGAGAATACCGAGGCGTTCGGGTGAACTATGGTTAAGGAACTCGGCAAAATGCCCCCGTAACTTCGGGAGAAGGGGGGCCACGTCTGGTGATGAGTCTTGCACTCTGAGCTGGGGGTGGCCGCAGAGACCAGCGAGAAGCGACTGTTTACTAAAAACACAGGTCCGTGCGAAGCCGTAAGGCGATGTATACGGACTGACGCCTGCCCGGTGCTGGAACGTTAAGGGGACCGGTTAGTGACCTTTCGGGGTTGCGAAGCTGAGAACTTAAGCGCCAGTAAACGGCGGTGGTAACTATAACCATCCTAAGGTAGCGAAATTCCTTGTCGGGTAAGTTCCGACCTGCACGAATGGCGTAACGACTTCTCGACTGTCTCAACCATAGGCCCGGTGAAATTGCACTACGAGTAAAGATGCTCGTTTCGCGCAGCAGGACGGAAAGACCCCGGGACCTTTACTACAGTTTGATATTGGTGTTCGGTTCGGCTTGTGTAGGATAGGTGGGAGACTTTGAAGCTGTGACGCCAGTCATGGTGGAGTCGCCGTTGAAATACCACTCTGGTCGTGCTGGATGTCTAACCTCGGTCCGTGATCCGGATCAGGGACAGTGTCTGATGGGTAGTTTAACTGGGGCGGTTGCCTCCTAAAGAGTAACGGAGGCGCCCAAAGGTTCCCTCAGCCTGGTTGGCAATCAGGTGTTGAGTGTAAGTGCACAAGGGAGCTTGACTGTGAGACCGACGGGTCGAGCAGGGACGAAAGTCGGGACTAGTGATCCGGCGGTGGCTTGTGGAAGCGCCGTCGCTCAACGGATAAAAGGTACCCCGGGGATAACAGGCTGATCTTCCCCAAGAGTCCATATCGACGGGATGGTTTGGCACCTCGATGTCGGCTCGTCGCATCCTGGGGCTGGAGTCGGTCCCAAGGGTTGGGCTGTTCGCCCATTAAAGCGGTACGCGAGCTGGGTTTAGAACGTCGTGAGACAGTTCGGTCCCTATCCGCTGCGCGCGCAGGAATATTGAGAAGGGCTGTCCCTAGTACGAGAGGACCGGGACGGACGAACCTCTGGTGTGCCAGTTGTCCTGCCAAGGGCATGGCTGGTTGGCTACGTTCGGGAGGGATAACCGCTGAAAGCATCTAAGCGGGAAGCCTGCTTCGAGATGAGTATTCCCACCTCCTTGAGAGGGTAAGGCTCCCAGTAGACGACTGGGTTGATAGGCCGGATGTGGAAGCCCAGTAATGGGTGGAGCTGACCGGTACTAATAGGCCGAGGGCTTGTCCTCAGTTGCTCGCGTCCACTGTGTTAGTTCTGAAGTAACGAACACGCCCCCCTTTGGGTGGTGCGGCGGTTCATATCTTCATAGTGTTTCGGTGGTCATAGCGTTAGGGAAACGCCCGGTTACATTCCGAACCCGGAAGCTAAGCCTTTCAGCGCCGATGGTACTGCAGGGGGGACCCTGTGGGAGAGTAGGACGCCGCCGAACAATTTTTAGCCTCAGCCCCTGGACTCTGTCCGGGGGCTGAGGCATTTCCGCGTTCTAAACTGAGGCCATGCGCTACGACCTGGTCATCTTCGACAACGACGGTGTGCTCGTGGACAGCGAGCCGATTTCCAACACACTGCTGGCCGCCTATCTGACGGAACTCGGGCACCCCACCACGTACGAGGAATCCGTGCGCGACTACATGGGGTCCGCCATGCACCGCATTCACGACCTGGTCGAGGAGCGCGGTGGGCAGCGGCTGCCCGCGGACTTCGACGAGACGTTCCACGCCCGGGTCTTCGCCGCGTTTCAGGAGCGGCTGGAAGGCGTCCCCGGAGCCGGGAACGTCGTCGAGCTGCTCGCCCGGAGCGGGGTGCCGTACTGCGTGGCGTCCTCCGGGAGCCACGAGCGGATCCGGGTGGGGCACCGTAAGACCGGGCTCGACGCCTGGTTCCGGGACGAGATCGTCTTCAGCGCCGAGGACGTGGGCCGGGGCAAGCCGGCGCCGGACCTCTTCCTCCACGCTGCCGCGCGGATGGGGGTGGATCCCCAGCGGTGCGTGGTCGTCGAGGACAGCGCGCTCGGGGTGCGGGCGGCGGTGGCGGCCGGGATGGACGTCTACGGGTTCACCGCGATGACGCCCGCGGAGAAGCTCGCCGGGGTCACCGGGCACTTCGGCGCGATGGACGAACTGCCGGCGATATTGGGTCTGTGATCCATCTACCCAGCGGTAGTTTCCGGCCCTACGCTGTGCCGCCATGACGGATGCGCGGTTGCGGCGTGGGCGGGGATCCCTGGCGGTCAGTTTCTTCGTACAGGGCGTCACCTTCGCCCTGCTCGTGACCCGAATACCGGCGATCCAGGACCAGTACGGGATCTCCGACGGGCTGCTGCCGGCCTTCCTGGCGGCCGTGCCGATCCTGGCCGGGGTGGCGAGCGTGATGACCGAGAAGGTCGTCGTGCGGGTCGGGCCCGCCGTGGTGCTGCGCTGGGCACAGCCCTTCGTACTGCTCGCGCTCCTGGCCGTGGGCATGGGCTCCGAACTGTGGCACGCGGCGGTCGCGCTGGGGCTGTTCGGACTTGCGGTGGGTGCCCTCGACGCCTCCATGAACATGCTGGGGGTGAGCCTCCAGCGGGCGTACGGGCGGAGCATCATGCTCGGCTTCCATGCCTCGTACAGCCTCGGGGGGATCGCGGGGGCCTCGCTGGCCTGGGTGGGGGCGCACTGGCACCTGTCGCTGTTCGTCTCGTACCTGCCGGTGGTGGCCGTTCTGCTGCCCGTGGTGATCGTCGGGAGCCGGTGGTACGCGGCGGGCGGGGACGGACCGGTCGCGGAGCCGACGGAGCCGGGACAGCCGGGGGAGAAGGGGCGAGGGGGCCCTTTCCGGTTGCTGTTGCCGCTGTGTCTGGTGATGACCTTCGCGTACATAGGGGACTCGACGGTCTCCAACTGGAGTGCCAAGTACCTCCAGGACGTGCTCGGCAGTTCGGAGGAGCTGGCGACCGTGCCGTACAACGCGTACATGGTGACGACGCTCCTCGGGCGGACCGTCGGGGACTTCGGGGTGCGGCGGCTGGGGGCGGTGGCCGTCGTGCGGTGCGGTGCGGTGCTCGCGGCGGTCGGCTTCGGTCTGGTGGCGCTGTCGCCGGGGGCCTGGGCGGGGATCGCCGGGTTCACGGTGCTCGGGCTCGGACTGAGCGTGCTGGTGCCGCAGACGTTCGCGGCGGCCGGGCGGCTCTTCCCGGGGAACAGCGACGCGGCGGTGGCACGGCTCAACGTCTTCAACTACGTCGGGTTCCTGATCGGGTCGCCGCTGGTGGGCGCCCTGGGGGACGCGTGGAGCTACCGGTGGGCGATGCTCGTGCCGATGCTGCTCGTCCTGGTGACGGTGGTGTACGCCACGTCGTTCGGGGCGCGCGGGGCCCGATACGGTGGCGGGCATGAGCAGCCGCGCACTGTTGATGTGGGATGAAGGTGTCACGCGGTACGACTTCGGGCCCGAGCATCCGATGGACCCGGTCCGGCTCGCGCTGACGATGTCGCTGGTGCGGGCCTTCGGGCTCGACCGGGCGGTGGACGTGGTGGCCGCGAAGCCCGCGGGGGACTCGACGTTGCGGCTCGTGCACCGCGAGGATTACGTGGCGGCGGTGCGGGCGGCGTCGGTGGAACCGCGCCGGGCCGACCAGGCGTACGGGCTCGGCACGGTCGACGATCCGGCGTTCGCCGGGATGCACGAGGCGTCGGCGCTGATCGCCGGGCAGTCGGTGGGGGCGGCGGAGGCGCTGTGGCGCGGCGAGGCCGCGCACGCGGTGAACTTCGCGGGCGGGCTGCACCACGCGATGCCGGGGGCGGCCTCGGGCTTCTGCGTCTACAACGACGCCTCCCTGGCGATCGCCCGGCTGCTCGAACTGGGCGCGGAGCGGGTGGCGTACGTGGACGTGGACGTGCACCACGGCGACGGGGTGCAGGCGGCGTTCTGGGAGGACCCCCGGGTGCTGACCGTGTCGTTGCACGAGCATCCGCGGACCCTCTTTCCGCACACGGGGTGGCCGGAGGAGTCGGGCGCGGACGGGCCCGGTGAGGGCGGGGCCGTGAACGTGGCGCTGCCCGCCGGGACGGGGGACGCGGGGTGGGTGCGGGCCTTCCACGCGGTCGTGCCGGAGCTGCTCGCGGAGTTCCGGCCGCAGGTCCTCGTCACCCAGCACGGGGCGGACACGCACTTCGAGGACCCGCTGGCGCACCTGGCGGTGTCGCTCGACGCGCAGCGGGCGGTGCAGGAGGCGTGCCACGAGCTGGCGCACGAGTACGCCGAGGGTCGCTGGCTGGCGTTGGGCGGCGGTGGGTACGCGGTGGTGGACGTCGTACCGCGGTCGTGGACGCATCTGGTGGGGATCGCCGCGCACGCTCCGGTGGACCCGGCGTCGGTGATCCCGGGGTCCTGGCGGGACGAGGTGTACGCGCGGACCCGTCAGCCGGGTCCCGCGCGGATGACGGACGGGCGGTGGCCGGTGGGCTTCCGGGAATGGGCGGCGGGGTACGACCCGGCGGACCGGCTCGACCAGGCGGTGCTGGCGACCCGTAAGGCGGCCTTCCCCTTGCGGGGGCTGCTGGCCTGAGGGGTCGCCGGGGAGCGGCACCTCGCTTCCGGGCAGGTGCCAGGGTGTGTCGCCCGGGGGCCGCAGGAACGTTCTGGCGGGTGTTACGCCGACAGTGCGGTGTGCGGGGGAATCGGGGTCCGGGGTCGGAGTGTTCCGGGAGCATCGTGGGGGTGTGGGGTACCGGGGCGCTGCGGGCGCATCTGTTGGCGGCGGGGTTGGCGGGCACGGTGGCGACCTCGCGGGAGGCGAACCTGCGGAGCTACCGGCTCTTCGCGGCGCGTGATCCGAGGGTGCTGCTGGGGCTGGACCCCGTCCGGGGGTGGGACGAGGCGGAACTGCTGCGGCTGATGGCCGACAGGTGCGGGGTGTCGGGGGACCCGTCGCACCGGTCGGGGGCGGATGTGATCGATCCGGAGCGGACCCTCCGGGCGCTCGACGCGTTCGCCGCGCGACTGGGAGAGGCGGCGGCGCGGCGGGTTCCGGTGCTTCTCGGGACGGGGCATCCGCATCGTCTGCTCGGTTTCTACGTCGCTCTCGCAGACGCGTTGTCGGCGGCGGGATGTCTTGTCCTCACCCCGGCGCAGGGGAGATGTGTCGACATAACGACCCGGTTCGGCGTACGTACGCACCTTCTCGACTACGTCCGGGGGGTCGCGATGGTGCGAGAACCGGGGCCGTCCGGGGGAGGGCGTGTGCCGGGGGCGCATTCCCACTCGCCGCTGCCGGTTCGGGCCGCGCTGGAGGGGGCCGCCGAGGTCGGAGGGCCGCTGCCCGGGCTCGTGGTGGGGGACCACGGCTGGGTCTGCGGTGCAGGTCAGCTGGGTATCGAGGCCATCGGTCTGGCCGATACGGATGATCCCGCGCTGTTCGTCGGAGAGGCGGAGGGGCAGGTGTCGGTGGTCGTTCCGCTTGACGACGGGGTGCGCTCCGACCACTACCGCCCGCTCACGCGCTATGTACTCAATCGAGCGTGTCTGTCACGGTAAACGGTCGATGGCAGCTCCTCTTCCCCACTCGTACCACCCGCCCCTAGTCTGGAGCGTGAGCGCTTGGCGACGAAGAGTCACCGGAGGGGAAGCCGGTGGGCGTCGCGGCGGAAGGTACAGGTGGGTCATGGCTGCTGGCGATCGACCTCTCAACGAGGTCAAGTTTCTGACCGTGGCGGAAGTAGCCTCGGTGATGCGCGTCTCCAAGATGACGGTGTACCGCTTGGTGCACAGCGGTCATCTGCCGGCGATCCGGGTGGGCAGGTCCTTCCGGGTGCCGGAACAGGCGGTGCACGAGTACCTGCGGGAGTCCTTCGTGGGGGTGGGGACCGCGTAGCGCGAGCGCGGCGACAACGCCGGGAAAGCTCCGTATGTCCCTCGGATTACAAGCGCGGTGCTCGGGACGGTAGGCTAGGCCGACGTAGGTCGTGTGGGCCCAGACGCCCCGCACCGATTCTCGCCGGGAGGCGAGGATGTTCCGAGAAGTGAGCGAGGGTAGTCGTGGGCTCTGTTATCAAGAAGCGGCGTAAGCGGATGGCCAAGAAGAAGCACCGCAAGCTGCTCAAGCGCACGCGCGTTCAGCGTCGCAACAAGAAGTAGGCGACCGCTGCACCGCAGCGTTCCGTGTGTCAGGCGTGGCCCCTCACCGTTCGCGGTGAGGGGCCACGCCTCATTGCGCGGGGAAACCCCCGCGCCACCGTGGGGGGGCCCCGAAGCCCGCGGGGCGCCCCCGTGGGGGGGGAACGGGGTGGGCGTGACCCGGGCGGC
>NZ_JBIWNI010000009.1:7428-125471 GCF_044767145.1 Streptomyces sp. NPDC101490
CGTCCGGCCCCCCCCCCCCGCCCCCCCCCGCCCCCCCCGGGGGGGGGCCCGGGCCCCCCCCCCCCCCCCCCCCCCCCCCCCCCCCCCCCCCACGCCTCATTGCGCGGGAATCCCGAGGCGCTACCGTGGCGGGCAACGGAAGACCGAGGGAAGGCGCTGATCTTGGGCAAGGTCGTGCTCGTCACCGGTGCTGCCCGGCACCTCGGGGGCCGTTTCGTACGGCGGATCCAGCGGGATCCCGAGGTGGAACGGGTGATCGCGGTGGACGCGGTCGAACCGGCGCACGGTCTGGGCGCGGCCGAGTTCGTGCGCGCGGACATCCGCCTGCCGGAGATCGCCAAGGTCCTCGTCACGCACGACGTCGACACGGTGGTCCATCTGGACGTCACCGGGACGGCGATCGGCGGCGGCGGCCGTACGTCGGTCAAGGAGACCAACGTCATCGGCACCATGCAGCTGCTCGGCGCCTGCCAGAAGTCGCCGCGGGTCGGCCGGCTCGTGATCAAGTCCAGTACGGGCGTCTACGGTGCCGCGCCCCGCGATCCGGCCGTCTTCACGGAGACGACGCCCGCGAAGTCGCTGCCTGGCGGGGGCTTCGCGAAGGACGCCGTCGAGGTCGAGGGGTATGTGCGCGGGTTCGCCCGGCGCCGCCCGGACGTGGCGGTGTGCGTGCTGCGCTTCGCCAACATCCTCGGGCCCCGGATCGACTCCCCGCTCGCCGAGTACCTGGCGCTGCCCGTCCTGCCGACCGTCCTCGGCTACGACCCGAGGCTCCAGTTCGTCCACGAGGACGACGTCGTCGACGTGCTGCGGCTGGCCGCGCACGAGCCGCGCAGGGCCACCCAGAACAGCGGCACGTTCAATGTGGCGGGAGACGGGGTGCTGCTGCTCTCCCAGTGCGCCCGGCGGCTCGGGCGGCCGACCGTGCCGGTGCTGCTGCCCGCGGTCACCTGGGTGGGCACGGCGCTGCGGGCCGTGGGGATCACCGACTTCGCGCCCGAGCAGATCCGGCTCCTCACGCACGGCAGGGTCGTCTCCACGGTCCAGACGCGTGAGGTGTTCGGTTTCTCGCCGCGCCGCACGACCGCCGAGACCTTCGCCGACTTCGTACGGGGGAGGGGGCCGGGGCTGCTGCCGCCGGAGACGGTCGCGAGGGCGGTGGACCGGCTCGCGGACCGGCTCGGAGTGCCGGTGGGAGGCGGAGAGGCCACGGGCACGGGGGACGGCTCAGGGGGCGGTGGCTCCGTGGGTGAGGGCTTCGAGGCCGGGGGGTCGGCGATCGTCGGCTCCACGACCGGCGGGTCTGCGATCGGTGGCTCTGGGGGTGGCGGCCCTGTGGGCAGTGGCTCCGCGGCCGGGGCTTCCTCAGATTTTTCCGGGGCCTCTGTCGCTCCTGGTGCGCCCGGGGCTCCTGTCGCACCCAGTACCTCTGTTACACCTGTTACTCCCCTTCACGACGGCGCCTGAGGAGACCGGACAGCGATGGCGGACGCCAAGGTCATTCCGTTCGACGACGACCGGTCCCGGGCCCGGCGGCGGCCCGGCCGTACGGACGGCGAGTCCGCGGCCGTACGGGTCCTGCCGGGCCCTCAGCAGGCCGCTCAGGGGGCGCCAGGGACCGGTGGCGTCCGGCGGGACGCCGAGGAGCCCCCGGCCGGGGGCGCGGTCGCCGGGGGCCCGGAGGCCGACGGCTGGGAGCGACGGCTCGCGAGCGGGCTGTCCTTCCTGCGACGGCGGATCACCGGCGACTACGAGGTCGACGAGTTCGGCTACGACGAGGAGCTGACCGACCAGGTCCTGATGTCGCTGCTGCGCCCGTTGTACGAGAAGTACTTCCGGGTCGAGGTGAAGGGTGTCGAGAACATCCCCTCCGAGGGCGGGGCGCTGATCGTCGCCAACCATTCCGGGACCCTGCCGCTGGACGGGCTGATGATGCAGGTCGCCGTCCACGACCACCACCCGGCCGGGCGGCACCTGCGACTGCTGGCCGCGGACCTGGTCTTCGTCCTCCCGGTCGTCAACGAGCTGGCCCGCAAGGCGGGGCACACGCTGGCCTGCGCCGAGGACGCGGAGCGGCTGCTGCGGGCGGGCGAGATCGTCGGTGTGATGCCGGAGGGCTTCAAGGGCATCGGGAAGCCCTTCGGCGAGCGGTACAAGCTCCAGCGGTTCGGCCGGGGTGGCTTCGTCTCGACGGCGTTGCGGGCCGGGGTGCCGATCGTGCCCTGCTCGATCGTCGGGGCCGAGGAGATATACCCGATGGTCGGGAACGCGAAGACGCTGGCGCGGCTGCTCGGCTTCCCGTACTTCCCGCTGACCCCGACCTTCCCCTGGCTGGGGCCGCTCGGGGCACTGCCGCTGCCGACGAAGTGGACGATCCAGTTCGGTGAGCCGATCCCGACCGATTCGTACGCGCCGGAGGCGGTGGAGGACCCGATGCTGATGTTCAACCTGACGGATCAGGTGCGGGAGCAGATCCAGCACACGCTCTACAAGTTGCTGGTGCAGCGCCGGTCGGTCTTCTTCTGACGGGCAGAGGGGCGGACGGACCGGTGGTGGGACGGACCGACAGCACGGCGGGCTGACGGCGGGACGGGTCGACAGCACGACGGGTTGACGGCGGACGGGTCGACGGGCTGATGGGAGATGGACGAAGGGGCGCCCCCCGTCCGTGGGGGCGCCCCTTCTCCTTGCTAGCGAGCGTCCTCGCTGTCGATGCCGAGGCCTGGTAGCAGGCCCGGCAGGAGGGGCGGAAGGGTCACGTCCGGCACGTCGGGGGTCGCGTGGGCACCCGGGGACTGCGTCGCCGGACCGGCCGGTGCGGGCGGCCTGAGCAGCCCTCCCGCGCTGCCGCTGAGCAGACCGTCGTTCTCCGGGGACCCGGTGCCGCCGTCCGTGCTCGGACTGCTGCTCGGGCCGGACGAGTGCGGCGGTGCGGAGTGGCCGCCCGCCGGAGGCGTCTCGTGGGCGGACGGCGGGCGGTGGCTGTCCGCACCCGGGGACTCCCTCGTCGTGGCGGGCCCGCCACCGGGGCTCTGGGAGCCGATGGCGCCCTTCTCGGGGGTCCTGGGCAGGACCGACTGGAGCGGCTCGACCTCTTCGTCTATGGCCTCGAAGACGTTCGTCACCTCGCTGCCGACGTCCGTGAGCTGCACGGGAAGCCGGTCGCGGATGCCGTTCCAGGTGCCCCGGTGGGACTGGGCGAAGGAGTTGAGCCGGGCCATCGGGCCGATCTCGCCGTCCCGGTCGTACGCCTGACGGAGCAGACGGTGTCCCTCCGAGGCGTCGTGCTGCATTCCGCTGAGGACCCGGCGGATCTCGGTGAGCGACTCGTGGTCGAGGTCGCCGGAGCGGCCCCGCTCCATGAGCCTGCGGGCCTCGCTGAGCCGGGTGGACGCCTGGTCGAGGTAGATGCCGCCGCGGTCCGCGTCGTCGTCCGCCATCCCCAGTTTGATGTCCTCCATGCCCCGCTTGAGCCCGTAGAGCGAGTCACCGGGAAGCGCGTCGGAGCTGGCCGCGGCCACTCCGCCGAAGGCACCCGCGGCCACACCGACCGTGAGGCCGCCCGCGGCGAGACCCTTGGTCCAGCGGGACCGGGGGCGGAACTTGCGCAGCGGGGACGCCCGGTGGGCGCCCTTGCCGCTCGTACTCCGCTGCTCCGGCACCGTGGGGGCCGCGGCCGCGCTGCCCTCCATGAGCATCGCTTCCATGGCGGCGACGAGCTGGGCTCGCTGCACCACCTTGACCTCGGGGTCCAGCTGTGGTTTCGGCAGGTCGCCGAGACCGTTCGCCAGAGCCAACAGTCGCCCCTGCTCGGCAGGTTCGACCGGGGCCTCGGGCTGCTCGGTCGCAGTGTCCTCGGACGCCCGGTCCTCCAGGGCCTGGGCGAAGGCGTTCGCCCGCCGGTGCGCCGATACGTTCGCGATCACTGGCGGCACCTCCTCTCGTCATGACGGTCGACTCCCCGGGGTGTCCGGAGGGTTGCACACCTTGAGCGCATCCACACGAAAGAGTGAGTGGCTGCGGACATGGCGTGTCCACAGGGAGCCTGCATCCCGCACAACGAGCGGCGCGGCACTTGGGTTACGCGCGAAAGATGATCGGACCAGTGCGTCATCGAGGCGTCACCGACTGTGAGTTGGATGGGGGTCGTGGGGGTGTGGGGGGAGTGGTGGTGCCCGAGTGGGGGGACGGGGGGCCGGGGCGCGTGTGGGGGGCGCGTCCGGGTCAGCGGGCGTCGTCCGGGAGGAGCCGGGCCAGGGTGCGCACGGCCCGGTACTGAAGGGTCTTGATCGCCCCCTCGTTCTTCCCCATGACCCGGGCGGTCTCGGCGACCGAGAGGCCCTGGAGGAATCGGAGGGTCACGCACTCCTGCTGCTGGGGGTTGAGGCGGCGGACCGCGTCGAGCAGGGCGGCGTTGGAGAGGGACTCCAGGACGGAGTCCTCCGGGCTGCGCTCGACCTCGTTGGCGTCGAGCATCTCGCCGGTGGTGACTTCCAGGCGGAAGCGGCTGGACTTGAAGTGGTCGGCGACCAGGTTCCTGGCGATGGTGACGAGCCAGGCACCGAAGTCGCGGCCCTGCCAGGTGAAGGTGGAGATCCGGCGCAGGGCGCGCAGGAAGGTCTCACTGGTGAGGTCCTCCGCCGTCGCCTTTCCGCCGACGCGGTAGTAGATGTAGCGGTAGACGGTGTCGCTGTACTGGTCGTACAGGCGCCCGAAGGCCTCGGCCTCGCCCGCTTGGGCGCGCTCCACCAGATCCATCATCCGGGCGCTGTCGCTGTCGGCGGTGGGTCGGCGGGTGGTGGTCGAGGTTCCGGAGCCGGAGCGGGCGCCGCGTCTGCCCACGGCGGCCCCGCCGTCGGCCAGGGCGTAGCAAGGGCCGGCGGGTGCCGGAGCGGCGAAGGCGAAGGCGGGGACAGGGCCGGCGTACGCGGTGGGGACGAAGCCGCGCAAGCGGTCGACGACCGTTGCGCGCAGCGTAGCCAGGCCCGAGGTGTCAACCCCGACGTGTGGGTACACGGGACTCCCAGAGGCAGAGCTTCCATCACGTGCAGTGCGGGACCGTTCACCCGTCGTGGCGACGTGAGGGGTCCTTTGTGCGTTTGAGGAGAATAACGCTTCGTACAGGCAGCGCTACACCCAGTTGCTCAAATCACCGGTTACGTCGGTTCTGTTACTGCTTGTAGTCGCAACTGGTCGCAATTGGCGATCATTTGTTGATCGTTTTGCTTACGGGTGTGATCGCTCGCACGTTGGGTTGTGCTCAAGTCCGGGGCGCGCGAGTGATCGGGGCCGCTGCGGGGTAAGGAGGCCGAAATGCCTGGTGGTCGACGTGCGCGGGGGTGTTCGACCACGGACGGGTGAGGGCCTCTGGTCCGGGTTTGTCGCAGATGATCGAAGCCGAAACGTATCGGCAGACGGCGCCCTGGTGGAACGTGGTGGTCCGGCGGTGCCGACCCGGTGACGGGCGGTGGCCTCGGCGACGGATCCGGTGGTGGCCCCGGTGGCCCTGACACCCCTGGTGGCCGTGGTGCGGCCGTGGCCTCAGCGGCGGCGGCGGTGCAGGGCGACCGCGGCGGCCGTGCCCCCGGCGATGGCGCCGAGGCCCGCGGCGGCGGGGATGCCGACCTTGGCGGCCTTGCGGCCGGTCCGGTAGTCGCGCAGCCGCCAGTCCCGCTCCTTCGCGTGCTTGCGGAGCTTGGCGTCCGGGTTGATCGCGTACGGATGCCCGACCAGGGACAGCATCGGGATGTCGTTGTGCGAGTCGCTGTACGCGGCGCAGCGGCTCAGGTCGAGGCCCTCGGCGGCGGCCAGCGCCCGTACCGCCTCGGCCTTGGCCGGTCCGTGCAGGGGCTCACCGACCAGCCTGCCGGTGTAGACGCCCTCGACCGACTCGGCGACCGTGCCCAGTGCGCCGGTCAGGCCGAGCCGCCGGGCGATGATCGTGGCGGTCTCGACCGGGGCGGCCGTGACCAGCCAGACCTTCTGGCCGGCGTCCAGGTGCGCCTGGGCGAGGCCGCGGGTGCCGGGCCAGATGCGGTCGGCCATGTACTCGTCGTAGATCTCCTCGCCGATCGACATCAGTTCGGAGACGCGGTGGCCCTGGACGATGGACAGCGCGCTGTCGCGGGCGTCCTGCATGTGCTCGGGGTCCTCGACGCCCGCCAGCCGGAACCAGGCCTGCTGCCAGGCGAACCGGGCGAGTTCGCGGCGCTGGAAGAACTTCCGCTTGTACAGGCCCCGGCCGAAGTGGAAGATCGCGGCGCCCTGCATCACGGTGTTGTCGAGGTCGAAGAAGGCGGCCGCCCGGACGTCGCCGACGACGGGGAACTCGGGCTCGGCGGGGGCCTCGCCCTCCGCTTCCTCCCGCTCCCTCTCCAGCTGGAGCGAGGTCTTGCGCGCTGCCTCGGCAGCGGCCTCGCCTGCGAGGACGCTGCGCGCGGTGGCGGAGCGCCTACGAGGGGTGAGCCATCCCAGAGCGGCCATGCCGTGAGCATAGCCAGTCTGTTCGGTACTTCCCGACTTGTGACGGTGCCGGGGCGTGAACACCCGGTGGCTTGCGGGTGCGCGGGCCGACGGGCACCCGTCCGGACGGGAAGGGGCGGCCGACCGGCACGTCCTTCCAGCCGTACGCCCATCCTCGCGGCGGTGCCTCCTGCCGTCCGGCGGTGTCTCCTTCCGTCCGGCGGTACCTCCTGCCGTCCGGCGGTGCCTCCTGTCGTCCGGCGGTACCGCCTTCTGTCCGGACGTGTGCCCGGGCGGAAGGCGGACGGACGAGAATGGACGGCATGTTCGGACGGAAGAGGAAGACGGACGCCGCCGCGCGGACCGTGACGCTGATCGGCAAGCCCGGGTGCCACCTCTGCGACGACGCCCGCGCGGTGGTCGAGGCGGTCTGCGCGGAGACCGGCGCGCGCTGGGAGGAGAAGGACATCAGCGTGGACGAGGAGCTGTACCGGGCCTACTGGGAGCAGATTCCCGTCGTCCTGGTCGACGGCGAGCAGCACACCTTCTGGCGCGTGGACGCCGAACGGCTCCGGCGCGAACTGGGTGCGTGACCGAAAGACGGCTACGATCGTGGACGTTTTGTTGGGTTCCGGGGGCGGCATCGTGAGGAGAGTGTGCGGTTTTGCCCCCATCAGGTTTTCAACGCGCCGCCGGGCTCCGCGGTTCCACGACGATACGAACCAGCCGCGTGACCCCGGTCACTTTGGCCAGACAAAACGGACACCATCTTTGTGCACGCGTTCACAAAGACATAGCCTGCATTCGACGGGGCGGTCTTGGGACATATGGCCGCCTGCAGCCCCGCTCATCCCGCAGGAGCACCGTGGCAACTGGCCGAACTCACCGACCGGCGACCCGTAGCCGAGGAATTCCCGAGGCCACCGTCGCCCGGCTTCCGCTGTATCTCCGCGCGCTCACCGCGCTGTCGGAGCGCTCCGTACCCACGGTCTCCTCCGAGGAGCTCGCGGCGGCGGCGGGGGTCAACTCCGCGAAGCTGCGCAAGGACTTCAGCTACCTCGGCTCCTACGGCACCCGCGGTGTCGGCTACGACGTCGAGTACCTCGTCTACCAGATCTCCCGTGAGCTGGGGCTCACCCAGGACTGGCCCGTCGTGATCGTCGGCATCGGAAACCTCGGTGCCGCGCTCGCCGGATACGGCGGTTTCGCCTCCCGCGGCTTCCGCGTGGCCGCGCTGATCGACGCCGACCCCGCCATGACCGGCAGGCCCGTCGCGGGCATCCCCGTCCAGCACAGCGACGACCTGGAACGGATCATCGAGGAGGACGGCGTCTCCATCGGCGTCATCGCGACCCCCGCCGGCGTCGCCCAGCAGGTCTGCGACCGGCTCGTGGCCGCCGGTGTCACCTCCATCCTGAACTTCGCCCCGACCGTGCTCTCCGTGCCCGACGGCGTGGACGTGCGCAAGGTCGACCTCTCCATCGAGCTGCAGATCCTCGCCTTCCACGAGCAGCGCAAGGCCGGCGAGGAGGCGGGCGCCGACAACGGCCCGAACACCGCCGGGACCGCCCCCGCCCCGCCGACCCCGCGCGGCACCACGGGCACCGGGCGCAAGGGACCCGACGGGGACGTCCCCGCGGTGATGCCCGCATGAGCCTTCTCGTCGTCGGCCTCAGCCACCGCAGCGCCCCCGTCTCCGTCCTGGAGCGGGCCGCGCTCGCGCCGGACACCCAGGCCAAGCTCCTGCAGGACACCCTCGCCGCCGAACCGGCCGCCGAGGCCACCGTCCTGGCCACCTGCAACCGCATCGAGCTCTACGCGGACGTGGACAAGTTCCACGCCGGGGTCGCCGAGCTGTCCACGCTCCTCGCCCAGCACAGCGGCGTCGGCCTGGACGAGCTGACCCCCTACCTCTACGTGCACTACGAGGACCGGGCCGTCCACCACCTCTTCTCGGTGGCCTGCGGCCTCGACTCGATGGTCGTCGGCGAGGGCCAGATCCTCGGCCAGATCAAGGACGCCCTCGCCCTCGGGCAGGAGCTGCACACGGCGGGCCGTCTCCTCAACGACCTGTTCCAGCAGGCCCTGCGGGTCGGCAAGCGCGCCCACAGCGAGACCGGGATCGACCGGGCCGGGCAGTCGCTCGTCACCTTCGGTCTGGGGCAGTTCGTCGACGGTGCGGACGGCACCGACGTCGACACCTGGGCCAAGGGCAAGAAGGCGCTGGTCATCGGCGCCGGTTCGATGTCCTCGCTGGCCGCCGCCACGCTGGCGCGGTCCGGAGTCTCCGAGATCGTCGTCGCCAACCGCACCCTGGCCCGCGCCGAGCGGCTCGCCGCGATCCTGAACGAGCCCGGCGGGACGGGCGTCGCCGCGCACGCGGTCGAGATGGTTGCCGTCGGCGACGAACTGACACGTGCCGATGTCGTCGTCTCCTGCACCGGCGCCACCGGAATCGTCCTCACCGCCGAGGACGTCGAGACCGCCGTCCGGGGACGCCGTACCCCGCTCGCCCTGCTCGACCTCGCCATGCCCCGCGACATCGACGCCGCCGCCCACCGCGTCCCCGGGGCCCGGCTGATCGACATCGAGTCGCTCGCCGAGGCCTCCGCCGACGCCCCCATGGCCGCCGACGTCGACCAGGTGCGCGCCATCGTCTCCGACGAGGTCGCCGCCTTCGGCGCCGCCCAGCGCGCCGCCCACATCACTCCCACGGTCGTCGCGCTGCGGACCATGGCGGCCGACGTCGTGACGAGCGAGGTCGCCCGCCTGGAGGGCCGGCTGCCCGACCTCGACGACAAGCAGCGCGCCGAGATCACCCAGACCGTGCGCCGCGTGGTCGACAAACTCCTGCACGCGCCGACCGTGCGGGTCAAGCAGCTGGCCAGCGAGCCCGGCGGCGCCGGGTACGCGGACGCGCTGCGGACACTCTTCGACCTCGACCCGGAGACGGTGGCCGCCGTCAGCCGGGCCGACCTGAATGACGCCGACGTCAAGAACCGAGGGCGAGTATGACCGAGAGGGCACTGAGGCTCGGGACCAGGCGCAGCAAGCTCGCCATGGCCCAGTCCGGGCACGTGGCCGACGCCGTCCGGCGGCTGACCGGCCGGCCCGTCGAGCTCGTGGAGATCACGACGTACGGGGACACCTCCCGGGAGCACCTCGCGCAGATCGGCGGCACCGGCGTCTTCGTCGCCGCGCTGCGCGACGCGCTGCTCGCAGGTGAGGTGGACTTCGCCGTCCACTCCCTGAAGGACCTGCCGACCACCCCGCACCCCGAGCTGACGCTGGCCGCGATCCCGCGCCGCGAGGACCCGCGCGACGTGCTGATCGCCCGTGACGGGCTGACGCTGGACCGGCTGCCCCGGGGCGCCCGGATCGGCACCGGCTCGCCCCGGCGGACGGCCCAGCTGCACGCCTACGCGCGCAACCACGGTCTGGAGTTCGGCTGCGTCCCGATCCGGGGCAACATCGACACCCGGATCGGCTACGTGCGCGGCGGTGAGCTGGACGCCGTGGTCCTCGCCGCGGCCGGACTCAACCGCATCGGCGGTACGGAGGAACTCACCGGCTCCCTGTCGGTCGACCGCCTGTCGGTCGACTCCGTGCTGCCCGCCCCCGGCCAGGGGGCCCTGGCGATCGAGTGCCCGGCGGCCGACGCCGGGCTCGTCGCCACGCTCGCCGCGCTCGACGACCCGCAGACGCGGGCCGCCGTGACGGCCGAGCGATCCCTGCTCGCCGCCCTGGAGGCCGGCTGCTCCGCACCCGTGGGTGCGCTGGCCGACCTGCTGGCCGACGACCCCGGTCACGGGCAGGTTGTCACCGAGATGCGCCTGCGTGGCGTCGTCGGCACCACCGACGGCTCGACGCTGGTGCAGCTGTCCACCACCGGACCCGTACCCACCTCGCACGACGAGGCCATGGCGCTCGGACGCGAACTCGCGGACGAGATGCTCGCCAAGGGTGCGGCCGGTCTTATGGGGGAGCGAGCACTTTGAACCCCACCAGCCCGACCGCCAGCCCGCTGTCCCCGGCCCTCGTGGGCCATGGGCACGTCACATTCCTCGGCGCAGGACCCGGTGACCCCGGGCTCCTGACCCTCAGGGCCGTCGAGGCCCTCGCCGGAGCGGATGTCCTGATCGCCGAGCCGGAGGTGCTAGAGGTCGTTCGCGGCCACGCGCGCGCTGGGGTGAGCACGCCGGAGCTGACAGTTGTTGACGAGGCGTCAACAACCGCCGGTGTCCCCGTGTTGAGGGATGCCGCCAATCTTGTCATGGAGGCCGCGAGGGGCGGCAGGCGGGTCGTCCGAGCGGTGACCGGAGACCCCGGCCTCGACGGGAACGCGGGAGCCGAGATGCTCGTCTGCGCCGCCGAGGGCATCCCCTTCGAGGTCGTGCCCGGTGTGGCCACGGCCGTCGGCGTGCCCGCGTACGCCGGTGTCCCGCTGCGGGACGCGCAGGGTACGGACGTGCGCTTCGTGGACGCCCGTACCGCCGACGAGCGGTGCTGGAGCGAGGTCGGCGCCTCCGACGGCACCGTCGTCGTGTCGACCACCCTCGACTCGGTGGCCGCCGCCGCCGGTGAGCTGATGGCGGCGGGCCGCAAGCCGGACACCCCGCTCACCGTCACCATCGGGGGTACGACCACCCGGCAGCGCACCTGGAACGCCACGCTCGGCACCATCGCCCAGGTCTTCAAGCAGGGGAAGATCCTTCCCTCGCCCGAGGGCCACCGGCCGGTCATAGCGGTGGTCGGCGAGCGCAGCGCCCCGGCGCAGCGCGCCCAGCTGTCGTGGTTCGAGTCCAAGCCGCTCTTCGGCTGGCGGGTGCTCGTGCCGCGCACCAAGGAGCAGGCGGCCTCGCTCTCCGACCAGCTGCGTTCCTACGGCGCGGTGCCGCACGAGGTGCCGACCATCGCCGTGGAGCCGCCGCGCACCCCGCAGCAGATGGAGCGGGCGGTCAAGGGCCTGGTCACCGGCCGCTACGAGTGGATCGCCTTCACCTCGGTCAACGCCGTCAAGGCGGTCCGGGAGAAGTTCGAGGAGTACGGGCTCGACGCCCGGGCCTTCGCCGGGATCAAGGTCGCCGCGGTGGGCGAGCAGACGGCCGCCGCGCTGGTCGACTTCGGCGTGAAGCCCGATCTGGTGCCGAGCGGCGAGCAGTCGGCCGCGGGGCTCCTGGAGGACTGGCCGCCGTACGACCCGGTCTTCGACCCGATCGACCGTGTCTTCCTGCCCCGTGCGGACATCGCGACGGAGACGCTGGTCGCGGGCCTGATCGAGCTCGGGTGGGAGGTCGACGACGTCACCGCCTACCGGACCGTACGGGCGTCGCCGCCGCCCGCGGACACCCGTGAGGCGATCAAGGGCGGCGGCTTCGACGCGGTGCTCTTCACCTCGTCGTCGACCGTGCGGAACCTGGTCGGCATCGCGGGGAAGCCGCACAACGTGACGGTGATCGCCTGCATCGGGCCCGCCACGGCCAAGACGGCCGAGGAGCACGGGCTGCGGGTGGACGTGCTGTCGCCGGAGCCTTCGGTGCACAAGCTCGCCGAGGCCCTCGCGGACTTCGGGCTGCGGCGCCGGGAGTCGGCCCTGGAGGCGGGCGATCCGGTGACGCGGCCGAGCGAGCGGCGGCCGGGCGCGCGACGGCGTCGTACGACCTGACCGGTCGTCCCAGAGGTGCGGGTCCCCCCGGGGGCCCGCACCTTTCGTGTCTCCGGGGCCGCGCGGGTGGGCTGCGGGAGGCTCGCGGGGAGCCCTGGAACCGGCAACACCATGTCGGTAAGTGCACTGTCCACCCAGGCGTAGCCTCGGGCGTATGAACTCGTACGGATCCTTTCCCGGGGCGCGGCCGCGGCGGCTGCGGACGACGCCCGCCATGCGCCGGATGGTGGCCGAGACGCGGCTGCATCCCGCCGATCTGATCCTCCCCGCGTTCGTGCGCGAGGGGATCACCGAGCCCGTCCCGATCCAGGCGATGCCCGGGGTCGTCCAGCACACGCGCGACACCCTGCGGAAGGCGGCGGTGGAGGCGCTGGAGGCCGGGGTCTCCGGGATCATGCTCTTCGGGGTGCCCGAGGACGCGAAGAAGGACGCCGTCGGAACGGCGGGCACGGACCCGGAGGGCATCCTCCAGGCCGCGATCCGGGACGTGCGGGCCGAGGTCGGCGACGACCTGGTCGTCATGTCGGACCTCTGCCTCGACGAGTACACCGACCACGGGCACTGCGGGGTCCTCGACGCCGACGGGCGGGTCGACAACGACGCCACGCTGGAGCGTTACGCCGAGATGGCCCAGGTCCAGGCCGACGCGGGGGTCCACGTGGTGGGGCCCTCCGGGATGATGGACGGCCAGGTCGGAGTGATCAGGGACGCCCTGGACACCATCGGCAAGGAGGACGTGTCGGTCCTCGCGTACACCGCGAAGTACTCCTCCGCCTTCTACGGTCCCTTCCGCGAGGCCGTCGGCTCCTCCCTCAAGGGCGACCGCAAGACCTACCAGCAGGACCCGGCCAATGTGCGCGAGTCGATGCGGGAGCTGGCGCTCGACCTGGAGGAGGGCGCCGACATGGTCATGGTGAAGCCTGCCGGGCCGTACCTGGACATCCTCGCGCAGGTCGCCGCGTCGGTGGACGTGCCGGTGGCCGCGTACCAGATCAGCGGTGAGTACGCGATGGTCGAGGCGGCGGCCGAGAAGGGCTGGATCGACCGGGACCGGGCGATCTTCGAGACCCTGACGGGCATCCGGCGGGCCGGGGCGCGCATGATCCTGACGTACTGGGCCACCGAGGTCGCGCAGAAGCTCGGACGCGGCGGGTACTGAGGGTCTTCCCTCCCGGCCGCGAGGGGTGAGCCGGGCCGGGCCGGTCGGTCGGGCCCGGTGCCGTGTCGGTGGGGTCTCCGGCCCTGCCGGTGGGCCGTGTGGGGCTTCGGCGCGGCCGGTCCCGGGCCGGTGGGACCGGGCCCGGGCTGGTGGGGGGCCGTCGTCCGGCGCACCCTGGAGGGGTAGCCGACAGGTACCCCGCTGGAGGTGGTCCTCATGATGCACACGCTTGTCGGATGGCATGTGGAGATGGAGTTCCAGGAGGAGGGCGACCGGACGCGGGCCGCGGCCATGGTCCGGCTCTCGGACGGCAGCGAGTTCCGGGCGCACGGCACCGCGAACCGGCACCCCTCCGACCCCGACCAGCTGCGGGTGGGCGAGGAGATCGCCGGTGCCCGGGCCCTGATGGACCTGGCCTCGCAACTGCTGCAGAAGGCGCACACCGAGATCGACGCGGTCTCCGGCAGGACCTCGCACACCATCCGCTGACGACGAGGCCCCCGGCACGGTTTCCCGTGCCGGGGGCTTTCGCGCCGGTCGCCCGGGGACGCTCCCGGGTCCGGCGTCAGAGGCGCTCGGGCGTCCTGATGCCGAGGAGCGCCATGCCCTGGTGGAGGGTCCGGGCGGTCAGGTCGCAGAGGAACAGACGGTTCTCGGCGACCTCCCGCGCGGGCTCCGGCTTGATGACCGGGCACTGGTCGTAGAACGTCGTGTACAGCGAGGCGAGCTGGTACAGATACGCGGCCAGCTTGTGCGGGGCGTGCTCCGCGGCGGCCTCGGAGATCACCTCGCCGAACTGGTCGAGGTGCAGACCGAGTGCCCGCTCGGCCGGGGCGAGCTCCAGCTCCGGGTGGGCCTGGGCGGTGCGGTCGCCGGCCTTGCCGAAGATCGACCTGATCCGCGCGTACGCGTACTGCAGGTACACCGAGGTGTCGCCGTTCAGCGAGACCATCTGGTCCAGGTCGAACTTGTAGTCACGGGCCGCGGACGTCGACAGGTCGGCGTACTTGACCGCGCCGATGCCCACGTACCGCCCGTTCTCCACGATCTCCGACTCGTTCAGGCCCACCTTCCCGGCCTTCTCGCGGACGACCGCCGTCGCCCGGTCCACGGCCTCGTCCAGCAGGTCCACCAGCCGGACCGTCTCGCCCTCACGGGTCTTGAACGGCTTGCCGTCCTTGCCGAGGACCGTGCCGAAGGCCAGCTGGACGGCCTTCACCTCGTCGTTCAGCCACCCGGCCCGGCGGGCCGTCTCGAAGACCATCTTGAAGTGCAGCGACTGGCGGGCGTCCACCACGTACAGCAGGGTCGTCGCCTTCAGGCTCCCCACCCGGTCGCGGATCGCGGACAGGTCCGTCGCCGCGTACCCGAAACCGCCGTCGGACTTCTGGACGATCAGCGGGGTCGGGTTGCCGTCCGGGCCCTTCACGTCGTCGAAGAAGACGCACAGCGCGCCCTCGGAGCGGACGGCGACGCCCGACTCCTCCAGGATGCGGCAGGTCTCCGTCAGCATGTCGTTGTAGCCGGACTCGCCGACCACGTCGGCGTCCCGGACGTCCATGTCGAGCTTGTCGAAGACCGAGTAGAAGTAGATCTTCGACTCGTCGACGAACCGCTGCCAGAGCGCGAGGGTCCGCTCGTCGCCCGCCTGGAGGTCCACCACGCGCGCGCGGGCCCTGGTCTTGAACTCCTCGTCGGAGTCGAAGAGGGCGCGCGAGGCCTTGTAGAGCCGGTTCAGGCTGGACATGGCCTCCTCGCCGGAGACCTCGGTCTCCGAGGAGTGGTCCAGCTCGTGCGGGTGCTCGATCAGGAACTGGATGAGCATCCCGAACTGGGTGCCCCAGTCGCCGATGTGGTGGCGGCGGACCACCGTCTCACCGGTGAACTCCAGGATCTCGACCATCGCGGCGCCGATCACGGCGGAGCGCAGGTGCCCGACGTGCATCTCCTTCGCCACGTTCGGCTGGGCGTAGTCGATGACCGTGGTGCCCGCCGACTCGTTGAACGGCACCCCGAGCCGGGCGTCGGCGGCACGGGCCGCCAGGGTCCGCACGATCGCCGCGTCCGTCAGCGTGATGTTCAGGAAGCCGGGGCCCGAGACCTCGATCTCCCGGAGGACGTCGTTCTCCGGGATGGCCGCCACGACCTGGGTGGCCAGCTCGCGGGGATTGCCCTTGAGCCGCTTGGCCAGCGCCAGGATGCCGTTGGCCTGGAAGTCGGCCCGGTCGCTTCGTCGGAGCAGCGGGTCGGCGGCGCCGGCCTCCGGCAGGGCTGCCGAGAGTCCGTCCGCGAGGCGCTGCTGCACGGTCGAAGCGAGGGAAGGGACCGAGGCCATGAGCTTCCGTTCCTGTTGAGTCCGGTGGGTCTGATTCGCCTGTCAAGTGTCCCACGGCACCACAACGGGGTTTCCCCGCCTGTGGACAACTCCGTCGCACACCTTTCCCGGTCTGTGGACAACTCCGGGGAGCGGTCTTCCGTCTGGGAGAATGACTGACGCAGGTAAGTCAGTCAGCACTCCTCAGGCAGCAGCCCCAGGAAGAAACTCCCAGGAAGAAGGACGTACCGACCGTGGCTCAGAGCAGCACCGAGACCGACTGGGTCTCCCGTTTCGCGGACGAGGTCATCGCCGAGTCGGAGCGACGTGCGCCTGGCAAACCGGTCGTCGTCGCCTCCGGCCTCTCCCCGTCCGGCCCGATCCACCTGGGCAATCTCCGCGAGGTCATGACCCCGCACCTGGTCGCCGACGAGATCCGCCGCCGGGGACACGAGGTCAGGCACCTGATCTCCTGGGACGACTACGACCGCTACCGCAAGGTCCCGAACGGCATCGAGGGCATCGACGAGTCCTGGGCCGAGCACATCGGCAAGCCGCTGACCTCGGTGCCGGCCCCCGCCGGTTCGCCCCACCCGAACTGGGCCGAGCACTTCAAGGCCGCCATGGTCGAGTCGCTGGCCGAGCTGGGCGTCGCGTACGACCCGATCAGCCAGACCGAGCAGTACACGGCCGGTGTCTACCGCGAGCAGGTCCTGCACGCCATGCGGCACCGCGCCGACATCGACGCCATCCTCGACCAGTACCGGACGAAGAAGGCGCCGAAGAAGCAGTCGCAGAAGCCGGTCGACGACGCCGAGCTGGAGGCCGAGGAGGGCTCCGGCGCGGCGAGCGAGGACGACGGTTCCGGCGGCTCCTCGGGCTACTTCCCGTACAAGCCGTACTGCGGCCGGTGCGAGAAGGACCTGACGACCGTCACCTCGTACGACGACGAGACCACCGAGCTGGCCTACACCTGCGCGAACTGCGGCTTCGCCGAGACCGTGAAGCTGAGCGAGTTCAACCGGGGCAAGCTGGTCTGGAAGGTCGACTGGCCGATGCGCTGGGCCTACGAGGGCGTGATCTTCGAGCCCTCCGGCGTCGACCACTCCTCGCCCGGTTCGTCCTTCGTCGTCGGCGGGCAGATCGTCCGCGAGATCTTCGACGGCGTGCAGCCGATCGGCCCGATGTACGCCTTCGTCGGCATCAGCGGCATGGCCAAGATGTCCTCCTCGCGCGGTGGCGTCCCGACCGCCGCCGACGCGCTGAAGATCATGGAAGCCCCGCTGCTGCGCTGGCTGTACGCCCGCCGCAGGCCCAACCAGTCGTTCAAGATCGCCTTCGACCAGGAGATCCAGCGGCTCTACGACGAGTGGGACAAGCTGGAGGCCAAGGTCGCGGACGGCACCGTGCTGCCCGCGGACGCCGCCGCCCACTCCCGCGCGGCCCGCACGGCCGCCGGAGAGCTGCCGCGCACCCCGCGCCCGCTGCCGTACCGCACGCTCGCCTCGGTCATGGACATCACCGCGGGACACGACGAGCAGACCCTGCGGATCCTGACCGAGCTCGACCCGGAGAACCCGGTCACCTCCCTCGACGAGGTCCGGCCCCGCCTGGACCGCGCCGAGAACTGGATCACCAGCCAGGTCCCGGCCGACCAGCGCACCATCGTCCGCGAGCAGCCCGACACCGAACTGCTCGGCTCCCTGGACGACGAGGGCCGCGAGTCCCTCCGGCTGCTCCTGGCGGGCCTCGACACCCACTGGTCGCTCGACGGGCTCACCACCCTCGTCTACGGCGTCCCGAAGGTGCTGGCCGGTCTCGACCCGGAGGCCAAGCCGACGCCCGAGCTGAAGCTCGCGCAGCGCGCCTTCTTCGCCCTGCTGTACCAGCTGCTCGTGAGCCGGGAGACCGGGCCGCGGCTGCCCACCCTGCTCCTCGCCGTCGGCGCGGACCGGGTGCGCAAGCTGCTCGGCGCCTGACCGGACGTGTGCGAAAGGGCCGCCACCCAGATGTGGGTGGCGGCCCTTTCCCATGACCCTGCGGCGTTGTGGTGTCAGGCGGTGTCGTGCTCGGCCATGCCGTCCTGGACCCGCTGCTTGAGGGACGGGAGCGACTGGTGCAGCTGCTCGGACAGGTCGGCGGGGAACTCCTGGAGGCCGTAGTACTCGGCCAGCAGCTCCGGCAGCGCGCGCTCGTCCGGGAACTCGTTGTGCTCCTGCGCGTACGTCCACAGGAACTTGAAGACGTCCTCCTCGAACTGGTCCACGGGAGGCTGCGGCTCCTCGACGAATTCGGGATAGGGGACGAACTCCTCGGGACCCGGTTGGGGGATGTCCTCCGGCCCCTGCGGGACCGGGACCGGCATGGGTTCGAGCCCCTCCACGATGCGCGGGTTGTAGGTCCCCTCGTACGTGTCGGGGGAGACCGTCTGCGCGGCGAACCACTGGCTCTCGTGCGTCGCGGGGCGCTCCCCGGCGCTCTGGTGCCCGGCCTCCAGGGCGGGTGCCTGGGCGAGGTCCCCGGACGGGGGTCCCGCCTGCTCCGGATGACCCGCCCCGGCCGCCGCGAGCTGCACCGGCTGCTGCGGGAGCTGCTGCGGCACCGGCGCCGAGGGGACGAGCGCGGGTGGCTGAGGCTGCGCGAACTCCTGCGGCGGCGGGGGCAGCAGCACCGGCTCGATGCCCGCCGCCGCCAGGCCCGCCGCGGCCGTCTCCGCCAGCGGCACCCCGTACCGCGCGAGCCGCAGCGGCATCAGGGCCTCCACCGGCGCCTTGCGGCGCCAGCTCCGGCCGTACCGCGCCTGGAGCCGCGCCTGGTAGATCATCCGCTCCTGCTCCAGCTTGATGACCTGTTCGTACGACCGCAGCTCCCACAGCTTCATCCGGCGCCACAGCCGGAACGTGGGCACCGGGGAGAGCAGCCAGCGGGTCAGCCGTACGCCCTCCATGTGCTTGTCGGCGGTGATGTCCGCGATCCGGCCCACCGCGTGCCGTGCCGCCTCGACGGAGACGACGAACAGGACCGGGATCACCGCGTGCATGCCCACGCCCAGCGGGTCCGGCCAGGCGGCGGCGCCGTTGAACGCGATGGTCGCGGCCGTCAGCACCCACGCCGTCTGCCGGAGCAGCGGGAAGGGGATCCGCATCCAGGTGAGCAGCAGGTCCAGGGCGAGCAGCACACAGATGCCCGCGTCGATGCCGATCGGGAAGAAGTACGAGAAGGTGCCGAAGCCCTTGAGCACGGCGAGCTCGCGCACGGCGGCGTACGAGCCCGCGAAACCGATTCCCGCGATGACCATCGCGCCGGCGACGACGAGACCGATGAGTATCCGGTGTGTGCGTGTCAGCTCCATCGCGGCCACCCGCGACCCCTCCCGTCAATCGACAATCCGGCCACAGAGTCGCACATGTGCGCGGAGCCCGACCCCCGGGGGAGGGACGGGCTCCGCGTCGACACGGCTCTCTGCGCCGTTTTGTGACTACTTGTTGGCTGCGGCCACGGCGGCCACGGCCTCCTTCGCGGCCTTCACCGCACCGTCCATGATCACCTTGTCGGACGGGGTGGGCGCGCCCGCGTATCCGGCGCCGTTGTACGAGAGCATCACCAGGACGTTGCCCGTGCGGGCCACGACGGTGGCGTAGACGAAGTCCTCGTTCGTCTTGCGCAGCTGGTAGGCCAGGGTCTTCGCCTCGTCGCCGATGCCCGTGACCGTGGCGCCGCGGACCTTCTGCGCGCCGGGGGTGTCCTCGACCTTCGCGAGCTCCTTCGTCATGCTGTTCCGGGCGCGCTCCTGGCCGCTGCCGAGGGAGACGTCCGACGCGTAGCGGTAGAAGGAGATGTCGAGCCAGCGGTACTGCGAGCCCTTCACACCCTTGTCCTCCAGGCCGTTCCAGGAGCAGCCGCTGCGGCTGTCGAGGTCGCTGGAGGGGGCGCGGGTGCCGGCCTTGGCCTTCGCCTTGGGCACCAGGGCGGCGGTGGTCTTGGCGGTGATCGCCTTGCACGCCTCGGGCAGCTTCGCGAACTTCGGCGGTTCGACCGTCTTCGTCGACTGCGAGGGCGACGGCGTCGCGGGCGTCGTGGCCGCCGTGTCCTTCGACCCGCTCGTACCGGAGCCGGAGTCGCCGGAGCCCGAGGAGCAGCCGGCGACGACGAGCATCACCGGGACGGCTGCGCAGGCGAGTATGCGGGTGAGTCGCGGAGCTGATCGCTGCATGGTTCCTTCAGTCGCTTGTCGTACGGCCGGCCGCTCCGGCGTGGGGCTCGGGCGCGGCCACGGCGTGGGGCCACGGGTACGCCGACACGTTACGTGGTCGTCCCGCGCTCACGGATCGGAGCCGGACGGCTACTCCTCCAGTCGTTCGGCGAGCAGCCGGGCCAGGTTCCGGGCCTTTTCCTGCAGTTCTCTGCTGTCGGGGGCCTCCGTGGAACCGGTGGTCTGCTCCCGGTAGGAGACGGTCACGATGACGTTGGATGTGCGGAACACCACGCTGACGGCCCGCTGCTGTCCGTTCGCGCCGACCTTGCTGAGGACCTCGTCGAGGAACGCGGTCTCGCCGAGCCCGTCGAGGACGCGGGGTTCCAGGCCGGTGTTCGAGGGGTCGCCGGTGGTGCCGGTGGCGGGCCGGTCCGAGGCGGTGGCCGTGGTCGTGCCCGTCGGGTTCCCGCCCGGAGCGCGGGTGGCGTCGGCGGACGGGTGCGGGGCGCTCGACGTGGTCGT
This sequence comes from Streptomyces sp. NPDC101490, assembly GCF_044767145.1. Taxonomy (NCBI): domain Bacteria; kingdom Bacillati; phylum Actinomycetota; class Actinomycetes; order Kitasatosporales; family Streptomycetaceae; genus Streptomyces; species Streptomyces sp. NPDC101490. Next base: position 27,746 of record NZ_JBIWNI010000009.1, read on the forward strand.
CGCGGGCGGTGTGGTGGGGGTGGTGGCCGGGGTGGTCGGCGGCAGCGGGATGCCCGCCGCGATCTGCTTGCGGTCGTACACCTCCCGCGCCCGGTCGTCGTCGCTGACAGAGCCGTCGTACGAGACCACCCGCTCGATGTCGAGGGCGAGCCGGTGCGAGGTGTCGGGGGTGTCGGCCTTCCAGGCGCAGCCGACCCGCCGGTCGGTGTCGTACGTGACGGCGGCGACGCCCCGGTAGGCCTTGTTGCGCTCGGCGTCGGGCAGTGCGGCCGCGCCGGGGAGCAGGTCCTTGAGGGCGGCCTGCGGGACGGCACGGCACGGCTCGAAGAGCGTGCGGTAGCGGCCCGGGGGTGCCACGGCCGCGGCGGGGCCGGCCTTGGCGTCGAGGGAGACGTCGTCGGTCGGGGTGCCCGAGGAGCATCCGGTGAGGCCGATCCCCAGGCCGAGGCCGAGGGTGAGCACGACGGCGGTGCGCGCCGTGGACCCGGTGCGGCCGGGGGTGTACCTCTTTCGCTGCACGGTCCCAGGCTCCCTTCTCCCGAAAGTCTTTCCCGAAAACTGTTTGCCGCGCGAACCCGGCTGATGGACACAATGTCTATCGCACACGCAGCTGTTGATGCCGGTCCGCTGTCACCTGTACGGCTTTTGGCTCCAGTTTTTGCGTTTTCAGACTTTTCGGGGGAATCGAGGGGCTATGTCGTACGTCGAAGTGCCGGGGGCGCGGGTCCCGATCAGGCTGTGGGCGGATCCCGGCGGGGTCGAGAGCGGCGCCATGCGGCAGTTGCAGAACGTGGCGACGCTGCCGTGGATCAAGGGTCTGGCCGTGATGCCCGACGTGCACTACGGCAAGGGTGCAACGGTCGGTTCGGTGATCGCGATGGAGGGGGCGGTCTGTCCCGCGGCGGTCGGCGTGGACATCGGCTGCGGCATGTCGGCGGTGAAGACCTCCCTGACGGCCAACGACCTGCCGGGCGATCTGTCGCGGCTCCGCTCGAAGATCGAGCAGGCGATTCCGGTGGGCCGTGGGCTGCACCGCACGGAGGTGGACCCGGGACGGCTGTTCCAGTTCCCGACGGCGGGCTGGGACGACTTCTGGTCCCGGTTCGACGGAGTCGCCGACTCAGTCAAGTTCCGTCAGGAACGGGCACGACAGCAGATGGGAACGCTCGGTGGGGGAAACCACTTCATCGAATTCTGTCTCGATGAGTCAGGTGCGGTCTGGCTGATGCTGCACTCCGGGTCCCGGAACATCGGCAAGGAGCTGGCCGAACACCACATCGGTGAAGCCCAGAAGCTGCCGCACAACCAGGGGCTCGTCGACCGTGACCTGGCGGTGTTCGTCGCGGAGACCCCGCAGATGGCGGCCTACCGGCACGACCTCTTCTGGGCGCAGGAGTACGCGAAGCGGAACCGCGCGACCATGATGGCGCTCTTCCAGGAGGTCGTCCGGCGTGAGTTCCGCAAGGCGCGGGTGACCTTCGACCAGGTCATCTCCTGCCATCACAACTACGTGGCGGAGGAGCGGTACTCGGGCATGGACCTGCTCGTCACCCGGAAGGGCGCGATCCGGGCCGGCGCCGGGGAGTTCGGGATCATCCCGGGCTCGATGGGCACGGGTTCGTACATCGTGAAGGGTCTGGGCAACGAGGCCTCCTTCAACTCCGCCTCGCACGGCGCGGGACGGCGGATGAGCCGCACTGAGGCGAAGCGGCGCTTCTCGACGCGTGATCTGGAGGAGCAGACGCGGGGCGTGGAGTGCCGCAAGGACTCCGGGGTCGTGGACGAGATCCCGGGTGCGTACAAGCCGATCGAGCAGGTCATCGAGCAGCAGCGGGACCTGGTGGAGGTCGTCGCCAAGCTGAAGCAGGTCATCTGCGTGAAGGGCTGAGTCACGGGGCGGCTCGTTGGGGCGGGCCGTCTCCGTGGCGGGTGGGGGAGGGGCCGGTGCGGCGCGCCGGCCCCTCCCGCGCGCCCTACAGCTCGCGGTGGATCTTGGTGTTGGAGGCCTGGGCCCGGGGGCGGACGACCAGGAGGTCGATGTTGACGTGCGGGGGGCGGGTGCAGGCCCAGGTGATGGTGTCGGCGACGTCCTCCGAGGTGAGGGGTTCGGCCACGCCCGCGTAGACCTTGGCGGCCTTCTCCGTGTCGCCCCGGAAGCGGGTGGTCGCGAACTCGTCGGTCTTGACCATGCCGGGGGCGATCTCGATGACGCGGACCGGGGTGCCGACGATCTCCAGCCGGAGGGTCTCGGCGAGGACGCGGGCGCCGTTCTTGGCGGCGACGTAGCCCGCGCCGCCCTCGTAGGTGGCGTGGCCCGCGGTGGAGGAGAGGACGACGACCGTGCCGTCGCCGCTCGCGGTGAGGGCCGGGAGCAGGGCCTGCGTCACATGGAGGGTGCCGATGACGTTGACCTCGTACATCCGGCGCCAGTCGTCGGGGTCGCCAGTGGCGACGGGGTCGGCGCCGAGCGCGCCGCCCGCGTTGTTGACGAGGACGGCGAGGCTGCGGAACGCCGTGGCGAACTCGTCGACGGCGGCGCGGTCGGTGACGTCGAGGACATAGGCGGCGGCCTGGTGGCCGGCCTCGTTGAGCTCGGCGGCGAGGGCCTCGATGCGGTCTCCGCGCCGGGCGGTGAGGACCACGCGGTACCCGGCCGCCGCCAGCTGCCTGGCCGTGGCGGCGCCGATGCCGCCGCTCGCTCCGGTGACGACGGCGATGGGGGTACCGGGGGCAGTCATGACGTGGTGCTCCTCGCGCAGGTGGTCGATTTCGTCGATCGCCCGGCCAGGATAATTCGAGGGCGGTCAGCGGCCTCGGGGGGCGTACATGATCACGGCCATCCCGGCGAGGCAGACGAGGGCGCCGATGACGTCCCAGCGGTCGGGCCGGTAGCCGTCCGCGGCCATGCCCCAGAGGATGGACCCGGCGACGAACACACCTCCGTAGGCCGCCAGGACCCGGCCGAACTCGGCGTCCGGCTGGAGGGTGGCGACGAAGCCGTAGGCGCCCAGGGCGATGACTCCGGCGCCGATCCAGACCCAGCCCCGGTGCTCGCGCACGCCCTGCCAGACGAGCCAGGCGCCTCCGATCTCGAACAGGGCAGCGACGGCGAAGAGCGCGAGGGAGCGAAGGGTCAGCATGAAGGCAGCGTGCCATGGGACACGCAGGCTGATGAGTTGTCAGAAGATCGGATGATTCATGGGTATTTTGGGCCTATGCGTGGATTGAGGAAAGGCGTGCTCGGGGTCGTTCTCGCGGCCGTCGTCGTGACGGGTGCGGGGACGGGCGCCGTGGCCCGGGGGCCGGTGGCCGTGCCGGAGGCCGATCTGTCCCATCACGGTCATGTCTCCCTCTGGGACGGGAGGGTCGGCGTCTGGCTGGTCAGCGAGAACCTGGGGCCCTCCGATCTCACCCAGGCCACCGTCCGGCTCGCCTTCTCCGAGCCGATGTCGGGCGCCCAGGAGCTGCCGCCCGCCTGTCTGTGGAGCAGCGACCGTGTGGTGTCCTGCCGGACCGGCGGGCTGTCCGCCGTCCGGGACGTCGGTGAACTCGCCCTCGACCTGCGGACCGCCGGTCTCCCCGACGAGCTGACCGTGGACGTCTCCACGGCCTGGCGGGACGGAGCGGCCGACCTGAACCCGGGCAACGACCGGCACCACGTCCTGGTGCTCGCCACCGGAGACCCGTACGTCTTCTGATCCCCGGCCCCGCCGGAGGGCCGGGCGCCGCCTCCCGGGCGCCCCCGGCCGGGGCGGGGGCTCAACGCCCCGTCCATCCCACATAGCCGTCGGGGCGGACCAGGACCGTGTCCCGCTTCCCCGGGTCCCGCCAGGTGGCCCGGACGAGCCGCTCGGAGGACACGGGTGCGCCCGGCGGCAGCGCGGGGCCGGCCCCCTCCGGGGCGATCAGGACGAACTCGCCCGCGCGCAGCAGCTCGTAGAGCCGCCCCTCGCGCAGCCGGACGTCCGGGGCGCGGCGGCCCACGGGCCGGGTGGTGCCCGCCGGGGGCGGATAGGCGATGGCGAGTCCGCTGATCATGCCCATGGCTCGGGAGGAGAGGGGCCGCACCCTGTTCACGACGTGGATGCCGAGGGCGCGGGCGCCGCGGGTGAGCGGGGTGTGGGCCATCGCGATCCGGACGAGCGCGCCGCTGCTGCGCAGCACCATCGCGCCGACCGGGTGGCGCTCCGCGTGGTAGCTGTCGAGGAGGGCTTCGGGGTCGGGTGCGTCACCGCGCAGGACGGCGGCGAGCTTCCAGGAGAGGTTGGCGGCGTCCTGGAGTCCGGTGTTCATGCCCTGGCCCCCGGCGGGGGAGTGCACATGGGCGGCGTCCCCGGCGAGGAAGACCCGGCCCACCCGGTAGGACGGGACCTGGCGCTCGTCGCTGTGGAAGCGGGAGACCCAGCGCGGGTCGTACATGCCGTGGTCGGTGCCGAGGGCGCGCCGGGCCAGCGCCCGGACCTCTTCGAGGTCGACCGGTGTGCTGTCGGCGACCTGGCGGGTGCGGCTCCAGCCCATCACCCGGTACCAGCCGTCGCCGAACGGGATGAGGAAGGCGAAGGTGTCGCCGGAGCCCTTGACGGTGAAGGACTCCTCGGGCTCCTCCGCGAGGCGCACATCGGCGAGGACGAGGGAGCGGATCACGGAACCGCCGGGGAAGGGCAGCCCCAGGGCGTCGCGGACCGCGCTGCGGGTGCCGTCCGTGCCGACCAGATGGCGGGCCCGGAGGGTGAGACGGGTGCCGTCCGGCCCGGTGAGGTCGGCGGTGACGGAGTCGGCGTCCTGACGCAGTCCGCGCAGCTCCGTGTCGTACCGGAAGGTGACGCCCGCCTCCACGGCCCGTCGCTCCAGGAGCCTCTCCACCTCGTACTGCGGGGTGACGAGCAGATGGTTGAAGCGGCTGGGCAGCTGGGTGATGTCGATGTCGAGCGCGTTGAAGAGCCGTGCGCGGTCGAGGGTCGTGCCGGTGGCGAGGAGCTCGTCCGCGAGGCCCCGGGCGTCCAGTTGCTCCATCGTTCTGGCGTGGACGCCGAAGGCGCGGGTCAGGTTGCCGAGGTCGTGCGGGCGGCGCTCGACGAGGGTGACGTCGATGCCCGCGGCGGCGAGGTCGCCGGCGAGCAGCAGGCCGGTGGGGCCCGCGCCGACGACGAGTACCTGTGCGTCCGTCCGCTCCGTGGTGCTCATGGCTGCCTCCAGGGTGTCCACGACCATTTGGTCAACATCTGTTGGTCAACGCTTGTTGACAACTGTAGGGCCGGGGCGGATGGAATGTCAACGCTTGTTGGCCTACAGTTGTTGGTATGAAGACCGCCCGACGCTCCGACGCCACCAGGGCCGCCATCCTGGAGGCCGCCCGGGAACGCTTCGCCTCCGACGGATACGACCGCGCCACCATCCGGGCCATCGCCCGTGACGCCGGGATCGACCCGTCGATGGTCATGCGCTACTACGGCAACAAGGAGGGCCTGTTCGCCGCCGCGTCGGAGATCGAGATCGGCCTGCCCGAGCTGGGAGCCCTTCCCGCACGGCACGTCGGGGCCGTCCTCGTCACCCACTTCCTGGAGCGCTGGGAGCGGGACGAGGTCCTCACCGCGATGCTCCGGGTCGGGGTCACGAACGCGGCGGGGGCCGAGCGGATGCAGGAGGTCTTCGCGCAGCAGCTCGGGCCCGTCACCCGGGGCGTCTGCCCCGATCCCGCTGATGCCCCGCGCCGCGCCGCGCTGGTGGCCTCGCAGATCCTCGGTATGGCGCTCACCCGCTATGTGCTGCGGCTGCCGCCCGCCGTCGAGATGACCCCCGAGGAGATCGTGGCCTGGCTCGGCCCGACCGTGCAGCGCTATCTGACCGCCGAGGCCCCCTGAGCGCGGCCGCCCGCCCCGGGATCCGGGTGCCCGGTTCGTACACTCTTCACATGCCGCAGAAGAGTTCCGGCCGGCGTGCCGCCCTGAAGGACGAGCTGTTCGGGGAGGCCCGCCGCTACATGGCCGCCTACGCCCTGTTCAACCAGGCCGTCGCCGACCACCTGGGGCTCCACCCGACCGACGTGCAGTGTCTGAACCTGCTCAGCCTGGAGGAGGGGCCGGTGACCACCGGCCGGGTCGCCGAGCTGACCGGACTCACCACGGGCTCGGCCACCCGGCTCGTCGACCGCCTCGAACGGTCCGGCTACGCGACGCGCGAACGCGACACCGAGGACCGGCGCCGGGTCCTGGTCACGCTCGCGCCCGAGCGGGTCGCGGAACTCGGAGACCTGTGGCGCAAGCTCAACGACACCTGGGGCACCATGTTCGAGGCCTACAGCGATGCCGAACTCGCCCTGCTCATCGCCCATATGCGGCGGACCGTCGAGGTCAGCGCCGCCCAGATCGAGCGCCTCCGCGGCGGCCTCGACTGACTTACAGGGCCACCGAGCCACCGAGCCACCGGTCACCGGGCCACCGGTCACCGGCCGGACCTGTGCCCGGACCGCCGGACACGCCCCCCGGCACCCCCCCCAGGAGGACCATCCCGCCGTTGCCTCAGGCCGTTGTCGGGGCGCCGAACTCCCGTACCGCCTCGGTCACGATCTCCTCCAGGCGGGAGTGGTGCGCCCCGCGCCAGTAGACCCGGCCGCACTCCACGCACTCGGCGAACACGTCGTAGGTCTTCTCCGTGCCGTGCTCCAGCCGCTCGCGCACCGCTTCCTTGTCCGCGTCGCTCAGCCTTCCGTTGCACGCCGTACAGCGGGTCCAGGGCGCGAGCGGGGGCGCGAAACGCTCCAGGACGTCCCGGAGCTGCTCCTCCGGCTGGTCGCTGTAGACATAGGCACCCGCCCACAGCTCGCGGCGGCGCAGCAGGCCCCGGTCCCGGGAGAGCATCACGCGCCTCTCCTCGGCCGAGAGCGCGGCGAGCGCGGGATCGCCGATGTCCTCGCTCTCGTAGGCCGCGTCCACCCCGAGCAGACGCAGCCGCCTGGCCAGGGTGCCCAGGTGCACGTCGAGCAGGAACCGCAGCGGCGCACCCGGCACCGGCTGCGGGCGGGCGACACCCTCCACCTCGACCGTCTCGCCCGCCGCCGGGACGTGCGAGGCGTCGACGGGCCGCCCGTCGACGACGAGCCGTCCCGTCTCGGTGCGCGGCACACCGAGGGACTCCACGACGTGCCCGAGCGAGGAGGTGCCGTCGGTGGTCAGGGCCGTCGAGCCCGTGCGGCGCTCCGCCGCGACGAAGACTCCGAGGCCGGGGGCGAAACTGATCTGGATCTTCGGTCCGTTCACGGGGACAGGATGGCATCGGTCCGGGAGGGGTGACCAGGCGAATTCCTCGCCGGGGCGGCCGGGACTGCCGGGACTGCCGGGGCGGCCGGGGCGGGAGGCCGAGGAGAGGGCGTCACCCGCCCGCAGCCCGGGGCGGCCGGGCTCTGGGCTGACGGGCCGCTCTGTCGGCGCGTGGTCCGTGCCGGTCATGTGGTGTGGGTGGTGGTGTGGGCCGGTCACTCAGACGGGGAACGCCTCCCTGTGGTCGGTGGCCCACTCGGCGAAGGTGCGGGCAGGGTGCCCCGTCAGTTCCTCGACGGTGCGGGTCAGGGGAGCCGGCCGTCCGTCGTGGGTGGACCAGTGGGACAGCAGGGCATCGGCGAAGGCTCCCGGCATGAAGGCGGCGACGGACTCCTTCCACCGCTCGGGGGTGGTCACGGTGTGCGGTGCCGGTCGTCCCGTCACCCCGGCGAGGACCGCGAGCTGCTCGACGAAGGTCAGCGACTCGGGGCCGGTCAGATGGTGGGCGGTGCCGCGCAGCCGGGGCTCGGTGAGCACGGCGAAGGCGGCCTCGGCGAGGTCCCGCTCGTGGATCGGGTCCCCGTACGCGTGCGGGACGGGTAGTGCGGGCCCGTGTCCGGCGCGCAGCGGGCGGGCCCACTGCAGGGCGTTCGTGGCGAAGGCGCCCGGACGGAGCAGGGTGGTCTCGAAGGCTCCGGTCGCCGCCGCCGCGGAGAGGGCGCGCTCGGCGGTCAGATGGGAGGCGGCGACGGCGTTCCGCTCGGCGTCCGGGGCGAGGACCGAGCTGGAGGAGAGGAGGACGACATGCCCGACGCCCGCCGCGCGGGCCCGGTCCGCGAAGGTCTCGGCATGGCGCGGCGCGGCGTACAGGAAGACCGAGTCGACGCCGTCCAGGGCCGCGTCGAAGGTGGCCGGATCGCCGAGGTCGCACCGCACGGTGCCGACCCCGGGCGGTGGGGAGAGTTCGCCGGGGTGCTTGGAAGCGGCTCTGGCCTCGATCCCCGCGGTGCCGAGCAGTTCGAGCAGGACGGAGGCGACACGGCCACGGCTGCCGGTGACGAGGACGGTCATGGGATTCCTTCTGAGTGCGTGAGTGCGTGAGTGCGTGAGTGCGTGAGTGCGTGAGTGCGTGAGTGAGTGAGTTCGTGCGTGAGGGGAGCTGGAACGGGCATTGATCTGCGTGGCACATTGACTGCGTCACGCAGATAAATATCCAGGCCCGTGCCCAGGTCGTCAACCCTGAAAGATCCCTGAGGTACCGTCCCGCCATGAAGATCATCGATCTTGAGCCCGGTGACCCCCGGCTGGAGAGCGACCTCCTTCCGGTCCTCACCGAACTCCGGCCCCACCTCACCGCCGAGCTGTTCCGCGAGGTGTACGCGGCGGGGCATGCCCAGGGTCTGCGATTCAGTGCCGCCTATGCGGACGACGGTCGCTGTGCGGGTGCGGCCGGCTGGCGGATCGTCCACAGCACCAGCTCCCCGCGCAAGCTGTACGTGGACGATCTGGTGACCGCCGCCGCGGACCGTTCCACCGGCGTCGGCCACGCCCTCGTCACGCATCTGGAGGGCCACGCGCGCGCCGCGGGCTGCCATGAACTCGCCCTCGACTCCGGCACCCACCGCACCGGAGCCCATCGCTTCTACCTGCGCGAACGGTTCGACATCGTGGCCTTCCACTTCACCCGGCCGCTCACCCCGGGCGGGGACGCCTCCTAAGGCGCGTTCCGCAAGTCCCGCCCGCCCGGCGACGACTGGCGCGCACGCCGGAGCGGGCCCGTCAGGTCGAGCCGCCAGTCGTTGCAGCGCATCAGGTGGCCCGGCGGGTACTCGAAGTCCCGCTCGCCGAGCAGGTCGAACCCGGCCTTGCGGCACACCGCGTTCGACGGCGCGTTCTCCGTCGAGGGGTACGCGTGCAGGAAGCGGTGCAGGCCCGCGCGCCGGGCCTCGACGGCCACCGCGCGCGTGGCGGCCGTCGCCACGCCCCGGCCCTGGAAGCCCGGCAGCACGCTCCAGCCGGTCTCGTACGCCGGTTCGCCGTCCCCACCGCGCACCCAGAAGCCGATGCTGCCCGCCACGACCCCCTCCGGCTCCAGCGTGATCCGGAACATCCGCCCGGCTCCCGTGCCGTCCGCGCTCAGGCCCACATAGCGGCGGTGGCGCCGAACGAGCTGCTCCTCGGTCTCCGGGCCGCCGAGATGCTCCGTCAGTTCCGGTGCGTTCAGGGCGCGCAGCAGCTCGGCGTCGTCCTCGGACCAGGCGTCGAGACGTACGGCTGAGATGTCGTTCTCCATGCTCGTACGGTAGGTCAGGGGGCTGACAGTCCCCGGGCGTACGCGGTCGGCGGCACCCCGACCGTCGCAGTGAAGTCCCGTACGAGGTGGGCCTGGTCGCTGTAGCCCAGTTCCGCCGCGATCCCCGCCCAGTCGGGTCCCTCCGGAGCCCGCGCCGCGTCGGCGCGCTCCAGGGCCTCATGGACGCGGTACCGGAGGATCACCCACTTCGGCCCCACGCCCACGTGGGAAGCGAACAGCCGCTGGAGCGAGCGCGCCGACAGACCCGACGAGGCCGCCAGCCGGGAGACCCTGCGGACCGTCCGGTCCGTGCGGATCAGATCGACCAGTTCCATGGCCCGGTCGGCGGCCGGATCGGGGACGGGACCGTGGGCCAGCAGGAACGCGTCGAGCGCCGCCACGCGCGCGTGGTCCGCGTCGGGGGAGAGCATCCGGGACAGCGGGTCAGGGGAGCCCGGCCCCTGCGGGAACACCCCGGCCGCCGGGACCCGGCGGCCGGTCCACACCGACACCGGCCACGCGGGCGCGAACGGCCGGAAGCCGCCGGGCCGGAACTGCGCCCCGCAGACCCGGCCGGACTCCGCCAGTTCCTGGGTGAACAGGCCGTGCCCGATGCCCGAGACCTCGGCGGACGCGTGCGCCGAGGCCGTGGGGGCGCCGATCGGCCCGTACCGCTGGAAGACGACGTTCACCGACGGGTGCGGGACGAGACGGCTGACGTACGGCTGGTCGAGATTCCAGTCGATCAGCCAGTAGTGCTCCAGATAGGGCCGCAGTTCCGGCGCCGGGGTGTGCCGTCGGAAGCGGACCCGGGCGAGCAGTTCGGCGGGGTCGACGATGCCCCGCATGTCCCGGCGAGGAGCGGAATCGGCCATCCTTCGATGCTAGGCGCGCCCCTGAGGCCGCCCCGAGGCTATCCCTGAGGCCACCCCCGAGCCTTGCGGCGCCGTCACCTCCGCCACCGCTACCACCCCGACCCTCCACCGTCACCACCCCGACCCCGTCACTTCCGCCCCAGCCGCCGCTCCGGTCCTCGTGTCCATCCCCCCGTACTGGGCCGTGCGCGGGACAAGTCTTCGGTCTGGCGCGTTTCTTCAAGACGGTCGTGGGCATGTTCCCGGAACGTCGGTCTCATGACGAACACCAACCCGCCCCGCGTCGGCTCCCTCCTCCGTACCGCCGCCGCGCACGCCGTGCCCCTCGTCAGGGACACCCCCGACACGGCTCTGGGCGCGCCCACGCCCTGTGCCGAGTACGACGTCCGTGCTCTTCTGAACCACCTCTTCGACGTGGTGGTGAACTTCCAGGCCCTCGCCGCCAAGCGGTCCGCCGACTTCTCCGGCGCCCCGGACCGGCTCGCCGACGCCGACTGGCGCGACCGCTTCGAGGACGAGACCGGGAAGCTGGTGGACGCCTGGTCGGCGCCGGGCGCCGACGAGGGCACCACCGGGTCCCTCGGCCTGCCCGCGCGGACCGTCGGCTGCATGGTGCTGCTCGACCTCACCGTGCACGCCTGGGACCTCGCCCGCGCCACCGGGCGCCGCTTCGAGCCCGATCCGGCCGTGGTCGAGGGACTCGCCGAAGAGGTGGAGGGGATGGCGCCGATGGCCCGGAAGGCCGGTGTCTTCGGGGAGGCGGTCGAGCCGCCCGCCGACGCCACCGCCTTCGAACGGCTGCTCGCGACGACCGGCCGCGCCCCCCGGCCCGCCACCACCCACGACCCGCGCCCGGCCGGGACCCACGCCTCGACGACGACCGAGAACGGCTGAGACCACCGAGAACCACTGAGACGACTGAGAGCGACCGGGACGGCTGAGAACGACCGAGGAGTACGGGGAAGCGGGGCCGGGGGCGACCGGGCGCCGCCGGAGATCCGGTCGCCCGGTCGGCGCTCCGGGACCCGGTCGCGTTCACGGGCGCACCCCTGGCACCTGGTCTCGGCCCCGCCCCGGAACCGCCCCGGGCCTCCGCCCCTCCGCCGCCCCCGGAATCAGCGGAGGCGGCCCGCCTGGCCCAGGGAGAGCCGGGAGACGACCTGGCCGAAGGCGTGCTCCTCCGCGGGTGTCAGGGACGTCGATTCCAGCGGGTGCCACACCCGCGCCAGCGGGACACCCGCCCGGTCGCGGCGCGCACGGGAGCGCAGGCCGAGCGACAGCCACACCACCGTCGAGACGGCGAGCAGGCCGAACAGGGTGAGGACACGGGGGTCGGAGAACTGGCCGGGCAAGGACATGGCTCACTCCAGAGCGAGAGGCCGCCCGCGCGTGGCGCGCCCCGGCAGGTGGCGCGCGGGCACGGAGGCACGATCGATTCCTACTGCTTCCTCCCGACCTGTTCAGTTAACACCACCGGGGAGGACTTTCGGCAGGGGGTCCCGGGACCTTGGTCCCCCCGGGCCGGATGTCCACCACCGGACGACAGGCCCTCTTGTGCGGGCCGGGCAGTCGTTCCAAGGTGGCGGAAGAGGCACATTCCGGCCGGGGAGGGAGTAGCCGCATGTCCGGTACTCAGGCATGGGGATTCACGGACGACAGGGGTACGGAGCTGGGGGCGGCCCGCGTCCCACGACGGGTGGTGGCGTACATACGGGCCGGGGCGGCCCTCTGCGATCTGGGGGTGACCCCGGTCGCCGTCTACGGCTCCGGGCACGACGGGGAGGCCCCCGACCCCGCGAAGGAGGGCGGGCTCGGGGCGGCGGCCGTGACGTACCTCGGGCCGGGCCGGACCCTGGACGAGGAGCGGCTGCGGTCGCTGCGGCCGGACGTGCTCGTCGACGTGACCTATGACGGGAAGAGCCCGTACGCGCTCGACGAGGCCGTCGCCGAGCGGCTCGGGGTGCCGCTCGTGGCGCTCTCCGTCGGTGGCGAACTCACCCTCGGGGCGATCCTCGACCGGTTCGCGGCGCTCGCCACCGGTCTGGGCGCCCGCCCCGACCCCGGTGGAAGGGACGGCGAGGCGGAGGCCACCACCCTGCCCGCCGCCACCGCGCCGCCCGCCACCGCACGGCCCGCCACCGCACCGCCAGTCGCCATCACCCCGCCCGGCGCTGCCACCCCTCCCGTCACGGCTGCTCCCGCCACCGCCCCGCCGCTCACCGCCCTGCCCGTCGCCGAGCGGGCGCTGCGGGAGGCCGCGGGGCGGGGCGGGGCCGCCGTGCTCGCGCTCTCCGGCGCCGGTCCCGAGCAGGTGCACCTGGCCCGCCCGGACGCCTGGCCCGAGCTGGCGCGCCTCGCCGAACTGGGCGTACGGCTGCTCGACCCCGGACCGGGCCCCGGGGCCAACTGGCTCACCGCCGACTGGGCCCGCGCCGCCGAGCTCCGGCCCGACCTGGTCCTCTTCGACAGCCGGGCCCACGCCACGCCGCCGGACGGGCCCCTCGCGCACGTCCCGCGCACCGCCTGGAACCCCGAGACCCCGCCCAGCCCCGCTGCCTACGCGCGCTTCTTCCACGAGCTGGCCCGGACGCTCGCTCCCTGACCTGCCCGACCCCGGTCAGACCGATACCGCCGTGAGACGGGTGCGGCGGAGCGAGTCGGCGAACTCCTCGGCGCGGCCCAGCTGCGCCCGCAGTTCGGCGACCCGTTCCGCCGCGGCCCGCTCGTACCGCCGGACGCGGGCCAGGAGCGCGGCCCGCTGCTCCGGTTCCAGCTCCGTGGCCGTGCCCGCGCGGTCGGCGGTCAGCCGGTCCACCGCGGCCAGCAGCTCACGGGTCTCGTCGAGGGTGAAGCCGAGCGGCTTCATCCGGCGGACCACCATGAGCCGGTCCACGTCGGCGTCCGTGTAGAGCGGGAACCCGCCGGGCGAGGCGGCGGACGGCACGACCAGACCGCTGTCCTCGTACTGGCGGATGGTGCGCAGGGGCAGTTCGGTCCGGGTGGCGACCTCCCCGATCTGCAGGGGGGCGCCGGACGACCGCGCGTCCCCGGGCCCGCGTGCTCCCCGGTACTCCCGGGCTTCCCGGCTCTCCGCTGCTCCGCTCACGGCCAGATCCTTCCTCGTGCGGGCGTCCCCGAGGCGTACGGGGTTCCCCCAGGGCGCGGCGTACGCGCATGACATGCCATTCGTCCTAACTTCATCACTTATGAGAGCTGGAAGTGCGGCGAAACGCCTGCTGGTCGGTCGTCCGTTGGACAGCGGCCGGCTCGGGGAGACCCTGCTGCCGAAGCGGCTCGCGCTGCCGATCTTCTGCAGCGACCCGCTCTCCTCCGTCGCGTACGCCACCGAGGAGATCCTGCTGATCCTCGCGCTCGGCGGCCTCGCGGTGCTGCACCTCGCCTGGTACGCGGCGATCGGCATCGTCGTCCTGCTCCTGGTCGTCGTCGCCTCCTACCGGCAGACCTGCTACGCCTACCCGGGCGGCGGCGGCGCCTACGTGGTCTCCTCCGAGAACCTCGGGCGGACCGCCGCGCTCACCGCCGCGTCCGCGCTGCTCATCGACTACGTGATGACCGTCGCCGTCTCGGTCGTCTCCGGGGTCGCCGCGATCACCTCGGCGGTCCCCTCGCTCGACGGGCACGCCGTGGCCCTCTCGGTCTTCTTCGTCGCCGTCCTGGCCTGGATGAACCTGCGCGGGGTGCGGGAGTCGGGGCGCTGGTTCGCGCTCCCCACGTACGCCTTCATCAGCGTCGTCTACCTGATGTTCGCGGTGGCCGCCGTCCGGATGGCGACCGGTACGACGATCCGCGCCGAGTCCGCCCGGCTGCCCGTGGAGGCGGTCTCCACCTACTCCGGGATCGCGCTGGTGCTGCTCGCGCTGCGCGCCTTCGCCTCCGGCTGCACCGCGCTCACCGGGGTCGAGGCCGTCAGCAACGGCGTACCCGCGTTCGCCAGGCCGAAGAGCCGCAACGCGGCCATGACGCTCGCGATCATGGGCGGGCTCTCCGTGACCATGTTCTTCGGGATCACGGTGCTCGCCATGGTCTACGAGGTCCACGTCGCCGAGGACCCCACGGAACTCGGCCTTGCTCCCGGCACCCCGATGTCCACCGCGCTCGCCCAGATCGGACGGGCCACCTTCGGCGACTGGCACGTCCTCTTCTACCTGCTCCAGGCCGTCACCGCGGGCGTCCTGGTCCTGGCGGCCAACACCGCCTTCAACGGCTTCCCGATGCTCGCGTCGGTCCTCGCCCGCGACCGCTACGCGCCCCGGCAGCTCGTCCACCGCGGCGACCGGCTCGTCTACTCCAACGGCGTCGTCCTCCTCGCGCTCGCCGCGATCGTCCTGATCGTCGCCTTCGACGCGGAGCTGACCCGCCTCATCCAGCTCTACATCATCGGCGTCTTCGTCTCCTTCACCCTTTCCCAGGCGGGCATGGTCAAGCACTGGCGGCGGGAACTCGCCACGCCCGCCGGGGCGGCGGACCGGCACGGCATCCGCCGCCGCCTCACCATCAACGGCTTCGGCGCCTGTCTCACGGCGGTCGTCCTCGTGATCGTCCTCATCACCAAGTTCACCCACGGTGCCTGGATCGTCGTCCTCGCGATGCCGCTGCTCTTCGCGGGCATGAAGGGGGTGCGGCGGCACTACGACGCCGTCGCCGCCGAGGTCGCCGTGGAGGCCGACGTCCGGCCCCGCGCCCTCGCCGAGAACCATGTCCTGGTGCTGGTCGCCTCGGTCAACGCGCCCAGTCTGCGGGCGCTGTCCTACGCCCTGACCCTGCGTCCCGCGTCGCTCACCGCCGTCACCGTGGCGGAGGACCCGGCGGAGGCGGAGGCGCTCCGGGCGAGCTGGGACGCGCACGGCATCGACGTACCGCTGCGGGTGCTCAGCTCCCCGTACCGCTCGATCGTCCAGCCGGTGCTGCGGCACGTCAGGGACGCGCCCGAGCGCACGGGGGACGCGGTGGTCTCGGTGGTCATCCCCGAGTACGTGGTGGGGCGCTGGTGGGAGCAGCCGCTGCACAACCAGAGCGCGCTGCGGCTCAAGGCCCGGCTGCTGTTCATGAAGAACGTCGTCACGATCGACGTGCCGTACCGGCTGGCCTCGGCCCGTGAGCTGGCCGCCGAGCGGGCGAAGGCGGCACGGGAGGCGGAGGGCCGTGTCTGAGAAGGACGGACGAGGCCGGGGCCGGGACGGCCGGACCCACCCGGGTGCGAGACGCCCGGGCCCCGTGGCCGGGACGCGCGGGACCCACCCGGGGCCGGGGCGGTCGACCCCACCCGGTTCGAAGACGGCCGGGACGCCGGGGCCGACACGCGCCGGGCTCACGGTCCCGGCGGGCCGGACCGGGCGCCGCCCGGCCCCCGGCCCCGCACCCGTCGCGTCCACCCACCGGCCGTGTCGGCGCACCTGCCGTCAGGGCCGTACCGGGCCGTTCACCCGCCGGGCCGTCCGGCCGTGCCCCCGTCCGGCCGGGACCCCGTCCGCCCACCCGTCGTCAGGGCCACACCAGGCAGTACGGCTGGTGGCCCGCCTCGTGGAGGCGGACCGAGAAGTCCTGCCACTCGTGGAGCAGCTGGTAGACGTCGAACGCGTCGCGCGGGCCGCCCCGGTCCGGGACCGTGGACCAGATGAAGGCCGCGGCGCCCACCGACTCCTCGCCGATCCCGCGCAGCGGGTCGACCACGGTCATCGGCAGTTTCACCACCGCGTAGTCCGGGTGCAGCACGACCAGTTCCAGGGGCGGCACCTTGTGCAGGGGCATCCCCTGGATGCCGGTGAGGACCATCGCGGCTATGGTCTCCGGCTTGATCTTGCTGAACATGCCGCCCATGCCGAGCTCGTCGCCGCCGAGCTCCTCGGGCCGCATGGAGATGGGGACGCGGGCCGCCGTGGCGCCGTTGGGCGCGCCGAAGTACTTGTAGGTCACTCCCAACCGGCCGCTCCTGCTTCGGGGGGCCGGCTCGCCAGGGGTGCCCGAGGCGCCCCCCTGCCCGCCCGCCGTCGGGTCCTCGGTCCGCCGGCGCCGGTGTCTCCCCCGCCGGGCAGACTCCGGACCCAGATCGTCCGTCCCCTCGCCCGGTCCGCCACCGCGATGCATATCTCCACCCGACTGCTTCTTCTCGGCAACACGACCCCGCCGCGCAACCCGATCATCGTGTCAGTGACCTCCCCCGCGTTCGTACGGTGAAACACCTGTCCGCAAGAACGCCGTGGCCTCTGACACCATGGATTCCGTGAGTCATCCCCATGTCGCCCCAGTTTCGCAGACGCGGAGGGCGAACGCCCCGGCGTAATACCGGGGGTGTCCGCACCGTCCGTCCGTTCCCGATGTCGTGCCCTCAGTCGTTCTCGCAGGTCAGGATCACAGTGCCGTATTCATACGAAGCCCCAGTCTCACAGACGCTTTTCGACCGCGCGTCCCTCGTGACGCCCGGCGGCGTGAACTCACCGGTGCGTGCCTTCCGGGCCGTGGGCGGAACGCCCCGGTTCATGGTGTCCGGTTCCGGTCCCTACCTCACCGACGCGGACGGGCGGGAGTACGTCGACCTCGTCTGCTCGTGGGGTCCGATGATCCTGGGCCACGCGCATCCCGAGGTCACCGCGGCGGTGCGGGAGGCCGTGGGCCGGGGGACCTCCTTCGGGACGCCCGGCGAGGGCGAGGTGGCCCTCGCCGAGGAGATCGTCGCGCGGGTCGAGCCGGTCGAGCAGGTGCGCCTGGTCTCCTCCGGCACGGAGGCGACGATGTCCGCGATCCGGCTGGCCCGCGGGTTCACCGGGCGCGCGAAGGTCGTCAAGTTCGCGGGCTGCTACCACGGCCACGTCGACGCGCTGCTCGCCTCGGCCGGTTCCGGGGTGGCCACCCTGGGGCTGCCCGACACCCCGGGCGTGACCGGGGCGCAGGCCGGGGACACGATCGTGCTCCCCTACAACGACCTGGAGGCCGTGCGGGCCGCGTTCGCCGCGCACCCGGGCGAGATCGCCTGTGTCATCACGGAGGCCTCGCCCGGCAACATGGGTGTGGTGCCGCCGCTGCCCGGCTTCAACCAGGGGCTCGCGGACCTGTGCCGGGAGAACGGCGCGCTGTACGTCTCCGACGAGGTGATGACCGGTTTCCGCACCTCGCGGGCGGGCTGGTACGGCGTGGACGGGGTCAAGGCCGACCTGCTGACCTTCGGCAAGGTCATGGGCGGCGGCTTCCCGGCCGCCGCGTTCGGCGGGCGGGCCGACGTCATGGGCCATCTGGCTCCGGCCGGGCCGGTCTACCAGGCGGGCACGCTCTCCGGGAACCCGGTCGCGACGGCCGCCGGTCTCGCGCAGCTGCGGCTGCTCGACGACCCGGCGTACGCGCGGGTGAACGCGGTCTCGGCGGAGATCCAGGGCCTGGTCACGGGCGCCCTGGCGAAGGAGGGCGTGGCGCACCGGCTGCAGACCGCGTCCAACATGTTCTCGGTGTTCTTCACCGCCGACGAGGTGCGGAACTACGACGAGGCGAAGCGGCAGGAAGCCTTCCGTTTCAATGCCTTCTTCCACTCGATGCTGGCCGACGGGGTGTATCTGCCGCCGTCCGCGTTCGAGTCCTGGTTCGTGTCGGCCTCCCACGACGAGCGGGCGATCGAGCGGATCGCCGCCGCGCTGCCCGCCGCCGCCCGTGCCGCCGCGGAGGCGACGGCATGAGCGAGCGCGCGCGGACCGAGGGGGAGCGGGAGGACGCTCCGGTGAAGGAGAGCCCGAAGGGCGCCGAGGACATCACCGTCGTCCATCTGGTGCGGCACGGCGAGGTGCACAACCCGGAGGGTGTCCTCTACGGGCGCCGTCCCGGCTACCACCTGTCGGAGCTGGGCCGGAAGATGGCGGACCGGGTCGCGGAGTCGCTGGCGGACCGGGACATCACGTACGTCGTCGCCTCCCCGCTGGAGCGGGCGCGCGAGACGGCGGCGCCGGTGGCGAAGACGCACGGCCTGGACCTGGCGAGCGACGAGCGGCTGATCGAGGCGGCGAACGTCTTCGAGGGCAAGACCTTCGGCGTCGGTGACGGGGCCCTGCGCAAGCCGGGGAACTGGAAGCACCTCACCAATCCGTTCCAGCCGTCCTGGGGCGAGCCGTACATCGAGCAGGTCGTCCGCATGATGGGCGCGCTGGACGCGGCGAAGGACGCGGCCCGGGGCCACGAGGCGGTCTGCGTCAGCCATCAGCTGCCGATCTGGATCGTCCGCAGCTTCGTGGAGAAGCGGCGGCTGTGGCACGACCCGCGGCGGCGGCAGTGCACGCTCGCCTCGCTGACCTCGTTCACGTACCGGGGCGACAGGATCGTCTCGGTCGGTTACAGCGAGCCCGCCCGGGACCTCGTACCGGCGCATCTGCTGGCGGGGGCGAAGCCGGTGAAGGGGAAGTCGAAGGCGTTCGGGGCGTAGTCCGTCCGGAGGTTCCGGGGCGCGGACCGGTCGCCCTGGACAGTGTGGAGCGCGCGGTCCAGAGTGCTGGGGCGGTCGTTTGGTGTTCATGCCAATCGACCGCCCTAAAATTTTTGTGCTATTTCCCGGAACCTCCGTGTTCCTCCCGGCATCTCACTCATTGTCGGTTTGGATGACGTTCATCTCGTACGTCAGGTCGAATGGGGATGCCATGCGCGGGAACAGCGGGATCAGTCGAAGGGGGCTGCTCGGAGCGGGCGCCGGGGCCGCGGCGGCGCTGGGACTGGCCGCGTGCAGCACGGGCGAACAGGGCACGTCCGAACGGACCGGACCGGGCAAGGGGGGCGAAAGCTCGACCGGACCGGGCAAGCCCACCCCCGCCAAGGACGACGTCAAGCTCATCGGCGACGGTTCCACCGCCGACACCGGCAAGCAGCCGCACCAGCCCGACGCCCCCGTCCCCCTCGAACCCGGCCAGACCCCGCCCCAGTTCGTGATCTTCTCCTGGGACGGCGCGGGCGAGGTCGGCAACGGACTCTTCCCCCGCTTCCTCGAACTCGCCAAGAGCCACGACGCGGCGATGACCTTCTTCCTCTCCGGGATCTACCTCCTCCCCGAGTCCAAGAAGAACCTCTACCGCCCGCCGAACAACCGCGTCGGCGCCTCCGACATCGGCTACCTCACCGACGACCACATCAAGGACACCCTGAAGTACACCCGGCAGGCGTGGCTGGAGGGCCACGAGATCGGCACCCACTTCAACGGGCACTTCTGCGGCGGCTCCGGCTCCGTCGGCAACTGGACCCCGGCCCAGTGGCAGAGCGAGATCGACCAGGCGATGAAGTTCGTCACCGAGTGGAAGACCCACAGCGGCTGGACCGACCTCGACCCGCTGCCGTTCGACTACACCAAGGAACTCGTCGGTGGCCGCACCCCCTGCCTCCTCGGCCAGGACAAGCTGCTCCCCACCGCCAAGCGGCTCGGCTGGCGCTACGACGCCAGCTCGCCCGGCGGCCGGCAGGTCTGGCCCGACAAGCGCCAGGGCATCTGGGACCTGCCCCTCCAGGCGGTGCCCTTCCCCGGACGCTCCTTCGAAGTCCTCTCCATGGACTACAACATGCTCGCCAACCAGTCGAAGAACACGACCAAGGGAATGCCCTCCCGCTACAAGGGCTGGCGCGAGCAGGCCGCCGGAGCCTATCTGGCCGGATTCAACCGCGCGTACACCTCGAACCGCGCCCCCTTCTTCATCGGCAACCACTTCGAACAGTGGAACGGCGGCATCTACATGGACGCCGTCGAGGAAGCCCTCAAGGGAATGGCCGGAAAGAAGGAGGTGCGTCTCGTCTCCTTCCGGCAGTTCACCGACTGGCTCGACGTCCAGGACCCGAAGATCCTCGCGAAACTGCGTACCCTGGACGTCGGACAGAAGCCGGCCGGGGGCTGGAACACCTTCCTGAGGCCCGCCCCGGCCACTCAGCCCACCCCGACCGCCTACTCCTCCGCCCCGGCGCCCGACTCGTCCGCCCCCGCGGCTTAGGCGATCTTGACAAGGGGCTTTCCGGGCACGTAGGGGGGTGCCCAAGATCCCCCAAACGCCCATGCGAAACTTTTCACATGAGCCTTAGCCGTGCCCCTCGACGCACCCTGCTCGCCGTCGGAGTGCTGACCGCCGCCCTCACGCTCTCGGCCTGCGGCGGCGACAGCAACGGCAAGTCCGGCGGCGGTGGCAACACCAACTTCGTGACCGACGCGGGCGGCATCGCCACCGTCGCCAAGGGTGAACGCGCGGCCCCCGGAAAGCTCGCGGGCGAGACCCTCGAAGGCGAACAGCTCGACGTCGCCTCCCTCAAGGGCAAGGTCGTCGTCCTCAACGTCTGGGGCTCCTGGTGCGCCCCCTGCCGGGCCGAGGCCCCGCACTTCGCCAAGGTCTCCAAGGACCTCAAGGCGCAGGGCGTCGAGTTCGTCGGCCTCAACACCCGCGACCCCAACAAGCAGCCCGCCCTCGCCTTCGAGGAGGACTACGGGGTCACCTACCCCAGCCTCTACGACCCGCAGGGCGAACTGATCCTCTTCGGCTTCCCCAAGGGCACGCTCAGCCCGCAGTCCATTCCTTCCACCGTCGTCCTCGACAAGGAGGGCCGGATCGCGGCCCGCTCCCTCATGGCGCTCAACGAGGAGAAGCTCCGCTCGATGATCGAGCCGCTCCTCAAGGAGAAGTGAGCCGGTGAACGAGACCGTCACCAGCGGAGCCCTGCTGCTCGCCCTGCCCCTCGCGTTGCTCGGCGGGCTGGTCTCCTTCTTCTCCCCGTGCGTGCTCCCGCTCGTCCCCGGCTACCTCTCCTACGTCACCGGGGTCACCGGCACCGACCTGGCCGAGCAGCGCCGCGGCCGGATGACCGCGGGCGCCCTCCTCTTCGTCCTCGGCTTCACCGCCGTGTTCGTCTCCGGCGGCGCGCTCTTCGGCTACTTCGGCTCCACGCTCCAGGAGTACCGGGGCACGCTCACCACGATCCTCGGCGTGCTCATGATCCTCATGGGCGTCTTCTTCCTCGGGCTGATGCCCTGGTTCACCCAGCGCGAGTTCCGCTTCCACAAGAAGCCCGTCACCGGACTGCTCGGCGCGCCGCTGCTCGGCGCGCTCTTCGGCATCGGCTGGACCCCGTGCATCGGCCCGACCCTCGCCTCGGTCAACGCCCTCGCCCTCCAGGAGGCCAGCGCCGGACGCGGGGCGATACTCGCCTTCGCGTACTGCGTCGGACTCGGCGTGCCGTTCGTGCTCGCCGCCGTCGCCTTCCGCAAGGCGCTCGGCGCGTTCGGCTGGATGAAGAAGCACTATGTGTGGGTGATGCGCGTCGGCGGCGGCATGATGCTCCTCACCGGTGTCCTGCTCCTCACAGGTGTGTGGGACAGCATGGTCGCCACGATGCAGGGCTGGTCCAGCGGTTTCACGGTGGGGATCTGAGTTCCATGAGTACGACCGACACTTCCGGCACGACGCAGCGGCAGGAGAGCCTCGGCGACGCGGGGGAGCACCTCTCCACCGCCCCCACCGAGGACCGGGGCGACGCCCCCGTCGGCGGCCCCGTCCTCGGGGTCATCGGCTGGATCCGCTGGTTCTGGCGGCAGCTGACCTCCATGCGGGTCGCGCTGATCCTGCTGTTCATGCTCTCCCTGGGCGCCGTCCCCGGCTCCCTCGTCCCGCAGAACAGCGCGGACGAGATGAAGGTGCAGGCCTTCAAGGAGGCCCACGAGACGCTCAGCCCGCTCTACGACAAGCTGCAGTTCTTCGACGTCTACAGCTCGGTGTGGTTCTCCGCGATCTACATACTGCTGTTCGTCTCCCTCATCGGCTGCATCGTGCCGCGCACCGGACAGTTCGTCGGCCAGCTCCGCAGCCGGCCGCCGGGCGCCCCCCGGCGCCTGGACCGGCTCCCCGCGTACACCACCTGGCGCACCGAGGCCGCTCCCGAGGAGGTCCGGGCCGCCGCGCTCGGGCTCCTCAAGGGCCGCCGGTTCCGCTCCCACACCGCGGGGGACGCGGTCGCCGCCGAGAAGGGCTATCTGCGCGAGGCCGGGAACCTGGCCTTCCACGTCGCCCTGATCGTGATGCTCGTCGCCTTCGCCTGGGGCCAGCTCTTCAAGTCCGAGGGCGGCAAGCTGATCGTCGAGGGCGACGGCTTCTCCAACACGCTCACCCAGTACGACGACTTCAAGTCCGGCTCCCAGTTCGGCATCGGGGAGCTGGAACCGTTCAGCTTCAAGCTCGACGCCTTCGACGGCACCTACGAGAAGAGCGGCCCCCAGCGCGGCACCCCGCGCACCTTCGAGGCGGCCGTCACCTACACGCGGGGCGGCGAGCCGACGAAGGCCGTCATCCGGGTCAACGAACCCCTCAAGGTCGGCGACTCCAAGGTCTATCTGATCGCCCACGGCTACGCCCCCGTCGTCACCGTCAGGGACGGCCGGGGCAAGGTCGTCTACAACGCCGCCGTGCCGCTGCTGCCCATCGACAACAACGTCACCTCCACCGGCGCCATCAAGGTGATGGACGGCTACCGCGACAAGAACGGCGAGAAGGAGCAGCTGGGCTTCCAGGCGTTCTTCGTGCCGACCTTCGCGGGCGCGGGCCAGGGCACGATGTTCTCCCAGTTCCCCGCGCTGGACTTCCCCGTCATGGCGCTCACCGGCTACCACGGGGACCTGCGGGTCGACTCCGGGCTGCCGCAGAACGTGTACCAGCTCGACAAGACCAAGATGAAGCAGTTCAAGGACGCGTCCGGCGGCAAGCTCGCCCAGCGGCTGCTGCCCGGCGAGACCATGACCCTCCCCGACGGGGCCGGCTCGATCACCTTCGAGAAGGACATCAGGGAGTGGGCCAGCTTCCAGATCTCGCAGCAGCCCGGCAACGGGCTGGCGCTCGCGGGCGCGATCGCCGCCATCGCCGGTCTGACCGGCTCGCTCTTCATCCAGCGGCGCCGGGTCTGGGTCCGGGCCGTCCGCGGTGAGGACGGCGTCACCGTCGTCGAGATGGCCGGACTCGGCCGCAGCGAGTCCGCGAAGCTCCCCGAGGAACTGGGAGACCTCGCGCTCGCGCTCACCCAGGACGCGCCCCCCGCACCGGAACCCGCGGACGAACCCGCAGAAGAACCTGCCCCTTCTGGAGAGGCCGACAAGTGATCCTCGCCGCCACGACCAACGAGAGCCTGGCGCGGATGAGCGACGTGCTCATCTACTCCTCGATGGCCGTCTACACCCTGGCTTTCTTCGCCCACATCGCCGAGTGGGTGCTGGGCAGCCGCAGCAAGGTCGGCCGCACCGCCGCCGCCCTCACCCCGCGCGCCGCCACCGCCCCCGCCGTGACCGTCCAGGTCAAGAAGGCGGGCGGCACCACCGTGCTCGACAAGCCGAAGGTCGTCACCCGCGCCGCGGCCGGCGCCCGTGACGTGCCGGACGGCCCCGGCGCGGCGGGCGGCACCGTCAAGGGCGACCTGTACGGCCGCATCGCCGTCTCGCTCACGGTCCTCGCCTTCCTGGTCGAGGCCTCCGGCGTGATCGCCCGGGCGTTCGCCGTGCAGCGGGCCCCCTGGGGCAACATGTACGAGTTCTCCACCACCTTCTCCACGGTGGCGGTCGGCGCGTACCTCGGTTTCCTCTTCGCCAAGAAGAACGTCCGCTGGATCGGTCTGCCGCTGGTCACCACCGTCCTGCTCGACCTGGGCGTGGCCACCACCTGGCTGAAGACCCCCAGCGACCAGCTCGTCCCGGCGCTCGACTCGTACTGGCTGTGGATCCACGTCTCCACCGCGATCTTCTGCGGCGCCGTCTTCTACCTCGGGGCCGTCGCCACCGTCCTCTACCTCTTCCGCGACTCGTACGAGAACAAGCTCGCCACCGGCGGGAACCCGGGCTCCTTCGCCCGCTCGGTCCTCGAACGGCTGCCCTCGGCCGCCTCGCTCGACAAGTTCTCCTACCGGGTCAACGCGGCCGTCTTCCCGCTGTGGACGTTCACGATCATCGCGGGCGCGATCTGGGCCGGGGACGCCTGGGGCCGCTACTGGGGCTGGGACGCCAAGGAGGTCTGGTCGTTCATCACCTGGGTCGGCTACGCCGCGTACCTCCACGCGCGGGCCACGGCGGGCTGGAAGGGCCGCAAGGCCGCGTACATCGCGCTCGTCGCCTTCGCCTGCTTCCTGTTCAACTACTACGGCGTGAACATCTTCGTGACCAGCAAGCACTCCTACGCCGGAGTCTGACCCGGCCCGCCGGAGTCCGCTCCGGCACCACCGCCGGACCCCCGGCCCCCGGCCCGAAGGCCGGGGGCCGGTCCCGTTCCCCCGCCGTCACCCCCGCTTCGGCGGCAGGCACGTCTCGGTCGGCGGACGGCCCTCGGGCCACGCCATCTGGACGAAGCGCTGGGTGCCGTCCGGGGCCAGCTGCACGATCGGGACCGCCTTGTTGTACGGGTTGCCGTAGTTGTCCAGGCAGATCCAGCCGCTCGCGCCCGTCACCCGCAGCGAGCCCTTGACCTGCGGCCACTGGTTGCCCACGTCCTCCTTCGTCGGATAGGCCGCGCCGTCCGGGGTGGCCTGGCGGATCGCGTGCACCGCCGTCGTCAGGGCGTCGTACGCGATGATCGCCTGCCCGTCGGCGAGCGCCACCGGCCGGTCCTTCGGCGTCACCTTCGTGATGTCCCGGACGAAGTCCTCGTACGCCCGGGTCGAGCCGCCCGTCGCGGGGACCTTCCGGCCGGGGCCGGGCAGCCAGGCGTCGGGGTGGGCGAGCGCCGCGTACCGCACGGTCAGCCTCCCCTTGAGGGCGTTCTTGTCGAGCTTGGCGTCCGCGCCCAGGTACGAGCCCTCGTCGCCGGTCAGGACGGTGAAGGCGCGGTCCACACAGCCCCGGTCGCCGAGCGCGTTGATGAACTGGCGCAGCTGGGTGTGGCGGCCCGCGAAGAACACCGTGTCGGTGCGGGTGTCGCAGATGATGTGGGTGATGTTGCGGAAGGTGTTGGCGGTGGTGCCCTCCTGGGTGGGATCGCTCGCGGCGGTGAACTCCAGCGGCTCCAGCGGCGCGTCCTTCAGCGAGGTGGCGAACGCCGCCTTCAGGGTGTCGACGTAGTGGTCACCGCTCCGGGTGTCCTGGACGAGGAGTGCCTTGGCCGCCTCGACCCGGCCGAAGTGCGCCAGCGCCCTGGCCTCGTCGCTGTTGGTGGGGGAGACCCGGGCGAGCCCGGGGAACGGCTTGCCGCCGGGGCCGTTGGCGATGTCGTCGGCGGTGATGGTGGTGCCGACCACCGCGACCCTGGCCCTGGTGAGGACGGTCACCGCCTGCCGCATCTCGGTGGAGGAGGTGGCGATGCCGGAGACGGCCCGCAGCCGTTCCGGCCCCTCGGCCAGGGATATCACCTGATCGACCGCGGCACGCCAGTGGGCGTTGCCCCGGCCGGTGTTGGCGAGCACCAGCCGGATCGTGGGCCGCTGCCCGTTGGACTCGTGGTTGGCCCGCAGCTGGGCGGCGTACGCGCCCTGCACCTCGTGCAGCACCTTGTTCCGCATCCCCCCGTCGGTGGAGGTCAGGGGCAGCAGGACGGCGACGGTGACGTACTCGCCGCTCTTGAGCGTGGCGTTCTCGGCGCGGATGGCCCCGGCGACCTCCCGGAGCTCGGCGACGCCGAAGTCATGGCCGTCGCCGTTGACGCCCACGCACTCGGAGCTGCCGGCCGGACGCGCCACCCCGGCGGCGCAGGAACGATCCTCCGGAGTGGTGAGCCGGACCACGCCGTAGCCACCGGCCCCGAGGACGAAGGCGGCGGCGACGACCGAGGCGACGAGCTTCTGGCGAGGGGTGCGGACACGGCGGCGCAGGGGGTCGAGCAGTCGGTCGGGCATGACGTCAGACTCCGTCCTCGCGGCCCGGCGGCAGCGACAGCTCCCGCCGGGCACGGATGTCACGCGGCCAGTGGGTGGCCGCGTCCCAGAGGGAACCGCTGCCCGTCAGATGACGGCCGGACAGCCTGCGCAGCTCGTGCGCGAGCCGGTCGGCCACCTCCTCGTCGGGCAGCGCCAGCGGATCGGTCAGCAGCCATACGGCGTGCAGCAGCCGCCGTACGGCCAGGTGCAGTGCGACGGCGTCGGCGTCGAGCCCCGGCGGCAGCGGACCCGGCGGCCCCTGCCCCAGGGCCGCCGCCCGGCGCGGATCGGGCCCGGCGGCTCCGCGCTCGCGCGGATGGGGGGCGGAGGCGATGAACCGCAGCCGCCCCAGCCAGCCGAGGACGTCCGCGTCGGGGAAGGTCTCCCGCAGATGGCCGACGGCCTCGTCGGTGCGGCCCAGCGCCAGATCGTGGTGGAGCCGGTACGGGCCCGGCCCGGGCCCGTAGTGCCGGCGCAGGGTCTCGTGGACGGCGTGCCAGGCCGTGTACCGGGGGTGGTCGTCGTCCTCGAAGCGGAGCCGGTGCAGCAGCAGCGCCCGCAGCAGTGGGTCGGCGACGAAGTGCCGGGGGCTCTCGGGCCAGTCCTCCGCGCGCAGCAGGTCGCGGACCCGCAGCGCCACGTCCCCGTCCAGGGACGCGCCCTGGAGCCGGGCGCGGGCCAGCATCCGGGCGGACTCCTCGTCGTGGGCGGCGGCGAGCACGGCGTACGGCCCCGGCCGCCGCACCGGCAGCAGCTCGGCGAGCAGGGCGGGGGCCACCGGCACCGGCGGGGAGTCCTCGCGGAGCTCCACCGTCAGATCGAGCAGCCGCCCCGGGGTGAGGTGCGCCGTGAGGTGCGCCGGAGCCTGGCCCGCCGCCCGGCTGAGCAGCGCCACCCCGAGGGGCCGTCCGCCGGTCAGCCGGTGGACGGCGCGGGCGAGTTCGGCGGGGGTCCGGCCCGCCGGGTCCCGGTGGTCGAAGGCGGCCCGGGTCTGGGCGGGCGAGAGCGGGGTCAGTTCGACGGCGAGGATGCCGGAGCCGATGCTCGTCCCGCGCGGGCAGGGCGCCCGGTGCGCGGTCTCCGGCAGCCGGGTGCGGGTGGCCTGCCGCAGGCCCTCGTGGTCCCGGACGCGGGAGGTGGCGAGGACGACGGTCCGGTCGCGGCGGCCCCCGGCGCGGGCCCGCAGGACCGGCTCGACGAGCTGCCGCCCGAGGGGTTCGTGGGCGTTGTCGAGGAGGAGCAGCGGGCGGCCGACGCGGGCGCCGCGCGCCAGCCCGGTGTAGGAGCGGCGCAGGTCCTCGACGAGCGCGCCGACGAGGAAGTCCTCGGCCTCGCGCCGCCGCCGGCCGTCCTGCTCGAAGTCGATCGCGAGCTGCTGGAGCCCGGCCTTGCCGTTGCCGCCCGCGTTGCGGTAGCTGCCGTACCAGCTCTCGGAGGTCCGCTGGAGGCGTCCGAAGACCTCTTCGAGGACGGTCTCCACGGTGGCCTCGGCCAGCATCCCGGCGAGCGGCGCGGCGGCCTCGGCGAAGGTGGAGGCGAGGGTGGAGAGGACCTTGCCGACCCAGTTGGCGGCGGCGCCCCGGGTCGCGTCGACCGTGGAGAGCAGCGGTCCGAGCCGCAGCAGGTCGCGGCGGGCCCGCTCGTCGTCCTCCCGGGACCAGGCGAGGGAGGCGACGGCGACCAGGCCGAGGGAGAGCCGGGGGAACCGCACCGGCCGGGCGCCCAGGACCTTCGGCGACAGCTGCACGGCGAGTTCGGCGAGCGCCCCGGTGACCGGGGTCCAGCCGGGGCCGTGGTCGGCGGGCGGCTCGACGTCCTCGCAGTCGAACAGGGCCAGCGGCGTGTACCCCTTGTAGCGGTCGCGGACCTCCTTCAGGAGGGCCGTCTTGCCGGTGCCCCGGCCGCCGGTGAAGACGGTGACCGGTGGGTCGTCACCGTGCTCGAACGGCACCCGGGCGCCGCCCTCCCGGGTGAGACCGCTGAGGCGGGCCACCAGCCCGCCGTCCTCCAGGACCGCCTCCCGGCCGTACAGATCTCTTGCCACGATCCGTCACCCCCGTGTGCCCCCGTTACCCCCGTCACAGTCAACTTCAGGATATGGGCGGGTTGTTGGGAAAGCCTTCGCCTTTTCGACTCTGCTTTCGAGTCGTTGCGGGGGTGTGGTGCGGCTGTGGCCGTACGGGAGGTTTCGGCGGACCTTCATGCCTCGCCGATGTCCTCGTTCCACAGGGCGGGGTGCCGGGTGACGAACTCCCGCATCAGGGCGGCGCATTCGGGATCGTCGAGCAGGACGACCTCGACGCCGTGCCGGGCCAGCCACTCGTGCCCGCCGCGGAAGGTCTCCGCCTCCCCGACGACCACCCGGGAGATCCCGAACTGCCGGACGAGCCCGGAGCAGTACCAGCAGGGCGAGAGGGTCGTCACCATCGTCGTCCCCCGGTACGAGCGCTGCCGTCCGGCCGCCCGGAACGCGGCGGTCTCCGCGTGCGCGGACGGGTCGCCGTCCTGCACCCGGCGGTTGTGGCCGCGCCCGAGCAGCGTCCCGTCCGGTCCGTAGAGGGCGGCGCCGATCGGGACGCCCCCCTCGGCGCGTCCGGCGCGGGCCTCGTCGAGGGCGACGGCGAGCCGCGCGAGGTCCTGTTCCCGGTCCATGGGGAGAGCCTTCCCCGTGGGGCCCCGCGCGTCACCTGTCCGGCGGGTGCAGCGGGTGCAGCGGGTGCAGCGGGTCCGGCGGGTCCGGCGGGTCCGCTCCGGGGCGGAGGGTCAGGCGACGGCCCCGGCGGTCTCCTCGTAGGGGAAGCGGGCGAGCGGCGCGGGGCGGTCGAAGAAGCTCCGGGCGGCGGTCAGCGCCCGCTCGTCGGTGCGGATGCGGCCGGGCCGGGAGGCCGTCCCGGTCAGGACGCCGCCGAACCGCATCCGCAGATAGGCCGCCGAGTGGCTGAGGGAGGTGGTCAGGCCGTCGGCGACGACATGGTCGTCGTCGGCCATGACCGTCACCCCCCACAGGGTGCCGCCCGCCATGCGCTCCTTGAAGTCGGAGCCCGGCATGTTCAGCCAGCCCGACCAGTAGTCGAGGTAGCGCTTGGTCTGCGCGGAGAAGCTGTACCAGTAGAGCGGCGAGACGATCACGACGTCGGTCGCCTCCTCGGTGGCCCGCAGCAGCAGCCGCTCGTCCTCGCCGGTCGGCCGCCCGGACACCTCGTGGCGGCCGTCCTGGAAGTCGGGCAGCACCAGCCGGTTCAGGTCCACCCACCGCCGGGAGACACCGGCGGGCAGGTGGGCGGCGGCCTCGCGGGCCAGGATCTCGGAGTTGCCGTCGGCCCGGGAACTGCCGAGCACGAAGAGGAACGAGCGGTCCGCGCCAGGGGCGGCGTCGAAGGTCATGTCAGCTCCGGTGTCATGGGGTAACCGTTGCCAACTCGCCTTCCTCCCAAGGTATTCCACCGCTCAGGCGCGACCGCCGGACCTGCGAAGACCGGCTCCGCCGGGCCTCCGGCGTGCCGCTCCGCCGGGCCTCCGGCGGTCCGGCGTACGGGCCTCGGCCGGGGTCCGCGCCCGGCCGGACACGAAGGCGTGAGCCTTGTCGCGGAGCCACCGGAAGGCACATCGCGGAGCCACCGGAAGACAACGGGGGATCACTCCGCGGAGAGTGCGGCGTTTCCGTCCCGCCGGACCGCGCCGGACCGCGCCGGACCGCGCCGGACCGCGCCGGACCGCGCCGGACCGCGCCGGACCGAGGCTCCCGTGGCCTGCCCGCCGGGCTTCCTGTGGACGTTCCGTCGGGATCCGCGACCTGTCGGTCGAGCCCGTGGGGCCCGCTCCGCCGGGCCTCCGGCGTTCCGTCCGGCCGGGTCCGTGGCCCGCCGGGCCTCCGGCGGATCTCCCGGCCCTGCTCTGGCCGGGGCCGTCAGTCTCCCGGCCCTGCCCCGGCCCCGGCCCGGGGCCGTCAGCTCTCCGGGTCCCCGTCGCGCTCGCGGCGCTTCAGTTCTTCCTCGCGGCGGCGCAGGTCGGCCTCCCAGTCCTCCAGGCGGCTCTCGTCCTGCTGCGGGACGGCGGTCTCCGGGTCCTCGTCGCGGGGCTTCTCCTCCCGCAGCGATTTCAGGAACTCGGGGTTGTCGTCGGGGGCGACCCAGCCGCCCGGGGCACCCCGGCCGCGCGGCTTGCGCTGCTTGCCCGCGACGATCCAGCCGATCGCCCCCACGAAGGAGAACAGCAGTACGACGATGGCCCAGACCGGCTTGGGGAGGTGCTTGACCTCTTCCTCCGGAGTGTTCAGGCAGTCGATGAAGGCGTAGATCATCAGAGCCAGCGGCAGGATGAACAGCAGCGCTCTGAGCATGTGGGACGGCCCCCCGGAAGCGGTGGCGGGGGCACAGTTCGGCGCCCCGGTGACAGGTCAAGGGTAGCCGGTGACCGATACTTGCCCCTATGGCTTACGACGATCTCCGCTCGCTGCTCAGGGCTCTGGAACGTGAAGGCGACCTCAAGCGCATCAAGGCCGAAGTCGATCCGTACCTGGAGGTCGGGGAGATCGTCGACCGGGTGAACAAGGCGGGGGGCCCGGCGCTCCTCTTCGAGAACGTCAAGGGCTCCGACATGCCCCTGGCGATGAACGTCTTCGGCACCGACCGCCGGCTCCTCAAGGCCCTCGGCCTGAAGTCGTACGCGGAGATCGGCGAGAAGATCGGCGGACTGCTCAAGCCCGAGCTGCCGCACGGCTTCGTCGGTGTCCGCGAGGCCTTCGGCAAGCTGGGCTCGATGGTCCACGTGCCGCCGAAGAAGGTGAAGTCCGAGGCGGCCCCCGTGCAGGAGGTCGTGCTCACCGGCGACGACGTCGACCTGGACCGGCTGCCCGCGCTCTTCACCTGGCCGAAGGACGGCGGCTCCTTCTTCAACCTGGGCCTCACCCACACCAAGCACCCCGAGACGGGCGTGCGGAACCTGGGCCTCTACCGCCTCCAGCGCCACGACAAGCGCACCATCGGGATGCACTGGCAGATCCACAAGGACAGCCGGAACCACTACGCGGTCGCGGCGGCGAAGGGCGAGCGGCTGCCGGTCGCCATCGCCTTCGGCTGCCCCCCGGCGGTGACGTACGCCTCGACGGCTCCGCTGCCGGGCGACATCGACGAGTACCTGTTCGCCGGTTTCGTGCAGGGCAAGCGGATCGAGATGGTCGACTGCAAGACCGTCCCGCTCCAGGTCCCGGCCCAGGCCGAGGTCGTGATCGAGGGCTGGCTGGAGCCGGGCGAGATGCTCCCGGAGGGCCCCTTCGGCGACCACACCGGCTTCTACACCCCGCAGGAGCCCTTCCCGGCGCTGACGATCGACTGCGTCACCATGCGCAGGCGCCCGCTGATCCAGTCGATCGTGGTCGGCCGCCCGCCGACCGAGGACGGTCCGCTGGGCCGCGCGACCGAGCGGTTCTTCCTGCCGCTCCTCAAGATCATCGTGCCGGACATCGTCGACTACCACCTGCCGGAGTCGGGCGGCTTCCACAACTGCGCGATCGTCTCGATCGACAAGAAGTACCCGAAGCACGCGCAGAAGGTGATGCACGCCATCTGGGGCGCGCACATGATGTCGCTGACCAAGCTGATCATCGTGGTCGACAAGGACTGCGACGTCCACGATCTGCACGAGGTCTCCTGGCGCGCCCTCGGCAACACCGACTACGCCCGGGACCTCACGGTCGTCGAGGGCCCGGTCGACCATCTCGACCACGCCTCCTACCAGCAGTTCTGGGGCGGCAAGGCGGGCATCGACGCCACGAAGAAGCTGCCCGAGGAGGGCTACACCCGGGACGGCGGCTGGCCGGACATGGTGGAGTCGGACCCGGCGACGGCCGCCCTGGTGGACCGCCGGTGGAAGGAGTACGGGCTGTGAGCGGGCGCGACACGCGGGGAACTGGCGGTACGGGGGCGCGGGCGCCGCGCCGCCGCGCGGGCGGTCCGGGGTGCGGGCTGTGACCACCGCCGCCGTTCCCGGAGCGCAGCCGGGCCGTACGCGGTCCTTCCTGCGTCTCGTGATGATCGAGCACTCGGTCTTCGCGCTGCCCTTCGCGTACATCGCCTCGCTCACCGCGATGTACCGGCTGGACCGGAGCATCCACTGGTGGACGCTGTTCCTGGTCACCGTCTGCATGGTGGGCCTGCGGACCTTCGCCATGGCCTGCAACCGGATCATCGACCGCGAGATCGACGCGCGCAATCCGCGCACGGCGGGCCGCGAGCTGGTGACCGGCGCGGTGTCGGTGCGGTCGGCGTGGACCGGGGCGGGGATCGCGGTCGTCGTCTTCCTCGGCGCCGCCGCCCTGCTGAACCCGCTCTGTCTGGCGCTGGCGCCGCTCGCGGTCGTCCCGATGGTCGTCTATCCGTACGGGAAGCGGTTCACGAACTTCCCGCACGCGATCCTCGGTCTCGCGCAGGCCATGGGGCCGGTCGGAGCCTGGCTCGCGGTGACCGGCGAATGGTCCTGGGACGCGGTGATCCTGGGCCTCGCGGTGGGCGTCTGGATCGGCGGCTTCGATCTGATCTTCGCCTGTCAGGACGTGCAGGCGGACCGGGCGACCGGCGTGATGTCGGTGCCCGCCCGCTTCGGCGTCCCGGCGGCGCTGTGGGGCGCCCGCGTCTCGGCGGTCCTCACCACCGGTCTGCTCGTCTGGTACGCGCTGGCGACCGGCGCCGGGCTGTTCTTCTGGACCGGTCTGGTGATCGTGGCGGCGGCCTTCTGCTACGAACACTCGATCGTGAAGCCGCACGACATGTCCCGGCTGAACCGGGCCTTCTTCACGACCAACGGCTTCATCGGGATCACCCTGTTCGTGTGCGCCCTGCTGGACCTGCTGGTCCGCGGCCTGACGCCGTAGTTCCCGGTCCGATGGCGGATAGGCTCGACGGCATGAACGACGGCAAGCGCACACCGTGGGTCGTGGGAGTTTCCGGGGCGTCGGGCACGCCGTACGCGGCCGCCGTGCTGCGGGGGCTTCTCGCGGCGGGGGAGAGCGTCGACCTGGTCGTGTCGCGGGCCTCGCGGCTCACGCTGCTCGACGAGACGGGGCTCCCCTTCCGGGACGCGCACTGGCGCGAGGACCTGGCGGCGTGGCTGGCGCGGGGCGCCGACGGGAAGCCGGACGCGTTCGGCGCCGCCGGTCTCTCCGGCGCGCTGGACGACGTGCGGTACTGGGCGGCCGGCGACCTGGCGGCGGGGCCGTCCTCGGGTTCGTACCCGGCGAAGGGGATGCTGGTGGTGCCCGCCTCGACCGCCGCGGTGGCGGGAGTGGCACTGGGGCTCTCGAAGGACCTGCTGCAGCGGGTCGCGAGCGTGACGCTGAAGGAGCGGCGGCCGTTGGTCGTCGCGGTGCGGGAGACCCCGCTGAACGGGCAGACGCTCAGGCACATGGTGACGCTGGACGAGGCGGGCGCGGTCGTGCTGCCCGCCTCTCCGGCGTTCTACGCGGGGGCGACGCACATCCAGGACCTGGTGGACTTCGTCGCCGGGCGGGTGCTGGACGCGGCAGGGGTGCCGCACCGGCTGTACCGCCGTTGGGAGGGTGAGCTCGGTGGCGCCACCCCCCGGGGATGATCAGCGCTTCTTCGCGGGCTTCCGCTCGGCGCGCTTCGGGGCGGCGGACCGCTGGTGGGCACGCGAGCGGTTGGCCATCTCCTGCAGCTCGCGCATACGGGCGTAGGCCATCTCGATCGTGTACACGGTGACACACTCCTGAAAGATCGTCTTTGATCTGATGAAAGATTCACAGGGCTTCTTCCCTGTGTACCTTAGATTCTACACCTAAACGCGCGGTATCGCTGGACAATGGAAGGTTCTTCGCTATGGACGCCGTGGACAGGCAGCTCATCCAGGCTCTGCGCGAGAACGGACGTGCCTCGTACGCCGAGCTCGGCCGTCTCGTCGGGCTCTCCGGCCCCTCCGTCACCGACCGCATCAACCGCCTCGAAGCGGCCGGGGTCATCACCGGCTACCGCGCCACCGTCGCCGCCGCCTCCCTCGGCCTCGGCGTCACCGCCCTCATCGGCATCTCCCTCTCCGACGCCGCCGACCACGAGGACGTGGCCCGCCGTCTGAAGGACCTCGCCGAGATCGAGGACTGCTGGTTCATCGCGGGCGACGACTCCTTCATGCTCAAGGTGCGCGTCAGCGACGTCGACGGCCTGGAGAAGACCATCCGCAGGCTCAGCGGCACCAAGGGCGTCTCGCGCACCCGCACCACGATCGTGCTCTCCACGAAGTGGGAGAACCGGGTCGGGGAGCTGCCCGAAGAGGGCTGAGAGTACGGTGAACGACCGAGTCTGATTTCAGGAGAAGAGGGAGGCGGCCGCAGATGGACGCTGGGCTCAAGCGCGAGCTGGAGCAGAAGGTCCGGGACGGTGAGCGGCTGAGCCGTGAGGACGGCATCGCCCTGTACGAGTCCGACGACCTCGCCTGGCTCGGCGGGCTGGCCCACGAGGTCCGGACCCGCAAGAACGGCGACGTGGTCCACTTCAATGTCAACCGGCATCTGAACATGACCAACGTCTGCACCGCCTCCTGCGCCTACTGCTCCTTCCAGCGCAAGCCGGGCGAGAAGGACGCGTACACCATGCGCATCGAAGAGGCCGTGCGCCTCGCGAAGGCGATGGAGAACGAGAACCTCACCGAGCTGCACATCGTCAACGGGCTGCACCCCAACCTGCCCTGGCGGTACTACCCGCGCTCCCTCTCCGAGCTGAAGAAGGCCCTGCCGCACGTCTCCCTCAAGGCCTTCACCGCCACCGAGATCCACCACTTCGAGACGATCTCCGGGATGTCCGCCTCCGACATCCTGGACGAGCTGATCGAGGCCGGTCTGGAGTCGCTGACCGGCGGCGGCGCCGAGATCTTCGACTGGGAGGTCCGGCAGCACATCGTGGACCACCGCACCCACTGGGAGGACTGGTCCCGGATCCACCGGCTCGCCCACGAGAAGGGGCTCAAGACCCCCTCGACCATGCTGTACGGGCACATCGAGGAGCCCCGGCACCGGGTGGACCACGTGCTGCGGCTGCGCGAGCTCCAGGACGAGACCGGCGGCTTCCAGGTCTTCATCCCGCTGCGCTACCAGCACGACTTCGTGGACATGCAGGACGGCAAGATCCGCAACAGGCTCCAGGCGCGCACCACGATGGCGACCGGCGCCGAGGCGCTGAAGACCTTCGCGGTCTCCCGGCTGCTCTTCGACAACGTGCCGCACGTCAAGGTCTTCTGGGTGATGCACGGCGTGCAGACGGCGCAGCTCGCGCTCCAGCACGGTGCCGACGACATGGACGGCTCGGTCGTCGAGTACAAGATCACCCACGATGCCGACAACTACGGCACGCCGAACAAGCTGGGCCGCGAGGACCTGCTGGAGCTGATCCGGGACGCGGGCTTCCGGCCGGTCGAGCGGAACACCCGGTACGAGATCATCCGCGAGTACCCGGGCCCGGACGCGGACCGGCGCGAGTCGCCGCAGGCGATGCGGGTCTGAGGCACGGCACGCGGGACCGGGCGGACCGGCGGCGCGCGGGGCCCGGGAAGGGCTGCGTGCGGTGACCGGGTCGCCCCGGGCGATCGGGGAAGGGCCGGTGGGAGTGATCCCGCCGGCCCTTCCGCGTGTCCGGTGCGGGGTGTTCCGGTGCGGGGCGCGGGGTCAGTGCAGCGGGAGCAGCATGATGATGTCGTCGCGGTCGTCGCCGGGGGCCACCCGGATCGCGCCGGGGACGCGGCCGACCTCCTTGTAGCCGCACCTGGCGTAGAAGCTGTCGACGCCGGTGCCGCCCCGGCAGGTCAGCCGGATCGCCTCTATCGCCTCGAAGCCCTCGGCGGTCCCCGCGGTGTGCTCGACGGCGGCCATGAGGTCGCGGCCGTACCCCTTGCCCTGGTGCCGGGGGTGGACCATCACGGTGTAGAGCCACACCCAGTGGGTCATCAGCGGGTGGGTGTTGAAGGAGAAGAAGGCGGTGGCGGCGATCTCGCCGTCCTCGTCGCGGCCGACGAGCAGCCGGGTGCCGCCCTCGGTCATGGCGACGAGGTGCCTGATCAGGGCGGGGCGGATCTCGTCGGGGGTGACGGGGGCCACGAAGCCGACGGCTCCGCCCGCGTTGGAGACGTCGGCCCAGAGGGAGAGCAGGCCGTCGCGCAAGGTGGGGTCGACCGCCGGGTCCACCTCGAAAGTAAGGGTCATGTCAGCATCTTATCTATTACTTGGTTGACTCCTCAAGAGCTCCCGACCTTGGGCCGTCCGGTTCGGGACCTTCGGCGGTGGAGTCGTGACCGGCGACGGGAGTAGCTTGTGAATGTATTCACAAGCACCTGAGACGTGAAGCTGGAAGAAGGTCCGTCATGGCTGTCCACGCGCCGCAGCGCCCCACCCGCCGCGCCCACCTCCCGGGCAGCCAGGACGACGTCCTGGTCCGCTCGGCCCCCGCCCGCAAGGTTCTCGCGGCGGCCCGGGTCCTGGTCGGCTTCTACTTCCTCTGGCCCTTCCTGGACAAGGCCTTCGGTCTCGGCAAGGCCACCCCGTCGGCCGGGGCGTGGATCAACGGTGGGCACCCCACCGAGGGCTTCCTGTTGCACGGCACCAGCGGCCCCTTCGCTCACATGTTCGACTCGGTCGCGGGTGCCTGGTGGCTCGACACCCTCTTCATGCTCGGTCTGCTCGGTGTCGGCCTCGCCATGATCCTCGGCATCGGGATGCGCGTCGCCGCCGTCTCGGGCTCGCTCATGATGGGCTTCATGTGGCTCGTCACCCTCTGGCCCGGCGCCAACCCCTTCCTGGACGACCACTGGATGATCGCCCTGGTTCTCCTGATCACCGCCGCGACCGGGGCCGGGAGCTACTACGGCCTCGGCGGACGCTGGGCGCGGCTCCCGCTGGTCCGCGAGCACCGCTGGCTGATCTGAACCCGGCCCGGGACCCCCTCCCGGCGAGCGCCCCTCCCCGTGCTTCACTGGAGGGGCGCTCGTCCCCATTTGGGGCCCCTGGGCGCCTCTCGGAAACCCGGAAACGTCGGAACGGATGAGTGGACTGACATGCTCCGCTACACGCTGATGCGGCTCGGCATCTTCGCCGGATGCTTCCTCGCCCTGTGGGGCCTCGTCTACGCCGGTGTGCTGCCGCGCGGGCTCGGCGACTCGAACCTGCTCTGGGTCCTGGTGCTCTCCATCGTCATCTCCGCCCCGCTGAGCTTCGTCCTGCTGCGCAAGGTGCGGGACCAGGCCAGCGTCGAGGTCGTCGCCAGGGTGGACCGCGCCAAGGGCCGCCTCGCGGCCAACCGGTCCCAGGAGGACGCGCTCTAGGACCGGTCGGGGCGCGCGGCGGGCGGGGTCCGATCCGCGCCCGAGCGGGGTCCCGTCCCATAAAGGCCACGTAAGGTTCGTCACAGACACGTACGACCCCCGGACACCCCGGGCAGGAGCTTCGAAGGCTCCCGCCTGGGGTGTTCTGCGTTTCCGAGGTGGGCGGAGGGCCGGATTCCCCCAAAGAAGGGCTTTGAGGTTCTCAAAGTTCAAGTGTTAACGTATTCGACATGACGACAGCAGTGCGACTTCCCCATGCCCCGGGCATCCCGCTCGTGGCGCGCCTGCACGTCGATCTGTGCCGCTGTATGTCCGCGGTCTGTTGCCGCGAGCTCTGACCCGGCATCATGCGGCGGCCCGCGCGAGAGCGTCTGTGCCGCACCCCCGTCCCCGTATCGCCCCGCATACGCACCTGTGGAGTGTGCCCGTGTCCGCGTCCGCGACCACGCCCGAGACGAAGCCTCCGACTTCCTCCCGCATACCGAAGGTCCCCTTCTGGGCCCAGATCATCGCCGGTCTGGTCCTCGGCGTCCTGCTCGGCTGGCTGGCCCGCAGCCAGGACGTCTCCTGGCTCAAGGAGACCCTCGGCCAGATCGGCGACATCTTCGTCCAGCTGCTCAAGCTGGCCGTCGCCCCGCTCGTCTTCTTCGCGATCCTGGTCTCGATCACCAACCTGCGGAAGGTGAACAACGCCGCCAGGCTCGCCACCCGCACCCTGCTCTGGTTCATGATCACCTCGCTGATCGCGGTGGCCATCGGCCTCGCCATCGGCCTGATCACCAACCCGGGCGCGGGCACCGGCCTCACCCCGCAGGACGGCAAGCTGCCCAAGCGCGAGGGCTCCTGGATCGACTTCCTGACCGGGATCATCCCGACGGACGTCATCACCCCGTTCACCGAGCTGAACGTGCTCCAGATCGTCTTCATGGCCGCCGTCGCGGGCATCGCCGCCCTCAAGCTGGGCGACCGCGCCAAGCCGATCCTCACCCTCTCCGAGTCGATCCTCGAACTGCTGCAGAAGGCCCTGTGGTGGGTCATCCGGCTCGCCCCGCTCGGCACCGTCGGCCTCATCGGCTTCGCCATCGCCGACTACGGCTGGGAGCTGATCGGCAAGTACGCGACCTTCACCGCCGACGTCTACATCGGCTGCGCCCTGGTCCTCTTCGGCGTCTACCCGCTGCTGCTCGCGACGGTCGCCAAGGTCAACCCGCTGCACTTCTTCAAGGGCGCCTGGCCCGCCATCCAGCTGGCCTTCGTCTCCCGCTCCTCGGTCGGCACCATGCCGGTCACCCAGAAGGTCACCGAGCGCCTCGGCGTCCCGAAGGAGTACGCCTCCTTCGCCGTCCCGTTCGGCGCCACCACCAAGATGGACGGCTGCGCCGCGATCTACCCGGCGCTCGCCGCGATCTTCATCGCGCAGATCTTCGACGTACAGCTCGGCATCGGCGACTACCTGCTGATCGCCTTCGTCTCCGTGATCGGCTCGGCGGCCACCGCCGGTCTGACCGGCGCCACGGTCATGCTGACCCTGACCCTCTCCACCCTGGGCCTCCCGCTGGAGGGCGTCGGCCTGCTCATGGCGATCGACCCGATCCTCGACATGATGCGGACCGCCACCAACGTCGCCGGCCAGGCGCTCGTCCCGGTGATCGTCGCCGCCCGCGAGAAGATCCTCGACCACACGGCGTACGAGAACGCCTCGGCGTCCCCGATCGACGAGCTGGTCGACGTCCGCGAGGCCGAGCAGAAGGTCGCGGTCCCGGCCACCGTCTGACCCCGGACCCCGCCGGGCCCTCCGCCCGGCGCGATCCCGCCCCCGCACCCGCGTGCCCCCCGCCCCCTGTCCGGGCGGGGGGCACGCGGGTTTCCGGCGGGACTCACGGCCACAGGAGTTCGCGGGTCCAGGGGGTCTCCGGGGCGGGTGTGCGGCGGTAGCGCAGCCGGAGGTGGCGGCGGCGGGCGTCGCCCTGGAAGAACTCGACCTCGGACGGTTCGACGACGTAGAGGGTCCAGGTCGGGACGGCGGCGGTCGGGTCCGTCTCCGCCCGTTGCCAGGCCGCCCCGCTCGCCGCCGCGAGGGTCTCCGGGGAGTCCAGGACCTCGCTCTGGCGGCCCACCAGGGCCGCCGCGAGGGCGCCGGTGGTACGGGCGTGCAGATCCTCGTACGCCTCCTCGGAGGTGCCGGTGACGACCCGGCCCCTGACCCGGACCTGGCGGCCCTGGACCGGCCAGTAGAAGCCGAGCGCCGCCTCGGGGCGCGCCGCGAGCTGGCGGCCCTTGGCGCTGGTGGCGTGCGAGGCGAAGTGCCAGCCGCGCGCGTCGGCGTCGTGCAGCATCACCGTCCGCACGTCGGGGCGGCCGTCGGCGCCTGCGGTCGCCAGGGAGAGGGTGTGCGGTTCGCTCTGGCCCGCCGCGACGGCCGCCGTGAACCAGTCGTGGAAGAGGGGCAGCGGCTCGGGCGGGGCGTCCGCCGGTTCGAAGGCGGGCAGTTCGGTGTCCCAGACCCTCAGGGAGCGCAGTGCGTCGTGGAAGTCGTTCATGGGGCCACGGTAGGGCGCGGGGCGCCGGGGGGTCGGCGCGGCGCGGAGCGCCCGGGGGCCGTGGGCTCGGTATGGGGGCGCGGGGCGGCCGGGGTGCTCGTGGAGCGGGGCGGCGTGCGCCGCCGCCCGGGCGGTGGCGGAGGTGGCGGCGACGGTCCGCAGGTCGCCCCCTGCGGGTCGCCGCCCGTGCGGGATCTCCTGTCAGGCCGCACCCGGCGTCCCGCCTGCGCGCGCCTGGCCGTACGAGTGCCCCGTCGGCCCGTCGGCCCGTGCGCGTCTCGGGCCCGGGGCCTCAGCCGCGGCCCAGGACCACCGTGCCCGAGGAGCAGAACCAGCCGCCCGTCCCCGAGGCGACCGCCAGCTCCGGCAGGGAGCCGTCCGGTCGCCGCACCTGGAGCCCCGGCGCCTCCCCGCGCAACTGCCGTACCGCCTCCACCAGCAGGAACAGCCCGCGCATCCCCGGATGGCAGGCCGAGAGCCCGCCGCCGTCCGTGTTCACCGGCAGCCGGTCCTTCTCCTGGACGAACGGCCCGCCCTCGCCCTTCGCGCAGAAGCCCAGGTCCTCCAGGGTCACCAGGGTCATGTACGTGAAGGCGTCGTAGACCTCGGCGAGGTCGATGTCCGCCGGGGTCACGCCCGCCCGTTCGAAGGCGAGCCGCCCGCTGACCGCCGCCGGGGAGACCGTGAAGTCCTCCCACTCCGACATCGTGGTGTGCGAGACGTGCTCGCCCGTCCCCAGGACCCAGACCGGGGCGGTACGGCAGTCCCGCACGTACTCCTCGGCGACCAGCAGCACCGCGCAGCCGCCGTCGCTGCGCAGACAGCAGTGCAGCTTGGTGAACGGGTCCGCGATCATCGGCCCGGACAGCACCTCGTCGACGGTGATCGGCTCGCGGAACATCGCCTCCGGGTTGAGCACCGCGTTCGCCCGGGTCCGTACGGCGACCTCGGCCAGCTGTTCCAGGGTGGTCCCGTACTGGTGCATATGGCGGCGCGCGGCCATCGCGTACTTGGCGATCAGGGTGTGCCCGTAGGGGACCTCGAACTGGAGCGGGCCGCGCGACCCGAACGAGAGGTTCGAGGTGCGCCGCCGGGCCCGGATGTCGGCGCGCGCGGTGGAGCCGTACACGAGCAGCACCGCGTTGGCGTGCCCGGCGGCGATGGCGTCGGCGGCGTGCGCGGCCATCACCTCCCAGGTGGCGCCGCCCACCGAGGTCGAGTCCACCCAGCGGGGCCGCAGCCCCAGGTACTCGGCGACCTCGACCGGCGCGAGGGTGCCGAGCCCCGCCGAGGCCAGGCCGTCGATCAGCGAGCGGTCGAGCCCGCTGTCCGCGAGGGCCCGGCGGGCGGCCTGGGCGTGCAGCGCGTACGGGGTGGCCTCGTCGACCCGGCCGCCGTCGGAGAGGGCGACGCCGACGACGGCCACGCGGCGGGCGCTGTGCGTGAGGGAGGACATGAATCTGACGGTACATCAGATTCTCTCGATCGGGACCGGCGCATCTCTGGCAACCCGCCCACCACCGGCCTAGCATGACGCACCGTCAGAATCGGAGGGAGCCCCATGGACGCCGACGACAGCGCAGAGCCCGCCGCCGGGACCACCTCGCCCGCCGCCCCGCTCACCGAGGAGCAGCGGGAGATCCGGCGCACCCTGCGGGACCTGCTCGCCGAACGGGCCGGACCACGGGAGAACCGCGCGGCCACCGCCACCCCCCAGGGGTACGACCCCGGGCTCTGGGCCCGGATGGCCCGGACCCTCGGCCTCGCCGGGCTCGCCCTCCCCGAGGAGTACGGCGGCGTCGGCTGCGGCCTCGCCGAACTCGCCCTCGCCTGCGAGGAGACCGGCCGCGCCCTCGCCCCCTCCCCGCTCCTCGCCACCAGCGTCCTCACCGCCCCCCTGCTCACCGCCCTGGGCACCCCCGCCCAGCGCGCCGCGCTCCTGCCGCGCCTCGCCGACGGCAGTCTGACCTGCGCCCTCGCCGTCCCCGGCGCGGCCCTCGCCCTTGCCCTCGGCCTGACCGGCGACAACACCGCCGAGAGCTGGTCCGGCGGCGGGCGCGCGGGCGGCGTCCAGGCCCGGCCGGTCACCGGGGCCGACGGCGACGCGGGCGGCGGCGACGGAGGAGGCGCCGGGGGAGGCGCCAGGGGCGGGCACGGCTGGCGGCTGTACGGCGAGGCCGCCCAGGTCGTCGACGGCCACAGCGCGGGGCTGCTCCTCGTCGCCGCCCACACCGGCGGCTTCGCCCGCAGCCGCACCCTGCTCCTCCTCGTACGGGACGGGCCCGACGCACCCGCCCCCGGGCTGGTCAGGACCCGGATGCCCACCCTGGACCTCACCCGCACCCAGGCCACCGTGCAGTTCCGGGACACCCCCGCCGAACTCCTCGGCGAGGAACCGGCCGACGTCCTCGGCGCCCTCGCCGTCACCGGCCGGACCGCCGCCGTGATGATCGCCGCCGAAGCCGTCGGCGCCGCCCGCGAGGCCCTCGACCGGACCGTCGCCCATGTCGGCGCGCGCGAGCAGTTCGGGCGGCCCGTCGGCTCCTTCCAGGCCGTCAAGCACCGCCTCGCCGACCTGTACGTGCAGATCGAGGCCGCCCGCTCGCTCACCCACTGCGCCGCCCGCGAGCCGGGGCCCGGGCCCGAGAGCGGACCGCTCGCCCTCGCCCACGCCCTGGAGGCGCTGCGGGCCACCGCCGGGGAGTCCCTCCAGCTGCACGGCGGCATCGGCTTCACCTGGGAGCACGAGGCACACCTCTACTTCAAACGGGCCGCCTCCGACGAACTGCTCTTCGGGCCCGTGCGGCGGCTGCGCGCACGGGCGGCGGAACGGACCGGACTCTTCGGGGAGGCGGCGTAGATGGCCGTGATGTCGGTGGGGCGCACCATCATGCAGAAGGTGTCGTCGACCCGGGTCTTCGCCCGGATCGGCCCGCACGTCGTGCCCGCGATGGACAAGGCCGTGCACCGGCTGACCCGGGGAAAGGTACTGCTCAGCGCGCGGATGCTGCCCGGGGTCGTGCTCACCGCCCGGGGCGCCCGCAGCGGGCTGCCCCGGGTCACCCCGCTCGCCTGCATGCCCGAGCCGGACGGGCGCTGGCTGCTCGTCGGCTCCAACTTCGGCCGCCCCGGGCACCCGTCCTGGACGGCCAATCTGCTCGCCCACCCGGACGCCGAGGTGAACTGGCGGGGTGAGGACGTGCCCGTCCGTGCGGAACTCCTGACGGGGGAGACGCGGGCGGAGGCCTGGCGGGCGGCCCTGGAGTTCTGGCCGCCGTACGCCACCTATCAGGCCCGGATCGAACGCGAGATCAGGCTCTTCCGGCTGACCCGGCGGACGCCCGGCGTCTGACGGGGTGCTCGGCGGGATGCCTGACGGGCCCCGGTGGGCTGCCTGGCGGGCTGCCTGACGGGGCGCCCGGTGGGATGTCCCTCGGCGGCCGGGCCTCAGGCCGAGGCCGCCGAGGCCGCCGGGGAGGCGGGAGCGTCGGGGGAGGCCGGGGCTCCTGAGGGATGCGGGGCTCCCGAGTCGTCCGGTGTCTCCTCGGCTTCCCCGTCCCCCGGGGCGTCCGGGGCGTCCGGGGTCCGGGGGACGTCCGTCGCCGGAACCGGCCCCGGCTTCGTGTGGAGGATCTCGCGGGCCTGTTCCGCCGCGCGGGCAATGCTCTCCGAGACGAAGTCCAGGAAGCGGGCGATGTTCTCCAGCCGGGCGCCCGCCGGGGTGCCGGGTCCGAAGACCCCGGCGCCCTCCCGCGCGGTCGCGGAGATGTGCGCGGTCGAGTGGGCACTGGCCAGCATCGACCGGTACCAGACGTCGTCGTCCACGACGTACCGCTCGCGGCGGCGCTCGTCGCGCTCCCGGGCGACGAACCCCTGGGCGTCCAGGAACGTGATGGCCTTGGAGACGGACGCGGGGCTGACCCCGAGGTGCTGGACCAGCTCGGACGCGGTGAGGCTGCCGCTGTCGGCGAGGCAGATGGCGGCCATCACCCGGGCGGTCATCTGCGGCATTCCCGACTGCATGAGGACGGTCGTGAACACCTCCTCGTAGGCGCGCACCGCCCCGGCGTCCCGCCCGTGCGGCTGGGGCGCCGGGGCGGCCGGCCGGGACGCGGTCCGCCCGCTCCGGTGGGCGCGCTGCTCGGTGGCGCGGTGGGCGAGGTCGGCGCGGTATCCGGCGGGTCCGCCGTTGCGCATGACCTCGCGGGTGACGGTCGACGTGGGGCGGTCGAGCCGCCGGGCGATCTCCG
The DNA here is from genome assembly GCF_044767145.1 of Streptomyces sp. NPDC101490. Lineage (NCBI taxonomy): Bacteria > Bacillati > Actinomycetota > Actinomycetes > Kitasatosporales > Streptomycetaceae > Streptomyces > Streptomyces sp. NPDC101490. The sequence goes on from NZ_JBIWNI010000009.1 coordinate 72,107, forward strand.
CGTAGGGGAGGCCGTCGGCGAGGCCGAGGGCGATCCGTTGACGTTCCTGCTGGGTGAGCCTGCCGCCCGGCATCCCTGTCTCCTTCGTGATGTGTGCAGCGTGATGCCCCCAGCCTAGCGTTCACCTTCACTTCATTGCAACGAGCGAGGGAGGGTTGTTGCGTTAGATTCTGGTTCGTTGCAACGATTTACTGCATCTGACCAGCAGGAATGGCGAATGGATGCAACAAAAGTGTTGCTGGATCTGTGAACGCAACGTAGCTTTCTCTCATCGGAAACGGAAGCAAAAACCCCAAGGAGAGCGTCATGCAGAAGTTCCTCACCCCGGCCGCCGTCACCGCCGTCCTCGACATCCCCGCCGGACGTATCCGCCTCATCGCCGCCGACCGGACCGACACCACGGTCGAGGTCCGCCCCGCGAACGCCGCCGAGAGCCGCGACGTGAAGGCCGCCGAGCGGGCCGAGGTCGGCTACGCGGACGGCGTCCTGCGGATCGCCGTCCCGGAGGGCGGGCGCCGGGTCCTCGGCGCCTCCGGCTCCGTCGAGGTGACCGTCCAGCTCCCGGCCGGCTCCCATGTCGAGGCGAAGGCCGCCGCCGCCGACCTCCGGGGCGTGGGGCGGCTCGGGGACGTCACCTTCGAGGGCGCGCAGGGCACCGTCAAGCTCGACGAGACCGGGGACGCGCGGCTCGTCCTCCAGGCCGGTGACATCACGGTCGGCCGTCTCGGCGGCTCCGCCGAGATCCGTACGAGCAAGGGTGACCTCCGGGTCGCCGCCGCCGAGCGCGGCACGGTCGTGCTCGACACCGCGTACGGCGAGATCGAGATCGTCGCGGCCCGGGGCGTCTCCGCCACCCTGGACGCCGGTACCGCCCACGGCCGGGTCCACAACGCGCTCCGCAACACGGACGGCGCCGCCGACCTCGCCGTCCGCGCCACCACCTCCTACGGCGACATCACCGCCCGCAGTCTGTGAGGCGTCCGGTGTGCCCGGCGGGGCCCGGACACGGCGACGCCGACGGCGGTCCGTGGGGGCGGGCCGCCGTCGGCGTCGGCGACAGGACGGGTGGAGGGGGCGGGCGGGTTTATCTGGTCGGCTTCTTGCCGGTGATGCCGAGGTGGACCAACAGGGCCAGGTTCGGCTTGAGTTCGGCCTGCTTCACACCCCAGGTGGTGAAGCCCTTCTGGTGGCCGGCGACCGCGGCGAGCATGGCGACCAGGGAGCCCGCCATGGCGGCGGGACTGACCTCCTTGTCGACCTTGCCCTTGGCCTGGAGCTCCTTCACCGAGTCCGTCAGGGAGTTGGTGACCGAATTCAGGATCTTCATGCGGATCTTGTAGAACCGCTTGTCGCCCTCGGCGGCACCGAGGTCGACGACCCGGAGGATCGCGTCGTGCCTGCGCCAGAAGTCCAGGAAGCCCTCGACCAGGTCCTCGGAGGTCTGCCAGGCGGCCTTGCCGACCCAGGAGCGGCCGGAGACCAGTTCGGTCAACCCGGCTCCCTCCTTGGCCATTTCCTCCGCGATCTCGAGGACCGCGCCCTCGACGTCCGGGAAGTACTGGTAGAACGTCGCGGGTGAAGTGCCCGCCTTCCGGGCCACATCGATGACCTTGACGTCCCGGTACGGCGAGGAGCTGAGCATCTCGCCGAGGCAGTCGAGCAGCTTCTGCCGCGTCGCCTGGCCGCGTCGTCCGGCCACGCGGCCGTCGACGGTGCGTACTTGTCCTGTCATGCCGTCAGCTTACCGAGGGGGTGTCGGCGCGCGATTCGGCCGACTGCAAATGGGGTGCACCCCTGCTGCGTCCGTGTTCTACGAGGTCGGCACGGGTGTCCGGGCCGGGGCCCCGGCGGCGGGGAGGGGCGGGATCTCGCCAGTCCGGGACGGCGTACGGACGGTGCGCACACGGAGTACGGACGGTGTGCACACGGAGTACGGCCCGTGCGCGGACGGCGTACGGCCGAGGTGCGGGCAGCGTACGGCCGAGGTGCGGACGGCGTGCGACCGAGGTGCGGCCCCCGGCTCCGGGTGCGGGCCCGCCCCGGGCCCTGGGTGTGCCCGGGTGGGCGGCCACGGGAACCCCGTACCCGAACAGGCTTATGAACAGGCTGTGGAAAACTTCGGTGGACAACTCAAGCGCCCCAAGGGTTGTACGCCAGAAAATCGCTACTTTGTTCGTATTTCGAGGGGTGCGGGACCGTCTCCACGGCCCTAGCGTGACCCCATGGCCGTACGCACCGAGGGCACCCCCTGCTGGGTGGACGCACAGCTCCCCGACCTGGAAGCGGGCAAACGCTTCTACGGCGGGCTGTTCGGCTGGACCTTCGGCCCCGGCCGGGGCGAGGCCCTCCTCGACGGGCGCCCGGTCGCCGGGCTCCTCCCCAAGCGCGACGGCCGGATGCCCACCACCTGGACCCTCTACCTCGCCACCCCGGACGCGGGGGCCCTCGCCACCCGGATCAGGGCGGCGGGCGGACGGATGGTCATGGAGCCCTACCCCGTCGGCCCCTTCGGCGTCCTCGCGCTGGCAGCCGACCCCGGCGGCGCCGTCTTCGGCCTCCGCCAGCAGGGCGAGGACGACGGCTTCGGGGCCACCGGCGTCCCCGGCACCTTCTGCTGGATGGAGGTGTACACCCGCCTCCCCGACGCCGTCGACACCTTCTACGCCGGGGTCTTCGGCTACCTCGGCCGCCAGGCCGACGCCCGCGAGGAGGGCCGGGAACCCGGCTTCGACTACCGCGTCTGGTCCCCGCCGGGAGCCCGCCCCGGCGACGACGCCGCCTTCGGCGGGCGGGCCGTCCTCACCGACGACTTCCCCGCCGAACTCCCCGGCCACGTCCTCGTCTACTTCGCCGTCCGCGACTGCGACGAGGCCTGCGCCACCACCGTCCGGCTCGGCGGCCGGGTCGCCGTCCCGCCCTTCGACACCCCGCACGGCCGCATCGCCGTCCTCCACGACGACCAGGGCGCCCGGTTCGCGGTCCTCGCCGAACCGCGCGAGCCGTCCGGGACGCCCTGACCCGCGTACTCCGTCCGCCGCGCTCCGCCCCGAAAGTCCCGCTCCGTCCCCCGCCGCCCGCCCCGGACCGACCGGCCCTCCGCACGGCCGGTGACACCCGCCGCGACGCGTGACACCCCGATCCGCCCCCGGGTTCGCCACCGGGCCCTCGGACAGGAAGAATCAGCGCCACGGGGCCGTACCCTCATGGCCCGTACGGGGAGGTGGCAGGCAAGTGGACCAGCTGACGCAGCACGACCCGAGACGCATCGGGCCCTTCGAGGTGCTGGGCCGGCTCGGCGCGGGCGGAATGGGCCTGGTCTATCTCGCGCGCTCGGCCTCGGGCCGTCGCGTGGCGATCAAGACCGTGCGCACGGAGCTCGCGGAGGACCAGCTGTTCCGTGTCCGCTTCACCCGTGAGGTGGAGGCCGCGCGGGCGGTCTCCGGCTTCTACACGGCCGCCGTCGTCGACGCCGACCCGAGGGCGGCCGTGCCCTGGCTGGCGACCGCCTACGTCCCCGCGCCCTCCCTCGAAGAGATAGTGAACGAGTGCGGGCCGCTCCCGGCCCAGGCCGTGCGCTGGCTGGCCGCGGGAGTCGCCGAGGCCCTCCAGTCCATCCACGGCGCGGGACTGGTCCACCGGGACCTCAAGCCCTCCAACGTCCTCGTCGTCGAGGACGGCCCCCGGGTGATCGACTTCGGCATCGCGTCCGGGGTCTCCAACACCCGGCTGACCATGACCAACGTCGCCGTCGGCACCCCCGCCTACATGTCGCCCGAGCAGGCCCGCGACTCGCGCAGCGTCACCGGCGCCAGCGATGTCTTCTCGCTGGGCTCGATGCTGGTCTTCGCCGCCACCGGACACGCGCCCTACCACGGCGCCAATCCGGTCGAGACCGTCTTCATGCTGCTCCGCGAGGGCCCCGACCTGGAGGGCCTGCCCGAGGAGCTGCGGCCCCTCATCGACTCCTGCATGCAGACGGACATCGGCCGCAGACCCACCCCGGCCGACCTCCAGGCCCAGCTGGCCCCGCACCTCTTCGGCCCGGGCAGCGACGACAGCGGCACCGCGTCCGCCTGGCTGCCGCACAGTGCCACCGCCATGATCGAGACCCGCAGGGGCGGGGGCCGGACGGTCCCCGCCGCGCCGCCGGTCCCGCGCCGCACGCCCCCGCCGCCGCCCCGCCCGCCGGGCGACCCCCGCTTCCCGGAGCCCGCGCCCGACGCGGGCCGCCGTCCGGGGGCGGCGCCCGTCGGCGGCGGACGGCACGCCGGACGCGCCGAGAGCGCCGGGGGCCCGGTACGGCTGGGCGGCGCGACCGTACCGATCGGACCCGGCCCCCGGGTCGCGGACACCCGGGCCGCGCTGGCCGTCGGCCGGAGCGCCGACGCGGGCCCGGCCACCGGCTGGATCCGCCCGCCGGGCGGCGGCCCGCACGGCGCGGACCACGGCTCGTACGCCGGGGAGCCCGGCCCGCCGCCCGGCGCCCGCCCGGTCGGCGTCCCCGCACAGGGCGCCGAACCGGCCCCGGCGGAACCGGGCCGCTGGCGGCCCTGGCGCTTCCGCATGTCGAACGACGTGTGGGGCACCCCGGTCGTCGACGGCGACCTGCTGTACGTGACCTCCTTCGAGGTGCACGCCCTGGACACCGGGAGCGGACGCCGCCAGTTCAAGACCCGGGACGTGGCCTGGTCGATGGCGGTGGCCTCGGGCCGTATCCACGCCTCCGACGGACCCACCCTGTACGCCCTCGACGCCACCGACGGCGGCGAGCGCTGGCGGCAGCGCACGGACGCCTGGGTGTACTCGCTCCAGGTCGACCGGGGCACCGTCGTCACCGGTACGCGCGGCGGCGGGGTGCAGGGCTGGGAGGCGTCCAACGGCGCCAAGCTGTGGGAGATCACCGGCGCCCAGACCGACTTCGAGACCCCGGAGGCCGGGCCCGCCGTGCACGGCGACACCGTGTACGTGTGGCGGGACGCCCGGCTCCAGGCCCTCGACGCCCGGACCGGCGTGGAGCGCTGGTCGTACCCGATCGGTGACGCCGCCTCCTGCGCCAACGTGCCGGTCCGGCTCGCCCCGGCCGAGGACGGCCGGGTGTACGTGGCCGCCGGGAACCGGGTCCTGGCGGTCGACATCGCCTCCGGCCACGTCCGCTGGCACTTCGAGGCGCCCGCTGTCTTCCTCTCGCCCCCGGCCTTCGCGCCGGGACCGGCGGTCACCGGCGGCGGGGTGTACCTCTCCGACCACCTCGGCACGGTGTACGCGATCGACGCCGCCACCGGCCAGGACCGCTGGCGGATCGCGACCGAGCCGCGCCAGTCGGCCGAGCCGGTGCTCGTCGCCGACGGCAATGTGCACGTCGGCAGCGGCAGCGCGCTCTACACGCTCGACGCGGTCACCGGCACGCCCCGCTGGCGGTTCGCGGCGGGCGGCGACCTGGTCGGCTCGCCGGTCGTCGCCGACGGCCGGGTGCACTTCGGCTCCGCCGACCACGTCCTCTACACCCTGGACGCGAGCGGCGGGCAGCTGCGCTGGAAGCTGGCGACCGGCGGCGAGATCACCGGCTCGCCGGTGGCCAGGGGCGGGGTCGTGTACGCGTGCAGCAAGGACCGCTGCGTGTACGCGCTCGACGCGGTCAAGGGCACGGCCACGGGCCGGGGACCCGGCGCGCGGTAGGGAAGAGGCATCTGCGGACCCGCCGTCCGGGGGAGCGGCCCCCTCGGGGTCAGACCCTCGGGGGCGGGTCCTCGCGCGGGGGCTCCGGCGGCGGTACGTCGAAGGTGCGGGTCGCCGCGTACGGCGTCGAGGCCGTGGGGTGCTGGTCCGGCGTCCCCCCGGTGACGTCCGGCGGCGGTTCCGCGGGAGGTACGGGCTCCGGCGCGGGCCCCCGGCGCGGTGCGGCGCGGCGGCGGGACCGGCCCGACATCACGAGCGCGCCGAGCAGCAGCAGGACCCCGCCGCCGAGGGCGTTCGCCACGCCTTGGCCGAGTCCCCGGCCGTCGCCCGAGATCACCAGGCTGCCCTCGGCCTGCCCGACCCGCACCATCCACAGGACCGTGAAGCCGAGGACGACGATCCCGGCGGCGGCCACCAGTGCCCGGGAGCGCAGGACCACGCCGAACAGGGTGAGCAGGGCGGCGAAGGCGAACGGCAGCAGGATCGAGGCGAGCACGTCGGGCTTGCCGTCGGTGATGCCGGTGAACAGGTCGCCGATCGCGTAGTCGCGCCCGTGACGGCCGTCGTACCAGGCACGGAAGGGGCTCCAGACGGCGGCCGTCGCTCCGGCGAGAGCCAGGACCGAGCCGATGACGTTGCGGACCATCGCTGCGGCCTCCTTCACGGGGACGGCTCTCGCTCCCGACGCTACGCCGGGTGGGTGAGGCCCGCCACGCGGCCCGTCCCCTGGTGAGCCGGTGGTGCGGTGGTTCCTCGCGGGCGAGGATCCTGCTGGCGTGTGCGGAGGGCGGGCCCGACCCGGCGGGCACGCCCGGCCGGGCGTGAACCGGGGCACCCCGCCCGGCACATGGCCGAACGGGGCGTTCCGTTGTCCGCGCGGGGGCGCTACACGCCTTCCTGGACCTCTCCGGGCATCGGGGCCGGGCTCGCTGTCGTCAGCTCCGCGGGGCAGCCCCACAGGGTCACTCCGGGGCCGCTGGCGCGCTCGACGTAGCCGAGTTCGACGGGGACGGTCGTCCATGTGCCGCAGACGACGCAGAGCGCGCCCGTGCGGGCCGGGGTGGTGGCGGTCAGGGCGTCGCGGGTCATGCGGTCACGCGCGCGGCGGTGAGAGCGGCGAGGGTTTCGAACTGGTCGCCCGCGTAGCCGTAGGCGTGGTCCACGCCGAGGGAGGCGAGGACGGCGGCGGTGCGCCGTTCGCGGATGACGCCGAGCCGCGCGGTGGTGTCCGCTTCCCGCCGGAACCGTTCGGCCGCTTCCTCTTTGGTCGGGCAGGTCCACGGGCGGGACCAGGGCGACACGGGTGCGGGTGCGGACGCCGTCCGCTCGCCGAGGTGGGCGGCGGAGTGGCGTCCGGAGCGGCGGGGGGCCGTGGCGAGGACGGCCGCCAGGACGACCGCGAGGACGGTCACGAAACCGAGTCCGAGGAACAAGTGGGCGGTAAGATCGCGCATTGTCTGTCAGCTCCCAATGGCTGATGGGCGGAGCCCCGGTTGACCGGTCCTAAGCGGTCTGCCGGGGCGATCTCGTTGTGCTGCGCACGACGATAGAGCAACTGGTCTAACAGGTCTAGGTGGTCTGCTCGTCTAAGTCGCCTGGGAGTGACGGGTTGTCTACGCTTCGGCCATGCCTGAGCAGCCGCAGAATCCGCATGCCCCGCACGCGCCGTACATGGCGGTGCTTGCTGAACTCTCGGCGGACATCAAGGCGGGGGCGTACCGGCCGGGCGACAAGATCCCGTCGGATGCCGAGTTGGTCAAGCGCTTCGGGGTGGCGCGGATGACCGTCCGGCGGGCGGTCGGCATCCTCCGGGAACGGGGTGTCGTGCGGACCGAGTGGGGCAAGGGGACGTTCGTGGTCGACCCCGCCGAGGACCGCCAGGCCGACGACCAGGCCGACGCGTAGCACCCCGCCCGCGCACCGCAGGGTGCAGCGCACGGACGGGGCGGGTGTGTCACGCCCTCGCCGCTCCATCGGAGAGCGGCCCCGTACGCGGGGGGCAGATCGGGTCGGGCGTTCCACGGTCCGGTACGGCAGAGGCGGGGGAGCGTCCGCCGTACCGGGATCTGAGGAGTTGTGTTACTCGGGGCTGCCTGGGGCTACGGCCGGGGGCCGTAGCTGGGTAAGGGAGCGCTGGTAGAGGGTCTGCCCCGCGTAAGAGGCGTACGCGGGAGCCGGTGAGGCGTCCTCGATGACGAGTTGCGCGGCAGCTTTGAGAACGGCCCCCCACGCCAACACGTGCTGTTGCGCGCTGCGCCCGCACTGCTGCGGTTCTCCGGGCAGGCACAGCGGTAGCCCTGCGGGCAGCAGTTTGTTCGCCGCGTGACGGACGAACCGTGCGCGGTCCAGCCACTGTTCCTCGGTCCGGCCGGGGCCCGTGACGGATTCCCCGCACCACGCGTTGAAGTCGTCTCCGTGATCAACCATGCGTCTCGCCGCTTCCTTCGCTGGTTCTGCCTAGGTGGACGCGCCGATGGTAGGGGCGCCCAACAGTGTCGGGGCTTCTTCGGGGTCGCAGTGCCCGACCGAGGGAACGCACGGGGTGCACGGTCCGCACATGGGAAGGAACTGCGGAGGGGTGCACGACTGGACCCCGTCGCCGTGTACGGCCCCGATATCCGCCGTGACCCTCGCCGCGCGCGCCCCGTTCCATACGTCGGCCATCGAGGAATCCTTGACGTTCCCCATCGTGAGGAACCGTCCGAGGACGCACGGCCACATGTCGCCCGTGGGGCCGATGGCGCACTTCTCGTGCGCGCAGTGCCCGCACAGGTCGCCGATGGTGGGGGCGGCCCCGGCACTGGCACGGCCGAAGGCGCGCATCCGGTCCCCGCCGACTTCCGGCACCCCGAGGGAGACCAGATCGCGGGTGGCTTCCCGCACGCGCTGTCCCTCGCGCACGGCGACGACTCCGCCCCGCATGGGGATGCCGAGCGCCACGGCCCGTTCGATGTTGGCACGGGTCTTCTTGTGGGAGCCCCGGAGCCGTGTCACCCGGTCGTGCTCCCCGGGGTCGTCCGAGTAGTACGACGTGGCGAGCTTGACCTTGTAGTCCCGGAACGTGTCCCACAGTTCCTCGCGGATGTGGGCCATGTTCGAGAACACCTCGACGCCGAGCCCACGCTCACGCGCGTGCCGGATCAGGGCGGACAGGTGCGGGTACAGCGTCGGCTCACCGCCGATGAACTGGACATCGCGGGTGCCCATGTCCGCAAGCTGGTCGATGACGTTCAACCAGTCCTCGCGGGACATGGTCCCGTGGGTGCCCGTGGGTCCGCTGTCCGCGTAGCAGTGGGAACACGACTCCTGGCAGAGCCCTGTCACCTCCAGCCACGCGAACGTGAGTAACGTGGATGCCGCCATTGGTAACGCTCCCTCGGTGTAGGGGTTCCGATGGACCGGCGGGGAAGTTGGCCCTTCCCCGCCGGGCTCTTCTTGACGACGTCCTACGCGGTGAGCAGCGCCCGTGTGAGGACGTGTTCGAGCGGGCCGCCCCTGCCGATCGCTTCGTCGGCGTCGGCCTGGTCGTCGTCCTGGCGCCCGATGTCGGTCGGCTCGCTCGCCGGCTCGGTGTCGGTCGGGTCCTCGATGGTGGGTTCGGTCGTGACGGGCATGGCCTGTCTCCGTTCTTCCAGCGGCCCCGGCCCGGTTGGGCGCGGGGATGTGTCCTCGGCACGTCGCCATGTCGGACCGAGGACCGCATCCGTCAGACCGTCGACCGTGATGTGTCCCGGCGGTCTCGGGGGATTCCCCGGATGCGGAAGTGGACCCGCCCCCGGCGCAGCGCGAGACACGACCCAGTGCTGTCCTGGAGACGGGGTCTGTACAGCGGGGGCGGGGGATCAGGGGGCGTCCGCGTACAGCGGGGCCGTGAGGGTGCCGACGCGTTGTGCCGCCGGGGCCGCCGGAAGGTCCCATATGTCCCCGGTGCGGGCGGTGCTGAGCCAGATGCTCAGGACGTAGGTGGCGCCCGTATCAGGGAATGCGGCACGGAAGGGATGCCGTGTCCCCAGTACCTCAAGAACGTCCGTTGCAGCGGGCTCGGAGTCTGCCCAACTCCGAAGAGCCGGAGCGCAATCGGGGCCGGACGGGGTGACCGGTCGGAAGGCTCTGGGCGGCCCCCAGCTCACCTGCTTGGGAGCGGGGTCGATGCGGTCCGCGAGTCGGCGCGCTTCACCCCGGAGCCACCGCACGGCGAATTCTGCGGAGATGCATTCGAAGATCGCCAGGCGGGTGGCGGCGGTGGCGTACGCGGTTTCGGTGGGCCACTCCGCGTACACCTCGGCGACGTAGGCGGGCAGTGTCACCGCCGTCAGCCCGGTCACGGCGTGCCCGCCGGTCGGCGTACGTATACGGCGGTGTCGTCGGCGAGGACGCTCCGCACGGACACCGAACCCGACCACCGCACGTGGACCAGTCCGAGGCAGCGACCGTGCACCAGCGTCACGGACTGCGCGGTGCGCCACCGGGGAGCGGCACCGGTACGCACACGGTCACCGGGGCGGATGCGGTGCGCGGAACTTCGGCGGGCGGGGCCGAGGGCAGGCGTCACCGCGGGCGCTCGATCGGAACGGGTGTGATGAGTGTGCGGATGTCCGCCCACTCGGCGGCGTCCGGCTCCCGGAGGGACTGGCCGGAGGCGGGCCACTCGGTACCACCACCGGGCGGACGCAGTATGAACAGTCCGTGGTCCGTCCGGACGATCTCGCCGTACCGGGGACTGCCGTTGACCGTGTCCACCGCGTACCCGCTGACGCACGGCTCCCATGCCGGGCCAGGCGGATACGAGGGGTCGGACCATAAGCCGGAAGCGACATCGCCGAGCGCACGACGACGATCATGATCGGCGGAGCTACGTCGGGGGGTCATACCGGAGAAGGTAAGGTCAGCGACCCGGCACTGTCTGTGGCACTTCCGCTACCCAGGGTGCGGAAGTGTCACACGCATCTATAGAGCCAGGTTCAGCGTCTCGGCCATGTTCCGCATCTCGGGAGTCAGGCTCCGCCGACCGTCAACGACGGTGCGCAGGGCGTCTCGTGCGGCCGTTTGGTAGGGGAACCATTCGGGCGCCCGTGTCTGGACTTTGGTGAGCTGCCCGAACGCCTCGGCGAACCCGCCGAGCTTCGCGTGGGCGTAGGCCACATCGATACCGTGGCGATTCTGAACACTGGAGCACGGGCGCACACCGAGGAGGGGCACCTTCCGCGCCAGAGTGAGCGCCGTGTCCGGGTGGTCGCGGACGACTGCATCTTCGACTGCCAGCAGACGCACTGTTGTTGGTCCGAATGTTCGGATGAGTTCGTGGTCGACCGAGACTTCTTGCCCGATTGCGGTTGCGGCGGTTTTTGCCCACCGCTTCATGTCCACTGCGGCCCCGATCTGGTTGTTGCGCACGGCTGCCCCGGCCGCCCGCAGCAGCAGCAGCCCCCATGCGGCCAGCTCGGCGTGGGTGGCGCGGGTGAGGCGGGGCGGCTCCAGGTCGTCCGCCCATTTGGTGGCCAGTGACAGAGCTTCGTCCAGACGCCCCTGCCGGATCAGCAGCCACGCGGCAGTGTTGACACTTGCGGACGCTGCCAGACGGTCCTGCGCATCCGCAAGCGACCGGCGGACCGCCAGCTCTGCCAGATCGAACTGCCGTGTGTGAGTCAGCGCGCTCGCGGCGAGTTGCAGAACTTGCACGCGGACCTTTCGCCCTTCCTCGCCGAGGGTGTCCGCGTCACGCAGCAGTGCGGGCAGCACGGCCGAGAGCTTGGCGAACTGGTCCCCTCGGGACAGGTCCGCCGCCCGTGCGAGAACCCTTTTGACCCCGGCAGGTGTGGCAGGGTCGTCCTCTTCCCCTTCCTGCGAGGGGGGCCGCAGCAACTCGGCGCGCATGGGGGCCCACAGGTCCCGTGTTTCGGCAGACGCCCCCTCTTCCTTCGGAGCGTCCACCAGGCTCATGGTTTCCATCCGGAGAGCCCGTGCGAGCGCGTGCAGTGTTTCCATGCGCGCTGTCGACCGCTCGCCCTGTTCGAGCTTCCGAATGGTCGACAGGGACACGCCCGAGTGCTCGGCCAGCTCACGTTGGGTGAGGCCGCGCAGTTTGCGGGCCGCCTTGACTTTCTTCCCCGCGTCAGTCATGGGACCCAGCGTACGACCGGGGAGAGGCTTCCGTCACAGTCCCAGAAACGCAGGAAGCCCCGCCCCGAACCGAGTTGGGTACAGGGTGGGGCCGATTCATACCTTTGCGCGGTGGGGGTGCCGCAGAAAGGTAGTGGGCGGAGTGTGGCGGTCGGGTCAGAGACAGTTGCTCTGCGTAGATTTCCTGACGAGCCATCCTCTCTGCCGTGCAGCGCCAGGAGGGGAGGGGAGTGCCCCCTGGGTCAGAACGGCGGCCACTCCGCGCCACCGCCGGGCGGGCACAGCGCGAAGACTCCGGCCGTGACGCGGATGATCTTGCCGTACCGCTTGCGGCCGTTGCTGGTGTCCACCGCGTATCTGTTCAGGGTGGGCGCCCACGTGCCACTGACCATGCTCAACCGTCTCCCTGTGGTGCTCGACTGCGGAGGGAAGCACGGGCCGACAGGACTCCCCGTACCGTGCTTGCGCTAGGCAACCGCTTGACCACGCACAGCGGTACGGTTGAGAAGGCGGCAGGAATAAAGAGCGTTAAGCAGTCGGAGCACGGGAGTTGGTGACCAGTGACGACACGACAGTCGAACGCCGGACTTGAGCGGCTGCACCGGGAAAGCGGATGGACCCTGCGGCAGTTCGCCCAAGAGGTCAACCGCATTGGAACCGAGCGTGGAACCCCTCTCAAGTACCAACAGCCATCAGTGCACCAATGGTTGAGCGGTCACCTGCCGAAAGAGAGTGTTCGGCCGCTCATTCTGGAAGCACTCGCCCGGAGGCTGCTCCGTCCCATCACGCACGCCGAGGCGGGATTCCCGGCACCCCCGGAAGAGTCCAACGGTCACCCGAATACCGTTGAAGGGCTGGTGGACCTCGGGAGGCAGGACATGGACCCCTCGCGCCGTAGCGTCCTGAGTGCGGGACTGTTCTCCGTGGCCCTTACGATCCCTGGGTGGCCGGACGTGGTGGGGCGTATGGAAGCTGCACAGGCAGGCACTCGGACCCGTATCGGAATGACTGACGTGCACGCGGTGTCGGCCATGACGGAACAACTATCCTCCATGGATGACCAGTTCGGTGGCCGGACTGCCCGTCCTCTCGCTGCCGCATTCTTGGTGAACACCGTTGCTCCTTTTCTGCGGACTGACGGGCATGAGGACGTAAGGAAAGCCATGATGTCCGCCGCATCCGATCTCTGTTACCTCACCGGGTACATGGCGGTCGATGAGGGATTGCACGGGCTCGCACAGCGGTATTACCTGAAAGCCCTGGAGCTTGCGGGGGCGTCAGAAGACCACCTGACGTTCTGCACCACACTCCGGGGTATGAGCGTGCAAGCGGTAGACCTACGCCAAGGGGCGATGGCCATGCGGCTCGCGGATGCCGCGGCGGCTTCTTCTCCGCAAGCGGGTCCACGGATGCGAGCCTTTCTCGCCGGCCAGCAGGCGCATGCGGCCGCGCAGGTCGGAGACAGGCGGTCCGCGCGCATCTATTTGCAGGAAGCCGAAGTCGCCATGGATAAGGCGGAGTCCCGAGGGAAGGTATTCGGCTCGTACGACCCTGCATCGCTCAACTATCACACGAGTCAAGTGCGATTCGAAATGGGCGACGTGCAAGGGGCTGTTGCTGCCATGCAGGAATCAGACCGGCTTCGATACAGCATCTATCGACGCACGCGTGTCAAGGAGCGGGCGATCCTTGCCGAGCGACAGCTGGCCATTGGCCATCTGGAAGCCGCGTGCAAGACGTGGGGGCTCGCACTGGATGACTATCCGCTCGTCAACTCGGGCCGGATCGACGAGCGAATGACAGGCATGTTCAACCTGATTCGCCCGCACACCCGAAACCACGACGCCAAAGCTCTGTACGAGCGTGCGCGCCAGACCGTCAGGCCCGAACTTGTTCCGGCATGACGAAAGCCCCACCCTGCCCCTGAACCGGGGGCGGGACTTGATTGCGCTGGAGGTAATGGCTCCGCGTAAATTGTCCAACGAGCCATGCGAGCTTTTTGCCTTCCTGCCGTGCAACGCGGGGAGGGGAGTACCCCCTGGTCGGAACGGCGGGCGCTCCGCCTCACGACCACCGTGGCCACCCCGAGCGGAGTGCGTGCCGCACGGGCGGAGTGTTCATCCGGGACGCGGGCGCTCGGGCCGCCCCGTCCGCCCGCCGTCCCGTCACCGGAGCCGGTGTCCGTGCGTTCTGCGGCCGAACAGTTCCGCCTGCCGTTCCGGTGGCAGGTTTCCCAGGGTGACCAGGTGCGGGGCGTGTGCCAGGGCCCGGGACCTGGCGCTCTCCTGGACGGACCACAGGGCCCGTACCGTGCCCTGGACGGCCTCCGTCGGATGGGTGGCGATGACGGCGGCGGCCCGCCGGGCGGCGTCGAGCGCCCCGCCGGGCGGGGTCAGTTCGGAGACGAGCCCGGTCTCGTACGCCCGCCGGGCCGAGATCCGTTCCGCGCCGCCCATCAGGGCCATCCGGGCGGCCTCCCCGTGCGGCATCCGCAGCGCCATGTGGACGGTCTCGAAGGCGCTGACCATCCCGTAGGTGGTGTGCGGGTCGAAGAAGGACGCGTCCTCCCCGGCGATCAGGAACTCGGCCTCGCCGATCAGGTAGAAGGCCCCGCCGCAGGCCATCCCCTCGACGGCGGCGACCACCGGTTTCCACAGGTCGTTCGCCTTGGGCCCGATCGTGAGGAGGGGGTCGTCGATCGTGTACGGGGAGGAGGGCTGGGGCACCTCCCCGGCGTCCGTCCGGTCGACGCCGGTGCTGAAGGCCCGCCCCCCGGCCCCGGTGACGACGATCGCGCGGACCTCGTCCTCGTACCGGAACGCCCGCCAGACGGCGGCGAGTTCACGGGCCATCCCCAGGGTGATCGCGTTGTGCCGGTCCGGCCGGTCGAGGGTGACGACCGCGACCCCGGTCTTCTCGTCCCGCTCGACGCGGACGCTCATCCGCGTTCCAGGAGCCAGCGGGGGACGGCGAGCCCGTCGAGCGGGGTGAAGGCCACCCGCACGGGCGCGCCGATCCGCAGCCGCGCCGGGTCGACCGAGTTCAGCGGGGCGTCGGGGGCGGCGACCACGTTCCCGACGAGCCGGACGCGGGGGGCGTCGGCCAGCTCCACGAGGACCGCGTTGTACGGGGCCTGGGCCGCGTACTCGGGCAGCAGGGGCGGGTGCGGCAGCACGTACGACCAGATCCGGCCGCGTCCGGACATCAGCCGCCACTCGCTCGCGAAGGACCGGCAGTGCGGGCAGCAGGGGCGGGGCGGGAAGCGCAGCTCGCCGCAGTCGGCGCAGGCCTGGATCCGCAGCTCGCCCCGGGCGGCGTACTCCCAGAAGGGGGCGCCGTCCTCGTCGACGACAGGTGTCAGCATCTTCTCTCAGCTCCTCAGCAGGATCGCCGATGTGGGGACGCCCTCGCCCGCCGTGACCAGGCAGGTGGCGGCGTCCGGGACCTGGGCGGTGGAGACGCCCCTGAGCTGCTTCACGCCCTCGTTGATGAGGTTGAAGCCGTGCACGTACGCCTCGGAGAGGCCGCCGCCGCCGGTGTTCACGGGGAGCCGGCCGCCGATCTCCAGGGCGCCGCCCTCGGTGAAGGCCGCTCCCTCGCCGCGCCCGCAGAAGCCGTAGCCCTCCAGGGAGAGCGGGACGAGGGGGGTGAAGGCGTCGTAGATCTGGGCGACGTCCACGTCCTGGGGGCCGAAGTCGGCGTTCTTCCACAGGTGCCGGGCGGCGGTCCAGGCGGGCCCGGAGAGCGGGTCGTCGTTCCAGTAGTTGACCATGCCGTGGTGCTGGGCGGGCAGGCCCTGCGCGGCGGAGTGGACGTACACCGGCTTCTGGCGGCAGTCGCGGGCCCGTTCGGCGCTGACGATCACGCAGGCGAGGGCGCCGTCGGTCTCCAGGCAGTTGTCGAAGAGGCAGAGGGGCTCGCTGATCCAGCGGGAGGTCATGTACATCTCGCGGGTCAGCGGCCGTTCGTACATGATCGCCGCGGGGTTCTGGTTGGCGCGGTTGCGGCAGGCCAGGGCCACGTTGAAGAGGTGGTCGCGGGTGGCGCCGTACTCGTGCATGTAGCGGCGGGCGAGCATCCCGATCTCGTCGGCGGGGCGGAGCAGCCCGAACGGGCGGGTCCACTGGCCGGGGGTGGGGAGCTGGACGGCGGTGTTCTTCCAGGGGCGGGGGCCGCTGCCCCGCTTCCGGGACCGCCAGGCCACGCCGACGCTCGCCTGGCCGGAGGCGATCGCGGCGGCGAGGTGGCCGACGGTGGCGCAGGAACCGCCGCCGCCGTAGCCGACCTTGGAGAAGAAGGTGACGTCACCGGCGCCGATGGACTTGGCGACGTCCACCTCGTCGGTCTCCTCCATCGTGTACGAGGCGAAGGCGTCCACCTCGCCAGGGTCGATCCCGGCGTCGTCGAGGGCCGCGAGGATCGCCCGGCAGGCGAGGGCCCGTTCCGTCTCGGGGAGCTGTTTCGCGAAGGCGGTCTGTCCGATCCCGACGATGGCCGTGGCGTCCTTGAGCAAGGCAACCTCCCCATGTGGCAGTGCTGCTGACAGCGCGTCAGGTTACAACTAATCTGACGAACAGTCAGCTCATAGGAAAGCGCTCATGGGAACGGTGCCCATGGGAACGGTGGAGGCGGAGATGCGCGGAGACCTGGAGTGGGGCACGATCCCCGGACTCGTCCGGGCGGCGGCGGAGCGGTACGGGACGCGGGAGGCCGTCGTCGACGGACGGGCCCGCGTCAGCTACGCCGAGCTGGGCGAGCGCGTCGAGCGGGCCGCCGCGGCCTGCCTCGCCACCGGCATACGCACCGGTGACCGGGTCGCGGTCTGGGCCCCCAACACCCTGGACTGGATCGTCTCCGCACTCGGCGCGGTCACCGCCGGAGCCGTCCTCGTCCCCCTCAACACCCGCTTCAAGGGCGCCGAGGCCGCCTCCGTCCTCCAGCGCTCGCGGACCCGGCTGCTCTTCGTCACCGGCACCTTCCTCGGCACCTCCTACGTGGCCTCGCTGCGCCGCTCCGGCGTCGACCTGCCCGATCTGGAACGGGTCGTCGTCCTCGGCGACAGCGCGCCCGAGGAGTGGACCACCTGGAAGGAGTTCCTCGCCGAGGGCGACGCCGTCCCGGCCGCCCGGGTCCACGAACGCATCGCCGCCATCGACCCGCAGGCCCCCTCCGACATCATCTACACCTCCGGCACCACCGGCCGCCCCAAGGGCGCGGTCATCAGCCACGCCCAGAGCCTGCGCTGCTACGCGATCTGGTCCGAACTCGCCGGACTCCGCGAGGACGACCGCTACCTCGTGGTCAACCCCTTCTTCCACACCTTCGGCTACAAGGCGGGCGTCCTCGCCTGTCTGATGCGGGGCGCGGTGATCGTCCCGCAGTCCGTCTTCACCGTCGACACGGTCCTCGCCAACATCGCCACCGAACGCGTCACCGTCCTGCCGGGCCCGCCCACCCTGCACCAGTCCCTCCTCGACCACCCGGCCCGCGCCGCCCACGACCTCTCGTCGCTCCGGCTCGTCGTCACCGGGGCCGCCGTCGTCCCGCTCCTGCTCGTCGAACGGCTCCGCTCCGAGCTGGGGATCGCCACGGTCCTCACGGCGTACGGCCTCTCCGAGGCCAGCGGCATCGTCACCATGTGCCGCCGCGACGACCCGGACGAGACCGTCGCCACCACCTCGGGCCGTCCCATCCCCGGCACCGAACTGCGGCTCTCCGAGACGGGCGAGATCCTCGTCAGGGGCCACCACGTGATGCGCGGCTACTTCGAGGACGAGGAGGCGACGGCGGCGGCGGTCGACGCGGAGGGCTGGCTGCGGACCGGGGACGTCGGGGTCCTCGACGAGGCGGGCAACCTGCGGATCACCGACCGCCTCAAGGACATGTACATCGTCGGTGGCTTCAACGCCTATCCGGCCGAGATCGAACAGCTCCTCGGCCTCCATCCCGACATCGCGGACGTCGCCGTCGTCGGCGTCCCCGACCCCAGGCTCGGCGAGGTCGGCAAGGCCTTCGCGGTCCGCCGCCCCGGCGCCCGCGTCACCGCCGACGACCTGATCGCCTGGTCCCGCCGCGAGATGGCGAACTACAAGGTCCCCAGGGAGGTCGAGTTCCTCCCCGAACTCCCGAGGAACGCGAGCGGCAAGGTCCTCAAGGGCGAACTGCGCGGCCGGGTCCGCTCCTGAACGGACCGGTCGAGCACCGGGGCGCACGCGAGGAAGGGGCCCGCCGAAGTCCGGGGCGCACACGGAAGGCGCGGGCCGGGGTCCGGGAGCGCGTACCCGGAAGGGGATCGCTCGAAGTCGGGGCCGCGCACGTGCAAGGGCCCGCTCGAAGTCGGGCGCGCGCACGCGGAAGGGGCCGGGCTGTTGCCCGGCCCCTCCTGTGCGGTGGTCCGATCGCGTTGCGCACGGGCCCTGCCCGGACGGATCCCCCCGGTTCCGTCCCGGGCGTCCCCCGGGCCCGTGTGCTCCCCCGTCGACCGGACCTCCCCGGTCGGCCCCGGCGGCTCCCCCGAAGTCGCCGCCGCGGCCATTCCCCGTCGGGAGTGGTCTAGTTGAGCGGCTTGACGGCGTGGTCGGCCGGGCCGGTGACCTTCTCGGCTATCGCGTCGAGCGCCGGCTCGGAGGTCGCGTGCATGTCCTTGGTGACGATCGCGTGCTCGTCCGGGCCGGTGATCTTCTCGGTGATCGCGTCGATCGCGGGCTCGGAGGTGGCGTGCATGTCCTTGGTGGCGATGATCGGGTCCTGCTTGATCGGGTCGGTCATGCTCGTCAACTCCTGCTTGTGATGTCCGAGAGATGAGGAGATTCGTCCGGCTGTTCCCCCGTTGGACAGCCGGACGAATCTCCGGGAGCCGATCACCCTAGTACGCGGGTGTCCAGGCCCTCATCGGCGACCCGTCTGCCCCCCGACGCGGCGGATCGTCATGGGCAGAATCATGCCGGATGGCGATAAACGAACGATGAACGCACAGGCCAAGCGGACGGAGGCCGCCCGGAGGCGGGCGGCACGCGGTCCGGGCGGGGCCCGGTGTCCGTACGGCCGTGGGGCGCTCGGGACCGTGAGCACACCGCCCGGGACCGGTGTCCGTACGGGCCCGAGGCCGGTGTCCGTACGGGCCCGAGGCCGCCCGTCACCGTCCCCGTGCGCGCGGGCCGTCCCCGTCCCGTACGGGGAGTCTGCCCGGGTCACGGGAACGCCCTTCCCGGGGACGGCCGGAACGAGCCACGGGGATCGTACGGAGGGCTCGCGGCCGACCGCCGGAAGGCGACCGGGACTCGGGGCGGCCCGCCGAGGACCGGCCGTCCGGCCGGGGACAACAGCCCGTCCCGCACCGGCCGTCCGGCCCGGGCGCGCCCACGACCGTGGCCGTCCACGGCCCGTGCCCCCGGCAGGGCCGTCCGGCCCGCCCCGGCGCCCGGTCGGCCCCGGCACGGCAGCCTCGGGCTCGTCCAGCCTCGGGCCCCGGTCCGGCCTAGGGCTCGCCCGGCCTCGTCCTCGGGTCCCGGTCCGGTCGGACCGGGGCCCGGTCACCCGGTGAGGCCCGGACGGCCCGCGCTTCGTCGGCCGCCGTCCGGCCCCGGCCCGGGGCGCGAGCACCACCGGTCCCGTGGGCGTCCGCGTCCGACCGGACATCCGGCCCGGGCCCCGCCCGGGGGCGGTGAGGAGCCCGGGGCATCCGCCCTGGTACGCAAGCCCGTTGCCCCGCAGTCCGCGCGGCCAGCGCCTACGCGGTCAGCGCCTACGCGGCGTTCGCCGGGGACAGGAGGGCCCGGACCTCCGCCGCCTCCGGTGCGCCGAGTTCGTCGAAGATGCCGAGCGCCTCCCGCCAGCAGACCAGCGCCCGGCCGCTCTGTCCGATGCCGAAGAGCGCGCGCCCGAGCACCGTGAGGACGTTCCCGCGCCGCCACTCGCCGCCGATGCCGCGCAGCACCGTGAGCGCCATCTCGGCGTTGGCCGCCGCCGGGGCGTGCCGCTGCGCGGCGAGGTCCACCTCCGAGAGCCGGAAGAGGGTCATCCCCTCCCACAGGCGCTGCCTGCTGTCGGCGAAGACGGCCAGCGCCTCCCGGAGCTGCTCGCCCGCGGCGGCCAGCTGGTTGTCCTGGGTGAGGGCGAGCCCCAGCGCGTACCGCCCGTTGGCCCCGCGCAGGGCGTGCCCCATGGCGTCGTAGATCGCGGTGCCCTGCCGGGCCAGCGCTATGGCGCTCGACGTGCGGCCGGTGGCCAGGTGGATGCGGGAGAGGTTGCACAGCGCGCTCGCCTCGCCCGGCTGGTCCCCGATGCCACGGAACCGTTCGATCGCCTCCGTGAAGTACTGCTCGCCCTCCGCGAAGCGGCTCTGGTAGAGCGCGATGATCCCGCGCGCGTTCGCCGACCAGCAGGCGGGCACCGGGTCCCCGGCCCGGTCGGCGTGCGGCAGGGCCAGTTCGGCGTCGGCGTCGGCCTCCTTGAAGCGGCCCGCCGTGTGGTGGACCCCGGCCAGGACCATGAACGCGCGGCCCGCCGCCCGGTCGTCCCCGAGGGCGCGGGCGGCGTCGCGCACCACGGCGCCCGTCGCCTCGAACTCCCGGGAGTTCGCCCCCGACTCGCCCAGGTCGAGCGCCGCCCACAGCAGGTCCACGGCCCGCCGCACGGTGTCCGGGGCCGCCGCCGACTGACGGACGCAGGCCAGCAGGCAGTTGGCCTCCGCGTACAGCCAGTCCTGCGCCGCGTGCCGGTCGGTGAAGGTGAGCCCCTCGTGGACGGCGGGCTCCAGGTGGTCGACGAGCCGGTCGCCGGGGCGCTCGATCGCGTACACCCGGGCCGCCGTCGACAGGTAGAAGTCCAGCAGCCGGGAGAGCGCCGCCGCCTTCTCCGACGGGGGCTGCTCGTCGCGGTCGGCGCAGGCACGCGCGTAGAGCCGGACCAGGTCGTGGTACCGGTACCGGCCGGGCGCCGCCGACTCCACCAGGGACGTGTCGACGAGGGCCTCCAGGAGGTCCTCGGTGTCCCACAGCGGCAGGTCGAGGACGGCCGCCGCCGCCGGGAGCGAGATGTCCGGGCCGTCCGCGAGACCGAGCAGCCGGAACGCGCGCGCCTGGGCGGGCTCCAGCTGGCCGTACCCCAGCTCGAACGTGGCCTTCACCGCCAGGTCGCCCGCCTGGAGTTCGTCGAGCCGCCGCCGCTCGTCCGCCAGCTTGGCCGCGAGCACGGACACCGTCCACGTCCGGCGGGCCGCGAGCCGCGAGGCCGCGATCCGGATGGCCAGCGGCAGGAACCCGCAGGCGCCGACCACGTCGAGGGCCGCCTCCCGCTCGGACTGGACCCGCTCCTCGCCGACGATCCGGGTGAACAGCTGGAGGGCCTCGTCCGGCGACATCACGTCCAGGTCCACCAGGTGCGCGCCCGCCAGGTCCACCATCCGGATGCGGCTGGTCACCAGGGCCGCGCAGCCCGCCGTGCCGGGCAGCAGCGGGCGGATCTGCGCCGCGTCCCTGGCGTTGTCCAGGAGGACCAGGACCCGGCGTCCGTCCAGCGTCGAGCGGTAGAGCGCCGCCCGGTCGTCGAGCGCGTCGGGGATGGCCGAGTCGGGGTGGCCGAGCGCGCGCAGGAACGAGCCGAGGACGGTCTCCGGCGCCGCCGCGCCCGAGCCCGCGCCCTGGAGGTCCACGTACAGCTGTCCGTCCGGGAAGTGCGGCCTGGCCTCGTGGCCGACGTGCACGGCCAGGGTCGTCTTGCCGACGCCGCCGATGCCCGCGAGCGCCGACACGGCCATGACGTGGCCCTCGGCGGTGGCGAGCCGGGCGCCGAGTTCCCGTACGAAGGAGGCGCGGCCGGTGAAGTCGGGGACGGTCGCCGGGAGCTGTGCGGGCCGGGCGACGGGCGCCGCCGCCGGTGCGGGCTCCTCGACCGGGCGGGCCAGTTCGGCATCGGCCTGGAGGATGCGCTGCTGGAGCCGGGAGAGTTCGGGGGTGGGGTCGACGCCGAGTTCGTCGGCGAGGAGCCGCCGGGTGTCGGCGTACACGGCGAGCGCCTCGGCCTGCCGTCCGCTGCGGTACAGGGCCAGCATCAGCAGTTCGCGGAGCCGTTCGCGCAGCGGGTGCCCGGCGGTGAGCGCGGTCAGCTCGGACACGGCCTCGGCGTGCGCGCCGATCTCCAGGTCGACGTCGAGCCGGGTCTCCAGGAGGCTCAGCCGCCACTCCTCCAGACGGGCCCGCTGGGTCTCGGCGTACGGCCCCGGTACGGAGGCCAGCGCCTCGCCGTACCAGAGGCCGAGGGCGGCGGCGAGCCGGTCCCGGGCGCCCGCCCGGTCCCCGGCGGAGCGCAGCTTCTCGGCCTCGGCGACGAGTTCCTCGGCGGTGGTGACGTCGAGGGCGGCGGCGGAGGTGCGCAGGGCGTAGCCGCCGGACTCGCTGACCAGGACCTCGGGGCCGAGGGCCTTGCGGAGCCGGGAGGCGTACGTCCGGACGGCCGCGAGGGCCTGCGAGGGGGACTCCTCGCCCCAGAGCGCGTCGATCAGCTCGGCGGCGGTGGCGGTGCGTCCGCCGCGCAGCAGCAGGGCGGCGAGCAGGGCGCGCTGCTGCGGGGAGCCGGTGGGCACGGACTCGTCCCCGCGCTGGGCGCGGACCGGCCCGAGCACGGCGAACCTGAGGCCCCCGGGGGAACCGCTCCCGGCCCCCGGGCCGCTCGGGGCTCCGGCGCCGGTCCCGGTGCCGGCGGGCGCGCCGGATCCGGTGGCCGCCGTGTCCGTGGGCGCCTCGGGTCCGGTGGTCCCCGTGTCCGTGCCCGCGCCGCCGTCCGTGACGGATTCGCCGTCCGTGACGGGTTCGCGATCCGCGTCCGGTCCGGCGCCCGCCCCGGAGCCGCCGGAGGGCGCGCCCCCGGTGGTGGTCATGTCCGTACTGGTGTCCTGGTCCGTCATCGGACCCCCGGTCGTCGCCGTGTCCGTGGTTCCGGCCGTGTCCGTGGCCGTACCCGCGTCGGCCGCCGCGCTCGTCCTCGGAGCCCGCTGCACCGGAACTCGCGGCCCGTTCTCACGGTCCATCGCTCCCCCTGCCGTACCGCAACCGCTGGTCTCGCCCCGCACAGTCTGCCTTGTCCGGAGGGGGTCCGTCAGCATCGGGTCGGTCTCGCCGGGGCCTCGATCGGGCCTCCGGAGGGCTCGCGGGCGGGCCGCCGGGGCGCCCCCGTCCGCCCCGATCTGCCGCACACTAGCTGACGGCCCGTCAGATCGGCGCTACCGTGAAGCACATGGAGACCTTCCCGAAGATCATCTCGGTGGACGACCACACCGTGGAGCCCCCGCACGTCTGGCGGGACCGGCTCCCGTCCCGCTACCACGACACCGGTCCCCGGATCGTCCGCGCCCCGCTGAAGGAGATGACCTTCCTCGGCGGCAGGTTCGCCCCGGTCATGGGGGCCAAGGGGGACGAGGGGCCGATCGGCGACTGGTGGGTCTACGAGGACCTGCACCGGCCCCTCACCCGGCTCGACACCGCCGTCGGCTACGACCGCGACGAGATACGCCTCGAAGTCATCACCTACGAGCAGATGCGGCCCGGCTCCCACTCCGTGCCCGAGCGCCTCGCCGACATGGACGTCAACCACGTCCAGTCCGCGCTCTGCTTCCCCACCTTCCCCCGGTTCTGCGGACAGACCTTCACCGAGGCGTCCGACCGGGACCTCGGGCTGCTCTGCGTCCGCGCCTACAACGACTGGATGGTGGAGGAGTGGTGCGGGCCAGAGGCCCGGGGGCGGCTCATCCCGCTCACCCTCATCCCGCTCTGGGACCCCGAACTGGCCGCCGCCGAGGTGCGCCGCAACGCCGCGCGCGGAGTGCGGGCCGTGGCCTTCTCCGAGATCCCCCCGCACCTCGGACTCCCCTCGGTCCACACGGACCACTGGGACCCCTTCTTCCGTGCCTGCGACGAGACCGGCACGGTCATCGCCATGCACATCGGCTCCTCCAGCCGGATGCCGTCCACCTCCGCCGACGCCCCGCCCGCCGTCGGCTCCACCATCACCTTCGCCAACTGCTGCTTCTCGATGGTCGACTGGCTGATGAGCGGCAAGTTCGAGCGCTTCCCGAACCTGAGGATCATGTACGCGGAGGGGCAGATCGGCTGGATCCCGTACATCCTGGAGCGCGCCGACGTCGTCTGGGAGGAGAACCGGGGCTGGGGCGGGGTCGCCGACAAGGTGCTGCGCCCGCCGTCCGAACTGTTCGCCGGGCACGTCTACGGCTGCTTCTTCGACGACGCCTTCGGGCTGCGGAACCTCGACGCGATCGGCGCCGGGAACGTGCTCTACGAGACGGACTACCCGCACTCGGACTCCACCTGGCCCAAGTCCCGCGAGGTCGGCGAGGCGCAGATGGGCCATCTGCCCGGGGACGTGGTGGAGCGGATCGTCCGGGGCAACGCCATCGACCTCCTCGGCCTGACCCCGGAGGGCCTCTGGCCGGGGGCGTGAGGTCGGTGCCTGAGGCCGGGCCCCGGCGCGAGGCCGCCGCCCCGGCGTGACGCACGTCCCGGCGTGATGCCGGACCCCGCCGGGATGCCTGACCCCGCCGGGATGCCCGACCCGCCGGGGTGGCGGCCTCGGCCCGGGGTGGCGGCCTCGCGCGGGGTTCGGGTCGTCGCCGCTCCCGGTGACATCCCGTCATGACCGGTTTGTTACGGTCGATCCCGAGTTCGCCCGCAGATGCTTCCGTCCACTCGTACAACCCTTCGCATCGCCCGGTGGTCTTCCCCAGCGAGGCGCACCGTGCGCCCGCCGCTCCATGGAGGAACCGCCCGTGCACCGCTCGACCCGCCGTCGGCTGACCGCCGCCGTCACCACCGTGCTCGCCGTCACCCTCGGCGCGGGCGCGCTGGCCGTCCCCGCGCAGGCCGTGCCGACGGCCGTGACCGCCCCGGCGGCCGAGGGGCCGGTCGTCCCGCTGCCCCACGCGGACTCCGACATCGTCTCGGCGGGGGTGACGGGCTTCGTCACCCGGTCCGTGGGAGACGGCGGGTACAACCTCGTCTGGTCGCGCTACAGCGACGGCACGGGCAAGGCGTACGGCGGGCAGACCGTCCTGCGGTCCACCCGCGCCGAGGACTTCCTCGTCTCCATCACCTCGTACCGGACCACCCAGCAGTCCATGAGCACCGGGGACGTCTTCGAGGTGAGGACGGGTCTCGCCGCGTCCCACGCGGGCTCCGCCGCGGACGCTGTCTTCACCCGGACCGGTGACGAGGGCGGCGCACAGGTCCTCAGGCGGCACACCAAGGCGGACGGGGACGTCGTCGTGACCGGTTTCCCCGCCGGGGCGACCGGCTTCCAGGTCGGTCCCGGTACGCCCGAGGAGGCGCTGGTGACCTTCACGGACGGCGGGACCGTCAAGTGGGGGCTGATCGACCTCGGGGCCGCCACCGTCGGCGAGATCCGCACGAAGCCCCCGGCCTCGACCGGCGTCGCCGTCTCCGCGAGCCGGGTGGCCTGGAGCGAGGGCGCGGGGGCGGACCGCGCCAAGGTCGTCCTGCTGGACCGTGCCACCGGCAGGACGTCCGAGCTGCCGCTGCCCGCCGGCTCGGCCCACCGGCTCCGGGTCGGTCTGGTCGGCGACTGGGTCGTGTACGGCGAGCCGGGCGCGCTCGCCAACGGGGCCGTCGGCACCTTCGACGCCGTCGTCGCCCAGCACCCGGTCACCAAGGCGAAGGTGCGGCTGCTCGACCACCTCACCTCGCTCGCCGCGGCTCCCGACGGAAGCCTCTACGTGAGGGGCGGCACGGTCGCCGGGGGCGAGGGCCTGTACCGGGTCGTGGCCGCGGGGGGTGCGACTCCCGTGGTCACCAAGGTGGCGACCACTGGCGAACCCACCAAGGTCGTCGTCGGGGGCGCGGGCATCCCCCGCGTGGTGGACCTCGCCGCGCAGCGCGAGCAGGTGGCGTTCCGGTGGGGCCTGTCCCGCAACACCGTCAGCGCCAAGCTGACGCTGCGGCACGTCCGCACCGGCAAGACCTACCAGAGCAGCGAGAGCCACCCGCACCAGCCGGAGCTGGTGTTCTCCTGGCGGGGCTACCTCAACAACGGTCCGCGCATGGAGCCCGCGCCCAACGGCGACTACACCTGGGAGCTGACCGCCGCGCCGCTCAACGGCATCGGCCCCGCCACCGGCGCCAAGGGCACGTTCAAGGTGGTCCGCACGGTCCAGCCGCGCGACCTCAACGACAACGGCACCGCCGACCTGCTGCTGCGGGACGCCTCCGGGCGGCTGTGGCGCGACGACACCTACTACACGCCGTTCGCCATGGACGGCCAGCTCCAGGAGGGCGAGAAGCGGGCGCTGATCGGCCCCGGCTGGAACGTCTACGACAGCGTCGAGGCGGTCGGCGACGTCGCGGGCTCGGCGGTCGGGGACGTCGTCGCCCGGGAGAAGTCCGGGGTGCTCTGGCTCCACCAGGGCAAGGGCGACGGCACCTTCGCCCCCCGCGTCCGGGTCGGCGGCGGCTGGGGGACCTACGACCGGATCACCGGCGGCAGCGACCTGACCGGCGACGGCCGGGCCGACCTCGTCGCCGCCGACAGGCAGGGCGTCCTGTGGCTGTACGCGGGGACGGGCAACTCCAAGACGCCGTTCTCCGTCCGCAAGCGGATCGGCGGCGGCTGGGGGACCTACAACGACATCACCGCCACCGGGAACATCGCGGGCGCCCCCGCCGGGGACCTGGTCGCCCGTGACCGGGCCGGCGTGCTCTGGCTGTACCTCGGCAAGGGTGACGGGACGTTCGCGCCGCGCGCCCGGATCGGCGCGGGCTGGAACGCCTTCACCCACCTCGTCGCGCTCGGCGACGCGAACCACGACGGACGGCCCGACCTGATGGCGTTCGGCCCGGAGGGGAACCGGCTCTACCGGGGCACCGGCAACTGGAAGGCCCCGTTCAAGCCCGCCGAGGTCGCGGGCCTGGCCTACGTCTCCGACCCCCACCAGCTGATCGGCTGACCGCACCGCAGCGCACACCGCGCCGCACCGCACCGGACCCCGACGGGGCCGGGCCGGGGACGCCCCCGGCCCGGCCCCGTCGCCGTCCCCCGGCCCGTCGCCGTCTCCCCGCCGGGGGACAGCCACCCGTGGCCGCCGTGCCCCGGACCCTCGCCGTCCACCCCGGCAGAGCCGCCCCGCGTCCCTCCCGGCCCGGTCCGAACTCCTCCCGCACAAGCCTTGCCTGATGGGTCATCAGGTACGAGCATGGCTCCGCTCGCGTATATGACGATCCGTCAGGTATACATGGCTCCGAGGGGGTTCCCATGGTGGTCTACGGGATGCAGCTGCCCGTACAGTCGCAGTCCGCCCTCTACGCCGAGCCCTGGGAGGCGGCCGCAGGGCCCGCCGATCTGCTCGCCGTCGCCCGCGCCGCCGAGGCCCACGGCTTCGACTACCTGGCGAGCTGCGAGCACGTCGCCGTCCCGCGCCGCCTCGCCGACGCCATGAGCACCGTCTGGTACGACCCGGTCGCCACGCTCTCCTTCCTCGCCGCCGCCACCGAGCGGGTCCGGCTGCTCTCGCACGTCGCCGTCGTCGGGCTGCGCCATCCGCTCGCCACGGCCAAGGCGTACGCCACCCTCGACCACCTCTCCGGCGGACGGCTCGTCCTCGGGGTCGGCGCCGGGCACGTCCGGGAGGAGTTCGACGCCCTGGGCGTGGACTTCGCCCGCCGGGGCGCCGTCCTCGACGAGACCCTCGACGCGCTGCGCGCCGCCCTCGGACCCGAGGAGTACCCGGAGCACACGGGCGAGCTGTTCTCCTTCAAGGAGCTGGGCCAGCGGCCCCGGCCCGCCCAGGAGCGCGTCCCGCTCTGGGTGGGCGGCTCCTCCCCGGCGGCCGTGCGCCGCGCCGCGCTCAAGGGCGACGGCTGGCTGCCGCAGGGCGACCCGCGCGAGCGGCTCGCCGAACAGATCACCACCCTGCTCCGGCTGCGCGCCGACGCGGGCGTCACCGAGCCCCTGACGGTCGGCGCCATCACGGAACCCCTCCACGTCGGCACGCCCGCCTGGCGGGTCGGCCGCCGCACCCTGAGCGGCCCGCCGGAGGAGCTGGCCGCCTCCCTGCGGGCGTACGGGGAGATGGGGGTGCACCAGATCCAGGTCCGGTTCCGGTCCCGGAGCCGTACCGAACTCATCGACCAGATGGCGGCCTTCGGCACGGAGGTCGCCCCCCTTCTGAACTGAACCGAGGAGCGTGGCGGGCATGGGCAAGCTCGACGGGCGGGTCGTCCTGATCACCGGGGCGGCGCGCGGGCAGGGCGAGCAGGAGGCGCGGCTGTTCGCGGCGGAGGGCGCGCGGGTGGTGCTCGCGGACGTCCTCGACGGGCCGGGGGAGGAGCTGGCCGGGGAGCTGGGGAAGGAGCGGGCGGCCTACGTCCGGCTGGACGTGACCCGCGAGGAGGACTGGGCGGCGGCGGTGGCCGTGGCGAAGGAGCGGTTCGGCGGGATCGACGGGCTGGTCAACAACGCGGGCATCCTCCGCTTCAACGAGCTGCTCGCCACCCCGCCCGACGAGTTCGACGCGATCGTCTCGGTCAACCAGAAGGGCTGCTTCCTCGGCATCCGGGCGGTCGCGCCCGAGATCGCGGCGGCGGGCGGCGGGACGATCGTCAACACCGCCTCGTACACGGGGCTCACCGGCATGGCCGGGGTCGGCGCCTACGCGGCCTCCAAGCACGCCGTCCTCGGGCTGACCCGGGTCGCGGCCCTGGAGCTGGCCCCGAAGGGCATCCGGGTGAACGCGGTCTGCCCGGGGGCGATCGACACGGCCATGAGCAACCCGGAGGGCGTGGACCCGGCGGCCACGGCGGAGCTGTACCGCAAGCTCGTGCCGCTGGGGCGGATCGGACGCCCGGAGGAGGTCGCGGCCCTGGCGCTCTTCCTGACCGGGGAGGACTCCGCGTACATCACGGGCCAGCCCTTCGTGATCGACGGCGGCTGGCTGGCCGGGGTCAGTCTATTCTGACGGGCCGTCAGGTATTGACGGCCCCACCCCGCGGTGCGAAAGTCTGGCACATCATGAATCTGACGGAGCGTCAGAATCATTGGAGACGACGAGGACGGTGAACCCCCTTGGAATTCGGGATCTTCGTACAGGGATACGTCGGCAAGCGCGCCGAGACCGATCCCGAAGCCGAGCACAAGGCGCTCATGGAGGAGACCGAGTACGTCATCCAGGCGGACCGGTCCGGCTTCAAGTACGCCTGGGCCTCGGAGCACCACTTCCTGGAGGAGTACTCCCACCTCTCCGCCAACGACGTCTACCTGGGCTACCTCGCCCACGCCACCGACCGCATCCACCTCGGGTCCGGCATCTTCAACCCCCTCGCCCCCGTCAACCACCCCGTGAAGGTCGCCGAGAAGGTCGCCATGCTCGACCACCTCTCCAGCGGCCGGTTCGAGTTCGGCTCCGGCCGGGGCGCGGGCTCCCACGAGATCCTCGGGTTCATGCCGGGCATCACCGACATGAACCACACCAAGGAACTCTGGGAGGAGACCATCGCCGAGTTCCCCAAGATGTGGCTCCAGGACGAGTACCAGGGCTTCCAGGGCAAGCACTGGTCCCTGCCGCCCCGCAAGATCCTCCCCAAGCCGTACGGGAAGTCCCACCCCGCCATGTGGTACGCGGCCGGGTCACCCTCCTCGTACGCCATGGCCGGACAGAAGGGCCTCGGCGTCCTCGGCTTCAGCGTGCAGAAGGTCTCCGACATGGAGTGGGTCGTCGACTCCTACAAGACCGCGATCAAGGAAGCCCGCGCGATCGGCGACTTCGTCAACGACAACGTGATGGTCACCTCCACCGCGATCTGCGCCGAGACCCACGACAAGGCCGTCGAGATCGCCGTCGGCGGCGGACTCAACTACCTCCAGTCGCTGCTCTTCCGCTACCACGACACCTTCCCCCGCCCCGAGGGCATCCCCGAGTGGCCCGAGCTGCTCCCCGAGTACTCCGCCGAGATCATCGAACTCCTCATCCAGGAGGAGCTGATGATCTGCGGCGACCCCTCGGAGGTCCTCGCCCAGTGCAAGCGCTGGGAGCGGGCCGGCGCCGACCAGCTCTCCTTCGGGCTCCCCATCGGGATCTCGTACGAGGACACCATGAACTCGATCAAGCTGATCGGCGAGCACGTCATCCCGCAGATCGACACCGACCCGGTCCACCGCACCACCCGCTTCCGGCAGGCGGCGGGCGCGTAACGCACCCACGCGTGGGCGGTGTCTTCCCGGACCGCCGCCCACAGCGCCCCGACCGCGGCGGCCCGCGGCCGGGGCACGCCCGCGTCCCGGCCCGCCCGGCCCGGCGCGCGCACCCGGCGCGGGGCCCGCCCGCACCAGGACCGGGAGAGACCCCGAGCGGAGAGGGACCGTCATGCTCGACCACCTCATCACGGGCGCCACCGTCGTGGACGGCACCGGCGCCCCCGCCTTCACCGCCGACATCGGGCTGCGCGACGGCCGGATCGCCGTCGTCGCCGAGCCCGGCGCCGTCCGCGAGGAGGCCCGCACCACCGAGGACGCCACCGGCCTCGTCCTCACCCCCGGCTTCGTCGACCCCCACACCCACTACGACGCCCAGCTGTTCTGGGACCCGTACGCCACCCCCTCCATGAACCACGGCGTCACCACCGTCGCGGGCGGCAACTGCGGCTTCACCCTCGCCCCGCTCCACCCGGACCGGCCCGAGGACGCCGACTACACCCGCCGCATGATGTCCAAGGTGGAGGGCATGGCCCTGAAGGCCCTGGAGGAGGGCGTCGACTGGAGCTGGTCGTCCTTCGCGGAGTACCTGGACGCCCTGGACGGCCGGATCGCCGTCAACGCGGGCTTCATGGTCGGCCACTGCGCGCTGCGCCGGTACGTGATGGGCGCCGACGCCGTCGGCGGGACACCCACCCCCGACCAGCTCGACCGGATGGTGGCCCTCCTCAAGGAGGCCATGGAGGCGGGCGCCTGGGGGCTCTCCACCACCCAGTCCGCCACCCACTCCGACGGCGACGGCGCCCCCGTCGCCTCCCGGCACGCGGCCCCCGACGAACTGATCGCCCTCTCCCGGGCGGTCGGCGAACACGAGGGCACCCAGCTGGAGGCCATCCTCGCGGGCTGCCTCGACCAGTTCTCCGACGCCGAGATCGACCTGTTCGTCGCCATGACCGCCGCCGCCGGACGCCCCCTCAACTGGAACGTCCTCACCATCGACGCCGCCGTCCCCGAACGCGTCCCGCGCCAGCTCACCGCCTCCGAACGGGCCCGGGAGTCCGGCGGCCGGATCGTCGCCCTCACCATGCCGATCCTCACCCCCATGAACATGTCCCTCGGCACCTTCTGCGCGCTCAACCTCATCCCGGGCTGGGGCGAGGTCCTCGCCCTGCCCGTCCCCGCACGCATCGCGGAACTCCGCGACCCCGCCGTCCGCGCCGAGCTGCTGCGGCGCGCCGACTCCCGGGAGGCGGGCGTCTTCCGGCGGCTCGCGGACTTCGGCCGGTACGTCGTCGGGGACACGTACAGCAAGGAGAACGAGGGGCTCACCGGCCGGGTCGTGAAGGACATCGCCGCCGCGCGCGGCCAGGACCCCTTCCAGTGCCTCGTCGAGATCTGCGCCAACGACGAGCTCAGGACCGTCCTGTGGCCGATGCCCCCCGACAACGACCCGGCCTCCTGGGAGCTGCGCCGCGCGACCTGGGAGCACGAGGACGTCCTGCTCGGCGGCTCCGACGCGGGCGCCCACCTGGACCGGATGTGCGGCGCCCCCTACACGACCCGCTTCCTCGGCGACTGCCTGCGCGGCCGGAAGCTCGTCCCCCTGGAGAGCGCGGTGCGGATGCTGACCGACGACCCGGCCCGGCTCTTCGGGCTCCGCGAGCGCGGCCGGATCACCGAGGGCTTCCACGCCGACCTGGTCCTCTTCGACCCGGAGCGGATCGACGCGGGCCCGGCGACCCTGGTGCACGACCTGCCCGGGGACAGCCCCCGGCTCGACTCCCGCGCGGTGGGCATCGTCTCGGTGCGGGTCAACGGCGTGGAGACGGTACGGGACGACGAGGTGACCGGCGCGATCCCCGGCAGGGTGCTGCGCTCCGGCCGTGACACGAGGACGGTGAGCACCCGATGACCCGTACCGAGCGGCTCTTCGTGGGCGGCGAGTGGGTCGAGCCCGCCCTCGGCCACTACGAGGTGGTGAACCCGGCCACCGAGGAGGTCGTCGGCCTCGCCCCCGAGGCGTCCAGGGCCCAGGTCCACGAGGCCGCCGCCGCGGCCCGCGCCGCCTTCGCCTCCTGGTCGCGCACCAGGCCGGAGGAGCGGGCGGCGATCCTCGACCGGGCCGCCGGTCTGATGGCCAGGGACGCGGAGGAGAACACCCTGCTGGCCCGCGCCGAGACGGGCGCCACGACCGGCACCGCGCGCGGGATGCAGGTCGCCGTCGGCGCGGCCCGCTTCCGGCGGTACGCGCGGGGCGCCATGGAACCCGTCGAGCAGGCCCTGCCCCCGCAGATCAACGAGGCGGGGCCGATGGGCCGGGCCGGGGTGTTCGGCGCGGTCGCGGTGCGCCGCCCGGTCGGTGTGGTCAGCTGCATCACCTCGTACAACAACCCCTGGGCCAACCCGGCGGGCAAGGTCGCCCCGGCGCTCGCGATGGGCAACACGGTCCTGGTGAAGCCCGCCCCGCAGGACCCGCTGTCGGTGTACGCGATGGCCCGCGCGCTCGAAGAGGCCGGGGTCCCGCCGGGTGTCGTCAACGTGGTGACCGGCTCCTCGGCCGAGTCCGGGCGGGCGGCCGTGGACTCCCCGGACGTCGACATGGTGTCCTTCACCGGCTCCACGGAGGTCGGGCAGGCGATCGGCGAGGTCTGCGGCCGGGAGCTGAAGCGGCAGCTGATGGAGCTGGGCGGCAAGGGCGCGGCGCTGGTCCTCGACGACGCCGACCTGGACTCGGCGGTCATGGGGATCGGGACGACGTTCTCCTTCTACAGCGGGCAGATCTGCACCGCCCCCACCCGGGTCCTCGCCCAGCGCGGGATCTACGAGCGGCTGGTGGAGAAGCTCACCGGCTACCTCCGGCACCTGCGGGTGGGGGACCCGGCGGAACGGGGCACGGTCGTCGGCCCGGTGATCTCGGCGGCCCACCGCGACCGGGTGGAGGCGTACGTGGAGCTGGGCCGGAAGGAGGGGGCGCGGATCGTCGCGGGCGGCGAGCGGCCGGACCTCCCGAAGGGCTTCTACGTGGCGCCGACGCTGCTGGCCGACTGCACCCCCGGGATGCGGGTGGTGCGGGAGGAGATCTTCGGGCCGGTCGTCGTGGTGGTGCCCTTCGACGACGAGGAGGAGGGGATCGCCCTCGCCAACGACAGCGACTACGGCCTGATCGACTACGTGTGGTCCGGGGACGTGGCCCGCGCCTTCCGGATCGCGGCCCGGCTGCGGGCGGGCGGGGTGGGCGTGAACACGATCGGCCGGAACATGGAGGCGCCGTTCGGCGGGTTCAAGAAGAGCGGGGTCGGCCGGGACGTGGGCTCGTACGCGCTGCACGCGTACAGCGAACTCCAGGCGGTGGTGTGGCCGGGGTGAGCCGGGACGGCCGGAGTGGGCCGGGATGGTCCGGGATGGTCCGGGGATGGGTCGGGGTGGGTCGGGGTGAGCCAGGGAGGTCCGGACCGTCCGGGTGCTCCGGGCGGTCCGGGGCGGTGGTCAGGGTCCTGGGGATTCCCGCCCCGAGCACCCCGGGGACCCTGGCCCCGAGCGACTCGGGGCCAGGGTCCCCGGGCCTTGAGGACCTCCGGCCCTGGCCCGGACGCGGACCGGGAGGGGCGGCCTCGGGGGAGCCTTCGGAAAATTCCTCGGGAAATTTTGAAACCGGACATTTCGGGCAGGGCTGCGGTTCCCGCATATCGGACACGGGTCCACCTACCTACCAGTTGGTCGGTAGGTGGCGGTTGTCGATCTTCCAATCATTGGCGGGTGTCTGATTCGACCCCCGCATTGAAAGGCGATGATCGATCAGATGAGCGGATTTGGATCCTCCGGATGTGGAAACCGCATGATTTAACGTCCTGTTCATGACTCAGGTGGAAGCCCGGCCCCCGGCCGGAGACACGGTAAGGGGCGTCAATGCCCCTGGCGACACCAACGGCGTGCGCACCAAAGGCCTCGGCGGGAACTCCGTCGGCCTCCTCGGCAGTGCCGTCATCGGCATCTCGACCGTCGCCCCCGTCTACTGCCTGACCTCCACCCTCGGCTCGACCGCGGGCGAGGTCGGACTGCAGATGCCCGCCATCTTCCTCGCGGGCTTCCTCCCCATGCTCCTCGTCGCCTTCGCGTACCGGGAGCTCAACCGGGTCATGCCCGACTGCGGCACCTCGTTCACCTGGACCGTGAAGGCCTTCGGCCCCAGGATCGGCTGGATGTGCGGCTGGGGCCTGGTGATCGCGACGATCATCGTGCTCTCCAACCTGGCCGGGGTGGCGACCTCCTACTTCTGGCTGCTCGCGGGCGAGATCAGCGGCAACGCCTCCATCGCCGCCCTGGACGACAACAAGGCCGTCCACATCCTCACCTGCCTGGCGCTCATCGCCGCCGCCACCGCGATCAGCTACCGGGGCATGACCGCCACCAAGGGCGTCCAGTACACCCTCGTCGGCCTCCAGCTGGTCGTCCTCGCCGTCTTCGTGGGCATGGCCCTGTCGAAGGCCGGGTCCTTCGAGACCTCGGTGGACTTCTCCTGGTCCTGGATGAACCCCTTCGCGGTCCAGTCCTTCGCCGCCTTCACCGCGGGCCTCTCGCTCTCGATCTTCATGTACTGGGGCTGGGACGCCTGCATGGCGACCAACGAGGAGACCACCGGCAGCGCCAGGACCCCCGGCCGCGCCGCGCTCATCGCGATGGTCGTCCTGGTCGGCTCCTACCTGGCCACCGGCATCGCCGCCCAGATGGTCGTCGGCTCCGGCGAACAGGGCCTCGGCCTCGCCAACCCCGAGACCTCCGACAACGTCTTCGCCGCCCTCGCCGGACCGGTCATGGGCCCGACGCTCGGCGTCCTGCTCTTCGTCGCCGTCCTCGCCTCGGCAGCCGCCAGCCTCCAGACGACCTTCATCCCGGTCGCCCGCACGGTCCTCGCGATGTCCACGTACGAGGCCCTGCCGAAGTCCTTCACCAAGGTCCACCCGGTCTTCAAGACCCCCGGCAAGGCGACCGTCGTCGCCGGTGTCGCCACCGGCGTCTTCTACACGGTGATGACCCTGGTCAGCGAGCACGTCCTGGTCGACACGATCTACGCGCTCGGTCTGATGATCTGCTTCTACTACGCGCTGACCGCCTTCGCCTGCGTCTGGTACTTCCGCGGCGAGCTGTTCCGCTCCGGCCGGGACTTCGCCTTCAAGGGCCTGATGCCGCTGCTGGGCGGGACGATGCTGACCGCCGTCTTCGGCAAGACGCTCTACGACATGTGGGACCCGGCGTACGGCTCCGGCTCCGCCGTCCTCGGCGTCGGCTCGGTCTTCGTGATCGGCGTCGGACTGCTGCTGCTCGGCGTGGTGATCATGCTGGTCATGCAGCGCAGGAGCCCCGCCTTCTTCCGGGGCGAGGTCCTGACGAAGGAGACGCCGTCGCTGGTGATCGCCGACTGACGGCTTCCTGACGGCCTCCGGGCCGTCCCGGAGAACGACGAAGGTGGCGGGCCCGTGGGGGGTCTCGCCACCTTCGTCGCTCTCCGCGCGGTTTCCGGCCGTCTTCCCGGCCGTCTTCCCGGCCGTCTTCCCGGCCGGGTGGTCAGTGCCGGGGGAGCAGGCTCTCGACCATCGTGTTCGCGGGCGGCAGGTCGGGCGAGGCGGCGGGCTTGGCCTTCGGGTTCAGGACCCCGCTGAGCGGCACCACCGAGGGCAGGTTCAGGCCCCCGGTGTCGGCGGCGGCGGTCCCGGCGGCGAGGGCGCCGCCACTCGCGGCGAAACAGGTCAGGGCGACGGCGGTCAGGATCTTCTTCATGCCCGCACCAACGCGGAGGGGCCGGGTCCGGTTACGACCGGATGTCTTGGGCCGGATGTTCTCGGGCCGGGGGACGGGGGCCGGGGAGCGTGCGGGCCGCCCGCCGGGGCGGGGGCGCGCCGGGCCTCGCGCCGCCCCCGCCGCCGCTCCCGGCCCCCCACCGCCGCTCCCGGCCCCCCGGCGCCGTCCCCGGCCCCGCTCACGGCTCCCGGCACGGGCCCCCGCCCCCGCCCCCGCTCACAGGGCCGTTCCGGCCGGCTGCCGGACGGTCACGTTCAGGCGGTTGAACAGGTTCGTGAGGCCGATCATCAGGACGATCGAGGCGAGCTGCTTCTCGTCGAAGTGGTCGGCCGCCGCGTCCCAGATCTCGTCCGGCACCGCGTCCGGGGCGTCGGCCAGCCGGGTGGCCGCCTCCGCCAGGGCCAGGGCCGCCCGCTCCTCCTCGGAGAAGTACGGGGTCTCGCGCCAGGCGGCGACCGCGAACAGCTTCTCGTCGTCCACCCCGTTCTTCCGCGCGCTCCTCGCCCCGAAGTCGACGCAGAAACCGCAGTTGTTGATCTGGCTTGCCCGCAGGTGCACCAGCTCCAGGACGGACTCGGCCACCCCGCCCCGCCGGGTGGCCTTCACCAGGTCCTGGATCGCGGCTCCGGCCTCCGGCAGGACGTAGGCGGGATGGGTCATGCGGGCCTTGGGCTCGTACGCCATGGTGATCGCTCCTCGACGTCTCGGGGGCGGGCCGTCCCGCCGCTTCCACAGCACTGACGGACCGCGCGCCGAAGATGTGACGAGTTCCCGGAAACTTTCTTTCCGACGGCCCCGGCCCCCGGTCCTGCGGACGGGCGGACGGCCGCAGGTCGGGACGGCCCGGGCCCGTAAGGGCGGCGCGGCGGCGCCCGGGGCCCGTGGCCCGGTGGCGGCCGGACCCCTCGGAAATCCGGCCCGCACGCCCTACCGTGCCCCCATGCGGATCTCGACCACGATCTTCCTGACCGACGAGACCAT
This sequence comes from Streptomyces sp. NPDC101490, assembly GCF_044767145.1. Taxonomy (NCBI): domain Bacteria; kingdom Bacillati; phylum Actinomycetota; class Actinomycetes; order Kitasatosporales; family Streptomycetaceae; genus Streptomyces; species Streptomyces sp. NPDC101490. Next base: position 108,887 of record NZ_JBIWNI010000009.1, read on the forward strand.
CACCCCCCTGCGGCTCGCCCGCGCGCTGGAGGAGCGCGGCTTCGGCGGGCTCTACCTGCCCGAGCACACCCACATCCCGGTCGAACGGACCACGCCCTACCCGATGGGCGGGGAACTGCCCCATGAGTACGCCCGCACCCTCGACCCCTTCGTGGCCCTCGCCCAGGCCGCCGCCGTCACCGAACGCCTCCACCTCGGCACCGGCGTCACCCTGGTCGCCCAGCACGACCCGATCGCCCTGGCCAAGCAGGCCGCCACCCTCCACCACCTCTCCGGCGGGCGCTTCACCCTCGGCGTCGGCTTCGGCTGGAACCGCGAGGAGGCCGCCGACCACGGCGTGGACTGGGCCGCCCGGCGGGATCTGGTCGCCGACCGGGTCCATCTGATGCGGGCTCTGTGGGCGCCGGAGCCCACCGCGTACGAGGGGAAGCACGGGGACTCCGTACGCGCCTCCGAGGCCTGGCCCAAGCCCGTCGGGGGCGCCCTCCGGGTCCTCGTGGGCGGGGCGGGCGGGCCCAAGCTGTTCGCCGCGACCGCAGACTGGGCCGACGGCTGGCTGCCGATCGGCGGCGGAGGCCTGACGGAGGCGCTCCCGGCGCTCCGCGAGACCTGGGAGCGGGCGGGCCGCGACCCGGAGGCCCTGCACATCGTCCCGTACGCGGTCCAGCCCACCCCCGGCAAGCTCGCCCACTACACGGACCTCGGCTGCGAGGAGGTCGTCCTCCAGCTCCCGTCCGCACCGGAGGCGGAGGTACTGAGAACACTGGACGCGTACGCCCCGTTCGTCTGACGCCGGTATTCGCCCGATGCTCGATTGACTTCGGAACACGTTCCGAAGTATGGTCGGTCCATGCTGACGCAGACTGTCTCCTTCTCCGAGCTCTCCAAGAACTCGAAGCGGGTCGCCGAACGGCTCGACAGCGAGTACCGCCTGCTCGTCACCCGACGCGACGGGCAGGACCTCTACCTCACCACCGCCCGGTACGACCAGGACCGCGAGGAGACCGCCGACGTCACGGCCCGCCTCCTCGCGGCGCTCCTGGCCATGGACGACGGGGCACGCGTCATAGGGCGCGCCCTTCCCTCGGTCTTCCCCTGGGTACGGCACCTCTCCGCCGAGGAGGTCCGGGAGTTCGTCCACGACCTCCTGGCGGCGACGCACGACGCCGCACAACTCGATGTCCACGCCACCCTGCACCGCACGATCGCGGAGTGGCGGGCGACGGCCCGCATCCTCGCCGACCCGGGCCTCACGGCCCAGCTCACCCGGTCCCTCCCGGACGAGGACCACGGCGAGGTGGCGGCTTCGTGACGCCCGAGCGCGGCGACGACGTCGCCCCGCCGCCGGTCGGTGAGGAGTGGCGCCTGCGCTTCGCGACGAACGAAGCGGCAAAGGGCTGGGGCGAACTCGCCGCCGAGGCCCCCGGCAACACCAGGCGCTGTTTCGACGCCCTCCGCCGTGACCCGCTCCGGCAGGGGGACCCGGACCGCCGGCACCGGCCGCGCGGCCGTCTCGCCACCGGGACCCTCGGCGGCCGCGTCTACCCTCAGTGGGAGTACGAGGTGACCGCAGGAGGCCGGGTCCGGTATCTCGTCGACGCCCTCCGCCGTACGGTGCACCTGGTGTATGCCGCGCCGAGGCACCCCGGGGGCGCGACCTGACCCTCCCCGCGGGCACCCGGAGCGCCGGGGTGTGCGGCGCTCGTATGCTCGGTTCATGACGGATCACCAGGAAGCCCGGCCCACCGCGAACGCCATGCGACGTGCCCTGCGCAGGGCCAGGGACGGGGTCGCGCTCGACGTCGGCGAGGCCGCCGTGCTGCTGCGGGCGCGCGGTGACGACCTGGCCGATCTCGTCGCCTCCGCCGGACGGGTCCGCGACGCGGGTCTCGCGGCGGCCGGACGCCCCGGGACCATCACGTACTCGAAGAGCGTCTTCATACCGCTCACCCGCCTCTGCCGCGACAAGTGCCACTACTGCACCTTCGTCACCGTCCCCGGCAAGCTCCGCCGGGCCGGGCACGGCATGTTCATGTCCCCGGACGAGGTCCTCGACATCGCCCGGCGCGGCGCGGAACTCGGCTGCAAGGAAGCCCTGATCACCCTCGGCGACAAGCCCGAGGACCGCTGGCCCGAGGCCCGCGAATGGCTCGACGCGCACGGCTACGACGACACCGTCGCGTACGTGCGGGCCATGGCGATCCGCATTCTGGAGGAGACCGGTCTCCTCCCGCACCTCAACCCCGGGGTCCTGTCCTGGACCGACTTCCAGCGACTCAAGCCCGTCGCCCCCTCGATGGGCATGATGCTGGAGACCACCGCCACCCGCCTCTGGTCCGAGCCCGGCGGCCCCCACCACGGGTCCCCCGACAAGGAACCCGCCGTCCGCCTCCGTGTCCTGGAGGACGCCGGACGCTCCTCCGTCCCCTTCACCTCCGGGCTGCTCCTCGGCATCGGCGAGACCCTGGAGGAGCGCGCCGAGTCGCTGTTCGCGCTCCGCCGGATCTCCCGCGCCTACCACTCGATCCAGGAACTGATCATCCAGAACTTCCGCGCCAAGCCGGACACGGCCATGCGCGGAATGCCGGACGCCGCACTCGACGACCTCGTCGCCACCGTCGCCGTGGCCCGGCACATCATGGGCCCCGCCGCCTGCCTCCAGGCCCCGCCGAACCTCGTCGACGCGGAGTACGAGCGGCTGATCGCGGCCGGTATCGACGACTGGGGCGGGGTCTCCCCGCTCACCATCGACCACGTCAACCCCGAGCGGCCCTGGCCGAAGATCGAGGAACTGGCCGAGCGGTCCCGCGCGGCCGGGTTCGAGCTGCGCGAACGCCTCTGCGTATACCCCGAGTTCATCACCCGGGGCGAACCCTGGCTCGACCCCAGGATCGTCCCGCACGTCCGCGCCCTCGCCGACCCCGCCACCGGCCTCGCGAACCCCGACGCGCCCGTCAGGGGCCTGCCCTGGCAGGAGCCCGACGAGACCTTCACCGGCACCGGCCGCACCGATCTGCACCACACCATCGACACCACCGGCCGCACCCACGACCGGCGCGACGACTTCGACGAGGTGTACGGCGACTGGGAGTCGCTCCGCGAGGCCGCCGCCCCCGGGATGGTCCCCGAGCGCGTCGACGCCGACGTCCGCGAGGCCCTCGCCGTCGCCGCCGACGACCCGACGAGGCTCACCGACGCCCAGGCCCTCGCCCTGCTGCACGCCGACGGGCCCGCGCTCGACGCGCTCACCCGGATCGCCGACGACGTCCGCAGGTCCGTCTCCGGCGACGAGGTCACCTATGTCGTCACCCGGAACATCAACTTCACCAACGTCTGCTACACCGGCTGCCGGTTCTGCGCCTTCGCCCAGCGCCGCACCGACGCCGACGCGTACACCCTCTCCCTCGACCAGCTCGCGGACCGCGCCCAGCAGGCGTGGGACGTCGGCGCCGTCGAGGTCTGCATGCAGGGCGGCATCCACCCCGACCTGCCCGGCAGCGCCTACTTCGACATCGCCCGCGCGGTGAAGGAGCGCGTCCCCGGGATGCACGTGCACGCCTTCTCCCCGATGGAGGTCGTCAACGGCGCCACCCGCACCGGCCTCTCCATCCGGGAATGGCTCACCGCCGCCAAGGAGGCCGGGCTCGACTCGATCCCCGGCACCGCCGCCGAGATCCTCGACGACGAGGTCCGCTGGGTCCTCACCAAGGGCAAACTGCCCACCGCCACCTGGATCGAGGTCATCACCACCGCCCACGAACTGGGCCTGCGGTCCAGCTCGACCATGATGTACGGGCACGTGGACCAGCCCCGGCACTGGCTCGGCCACTTCCGCACCCTCTCCCGCGTCCAGCAGGAGACCGGCGGCTTCACCGAGTTCGTGACCCTCCCCTTCATCCACACCAACGCCCCCGTCTACCTCGCGGGCATCGCCCGCCCCGGCCCGACCGTCCGCGACAACCGCGCGGTCACCGCGATGGCCCGCCTCCTCCTCCACCCGCACATCCCCAACATCCAGACCAGCTGGGTGAAACTGGGCGCGGAGGGCGCCGCCGAGATGCTCCGCTCGGGCGCGAACGACCTCGGCGGCACCCTGATGGAGGAGACCATCTCCCGGATGGCCGGATCGAGTTACGGCTCGTACCGTTCGATCCGCGACCTGGAGGCCATCGCGGAGGCCGCCGGCCGCCCGGCGAAGCCCCGCACGACCCTGTACGGCGAGGTCCCGGAGGAACGGCAGCGCGCCGCCAGGACCTCCGACGGCCACCTCCCCGAACTCCTCCCGGTCCTCCCGCCGGAGGGCCAGGCCTGACGGAACCGGCCACCGGACGGGCGGCTCTCCGGGAGGACGGCTCCCCGGGCGGGCCGCCCTCCGGGAGGACGGCTCCCCGGGCGGGAGGGTCTCCGTGAGGACGGCCCTCCGGGCGGGAGGGTCAGCCCAGCCACCCCCGCTGCGCCGCCTGCCACACCAGCTGGGTCCTGGTCAGCGCTCCGGCGCGGTGCATCAGGGCCTGGACCCGGCGCTGGACCGTGCGCTGGCTGACCCACAGCTGGGAGGCGATGGCCTTGTCCGCGACCCCGGCGACGATCAGCGACAGCAGATAGCGCTCGTCGTCGGCCAGCTGGACCGCCGGGCGCGGGCCCTCGCCGAGGTCGGCCAGCTCGCCCGAGTCCGTGACGTGCAGCGGGGACGCCGCCACCCACTGGCTCTCGAACAGGGCGATCAGCGCGTCCAGCAGACTGCTGCTGTGGACCACGGCGGCGGTCGGCTCGGCGCCCCGCCCGGCCGGGTCCCCGGCCCCCTCCGTACCGGCCCCGGCCTCTTCGCCCCGGCTCTCGTACACCAGGGGGCAGATGGCCATCGAACTGTCCGCGATCACCAGGCGGACCGGCAGCGATCCGACGGCCGCCCGCGCCTGCTCGCCCGCGCGGATGCTCCGGGCGACGTTGTCCACCATGCCGGGCACTTCGAGCAGTTCGCGCTCGTAGATCGTCTTGTAGCGCACCCCCCGGGCGAGCAGCTCCCACTCCTCGTCGTTCTCCGCCGCCGCCAGCGCCACCGGCCGCGCCTTGCAGAGCCAGCGCATCTCGCTCGCCGCGTACGCCATGTGCCGCAGCCGCTGCCGGATCACACCGGCCCCGGTGATCACCTCGACGAGCTGCCCGGCGTCGTGCCGACGGCCCCCCGCCCGGTACTCCTCGGCGAGCTGCTCCACCCCCCGCCGCGCCCACTCCAGGGCCTCGTGCCCGCGCAGCAGCAGCGGGCGCAGTGCCGCGTCGGGCGCCACCGGCACGTACCGCTCGGGCCCGCCCTCCGGCGGATCGGCGACCCGCCCCACCAGACCCTTGTCGTGGAGCGACGACAGCAGCCAGTGGACCCGCGCCACGTCGAGACCGAGCCGCGCGGCGATCCCGGCGGCGTCGGACTCCCGCGCCCCGACGAGGAAGCGGTACACGCGTTCCTCCGTGGCGCCGACCCCCGCCGCCTCCAGCATGTGCCCTTCTCCCACGACGTCCCCCCGCCCCGGCCGACGCGACCGCTCCCGAACAGGGCGTGATCAAACCACACCAACCCCATGGGAAACGAGAGTCCGCATTACCACAGGGGCCCCATCCCCGGGCGGTGAACGGCACGAAGTGGCGGCGGGTGGACATGTCGCTTCTTCGTCAGTCGCGGACCGTAGCGGAGGTGATCCTTTCTGTTGACTCTTGGTTCCGCCGGACACGGACCCCCCGCCGGCGGAAGGAGCGCCTCACCATGCGACGCAGACGGAGAACCGCACTGCTCAGCTTCGCCCTGGCGGCCACCATGGCCGCCGGAGGCTTCGCGTACGGTGCCGCCCCCCTCCCGGCGGCCGGGGAGGACGCGGTGACCGCCGCGCCCCGGGACGCTGTCCGCACCGCGACAGTCACCCTGGTGACCGGCGACAAGGTGACCGTCGCCACCCGGGCCGGGAAGACCGTGGCCGTCAACGTCACCCCGTACCGGACCGACGCCACCGGGCTGCGCACGTACACCGTCGGCACCGACGTCTACGTCATACCCCGGGACGTCGAGCCGCTGATCCACAACGGCCGGGTCGACAAGCGCCTGTTCAACGTCACCCAGCTCGTCGCCCAGGGCTTCGACGACGCCCACCGCGCGGCCACCCCGCTGATCGTGCGCTACGACTCCGCCACCGCCCCCACCCCCGAGGGCGCCCGCCTCACCCGGGCGCTCCCCGGTGTGCGCGGCGCGGCCGTCAGCGCCGACAAGGCGAAGGGCGACACGTTCTGGGAGGCCGTCGACGACGACAGCGCCCGCGCGGGCACCCCCCGGGCCCGGCTCTCCGGCGGCATCCAGCGCCTCTGGCTCGACGGCAAGGTCGACGCCCTCCTCGACCGGAGCGTCCCGCAGACCGGCGCCCCCGAGGCGTGGGCCGCCGGATACGACGGCACCGGCGTCAAGGTCGCCGTCCTCGACACCGGCGTCGACGCCACCCACCCCGACCTCGCCGACCGCCTCGTCGAGAGCCGCAGCTTCGTGCCCGGCGAGACCGCCCGCGACGGCCACGGCCACGGCACCCACGTCGCCTCCACGATCCTCGGCAGCGGCGCCGCCTCCGGAGGCACGTACAAGGGCGTGGCCCCCGGCGCGAAGCTGCTGGTGGGCAAGGTCCTCGGCGACGACGGCTCCGGCTCGGAGTCCGGCATCATCGAGGGCATGGAGTGGGCCGCGCGCTCCGGCGCCAAGGTCGTGTCCATGAGCCTCGGCGGCCAGGAGGGCGCCGACGGCACCGACCCCATGTCGCTCGCGGTCAACCAGCTCACCGCCAGCACCGGCGCGCTGTTCACCATCGCCGCGGGCAACAGCGGCCCCGGCGCGAAGACGGTCGGCTCGCCCGGCGCCGCCGCCGCGGCCCTGACCGTCGGCGCGGTCGACTCCGCCGACGCCGTCGCGAACTTCTCCAGCCGGGGCCCGCGCGGTGACGGCGGCCTCAAGCCGGAGATCACCGCCCCCGGCGTCCGGATCGTCGCGGCCCGCGCCGCCGGCACCACCATGGGCACGCCCGCGGGCGACTTCTACACCAGCGCCAGCGGCACCTCCATGGCCACCCCGCACGTGGCGGGCGCCGCCGCGATCCTCGCCCAGCGCCACCCCGACTGGTCGCCCGCACAGCTGAAGAACCAGCTGATCAGCACCGCGAAGACCACCGCCGACACCTCCGTGTACGCCCAGGGCGCCGGACGCGTCGACGTGGCGCGCGCGGTACGCCAGCCGGTCTCCGCCAGCGGCACCGTCGACTTCGGCCTGCGCGGCTGGGACGACTCCGCCCCGGTCGAGAAGAAGATCCAGTACGTCAACGACGGCGACGCCCCCGTCACGCTGGCGCTCACCCTCGGCGAGGCGGGCGAGCGGCTCCCCGCCGGTGTCCTCGCCCTCGGCGCCGACTCGGTGACCGTACCGGCGCACGGCACCGCCGAGGTCGCCGTCACCCTCGACACCGCGGGCGTCGCGACCGGTTCGCACGGCGCCCACGTCACCGCCCGCGCCGCCGACGGGACCACGGCCGTCACCGCGATCGGTTTCGGCCGGGACGTGCGGCGCTTCGACGTCACGCTCAAGGTCCTCGACCGCGACGGCAGGCCCACCAAGGGCATCGCGGCGGTCACCGACACCACCCTGGACAAGGTGCAGCTCCCGGAGACGTACCCGGTCGGCGAGGACGGGACGGTCGTGATCCGGGTCCCGCGCGGCGAACACTCCTTCACCGCCGAGGTGTTCCACTACAGCCCCGACTGGAGCAGGCTCCACGAGTACACCTACGCGGCCCGGCCCGGCGCCCTGATCGACTCCGACCGGACCCTCCTCTTCGACGGCTCCAAGGCGGGCCGGGTCACCATGACCACCCCGCTGCCGTCCGAGGCCAACCGGGTCAGGGTCGGCGTCTCCGCCCGCGCCACCACGGGCGTGATCCACGACCGCGAGACCTGGCTGGGCGGTGAGACGGCGGTGTACTCCGTGCCCTCGGAGTCCACCGAGGACCGCCTCTTCGAGTCGCGCGTCGGCTGGACGCTGTCCGCCCCCGCGCTCTCGGCCCGGCTCCTCGGCCACGGCGGCCGCACCCTCGACGCCTCCTACTTCCAAGGCTGGATCGGCTCCGCCCGCTTCGACGGCACCCGGGTCCTGCGGGTCGCCAGGCCCGGCGAGGACGTCCGGGGCAAGGTCGCGCTGGTGAAGCGGGACGACGCGAAGACCACGACGTACGCGCAGGTCGACGCCGCCGCCGACGCCGGAGCGGTCGCCGTGATCGTCGCCAACGACACCCCCGGCAACTGGCTGGCGGGCCACTGGCGCCAGCAGGAGACCCGCATCCCCGCGATGACGGTCTCCGGCGCCGAGGGCGAGCGCCTGATGTCCCTGTCCGGCGCCCGGATCGCGTTCTCCGGCACGGCGGTCAGCCCGTACTCCTACGACCTCCTCAAGTACACCAACGGCCGCGTCCCCGCCGACCAGCGCTACCGCGTCCGGGCCGGGGAACTCGCCACGGTCGACACCCGGTTCCACGGCGCGACCGCCGGGGCCGAGGCCGGATACAGCAGACTGACCCGCTCCCCGATGCAGCCGGTGGCGAACTACCTCTACGGACGGGTGACGCTCCAGCGGACCCTGACCGAGTACGTCACCCCGGGCCTGAGCACCGGCGAGGCCATGAAGCTCGGCCCCGTATGGACGGCGGGCGGCGCCTGGCAGGTCACGACCGGCACCACGCTGGCCCCCGGCCAGAAGGTGCGCCGCGACTGGAACAAGGCCGTGGTCCGCACCGCGCTGCCGGACGGGCTGGACAACGCGGCCGTCCGTGACGGAGCGCTCGCCGGGATCGGGGCCGTCGGACTCCTCGACAGCGGCTCCGGCCGGTGGACCGCCCTGCGCAGCGGCGCCGACAAGGAGCTGACCACGGTCTACCGGGACGGCACGCTCCTCGGCACCGCCCCCTCCGCCTCCGTCGCCTTCCCGGTGGTCCCGGAGCGCGCCGAGTACCGCGTGGTCACCGACGTGCGGCGCGACGAGCCGGGCTGGACGACCTCCACCGGGGTCCGCACCGACTGGCGCTTCCACTCCGAGCGGGGCGAGGGCCGGACGCCGCTGCCCGTCCTGTCGGTCGACTACCGCCTCGGCACCGACCTGGCCAACAGCGCCCGGACGAAGTCCCGGACGTCCGTCGGCCTCGGCGTGCGGCACCCCAAGGGCCTGACCGGCTCGAAGATCACCGGGGTGAAGCTGTGGGCCTCGTACGACGACGGCGCCTCCTGGCGGCAGGTCCGTCTGGACGGCGCTCTGAACGGCCGGATCGACAACCCGTCCGCCGCGGGCTTCGTCTCGCTGCGGGTCACCGCCACCGACGCCGACGGCAACTCCGTCGACCAGACGGTGACGAGGGCCTACCAGGTCCGCCGCTGACGGTCCGCCGGAGGATCTCCGGGGATCCCCGGAGGACCGCTGAAGAACCACCGAGGAGCCTCTGAAGAACCACCGAGGAACCTCTGAACGACCACTGAGGAACCTCTGAGGGACCGCTGAGGGACCGCTGACAGGAAGGCCGGGGCATCCCCACACGGGTGCCCCGGCCTTTCGCCATCCCCGGCCAACTGCGGTCAAAAGTGGCCGGAAGGGCGTCGGATCACATAACGTTCCGGCCCCCGAGCGGGCGTACCCGGTCCATTACAGTGCTGCGCAGACCGGTCTACGGGGGAGGGGGCGCGTCGTGGCCACGACAGCCGCGGCCGTGTGGGGCCGCGCCGAACAACAGGACTTCCGCGCCCGCGTCCGGGGCTGTCTGCTCGGCGGCGCCCTGGGCGACGCCCTGGGCGCGGGCGCCGAGGGCCGTACGCTCGCCGAACTCCGCGAGGCCCACGGCCCCGGGGGACTCACCGAGCCCGCCCCCGCGCACGGCCGCCGGGGCGCGGTCACCGCCGCCACCCAGATGGGCCTGTTCACCGTCGACGGCCTGATCCGCGCCCAGGTCCGCCGCGACACCGGCGCCTGGCACCCGCCCACCGACGTCCACCGGGCCCATCTGCGCTGGGCCGCCACCCAGCGCGACTGGGGCCCCGACGAACGGCGCGGGGACAACGGCTGGCTGGCCCGCGAGGAGTGGCTCTACACCCGCCGCAACCCGCCCCGCGCCTGCCTCACCGGCTTCGGCGACGAGGTCCTCGGCACCCTCGACAAGCCCAAGAACCCGTCCGCCGCCGACTCCGGCGCCCTCGTCCGCTCCGCCCCCTTCGGCCTGCTCGTCGGCTGGGAACCGCAGCTCGTCTGCCAGCTCGCCGTGGAGTGCGCCGCGCAGAGCCACGGAGCCCCCGCCGCCGGACTGGCCGCGGGCGCCTTCGCCGTCATCGTGCACGGGCTCGCCCGGGGCGGCACCGTCGAGGCGTCCGTCGGCCGGGCCCTGGAGCAGCTGGCGGCCCGCCCCGGTCACGAACAGGTCGGCGAGGCGCTCGACCGCGCCCTGGCGGCCGTACGGGAGGGGGCACCTGACCCGGACCGGGTGACCGCGCTCGGCGCGGCCGAGGACCGGGCGGAGGGGCAGCTGGCGGCGGCCGTGTACTGCGCGCTGGTCGGCGAGGACGTACGGCACGGGCTGCGGCTCGCGGTGAACCACGACGGCCCGTCGGCGGCCACCGGGGCGCTCACGGGCGCGCTGCTCGGCGCCCTGCACGGCGAGACGGCCCTGCCCCCGGCCTGGCTCGCAGAGCTGGAGGGCCGCCCGACGGTCCTGGAGCTCGCGGACGACTTCGCGATGGAGATGACCCAGGGCCCGGCCCTGCACAGCCCGACGGACGCCTCCCCGGGCTGGCTGACCCGCTACCCGAGAGCCTGAGGGGGGCGGCCCGGGACCGCAGGGCGCCCGTCGGGCCGTGCGGGGCCGGAAGGCGCCCGTCGGGCCGTGCGGGGCTGGAGGGCGCCCGTCGGGCCGTGCGGGGCTGGAGGGCGCCCGACCGGAAGGCGCTCGGCCCCGGCCCCGATCCCGCAGGTCCGGGCCCGAGGCCCGGCGCCCCCGCCCTCTCTCCCCCCGTCCCCGGAGGGATCACCGCATCAGCTCTCCCGCGTTGACCAGCAGGGACTGGCCGGTGATCGAGCGGGAGCGGTCCGAGGCGAGGAAGGCGACGGCGTCGGCTACGTCCCCGTCGGTCGCGAGCTCGGGCAGGGCCATCCGTTCGGTGAGGCGTCCGAGGACCTCCGCCTCCGGCACCCCCTCGGTGTGCGCGGCGAACCGTACGTACGCCTCGACCGGCGGCCCCCACATCCAGCCCGGGAGCACGGTGTTGACCCGGACGCGGTGCGGTCCCAGCTCGTGCGCGAGCGAGTACATGGCCGAGGTCAGCGCGCCCTTGGAGGCCGCGTACGCCGCCTGCCGCACCTGGGTGGGCGCGGCCACGGCCGACTGGGTGCCGATCAGGACGACCGAGCCGCCGCGCTCCTTGAGCGCGGGGAGACATGCCCGGGTCATCCGCAGGGTGCCGAGGAGGTTGACGTCCAGGACGCCCTGCCAGGTGGCGAAGTCGGCGTCCTCAAGACCGCCGAAGTACGAGTCCCAGGCGGCGACGTGGACGACCGCGTCGATCCCGCCGAAGCGCTCGACGGCGAGGGCGGCCAGCGCCTCGCACTGCTTCTCGTCGGTGATGTCGGTGACCCGGTGCGCGGTCCGGTTCCCCGCCGGGTCGATCGCGGCGGCGGACCTGACGAGGTTGGCCCCGGTGCGGGCGCCGAGGACCGCGTTCCCGCCGTCCCCGACGACCGTCTCGGCGACGCGGTGGCCGAGCCCCGCGCCGACCCCCGACACGACGACCGTCTTTCCCCGGAGCAGCATCCCGACCCCTCTCGCCCCTGGCCATTCATCTGACGGCCCGTCAGAGTAGGTCTCCGTCACCGACTTGGGAAGGGGTACGAGCGTGAGCGAGGAGACCCGCAGCGAGACGTACGCGGAACTGGCCGCCGTGGGCCCGTACGGGGTGCGGCCGGGGCACGCGCTGATCACCATGGTCGAGCCGCACCCGGGCCACGAGTACGCGTACAACCGCTGGTACGAGGACGACCACTACTACGCGGGCGCCATGGCCATGCCCTGGATGTACGCGGGCCGCCGCTGGGTCGCCACCCGTGAGCTCCAGGAGCTGCGGGTCCCGGAGGACTCCGCCGTCGCCCGGCCGGTCACCACGGGCTGCTACCTCTCCACGTACTGGATCACCGAGGGCCGCTACGACGACCACATGAAGTGGACCGTCGGCATCAACAAGCGGCTCAACCGGGACGCCCGCGTCCACCGGGAACGGACCCATGTCTTCACCGCGTTCCAGGACCACGCGGCGACCGTCTACCGCGACGGCGCGGCGGGCCCGCGCGACCTCCACGCCCTCGACCACCCCTACGCGGGGCTGATCCTCCAGGTCGTCGACGCCGAGGACCCCGGGGAGCGGGCGGCCCTCCTCGACCACCTGTGCCACCGCGAACTGCCCCGCCGCCTCGCGGGGTCACCGGCGGCGATGGTCACCGTCTTCCGCCCGACCCCGCTGCCCGGCGACCGCATGACGTACGTGAAACAGGTCGAGGCCGTCGACACCCGCCTCACCCTCCTGTGGTTCCTGGAGGAGGACCCCCGCACCTGCTGGCAGGACCACTTCACCGACCTGGGGGCCCTGGGTGCCCCGGACGCCCCCGCGGCCCGGGTGGAACTGGTGGCCCCCTTCGTCCCCACGATCCCGGGCACGGACCGGTACGTGGACGAACTGCGCTGAGCCCCCGGCGCGGCCCCGGGGCGTACGACCGTGCCGGGGGCGTACGGCCCCGGGAAATGCCGAAGCCCCCTCGGCCAGGACGGCGGACCGGACGAGAGGGCTTGTGCGTACCGCTGGTGCGGCGGAGGCGGCGGGGCTCAGAGGGCCCCGTTGCTCACCTCGCCGACGAAGGAGTTCCACGACCCGGGGCCGAAGGAGAGGGACGGACCCTCGGGGGCCTTCGAGTCCCGCACCGCGATCGCGGTCATGACCGGGGACTTCACTTCGACGCAGGCCCCGTTCCCCCCGGAGTAGGAGGACTTCGTCCAGGCGTCGGTACCACCCTGAATAATCGCCATGCTGCTCAGCTCCGGTTCTGCCAGTGAGGTGTCGCGCCAACGTTCTTGCCGGCGTGACCGAAGCTACTCGCCGGCCCCGTCCGGCGGGACCGGCGTTCACACGTCCGAGTGGCATATTCCAACCAGGCTTCCTCGGCGACGATCAAAGGGTGTACGCTCCCTGACCCGTCGCGCGGGAAACGGTGTTCCGGCCCCGCCCGACGTCCTTCCGAGCCCCTTCCGATTCCCTTCCGGGACCCTTCCCGGGATCTCCCCGTTGCCCCCCGGGCTCCCGGCCCAAGCCCCGGCCTCAGCCCCTGGCGTGCTTCTTCGCCATCTCCGAGATGAACTCCCGGGTCTGCTCCACGTTCAGCGCCTGCGCCCGCAGGTGCTCGTACATGACGCTGTACTTGCCGACGTCCTGCGTCTTCTCCAGATACAGGTCGCTCGTCACACCCTCGATGTAGACCACGCTCGAATCGGAGGTGTCCGGGAACTCCAGGATCGAGTACTGCCCGCTGATGCCCGGGTGCGCGCCCATCTCGAACGGCAGCACCTGCACGGTCACGTGCGGCAGCTGCGACTGTTCCAGCAGGTGCTCCAGCTGCTCCACCATCAACTGTCTGCTCCCGACGATCCGGTGCAGCGCGCCCTCGTCGATGACCGCCCAGAGCCGCAGCGGCCGCTCCTCGTCCCGGACGCGCTCCTGGCGCCGGGTACGGACCGTGACGCGCTTCTCGATCTCCGCGGGCGTCGACTCCGGCAGCGCCCCGGAGATCACCGCCTCGGCGTACGCGTGCGTCTGCAACAGCCCCGGAATGATCTGCGGCTCGTACATCCGCAGGCTCTCCGCGTCCGTTTCGAGTCCGATGTAGACGCTGTACGGGATGTCGCCGAAGGCGTGCCACCAGCCCTGCTGGCGCGAGTCCTTGGCCATCTGCATCAGCGAGTCGACCATGCGCTCGTCCTCGACCTCGTACACCCCGCAGAGGTCGCGCACATCGCGCTGGCTGATCGAACGGCGGCCGTTCTCCAGCCTGCTGATCTTCGACTGGGAGACGAGGAGGCGCTCGGCGACCTGCTCGGCCGTCATGCTCTTCGCTTCCCGGAGCCGTCGCAGCTCCTGGCCCAATCGGCGTCGCCTGACGGTGGGGTTGACATTGGACGCCACGGAAACTGCACCTCCGGCTGTCTGCTGCGTAGCTGTGAGTATCTACCGCTTGGCAGACTGCCACCAAAGTCCCGGTGCGCGCTGGAAAACGAGCACAACGCGAGCCCGGGAACGCGCGTGTGCGGGGCGGTCGTCGAGACCGCCCCGCACCTCGTGCGGCTCCCGGTGGGGTGCCTGGCGAGCGTGTGCCCGCTCGCCGAGTACTGCTGAGTACCGCTGTGACGCCCCGGGGCGTGTTCCGAAAGGAGCGCCGTCCGCCCAGAGGGCGGGCGGGGCTTCCGAACCACGCTCTAGAGCGCCGCTGCCCGGACCATGCCGCCGTGCGGCTGCGCCGGGACGCCCGGGGCGCTCCGGCGCGGCTGTGCCGCCGCGCCGTTCTGGACGTCCATCACGGCGTGTGCCACGAGGCCGCCCATCGGGTCGTGCCGGATCAAGTCGCGCAGCCGGGACCGCGACGACCTTCCTTCGTTGCCGGGGTAGAGGTGCTTGCCGAGACCGACCGCATGGGCCAGCGCGGCGAGCGCCGCGGTCCGCGGGTCCGGCGGTACGCCGGTGCGGATCGCACTGTCCAGCCGGGAACGGATCTCCCGACTGATCGCCGTCTCCGTCGCCTGGTAGCGAGTCGTCGGCAACACCCCGCACATCTGGCCCTCCACGGCATGAACCATGCCGCATCGCTCCAGATGCGAGAGATACGTCTGACGGAGCCCCAGTCGGGGTCCGCCGATCCAGTGGACGGCCCGAACCGGACTGCCGCGTCTGCGCAGCAGTTCCAGTGCGGAGTCCAAGGTCGGATCTCCGGTCGGCCGTGGCATCACCACGGCGATACGATCCCCGTCTGGGGCTATCCGGCCTGCCAGCGCCAGCTCCACTAGCTGTGCGCCGGCCAGGCCCAGGTCGAGCGACTGCGGCTGCGCTGTGGTACCCGTGGCCGGGTCCAGAGCGAGCAGCAGAAGCTCCTCCGGAATGGTTCTGCGGCTCCTGCCCATCCATGCCTCCCCGCGTGGATGAATGACAGGGTGACCCCTCTCACATTCATCTGTCGAGAGCGCCTGGGTGCTTCATCCGGGAACCAGTAGGTATGTCGTTCTCGTCTAGCACGGGGGCCAAGGGGTCCACACAGGACACTGGTACACGGACCGGTACATGGTTCGAACGTACGCATGACGCTGAAGGAGGCACGGTGGCGGGCGAGTCCCCCGACATGGCGGAGCAGCAGCGGTCGTCGCAGGAGACGACGACCTCGGGCGGCGGCCGGGATCCCCGGCTCTCCGTGCTCCGTGAGTCAGACGCCTCGTCGTCGGCTCCGGTTGCGGCGCCCGCCGATCCGGACTCCACGCCGTCGTCGGCGTCGTCGGCGTCGTCGGGGGTTTGGGTGGACGAGCGGACGGCCGTGCTCAAGAACCTGGCGCCGCGCGCGCCGGAGGACGACGCGGCGGCCGGACCGGAGACGTCGGAGCGGGAGTCCGCCACCGGGCCGAAGACCACCGCCGTGCCGGAGGCCACCACGGGTCCGGAGTCCGAGCCGGAGACCGTCACCGAGCCGAGGACCGCCAGCGGGCCGGAGAGCGCCGGGCGGGACACCGACGCCCCTGCGGACGCCGAGCCGGAGGGCGGGCGGCTGAAGGCCGCCGTGGCGGCGTGGGTCGCCACGGCGGAGGACACGGAGGACCCGGAGGACCCGGAGGGGCCTTCCCCGTCGGACGGCGCCCCGGATGCCGCCTCGCGCCCCGAGGACGACTCGCGGGTGGGGAACGACTCCGGAGCCGCGACCGACTCCGCCCCTGAGGCCCCGGCCGAGCGGGACGGGGCCGACGAGGCCGACGAAGCCGACGAGGCCGATCCGGACTCCGACCCCGTGGCCGAGCGGGACGGTGACGGCGAGCCGGAGGAGGAGCCCGCGCCCGAGGACGGCGACGAGTCCGGCGCCGGGCCCGACCCCGACGACGAGACGGGCGACGACGAGGGGGACGAGGAGCCCGTGGAGGCGAAGTCCGCCACGGAGTCCTGGTTCGCCGCGCGGAAGTCGACGACGCAGGGGCGGCCCGCCTCTGACTCCGGCTCCGGCTCCACCTCCGGTACGGCCGTGAGCGGCGCCGAGGGTGCGCCGGACCGGGCGACCGGCGATCCGGTGGACCAGCCGACGACCACGCTCAAGAGGGAGCCCGGTGCGGTCGCGGCTGGGACCGGCGCCGCCGATTCCGACGCCGAGACCTCCCGGTCCGACGCCGAGACCTCCCGGTCCGACGCCGAGACCTCCCGGTCCGACGCCGAGACCTCCCGGTCCGACGCCGAGACCTCCCGGTCCGACGCCGAG
>NZ_JBIWNI010000009.1:125569-241497 GCF_044767145.1 Streptomyces sp. NPDC101490
AGACCTCCCGGTCCGTCGCCGAGACCTCCCGGTCCGTCGCCGAGACCTCCCGGTCCGGCGACGGGGATGCCCGGCCCGGTGCCGGGACCTCCGGGGACGACGACCCCGTCGACCAGCCCACGACCATGTTCAAGGCGATCCGCCCGCCCCTGGACCAGCCGACGACCGCGCTGAAGCTCCCGCCGTCCCTGGCGGCGGACTCCGACAGCGAGCGCACCAGCACCTTCCTGCCGCTGCGCGCCGACATCCCGGCCGAGCAGAAGGCCGAGAAGGAGGCCGCGAAGGAGCGGGAGTCCCGCGCCGCGGCCACCGCGCCCGCCCCGGCCCGGCCGCAGCCGTCCCCGGACCGGGCCACGCCGGGCCGTACGGAGAACCCGGAGCGGACCCCGGGCCGTACCCCCGGCCAGGGCACCCCTCCGCCCTCCGCCGAGACCTCGGGCCGGGCCCCGGCGACCGGCCGGACCCCGGCGGCGGGTGTCCCCGCCGCCGGGCTCACCGAGCCGGAGCGGACGCGGCAGCAGCCGCTGCCCCCGCTGCCTCCGCTCGACCTGCTCGCCGAGCTGACGAACACCCCGCCCCCGGCGCCGACCCCGATGCGGACGACGATCCGCCGACTGCGGATCTGGACCCCGCTCGTCCTGCTGCTCCTGATCGTCTTCGCGATCGCACAGATGGTCCGCCCGCTGCCCGACCCCGCTCTGAAGCTCACGGCGGATCCGGCGTTCACCTTCGCGGGCGGCGAGCTGAAGATGCCGTGGCCCGGTGAGGGACAGGGCGCCGTCGAGGTCGAGGGCGTCGGCTCCATGGGCACGTGGGGGCCGCAGAAGCCCGCCCCGATCGCCAGCGTCACCAAGACGATGACGGCGTACGTGATCCTCCGCGACCACCCGATCAAGGGGAAGCAGAAGGGCCCCGAGATCACGATCGACAAGAAGGCCGCCGACCAGGCGGACGCCGAGCACGAGTCGACGGCGGCGGTCCAGGAGGGCCAGAAGTACACGGAGCGGGAGCTCCTCGAACTCCTGATGATCCCCTCCGCGAACAACGTGGCCCGGCTGCTCGCGCGCTGGGACGCCGGTTCGGAGTCCGCGTTCGTGGCGAAGATGAACGCCGCCGCGAAGGACCTGGGGATGACCCGGTCGACGTACACGGACCCCTCGGGGCTCCTCGACAGCACGGTGTCGACGCCGGAGGACCAGCTGAAGCTGGCCAGGGCGGTCATGCAGTACGACGTGTTCCGGGAGATCGTGAACATGCCGAACGTGACGGTGGACGGCATCCCGGGCCGGATCGAGAACAACAACAACATCCTTCTGGAGCCGGGGGTGAGCGGCATCAAGACCGGCTCCTCCACCCCGGCCGGCGGCAATCTGCTGTGGTCGGCGAACACCGTCGTCGACGGCAAGAACCGGCGGATCCTCGGCATCGTGATGGGGGCGAAGGACGCCAAGGTCCTGAACGAGAAGCTCCAGCTCGCCATCGACAACAGCCTCAAGCTGATCCAGCGGGCGCAGAAGGACGTCACCTCGGCCGTCGTGATCCGTGAGGACCAGGTCCTGGGGTACGTCGACGACGGACTCGGCGGCCGGACGCCCGTGGTGGCGACCAAGGAACTGAAGGCGGTCGGCTGGCCGGGCCTGAAGGTCGAGCTGGAGCTGACCGACGGCGGTCGCGCGGTGCCCCACGCGGGCAAGGCGGGCGACATCGTCGGCCAGGTCTCGATCGGCACCGGCGCGGGCCGGGTCAGCTCCCCGGTGGCCCTCCGCACGGACCTGGTGGAGCCGGGCTTCGACAAGAAGCTCACGCGCGTGGGCTGAGGGGACACGGCCGGGGCTCGGCCCCCGGCCCGTTCCCACCCGGCCGGGGCGTGGCCCCGGCCCCACCCGCTTGGCCGGGCGCCCCGGGTCCCCGGGGCGCCCAGCTGTTAGCGTCGTGCGGGGGACGAGAGGGACGCGTGGTACTTCCCGCGCGCAGCGAGACGGGCAGCACGGGAAAGGGCCGCAGTTGACCACCGCCGAGCCGACACGCGCCGACCGCGCGGCTTCCACCGTCGATCCCGACGCCCCGGCGTCCGTCGGAGAAGGGCCCGGCGGACCCGGTGGGACGGGCAGGTCCGGGGCCGCCGGGTCCGGTGTCCCGGGGGCGTCCGAAGGAACCGACGTGTCCGATGATTCGCTCCCGCGAATAGTGCTTCCGGCGCAGCGGCCCGCACCCACGGCCGCCCCCGCACCCACCCTCACACCCGACCCCACGGCCGCCCCGGAGCGGCCGGTCCTCCGGCGCAAGCGCCGTTACACGGTCCTGGCGGCCACCGCGCTCGCGGCCGTCGCCCACCTCCTGTGGTTCTTCTTCTGCGCGAACAGCGGCGGCGACCTGGCCGCCCAGGACGCGTGGGCCGAGTTCGTCGGCCGGCACCCGGACTCGGCGTACAACCTGGCCTGGTACGGGGGGATGCACCCGGTCTCGTACAGCGTGGTGTCGCCGTATCTGATGTCGGTGCTCGGCGTGCGCAGCACGATGATGATCGCCGGGACGCTGTCGGCGGCGCTCACCGCGCTGATCCTGGTGCGGGTGAGGGCGGTCCGCAATCCGCTGGCCTGCTCGGTGGCGGCGGTGTTCGCGTTCCTCTGCAACGCGCTGTCGGGCCGGGTGACGTTCGGCCTGGGCATGATGTTCGCGCTGGGCGCGGTGGCGGCGGTCTTCTGCTGGCCGCACCGCTGGCGCCGCAGGCGCTGGGCGAAGGCGGCGGTCGCGGCGCCGCTCGCGGCCCTGGCGACGGCGTGCAGCCCGGTCGCGGGCCTGTTCCTCGGGGTGGCGGCGGCGGCGCTGTTCCTCAACGGGCGGCGCCCGGGGGCGTACGCCCTCGGTCTCGCCCCGGTCGTGGTCGTGGCCCTGTCGTCCTGGCTGTTCCCCTTCTCCGGTACGCAGCCGATGGCCTTCGGATCGACGGCTCTGCCGCTGCTCTTCGGGGTGCTGGTCTTCGTCCTGGTCCCGAAGGACTGGCGGACGGTCCGCACCGGGGCGGCCGTCTACACGATCGGCACGCTGCTGACCTGGCTGATCGACTCGCAGATCGGCTCCAACATCTCGCGGCTCCCGATGCTGTTCGCGGGCGTGCTGCTGCTCGCCGCGCTGCCGTACACGGCGCCGCGCTCCCGCCGCTGGTACGCGCTGCTCCTGGCGTTCGCGGGACTGAACTTCTGGATCGGCTTCAAAGGCGTCGACGACGTGATCCGCACCGCCCCGGACGCCTCCTGGGCGAGGGAGCTGGCGCCGCTGGTCAACCAGCTCCAGGTACGGGACGCGGGCAAGGCGCGGGTCGAGGTCGTCCCGGCGTCCAGCCACCGCGAGTCCTCGGCGCTGAGCCCGTACATCAACCTGGCGCGCGGCTGGAACCGGCAGGCGGACATGGAGCGCAACCCGCTCTTCTACGACGACACCCTGAACGCCGTGAACTACGAGGAGTGGCTCGCCCGCTGGGCCGTGCACTACGTGGTGCTGCCGACGGGCGCGCCGGACTCGGGCGCCGAGCAGGAGGCGAAACTGGTCGACGCGGGGCTGCCGTACCTGAAGCAGGTGTGGTCGGACGAGAACTGGCGCCTGTACGAGGTCGAGGACCCGACGCCCCTCGCGGACCCTCCGGCGGAGGTGGTGAGCGCGGAGGAGAACGAGGTCGTGATCCGCGTCGAGCGCCCCGGCCGCGTCCTCATCCGGGTCCCGCACTCGCCGTGGCTGGCGCTGATGGACGAGAACGGCGGCAAGATCGAGCCCCCGCAGGAGACGGAGGCGTCGAAGCTCGCCCGGGAGGAGTCCGACACGGAACTCCCCAAGACCTTCGCCAACGAGAACGGCTGCCTCTTCAAGGCGGAACCGGACGCCGAGGGCGACGAATGGACCGAACTGATCGCCCCGAAACCAGGCACGTACCGCCTGGCGGCCCCGTACAAACTCTCCAGGGGCACGGCTTGCCCGGAGGAACTGCGCTGAGCCGACGCGCTCCACCATTCCGGACTTCGAACCCGTGGGGACCACTGCCCGAGAACTTCAGAGCGCCTCACCCCCCATGGACGGGCCTCTCGCGACGTGCCGGATGGTGCTGATCGTCTGGGCGCCATTCAAGGGGCCTGCCGCTCCATCCGCTCACGCAGCGCCCACGCAAATGGCCCCGGACGAGCCGTCCGAGGCCGAGTGGGACTCCTGCCTGGGGATGAACCCCAGGCAGGAGCAGTCATGCACGGTGCCCCCGGCAGGACGAACCTGCGACACCCGCTTTAGGAGTTCTCTCCGATCAAGTTCGTGACCTGCGGAAACGACGCCATGGCTGCGTATGGAAACGCGTCTCGGAGGTTCTTGTGGGTTCCCAGGGTTTCCCGGCCTCATGTGTGCTGAATCCGGTCCGGTCCGACTGCTGGGGACCACCTCTCGTCGAAGGTCGCGGGCGCACGTAGTGGCCAAGGCTTGCTCTATGCAATTGGAGGTATATATCGTTGATTGCATGACGGGGCGATGGGAGATCGAGATCGAACCCGAGGTGCGGGATTGGCTGGAGTTACTCCCGTTCCGTCTCTACCGGCGAGTGGAGGACAAGACGGACCGTCTCTTGGATGAGCCGACCACGCTTGGCGAGCCGTACTCGCGTCACCTCGGTGGCAAGCTGCGTGAGCTGCGGTTCGAACTGGACGGCGAGGCCGTGCGCATCCCGTACTGGCTCGCCCCCGGGCAGCGGATCGTCCTGTTGACGGTGTTCCGCAAGACGAGGATGCGTGAGGCGGCGGAAGTCGAACGTGCGCATCAGGCTCAGAAGGTCTGTGAGGCCGAGCACAACCGTGCTGAGCACACCTACGATCGCCGCAAGGAGAGTTGATGGATCACAGCACATGGAGAACGCGCAGGGCCCGGCAGCTCGCGGGTGAGGCGGTGGAGTACGACCAGGAGTACATCGACGCGCGGCTGGCCGGCGATCTCGGGCAGGCGGTCTATGACCGTCGGATCGAGCTCGGGCTGTCTCAGGCCGAGCTTGCTGGCCGGGCCGGGATGACGCAGCCTCAGGTGTCCCGGATGGAAGGCGGCGACACCGTGCCCACTCTCCCGCTGCTGCGACGCCTGGCGAAGGCGCTGGACGGCACCCTGAACCTGGCCATCGACGAGGGTGACTCCCGGGTCACCTTCACTCCCCACGCTGCCTGAGACGAGCCCGCCCGGCCCGTCGAGGACATTGCGGACCCGAGTCAGCGCGCGTCGTAGATGCTTCGAGACGCGGGTCCGGCCTGCCCCGGCGCTGTGCCGCGTACGAAGGGCTCTGCCGTCACGTGGACGGCAGAGCCCTCGACCTGCTGCTTCAGTGTGCCCCCGGCAGGATTCGAACCTGCGACACCCGCTTTAGGAGAGCGGTGCTCTATCCCCTGAGCTACGAAGGCGGGACTGACCGCTGACAGCCTAGCGGATGGGGGTCGTCGAGGTCGCCTCGGTTCCGGGTCGGTGTGCTGGGGTGGCCGGTTTGGATGTTCTGACCTGGTGTTTTCGTCGACGAGTGCTTGCTGGTGCGGGGTGGGCCGCCGCCGTGGAGGGGATGATCCTCATGCCTGAGGCTGGTGCGTGCTCAGTGGGGTGTCGGCGCCGGTGGGGGCAGGGGGAGGATCTCGCGGTCGAAGAAGGTGGGGAACTCCTCCCCGCGTTCGTACAGCGTGTCGAAGTCCCGCGACGTCTCCCGGATCAGCGCGCGATCGGTGAACCGGCGGGAGCCCATCGCGTTTCCGTCGTCGTCGTACAGCACCTCGTACATGGCGAGGTCTCCGAGGATCACGACTTCGGGGACGGGACGGTCCTTCTCGACGTCGGCGATCTCGCGGGCGTCGAGGACTCTGATGGCGTCGCCCAGTTCCACGCGCAGCCGCAGGACGAAGAGCTCCCACTGCACGTACGGGGTCACCGGGAACTCCACCACACGCAGGCGGCGTTCCTGGATCCCCCGTCGTCCCGCCTCCCGGAACTGTTCCGCGTAGACGGGGCGCTTCTCCTCGACGAGGGAGAGGGCCCGGTCCCATTCCCCTGCCGCGAACGCCTCCCAGCTGGCGAATCCGCGTTCTTTGAAGTCCTGTCCGCGCTCCAGTTTGTTCAGGTGACGGATACCGTCCTGATAGTTCCGGCGGAAGTCCGCGTGGTACGTGGGGCGGTCCAGGCGATCGGACGTTCCGTGTGGGAAGGAGTCAAACATGGGGGATGTCCTGTTTCGCCGCGATCAGCATGTTCCTGGGGACGACCACGAGCCGTTCGTCCGGTCCGACGGAGACTCCCGGCGGGAGCTTCCCGGCCAGGGCCTCCGTGAGGTCACGGCCGATGACGGCGATGTCCCCGTTCTCGAGTTCCCACAGGTCGGGGCAGTCGGGGGTGTCGGTCGTGTTGCCCAGCTCCTGCGGTGACCTCCCCAGGCGCCGCTTGAACGTCGTGTCCGGATCGGCTTCCCAGGGTCTGGTCATCGTCGTCCTCCCCGTTCGGTCAGGATTCCGCCGACTGTAGTGCCGTGACCGGAGGTTCGGCCATGCCGAGGACCGGACGTGGCGCGGGGCGGCGGCTTGTTGTCCCGTTCGGACCAGGACTGCCACGATGAGTGGCCGGGAAGAGGCCGCCGTACGGGAAAACACCGGCGAGGACGCACCTGCGGCGCACGAGGCTGACGATCGGGAGGCGCCCGGTGCAACCATGGAGTCCGCTGTACGTCCACGGCGCCGAAAGGGAACGGCGCTTACGTCCCGGCCGTGAGGTCGGCCGATGACGGGCGCGACGGACGGCCACGCCGAGGACCACGGCCGGGTCTACCAGGCGGCCGGTGACCAGCACATCAGCGAGCACCACCACTACGGCGACGAGCCGACCGCGCCGAGAGGCCCCGATTCGGTGCGGCGACCGGCGGTCGGCCGACCACCGGTCGTGCTGCGGGACCGCGCGGACGTCCTGGAACGGCTCCGGGCCGGGCGCGGCGGCGAGGTGTACGTGCTGTACGGCATGGGCGGCTGTGGCAAGACCGCGGTGGCGTACACCTTCTTCCGGCTGGCCACCGAGGAGGACGGCCGGGTGGGGTTGTGGGTGAACGCCTCCGACCGGTCCGGTCTGCGGGCCGGAATGCTCGCCGTCGCCGCCGACCGGGGAGCCGGTGACGGCGAACTGCTGGCCGCCCGCAACGGGCTCCGCCCCGCCGCCGATCTCGTCTGGCGGTACCTCGACCGCTCCACCCGCCCCTGGCTCCTGGTCCTCGACAACGCCGACGACCCCGAGATCCTCCGTGACGGCAGCTGGCTGCGTTCCAGTCCGCGCGGCACGGTCGTCGTGACCACCCGCCGGTCGGCCGCCCACTGGTGGCCGGGGGCCGAACTGCAGCACATCGGCGTGCTGCCGCGTGCGGACGCGGCGCAGGTGCTGAGCGACCTCGCCCCGCACAGCGGTACGCCCGAAGAGGCGGACCAAGTGGCGGAACGACTCGGCCGGCTGCCGCTCGCCCTGACCCTGGCAGGGGGCTTCCTCTCCCAGCAGGTGCTCGATCCCTGGACGATGGGGACGTACCGGCGCCACCTGGAGGAGAGCGGAGGAGTCGAGCTCATCGACCGGGGTGCCGACGCCCTGTCGCGGGAGGACCCCCGGCATCTGGTCGGGGTGACGTGGCAGCTGACGCTCGACGCCTTCGAGAGCCGGGGCCTGCCCGAGGCGACCGCCCTGCTGAGGCTCCTGTCACGGTTCGCCCCCGAACCGCTCCCACTGGCGCTGCTCAACCGTGCCGAGATCGACGGTGTCCTTCCCCGCGCCCGCTGCGAGACCGCGCTGAGGGCACTGCTCGACCAGTCCCTGACCGAACTGGTCGACGTCGGCACGCGGTGCGTGCGGAGCCACGGCGTCCTGCTCGACAGCGTCGCGGCGGCGACCCCCGCCGAGCGGCTGCCGGTCCTCGACGCCACGGCGGTCCGCCTGCTCGACGCGGTCGTGCCCGAGGTGCCCGACGCCGGTCCCTACGACCCGCTGTACCGTCTGCTGGTGCCCCATGGGCTCGCCTTGCTGCGCCGCGCCGACGCCCCCTCGGCATCGGCCGACGCACTGGCCGTGACGATCAGGCTGTGCGTCGCCCTGCACCGTACGGGGGACTACCTGTCCGCCGGGGAGACGGCCCGGACCGCCGCCGACCTCGCCGAGCTGCGGCTCGGCACGGAGCACCGCCTCGTGCTGGCCGCCCGCTCCAGGGAGGGCCGGGCACTCTTCCGGCTGGGCCGTTACGCCGAGGCGGAAACGCTCCTCAGCCGGGTGCGCGCCGCCCAGGAGCGTCTGTTCGGCGTCGACGATCCCGACACCCTGGACAGCGGCCACGGCCTGCAGCTCGTGCTCGGCAACCTCGGGAGGCGCGACGAGGCCGTCGCGCTCCTGAGGGCGACGGCCGAGGGCAGACGGAGGACATGGGGTCCCGCCCATCCCCTGACCTTGCGGTCCCGTTCCAGCCTGCTGGTTCTCCTGGCGGTGTCCGAGGTCGTCATGGAGGAGGACGGATCGTTGTCGTCCCTGCCGTCGGAATGCGTCCGGCACCTGGGGCCCGACCACACCGTGACCCTGGGCGCGCGTCACAACCACGCCTGGGTGCTGTACGGCCTGGGCCGCTTCGACGAGGCCGATCGGGAGATCCGGCTGGTCACCGAGGCGTACCTGCGACGCTTCGGCCCCGACTACCCGATCACTCTGGCGGCCCGGCAGCTTCTCTCCCGGACCCGGGCCGCGCTGGGCCACCGGGCCGAGGCCGTCGAGATCATGACGGATGTGGTGGCCAGGCGGGAGACCGGTCTGGGTGCCGACCATCCGTTCACCGCCGCCGGACGGGTGCTGCTGGAGGAACTCGCCTCCGAGTAGCAGTAGCAGTAGCAGTAGCAGTGGCGTCCGGCCGGTGGGGGACGGGCGGGCGCTTCCGGCGGGTGCGGGCGGTCGGGTGCGGGCCGGTGGAGATCCTGGTTCGCGCCGGGCCCGTGCGCGGTCAGCGGGCCGGGCGCAGTCCCGGTCCCACCGTCGTACGTCGAGGGCCGCTCCGGAGCGGCCTCGGACGAAGGGGCTCTTCTCGTCCGGGCGTTATGCTCCGGGCCCGTGGTCGGGGCCGGTGATCGGCGGCGGCCGGGGCGGGGTGTGGGCCCTGCCCGTCGTCACTCGGACGCTCAGGAGGTTCAGCGGTGGACACGCGCGGGGCAGGGGCGGGGGCATCGGCGGCGTCGGAAGCGGGGCCGGGGGCCGGGGCTGGTTCCGGGGCGGGGGGTGTGGCCGGGGCCGGGGCCGGTGACCGGCGGGGTGGTCCCGGGGGTGATCATCCGACCGGCTCCCGGGCTGATCACGCGCCCGACCTCCAGGCTGATCGGACGCCCGCCCCCCGGTCCGGCCAGACGGCCGATCCCCGCGCCCACCCCCGGCTCGTCGCACCCGGGGCGCCCTTCGTCGTCGACGGTGGGCGGTATGTCTCCGGGCCCCGGACGCTTCGGGAGTTCGTTGAGGCCACCTGGGGGTACGGGGAGCGGGTGTTCCTCGTGTCCGAGGGCGGGGCCGTGACCTACCGGGAGTTCTTCGACGGGGCCTGCGGGCTCGCCCGGCGGCTCGTCGGGGAGTACGGGCTGCGGCCCGGCGACCGGGTCGTCGTCGCCCTGCGGAACGGCGCCGACTGGCAGACCGCCTTCTGGGCCGCGCAGCTCGCCGGGCTCGTCGCCGTACCCCTCAACACCTGGTGGACCGAGGACGAGTGCGCGTACGCCCTCGACGACTGCGCGCCCCGGCTGCTCCTTGCCGACGCGGAGTCGGCCGGGCTGCTGGGGGGCTGGGCGGGGGCGCGCGAGGTGCCGGGGATCGTGTTCGGCGGGCCGGCCGTCGGCGGCTTCAGCGCGTACGTCCCGGATCTCGACCCCTTCCTCGGGCCGCCCGCCGTCGACGTGCTGCCCGAGTGGGACGCCACCCTCGTCTACACCTCCGGCACCACCGGGCGGCCGAAGGGCGCCGTCGCCACCCATCTCGCGCAGGCGGGGGCCGCCGCCAACTCCCGGTACTTCGCCGCCGCCGCGGCCCTCGCCCGGGGGGACGTGCCGGGCACCGGGCCCGCGCCGGTGTCGCTGACCACCTTCCCCTTCTTCCACGTGGCCGCGTTCACCTCCTTCTTCGGGGTGATGGCGGCCGGGGGGACCCTCGTCACGATGCGCGGCTGGGACGCCGGACGCGCCCTGGGGCTGATCCGCGAGCACCGCGTCACCCACTACGCGGGCGTGCCGACGACCGCGCTCCAGCTGCTCGCGGCGGCCCGCGCCGCCGGGGACGACCTGGCGAGCCTCACCCTGCTCAGCACCGGTGGCGCCACCGCCCCGCCGGGGATCGTCGCCGGACTCGCCGCCGGGTGGGGGGAGCGCGTCGAGCCCCGCAACGGCTACGGGCTCACCGAGACCTGCGGTGGCGTCCTGTCGAACGTCGGCGCCGAGTACCGCGCCCACCCGGGCAGCGTCGGCCGCCCCTCGCCCGCCACCGAGGCCCGGATCGACCGGCCCGACGCGGAGGGCGTGGGGGAGTTGCTGCTGCGCGGGCAGTCGCTGGTCCGGGGGTACTGGGGCGACGAGACGGCGACCCGCGCCGCGTTCACCGGGGACGGCTGGTTCCGTACGGGGGACCTCGCCCGGGTGGATCCGGAGGGGCGGGTCCAGATCGTCGACCGGCTCACCGACATGGTGGTCCGGGGCGGCGAGAACGTGTACTGCGTCGAGGTCGAGCGGGTCCTCCAGGAGCATCCCGACGTCCTCGACGCCGCCGTCCTCGGCGTTCCGCACCCCCTCCTGGGCGAGGAGGTCGCCGCCGTCGTCCGGCTGCGGCCCGGCGCCGCCTGCGGCACCGAGGAGCTGCGCGCCCACGCGGGCGCGCGCCTGGCCTCCTTCAAGGTGCCCGCCCGGGTGGTCCTACGGGACGGCGAACTGCCCCGGAACCCGACCGGCAAGGTCTTGAAGAAGCTGCTCCGGGAGGGGCTGGCCGACCCGGGGGCCGGGGCCTGAGCCTCCGGGGGGCGGTGGCGGTCCGGTGCGCGGGTCTCCGGGGGCCGTCGCGGATCGGTCCCTGGGTCTCCGGGGGCGGTGGCTGCCCGGTGCCTTGAGGCTTCGGGGCTCGTGGCCGGCCCGGTGCGCGTCCGCCCGTCAGTCGCGGGTCACCCGGACCCGGTACGTGCCGTCCGTGTCCGTGTCGAGGACGGTGATCCGGACGCCGTTCGCGCGGTCCGTGAACGTCTCTCCCGGGTGGTAGGGGGCGTCGGAGAGTTCGGCGTGGACGTTGGCCCGGCGGGTGCAGCCGCCGCTGGCGTGCTCGCTGTCGGCGACGGACACCGGGCCGTGGCCGGTGTCGACGTCGGACTCGACCCGGTAGACGAGGACCCCGTCCTTGCAGACCGCCTCGTCGTTGCCGCCCTTGGCGCGGACCTCGACCGCGTACCCCGAGGTGCCGGAGAGGGGGACGAACACCAGCTTGGGGCCGCCGGTGACGGGCAGCGGGGTGAGGCTCCACTCGGTGGAGCCGGGGCGGGAGGCGCAGCCGACCTGGTCGTTGTCGAGCCAGCCCAGCTTCCACTTGTGCCAGCCGAGCAGGTCGTTGTTGGCCCCCCAGTCCTCGGACATGATGTCCCAGTGCCCGACGGTGCCGCCGCCGTCCGAGGTGTAGAGGTCGGGGAGTCCGAAGACGTGCCCGTTCTCGTGCGGCAGGACCCGGTAGCCGGTCTCGGCGAAGCTGCCGGAGCCGTCGTCCTGGCGGCTGTAGACGAAGGACGTGTTGGCGAGCGGTACCCCGTCCGCGTAGGGGGCGTCGTCGTTCCCGGAGAAGGTCACGGACAGGACGGTGTCGAGGGCCGAGGGCCCGGCGTTCGGGGTGACCAGGACGTTGACCAGGTCGTACGCGCTGAAGTCGACCCGGGCGTCGGCCGCCTTCACGAGGTCCTCGACGAGGCCGCGGTAGCCCGGTTCGTACGGTGAGCCGCGCTCGATCCCGTACGCGGAGAACGCCTTCGGCATCCGCAGCCAGTCGGGTATCGGCGCCTCGGCGAGGTAGTGCAGCCGCCCGTAGGAGCTGGTGCGGAACCAGTCGGCGGTCTGCGGGAAGAACTCGCGGTAGCGGCTCATCGCGGTGCCGTCGCCGGGGGCGTCGGGGAAGTCGACCATCAGGTTGAGGGCCCTGATCCGGCCGGTGGAGCGGACGTATCCGGGGGCGGTGGGCAGCCCCTCCGACATCTGCACGCCCATCGTGGTGGCGATCCGGCACGGTCCCAGCTGGGCGCCGTCCGGGGCGGCGGCCACGGGGCCCGCCGAGGCGGGGGCGGGCCCGGGGAGGGGGGTGCTCGCGGAGGCGAGCAGGGTGAGGGAGAGCGCCGTGGTCGCGGCCAGGGCGACGGGTCTGCGTATCCGTCGGCGGGGGTGCTGCATACGGACGCCTCTCCGGTCGGGGCAGGTCGGCGGCACGGTCCCGGCCGGTGCGTCCGGGGCCGCGCTGTGCGATCAGCCTGTGACGGGTGGTTCAGGAGCGCGCGCCGGAAGGGCCGATCGTGGGTATTCCGGGCGGAGGGGTGAAAGTGACCCGGATCACTTTCCGTGCGGGAAATAAGCGGGGACCTCTTCCCCGTTTAGGCTTGAGTCGAACGAAGTGGGGAGTCCTTCCCCGGATGCCTCTGAGGGGCCCGGGGTCGGAGGCCCTTTGACGTCCGGTCGCCCTCGGCGGACGGTCGTCCCCGGTGCCCGGCTCGCCTCCCGGCGGTCCGGCACTCCGGTGCCCGGCCGCCTTCCTGGTGGTCCGGCACTCCGATGTCGGGTCGCCGCCCTGGCGGCCTGACGCCCCCGGTGCCCGGCCGTCGTCTCCCGACCGACGGCCTGGCGCCCCCGTGACGGGAGGTCCGCCATGAACGGACGTCCCTCAGTGATCCCAGGAGGTCGTGGCGTGACCAGCCCCGCCGATACCGCGCCCGCCGATACCGCGCCCGCCGATACCGCGCCCGCGGGTGCCGGGCCCGAGGAGTCCGCGCCCGCCGCCGCTCCGCCCGCCCGCCGCGCGCCCCGCCCCCGTGCCGACGCGCTGCGCAACCGCGAGCGGCTCGTGACGGCGGCCCGTGAGATGTTCGTCGAGTTCGGCCCCCAGGTGCCGTACGACGAGGTCGCGCGCCGCGCCGGGGTCGGCAACGCCACGCTCTACCGGAACTTCCCCGAGCGCTCCGACCTGATCCGCGAGGTCGTCCTCTCGCTCCTCGCGCGGGTCACCGAACTCGCCGAACGGGCCGCCGAGGAGGAGGCCGACACCTTCGCCGCCCTCCGCCGCTTCACCCACGGCGCCGCCGAGGAGCGCGTCGGGGCCCTGTGCCCGATGCTCGACGGCGCCTTCGACCGCGACCACCCCGAGCTCACGGTGGAGCGCGAACGCCTTGAGGAGGCCGTCCAGGGCCTCGTCGACCGGGCGCGCGAGGCGGGCCGCCTCCGCGCCGACGTCGGTGTCGGCGACCTGATGGTGGCGGTGTCCCAGCTGACCCGCCCCCTGCCCGGAACCGCCTGCACCACCCACTTCCAGCAGTACGTCCACCGTCATCTCCAGCTGTTCCTCGACGGTCTGGAGGCGCCCGCGCGCTCCGAACTGCCCGGAACGGCCGCCACCCTGGAGGACCTGAGGCGCGACTCCTGCGCGCCGCGCACCCCGTGACCGATGTGACCGATGTGACCGCCGGGGCCTGACGCTTCGAGAGCCCCGCCCCGCACCCGAAACCCTTTACGTCCTTTTTCTGCCAGTACGCGCCAAGAGGTGGCTCCACCCATGCCGAAAATCCCCGAGAACACCGCGAAGACCACAGAGAACCCAGAGAACCCAGAGAACCCAGAGAGCGCAGGGGGCACGGCGAAGACCCCGGAGAGCGCCGCGACCCGGCCCGACCCCGGGCGCTGGAAAGCCCTCGTCTTCATCGCCCTCGCCCAGCTGATGGTCGTCCTCGACGCGACGATCGTGAACATCGCCCTGCCCTCCGCCCAGCAGGACCTGGGGATATCGGACGGCAACCGGCAGTGGGTCATCACCGCCTACGCCCTCGCCTTCGGCGGCCTCCTCCTCTTCGGCGGACGCATCGCCGACATCTGGGGCCGCAAGCGCACCTTCGTCGTCGGCCTGATCGGCTTCGCCCTCGCCTCCGCCCTCGGCGGGGCCGCGACCGGCGAGGCCGCGATGCTCGGTGCCCGCGCGCTCCAGGGCGCCTTCGGCGCGCTCCTCGCGCCCGCCGCGCTCTCACTGCTCGCCGTCACCTTCACCGACGCCAAGGAGCGCGCCAAGGCCTTCGGCATCTACGGCGCGATCGCCGGCGGCGGCGGCGCGGTGGGCCTGATCCTCGGCGGCTTCCTCACCGAGTACCTCAACTGGCGCTGGACCTTCTTCGTCAACATCCCGTTCGCGATCGTCGCCGCCGTCGGCGCGTACCTCGTCGTCCGCGAGCCCACGGGCACCCGCAACCGCGCCGCGCTGGACGTCCCCGGCGTGATCCTGTCCACCCTGGGCCTGGTCGCGCTCGTCTACGGCTTCACCCGCGCCGAGTCCGAGGGCTGGAGCGACGCGGGCACGGTCGGCCTGTTCGTCGGCTCGGCCGTACTGCTCCTCGCCTTCGTGCTCACCGAGGCGAAGGTGAAGTCCCCGCTGCTGCCGCTGCGCGTCCTCACCGACCGCAACCGGGGCGGTGTCTACCTGTCGCTGGGCCTCGCCGTCATCGGCATGTTCGGCCTGTTCCTCTTCCTGACGTACTACCTCCAGATCGTGAAGGGGTACTCGCCGGTCCGGACGGGCTTCGCGTTCCTCCCGATGATCGCGGGCATGATCGTCGGCTCCACGCAGATCGGCACGCGGCTGATGACCCGCGTCCCGCCGCGCCTGCTGATGGCCCCCGGCTTCCTGACCGCCGCCCTCGGGATGCTGCTCCTGACGCAGCTGGAGACCGGCACCTCGTACGCCGGTCTGATCCTGCCCGCGCAGCTGCTCCTCGGTCTGGGCATGGGCACGGCGTTCATGCCCGCGATGTCGCTGGCGACGCTGGGCGTGGACCCCAGGGACGCCGGGGTGGCCTCCGCGATGGTCAACACCTCGCAGCAGGTCGGTGGCGCCATCGGTACGGCCCTGCTGAACACGATCGCCGCCTCGGCGACCACCGCGTACCTCACGGACCACGCGGCGGGCGCGACCACCCCGGCGGGGCAGAAGCTGCTCCAGCTCCAGGGCATGGTCGAGGGCTACACGGCGGCCATCTGGTGGGCCGTCGGCATCCTGGTCGCGGCGGCGGCCATCGCCTTCGCCCTGATCACCACGGGGAAGCCGGGCACGGGCGCCGGAGCGGTCGCCGGCTCGGGCACGGGCGCGGACGCGGACGCCGAGGTGAGGGTCCCGGTCATCGCGCACTGAGCGTCATCACGTACTGAGCGGTCATCACGCACTGAGCGGTCATCACGTACTGATCGTCATCACGCACTGAGCGGTCATCGGGGTCCCGCCCCGTTCCTCAGTCCCTGCCCTGGTTCCGGCGTCAGCGGAGCCAGGGCAGGTCCGCGTCCGGGTCCTGGGGCTCGAGGCCCTCGGCCACCACCTTCATGATCGTGCCGAGCTGGGCCACCTGTTCGGCGGAGAGCCGGTCGAAGAGGGCCTGGCGGACGGCGGCGACATGGCCGGGCGCGGCCCCGCGCAGGACCTCCGTCCCCTCGTCCGTCAGCCGGGCGAACTGCCCGCGCCTGTCGGAGGGGCAGCTCTCCCGCCGCACCCAGCCGTTCCTCTCCAGGCGGGTGACCGCGTGGGAGAGCCGGGAGCGGGTGATCTTGGCGCTCCTGGCCAGCTCGGTCATCCGCATCCGCCGCCGGGGCGCCTGGGAGAGCTGGACGAGCAGCCCGTAGTAGACGTGCGGCATTCCGGCGTCGCGCTGCAACTGGCGGTCGAGGTGGTCCTCGAAGAGCGTGGTGGCGTGCAGATAGGCGCGCCAGACGTGCTGCTCCTCGTCGGTGAGCCAGCGTGGTTCGGTGGTGTCTCCCATGGGTCCCATCGTACGACTCATCCTTGAAAGTTGAACTATTTGGGTTTACGCTCCTCGTAACGCTTGAAGTTTCAAGAACCCTGAAGGGGGTCGTCGCCATGGACACCACGCTCGACCGGATGCCCGCGCTCTACCTGTCCCACGGTGCCCCGCCGCTCGCCGACGACCCCGTCTGGCCCGGCGAACTCGCCGCCTGGGCCGGGAACCTCCCGCGCCCCCGGGCGATCCTCATGGTCTCCGCCCACTGGGAGGAGGCCCCGCTCGCGCTCGGCGCGACCGAGACCCTGCCCCTGGTGTACGACTTCTGGGGCTTCCCCGAGCACTACTACCGCGTCCGCTACGAAGCCCCCGGCGCGCCGGAACTGGCCGAGTCCGTCCGGAGGCTGCTCCGGGCCCCCGGCACCCCCGTCCAGGACGTCCCCGACCGGGGCCTCGACCACGGGGCGTACGTACCGCTCGTCGAGATGTTCCCGGACGCCGACGTCCCCGTGCTCCAGATCTCCCTGCCCACCCTCGACCCGCGCCGCCTCCTGGAGATCGGGCGACGGCTCGCCCCGCTCCGCGACGAGGGCGTCCTGATCGTCGGCAGCGGCTTCTTCACCCACAACCTCGCCGCCCTCCGGCACACCGGCGGCGGCGTCCCCGGCTGGTCCGCCGAGTTCGACGCCTGGGGCCGGGAGGCCCTCGCCGCCCAGGACGTCGACGCGCTCCTCGACTTCGAGCACAAGGCGCCCGCCGGACGCCTCGCCCATCCGCGCACGGAGCACTTCGCCCCGCTCTTCGTCACGATGGGCGCGGCCGACGCGGCCGGTGACCTCGACGCCGGACGGTCGGTGATCGACGGCTTCTGGATGGGCCTGGCCAAGCGCTCGGTGCAGTTCGGCTGAGCCCCGGCGGTGCCGTTCCCGTACGGCTCCGGCGGCCGTCCCCGTGGGCCGGAGCCCCGCACGTCCCGGCCCGGAGCCCCGTACAGGTGAGGAGCCCCGTCCCCGTGCGGGTCAGAGGACCGGCGGGTTCAGCTCGATCGAGCGGACGGCGGCGGCGAGCGCGAGCGGACCGCCCACGTCGAGTGCCGTGTCGGTGAACTTGATCGTGTGATCGTCGCCGTGCGCCGCCGCCCGCGCGAAGACCTCCTCCGGGGCCGGCGAGACCGGCGCGCACACCACGGCCTCCGAAGGGCCGTACGCGGCGGTCACCGCCGCAGCCGCCGTCCACGCCGCCGCCAGGCTCGGCGCCCACAGCGCGCGGGGGAGCGCGGGCAGGGCGCGCAGGACCGCGTTCGGCGCGGTCGCCGCGTGCACCAGCATCACCGGCTCACCGTGTCCATGGGTCCCGTACCGGTGGGTGGCCGCCGTCACCAGCTCCACCAGCCGCTCCTTCGCCGTGTCCGGGTCCGGGGCCGTTCCCCAGACCGGGAACGCCGTCAGCTGCGCGAGCCGCGCCCTGATCCCCCCGTCCTGCTCCGGAACCAGGGGTACGGCGTCCAGCGCCGCCGCAGCCGAAGGCGCCGCCGCCAGCGGGACCAGTGCGGGCAGCGGCTGGTGGCGGGCCGCCCAATAACCGAGGGCGTGCGCCAGCTCGGCCAGGCGCGGCCCGGTCGTCCCCGCCGCGCCGGACTCCAGCAGGGTCCGTACGGCGTGCCCCGTACGGATCACCGGGTGGGTCGCCCCGGCCGCGATCCCGGGCAGCAGCCGGGGCCACCACTCGGCGAGGACCTCCCGCCAGGGGCGGGCTTCGAGCTCCCGGCCGAAGAAGAGGGTCCAGTCCGTGATCCGGGCCGGGTCGCCGAGCGCCCCGGCCGCGTCGGCGGCGGTGAGGGTACGGGTCGGCGGGGGCGCCTCCTCCAGTTTGTCGGCGTAGTGGTCCAGCCAGCGGTGCACGGTCGCCGCCTGGCCGTGGCGCACCAGCGCCTCGACGGCCATCGGGGCGTGGTTGCTGAGCCAGCCGTCCCGCTCGGGGCCGGTGGTGTGGAGGCGTTCGAGGGCTTCGTCGAGAGTTCCGGTGCGGTCGTCCATACCGAGGACGCTAGGGCGGGGGAGGGGCCGGGCGGAACGGTCGCGGGACCTAGTCCGCGAGGCCGAGAGCCGTCCCGGACCGGAGAAGACCGGAGGAAGGCCCGGAAAGGCCCGGAAAGGCCCCGGAAGGTCCGGGTCCGCCCAGGGGCAACCCGATGGGCCGTCCCCGCGTCTTGAAGGGTGGCGCCGCATGTGATCGCGGTCTCACCGACGGTGTGGTCGAGTGCCCCGCGAGCGGCGCCGGATCGCCCTCCGTGCCGGGTCTGACCTGCGCCTCAGCGGGTTCCTGCGGGGTGCCCGTGGGGTCGGCGGGCCACGCAGGATACTGCATGATCGCGAAAATCCATGTGCCGGGTGGGAATTCTGTCCTGATTCCAGTCGTTGTTTCCGTCGGATGCAGGGCACCCGAAAGGGTGTCGCGACCTACTCAGCAAGGGAGCACGCATGGCAACCCGTGCCGTCGCCCGTCGTCAGACCTCCGCCACGAGCGGAGCCGCACGGGCCAGCAGCGTTCGCGCCGTGGGCGGGGAGATCGCCGACCGCGACCTGGTCGGCATGTACCTCGACGAGATCGCGCGCACCCCCCTGCTCGACGCCGCCAAGGAGGTCGAGCTCTCCCAGACCATCGAGGCCGGGGTGTACGCCCGGCGGATACTCGAGGGCGAGGCCGAGAGCGAGGCGGGTGGCGCGAGCCGCGAGGAGCTCGAAGCCCTGGTGGCCGAGGGCGAGCGTGCCAAGGAACTCTTCATCAAGGCGAACCTGCGTCTCGTGGTCGCGGTCGCCCGGCGTTACCCGCGCAGCGGGCTGCCGCTGCTCGACCTGATCCAGGAGGGGAACGCGGGCCTGGTGCGCGCCGTCGAGAAGTTCGACTACGCGAAGGGCTTCAAGTTCTCCACGTACGCCACGTGGTGGATCCGCCAGGCCATCACCCGTTCCATCGCCGACCAGTCCCGCACGATCCGGCTCCCCGTCCACCTGGTGGAGGAGCTGGGCCGCATCCGCCGGGTGCAGCGCGAGTTCAACCGGGAGAACGGCCGGGAGCCGGAGCCCGCCGAGGTCGCCGCCGAGCTGGACTCGACGCCCGAGCGGGTCGTCGACGTGCTGGACTGGGCGCGGGACCCGGTCTCGCTGAACATGGCGGTGGACGACCAGGGCGAGACGCAGTTCGGTGACCTCCTGGAGGACACCTCGGCGGTCTCGCCGGAGCAGTCGGTGCTCACACTGCTGCGCAGCGAGGAGCTCGACGACCTCATCGCCAAGCTCGACCACCGGACGGCGTCCATCATCCGGATGCGGTACGGGATCGAGGACGGGCGCGAGCGGACGCTGACCGAGGTCGGCAAGCAGCACGGGCTGACCCGCGAGCGCATCCGCCAGATCGAGAAGCACGCCCTGCTGGAACTGAAGAAGATGGCCCACGACACCGGCTTCGACGCGGTGGCGTGACCCGCACGGCCCGTAGGGGCCCCGGCGCTCCCCCAGGGGATGGCCGGGGCCCCTACGGGTTCTCCCGGGCCGCCGCCCGGCACCGTAAGGGATCCCGCCCCTATCCCCGGGTCGCCGCCGTCAGACGCCCCGCGAGGTCCGTCATGTGGGCGTGCAGCGCGGGCGGGCCGTGGACCGTGAAGGCGGCGTCCACGAGGGCCAGCCGGAGCGCCAGCCACTCCACGGAGTCCGTCGACCGGGCGCGCAGCCGGCAGGAGGACGGGCCCGTCGGCTCCGGGGCCAGGTGCGAGGGCAGCCGGGCCGTCACGAACTCGGCCGGAGCCTCGAAATCGACGTCCAGCTCCAGCTCGGGCTGCGCCCGGGACATCGAGCGGGCCAGGAGCTGCGCCGCGTCGCCCGCCGGAAGCTCGCGCGGGCCGAACCGGGCGCCGGTGGCCAGCGGCTCGCTCACCCGGTCCACCCGGAAGGTGCGCCAGTCGTCCCGCCCCAGGTCGTAGGCGACGAGGTACCAGCGGTGCCCGGTGGACACCAGCCGGTACGGCTCGACCAGCCGTTTCGTCTCGGCGCCGTCCCCCGCCCGGTAGCCGAACCGCAGCTTCTCGCGGCCCGTGACCGCCGCCGCGAGCGTCGTGAGGGTGGCGGGCGCGACCGTCGCCCCGTCGCCCCGGGTGAGCGGGATCGTGGCGTTCTGGAGGGTGGAGACCCGGTGCCGCAGCCGTGCCGGAAGGACCTGTTCCAGCTTGGCCAGGGCCCGTACGGAAGCCTCCTCGACGCCCTCGATCGCATGTCCGGCCCCGGCGCGCAGGCCGACCGCGATGGCGACGGCCTCCTCGTCGTCGAGCAGCAGCGGCGGCATCGCCGTACCGGCGACGAGCCGGTAGCCGCCGACCGAGCCCAGCGTCGCCTCCACGGGATAGCCCAGGTCACGGAGCCGGTCGACATCACGGCGGATGGTCCGGGGGGAGACCGCGAGCCGTTCGGCGAGTTCGCTTCCGGGCCACTCGCGCGGGGTCTGGAGGAGCGAGAGCAGATTCAGGAGTCGTGCCGGAGTGTCCGTCATGCCCCTCAGGATGAGGCCGATCTAGGACACGTACTGACCTAGATGGGTCTTATCTTCTTCATATGAGTTCACACGACGCCGTCCTGGACGCGCCCCCCACGGACACCGAAGCGGTGCCCACGCACACCGATCAGGGCGACAGGCGGCGCTGGATCGCCCTGGCCATCGTCATGACGGCCGCCTTCATGGACCTGGTCGACGCCACGATCGTCAACATCGCGATCCCCAGCATCGAGCGGGACCTCGGGGCCGACTTCGGGGCCATCCAGTGGATCACCGCCGGGTACGCGCTCGCGTTCGCCGCCGGGCTGATCACCGGCGGCAGGCTCGGTGACATCTACGGCCGCAAGCGGCTCTTCCTCCTCGGCACGGCGGGCTTCACGGTCGCCTCCGCGCTCTGCGGCTTCGCCGCGAACCCGGAGATGCTGGTCGCCTCCCGTCTCCTCCAGGGCGTGGCCGCGGCGATGATGGTGCCGCAGGTCCTGTCGATCGTCCACGTCACCTTCCCCGCGCACGAGCGCGGCAAGGTCTTCGGCATGTTCGGCGCGATCGTCGGTCTGGGCGCGGTCTCCGGACCGCTGCTGGGCGCGCTGCTCACCCAGTGGAACATCGCGGGCCTGGAGTGGCGTCCGATCTTCCTCATCAACCTGCCGGTCGGCGTCGCCGGTCTGCTCCTGGGCTGGAAGTACATCACCGAGTCGAAGGCGCCGAAGGCCCTCAAGCTCGACCTGGTGGGCGTGGTCCTGGTGACCGCCGCGCTGCTGATGCTGGTCTACCCGCTGACGCGCGGCCGTGAGCTGGACTGGCCGCTGTGGGGTCATCTGATGATGGCGGGCAGCCTGGTGGTGTTCGGCGCCCTCGTCGCGTACGAGCGGTACAAGACCCGTAAGGACGGGTCGCCGCTGGTGGAGCTGTCGCTGTTCCGGGTGAAGAGCTTCGCCGCGGGCATCGCCGTGCAGCTGACCTTCGGCGTGGTCCTCGGCATCTTCTTCCTGGTGTGGACGCTCTACATGCAGATCGGCCTCGGCTGGAGCGCGCTGCGGGCGGGTCTGACGGGTGTGCCGTTCTCGATCGCCGTGTCGGTGGCGGCCGGGATCTCGGTGCAGAAGCTGGTGCCGCGCTTCGGCCGGAAGGTCCTCCAGGCGGGCGCCCTGACGATGATCGCGGGAGTCCTCTGCTACTTCTTCGTGGCCGGCCGGTACGGGACGGAGATCCACTCCTGGCAGATGGTCGTGCCGCTGATCGTCATGGGTCTCGGCATGGGCCTGATCGTGGCGCCGCTGACCGACGCGGTCCTCTCGGAGGTCCCGAAGGAGCACGCCGGTTCGGCCTCGGGCCTGATCAACACGACCGGTCAGATGGGCAACGCGCTGGGCCTCGGCCTGGTGTCCGTGGTCTTCTTCGGCACCATCGACGACGAGCGGCTCGCCCGGGTCCCCGGTGAGGTCGGCGCCGCCTTCACCGACGCCTTCCAGAACGCGCTGGGCTGGGCGGCCGGTGTCCTCGCGGTGATTTTCCTGGTGATGTTCGCCCTCCCGGCGAAGCCCAGGCAGCACCTGGAGGGCGGCGGCGACGAGGACGGCGACCTCCCCGCCCCCGCTCCGGTGGAGAAGGAACCGGCGCTCACCCACTGAGCCCGGACCCCGGACACGAGGGGCGGTGCGCACCCGGCGGAAGCCGTGGGCGCACCGCCCCTCCCGCGTCGGCCGGACCGGTGGCGCGCCGATCGGGACGCCACCGGTCGACGCTGCCCCTCGCGCTCGGTCAGACGACGCGGGAGCGGGACTCCATCGCCTCCCGGGCCGCGCGCTCGTCCTCGTACACCTCGCACATGTGGCGGCCGTCCGGTGTCGCCGTGTGCTCGACCTCCCAGAGGCTGACCTCGCTGCCGTCGAGCAGCAGGAACTGGTGCTCGTAGAGGGTGAATCCGGCGGCCCGGCCGCTCTCCGGCGGGCAGTGCCGGCCGAAGGCCTGGGTGATGTGATGGGCGAAGGCGGAGCGCAGCCGACGGGCCGTCCGCTCGCCCGGCCGGTCGGTGTTCTCCGCGCGGCGCAGGACGCGGCGGGCGTGGTCGGCGGAGTTGTCCGGCACGTACATCCTGGGCTGGGCCGGTATCGGCCGGGTGAGCAGACCGCTCAGCAGCTCCAGGTCCTCGTCCTCGTCGAGGGCGCGGCCGTCGGCGCGCTCCGCGCTCCAGCCGGGCAGCGGCCCGGTCGGCAGGCGCGAGGCCGCGAGCCGCGCCTCGGCCTCCTCCGCGTACAGCTCGTAGTGCTCGGTGCCGTCCCGCCCGGCGTTGTGCGTGAGCTCCCAGAGGGTGAGGGCG
The DNA here is from genome assembly GCF_044767145.1 of Streptomyces sp. NPDC101490. Lineage (NCBI taxonomy): Bacteria > Bacillati > Actinomycetota > Actinomycetes > Kitasatosporales > Streptomycetaceae > Streptomyces > Streptomyces sp. NPDC101490. The sequence goes on from NZ_JBIWNI010000009.1 coordinate 148,465, forward strand.
CTGCCGTCGCCGAGCAGATAGGTGTGACGGTAGGTGGAACGGTGCAGCGACGCGCTGTGGTGCGAGGAGTGCAGCGCGCTGGAGTGGGCGAGCGCCGTGCCGAGGCGCTCGACGGTCGAGTCGGGCAGATCGAAGGAGTTGAGCGCCCGGCCGAGAAGTCGCTCAAGGTGCGTCTCGGTCGTCTCGTACGGATCGTGAGGATCCTGCGGATCGTTCAAGAGGGTCTCCAGGCCGTCGCCGCATGTCACTCGGTGCTTGCTAAACGTAGTCCCTGGTTCTGACATCATGTCCGGGGTTCCGGAAAACGAAGGGCGTGCGGCAGAAGTTCCCGCCCTGTCCCGTCCGTTCCTTTTCTTCTTCCTTTCCCTTTCTTTCAACTTCCTTTGTTTTCAGGCGAATCGACCGTCACTTCCGACATCACTTCCGACCCGTACAGCTCACTGTACGAGGGGAAGTCGCCACCCGGTCCGCGCCTGCCGCCGGGGGCCGCGAGCACCGCCCGGACGATCGCCCGGGTCACCAGATCGGCGCCCGCCGCCAGGATCTCGTTCAGCGCGAGCGGCCCCGGCTCCGCCGGGAGGTTCCGCACTCCGGTGGCGAGCGTGAAGACGGTGTCCCCGTCGTTCATCAGGTGCACCGGCCGCAGGGCGCGCGCGATGCCGTCGTGCGCCGTCCCCGCGAGCTTCTGCGCCTGCGCGCGGGTGAGGACCGCGTCCGTCGCGACGACCGCGAGCGTGGTGTTCAGCGGCGGCGGCACGGACGCCGCCCGTGCCTCGGCGAGCCGCCGCACGGCCGCCCCGTGCACCCGCGCGTCCGGGAAGACCGGCCGCCCGCCCGTGTGGTGACTCCCGTACAGGACACCGGTGGCCGGGTCCACGGCGGAACCCACCGCGTTCACCACGACCAGCGCGCCGACCGTGATCCCCGACTCCAGGACGGCGCTCGCGGAGCCCACCCCGCCGCGCAGCCCGCCCACCACCGCGCCGGTGCCCGCGCCCACCGCGCCCGTCTCCACGCGCGCGTGGTCACCGCTCGCGTCGGCCGCCGCCACCGCCGCCCGGCCGGTGGCGGCGTCCGGACGGGCCCGGAAGTCGCCGCCCCGGCCCAGGTCGAAGACACAGGCGGCGGGCACCACCGGCACCACATGGGCCGGATCGGGCCCCACCCGGACGCCCCGGTGCCGCTCCTCCAGCCAGGCCATCACCCCGGCCGCGGCCTCCAGGCCGTACGCGCTGCCGCCGGTCAGGACGACCGCGTCGATCCGCTGGACGACGTTCCTCGGGTCGAGCGCGTCCGTCTCCCGCGTCCCCGGACCGCCGCCCCGCACGTCCACGGCGGCCACCGCCCCGCCCACCGGGGCCAGCACCACCGTGGTCCCGCTGAGCGCGCCCGGCCCGGCCACGCGCGCGTGCCCCACGCGCACCCCGGCCACATCGGTGATCCCGTCCCGCTCCCGCGCCCGCTCGGGTGATGTCATGTCCCCTGCCTACCACGCCCGCCCGCCCCCCGCCGGGGCGTCAGCCGCTCCCCGCGGCCCCGCTCTCCGCCGGTCCGGTCCCTGCCGGTCCTGTCCCCGCCGGGCCGCGCGCCGCCAGGGTCGTGCCGACCGCGACCGTGGCCGCCGCGACGAGCCCGGCCGCGAGCACCGCCCAGCGGCCCGCGAAGGAGCACAGCAGCACCGCGAGCGCGGCCACCGGCAGCACGAGCTGCTGGGCGGTCCCCACCTTGAAGTAGCGCGCGTGGAGCAGCCACACCGACAGCAGGTAGAGGGCCGCGGGGACCGTCACCGAGGCCGCTGCGGCCGTCGGGGACAGGTGTGCCTTGCCCACGGCGTGCTCCACGGCGATCTCCAGGCCCGCGCCCACGGCGGCGGCCGACGCGAAGATCACGTAATGGCCGTAGCCCCACAGGAAGCCCTGGCGGCTGGAGGTCAGCCGGGTGTGCGCGGGCACCACGAAGTAGATCCACCAGGCCGCGAAGACGAGCAGCAGACCGCCCAGGGCGATCGGCAGGACCTCACCGAGGGCGTCGTGCTCGACGACACCGGTCTGCACCGCGACCGTCGCCGCGGCGACCGTCTCGCCGAGCACGATGATGGTGAACAGGCCGTACCGCTCGGCGATGTGGTGCGGATGCCAGGTGCTCGGCGCGGCCTTCTCCGCGAACAGCGGCACCGACATCTCGGCCAGCGCCATGACGAGGAAGACCCACCCCCGGGCCTGCTCCGGCGCCAGGAGCAGGCCGATCCAGCCCACCTGGACGAGGGCGACCCCGCCCGCGTACCGCAGGCACATCGCCCGCTCGGCCGGGTCCACCGCGTGGTGGGCGGCCCGCAGCCACTGCGAGGCGAGCGCGAGCCGCATCACGACGTAGCCGAGGTAGACGACGAGGAAGTCGTGCTCCTCGAAGGCGCGGGGCACCCCGGCGGCGAGGACGAGCACACCGGCGATCTGGAGCAGGGTGACGACCCGGTACAGCACGTCGTCGTTGTCGTACGCCGAGGCGAACCAGGTGAAGTTCATCCAGGCCCACCACACCGCGAAGAAGATCATCGCGTAGTTGAGGACGCCCTGTCCGGCGTGCCCCCCGGCGACCGCGTGCACGAGTTCGGAGCCCGCCTGGGCGACGGCGACCACGAAACACAGGTCGAAGAAGAGTTCGAGCGGGGTGGAGGCCCGGTGCGACTCCGCGCGGGAACGCGCGGTCAGCGGCAGGAACGGTTGTGTCATCGCCCCAGCACAGCAGAGCCACCCCCGCCCCCTCCTCGTGCCACGCGCCCGCCCGCCGGTCGCTTCCGGACGAGCGGGGAGGGGCGGCGCCGGGGCAGGGGATGAGGGGGCGGGGTCCGGAGATCCCGTAGGGGCCTGGGGGCCGGGTGAACCCGTAGGGGCTGGGGGAGGGGCGGGCCGGTCCGGTCCGGTCCGGTCCGGTACGGCCTCCGGACGCTTGCCGATCCCGTACGGGCTTCCGCTCCTCGGACGATTCCGCGGGGGTCCCGGGGGCGGGTCGATCTTGTGCGGTCGGTCGATCTTGTACGAGCTTCCGCGTGCCTGGCGATCCCGTAGGGGCCGGTGGGGGTCCCTACTCGTGGGGCTTCGTGCCCGCCCGTTCCTGTGGGGCCTCCGCGTGCCCCCCGCCCGCCGCCCGCCCGCCGGTCCGGTTCGTGGCTCCGCGGTCCCCGCCCGCCGGGTGGCGCTTCCGCCGCCTGCCCGTCATCCGGGCGGTCTCAGGCCGCCCGCGCTCCCGGGCGTCCGCCCATCGTCGGTCTCGTCGCTCCCGGGCCGGGAGGGCCGGCCGTCTCCGCGCGTCCGTCCGCCGTCGCGTACCTCGCCGCCACCAGACCCGCCACGCGCGCGTGGTCCGCGAGGGGTTCCGACACCGCCCAGGTGCCCGGGACCTCGGCCAGCGCGCGGGTGAAGCGGCCCGGGGCGAGCAGATGGGCCGCGACCGCGACCCGCCGGAAACCGGCCGCGTGCAGCCGGGCCACCTCCTCCGCGGGGGCCGGTGCGCTCGCCGAGCAGTACGCGACGGTCACCGGCACCGGCAGCAGCCGCCGCAACTGCCGTACCGCCGTCAGGGTCCCGTCGTCGCCGCCCGGCCGGGACGAGCCCGCCCCGGCGACCACGACCGCGTCCGCGGGTCCGCCCGCCGCCCGCTCGGCGGCCCGCAGCCGGTCGTACAGCGCGAGGGCCACCCCGTGCTCCCCGGCCAGCCCCCGGGTCACCGCGCAGTCGAAGTGCCGGGCCACGGACGGGATGTCGACCGTCCGGTGATAGCCGTCGCCGAGGAGCAGCGGGACGACGACCGCGCCGGGCCGGTCCGCGAGGACGTACGGCAGCGACGGCTTCCGGTGGTCGAGGTACCCGACGGTGACCGGCGCGCCGGTCAGCGGGCGGACCGCGTCGGCGAGCCGCCCGACGGCCGTGGCCGCCTCGGGGACCGTGCTGCCGTGCACGGCCAGGACCAGGTTCCGCTTCATTCCGACCTCCAGTCCGCCCCTGCCGATTGCCCGGGGCCTGTGCGGCCCCCGTCGATCCGTCCCTCACGGGTCCTGTCCGGAACCCGCAGGTCCCTTACGGGCTCCGCCCCTTACGGGCTCTGTCCCGTATCCCGCCGGTCCCCCGGATCCCCTACGGGGTCCGGTCCCGTGTCCCGCCGGGCCCCGGGATGGCCCTGGCCGAGGCCGGGCGGTTCCCCGTGGGGCCCGGCCGGGCCTCGTCGGGGGAGACCGGTCGAGGGCGACCCTTCAGCGGTGGGGCCCGTTCCCGTACGACCCCGGAAGGGGCCCCTACGGGCCCGTGCGGGCCGCACAGCCGCACGGACCACGGGGGGCCGCCCCGCGCCGGGGATCCTGTACGGGAACGGGTCCCGTACGGGCGATCCCCTCGGGGGGAACCCGTACGGGCGGTTCTTCGAAGGCCCCGTCCGGGGACGTCCGCGTCCGGGGACGTTCGAGGGCGATCCGGGGACGGCCGGGGGACTCCGGGGGGACCCGTACGGTCGTCCGTCGCCGCCGTACGGGCTGTCCAGGACCGTACGACGGCGTACGACACCACCGTCCGGGGGCCGCGCGGCGGTGTCGTACGCCGCCACGGCCTCCCACCCGTTCACGCTAGACCCGGCCGTCCGCCCCGCACCCGCGCCGTTCGGCCCCGCCCCCAGGGCCACAAGTCCCGGATCCTCGGGCCCTTCACGCCCCCGACCCGGCCACCCCGCGCCCCTACGGTCGGAAGGGAAGTGCCGGAAGCACCCCGGTGCTCGTACGCGACCCCCACGGAGACCGCCATGGCCGCGCAGCGGACCCAGAACCTCGTCCTCATCGGCCACGGCATGGTCGGCCACCGGCTCCTGGAAGCGCTCGCCGAACGCGGGGCGCTCGCCGACCCGGCCGACCCCGAGGGCCCCGGCTGGCGGGTCACGGTGCTCGCCGAGGAAGACGTCCCCGCCTACGACCGGGTCCACCTCTCCTCCGTCTTCACCGGCACCGACCCCAACCAACTCGGCCTCTCCACACCCGAGTTCCTCGCCGGACACGGCATCGACCTCCGGCTCGGCGACCCCGCCGAACACATCGACCCCGCCGCCCGCACGGTCACCGCCACCTCCGGCGCGGTCGTCCCGTACGACGCCCTGGTCCTGGCCACCGGCTCGTACCCCTTCGTCCCGCCCATCCCCGGCGCCGACGCCCCCGGCTGCTTCACCTACCGCACCCTCTACGACGTCGACGCCCTCACCTCCTACGCCGAACAGGCCCGCACCGGAGTCGTCATCGGCGGCGGACTCCTCGGCCTCGAAGCCGCCGGAGCGCTCCGCACCCTCGGGCTTGCCACCCACGTCGTCGAGTTCGCGCCCCGGCTGATGCCGCTCCAGGTCGACGACGGCGGCGCGGCCGCCCTGCGCGCCACCATCGAGTCGATGGGCGTCGCCGTGCACACCGGCGTCGGCGCCGCCGAGGTCGAGCTGGACGCCGACGGCACCGCCCGCAGACTGAAGCTGTCGAACGGCGAACGGCTCCCCGCCGACGTCGTCGTCTTCTCCGCCGGGGTCCGGCCCCGCGACCGGCTCGCCCGCGAGGCCGGACTCGCGGTCGGCGACCGCGGCGGAGTCGCCGTCGACGAGCACTGCCGCACCACCGACCCCTGCGTGTACGCGATCGGCGAGTGCGCCCAGACCTCCGACGGACGCGTCTACGGCCTCGTCGCCCCCGGCTACCAGATGGCCGAGACAGTCGCCGACCAGCTCGCGGGCCCCGGCACCACCGTCTTCACCGGCGCCGACACCTCCACCAAGCTGAAGCTGCTCGGCGCGGACGTCGCCTCGTTCGGAGACCCGTTCGCGGACGGCCCGCAGGCCACCGAGATCGTCTTCTCCGACGGCCGCGAGGGCGTCTACAAGAAGCTGCTCCTCGGCCCCGAGGGACAGCTCCTCGGCGGCATCCTGGTCGGCGACGCCGACGCGTACGGCTCCCTCAAGCCGCACGCCGGACGGCCGCTGCCCGGCCCGCCCGAAGCCTTCCTGCTGCCCGCCTCCGCCGCCGGGGCCCGCCCGCCCGGCGCGGACGCCCTCCCCGACGACGCCGTCGTCTGCTCCTGCCACAACGTGACCAAGGGCGCGGTGGCCGGGGCGGTCGCCGCACACGGCCTGACCGACATCGGCGGCGTCAAGCGCTCCACCAAGGCGGGCACGGGCTGCGGCGGCTGTGTGAACACCCTCCAGGCCGTCCTCGACGCCGCCGGAGTCGCCCGCCGCAAGGGCCTGTGCGAGCACTTCCCCGAACTGTCCCGCCCCGAGCTCTACGAGAAGGTCCGCACCGGACACATCCGGTCCTTCACCGAACTCATGGAACGGTACGGCTCCGGCGGCGCGGGCTGCGTCGTCTGCAAGCCGGTCGTCGCCAACGTCCTCGGCACCCTCGCCCCCGAACTCGGCCTCCGCCACGTCCTCGACGGCGAACAGGCCGCCCTCCAGGACTCCAACGACCTCTACCTCGCCAACCTCCAGAAGGACGGCACCTACTCGGTCGTCCCCCGCGTCCCCGGCGGCGAGATCACCGCCGACCAGCTCATCGCCATCGGCGAGGTCGCCCGCGACCACGGCCTCTACACCAAGATCACCGGCGGTCAGCGGATCGACCTGTTCGGCGCCCGCAAGGAGGAACTCCCCACGATCTGGCGCAGGCTCATCGCCGCCGGACTCGAATCGGGCCAGGCGTACGGGAAGTCGCTGCGCACGGTCAAGTCCTGCGTCGGCTCCCGCTTCTGCCGCTTCGGCCAGGGCGACTCGGTGCGGCTGGCGATCGACCTGGAGCTGCGCTACCGGGGCCTGCGCGCCCCGCACAAGTTCAAGGGCGGGGTCTCAGGCTGTCTGCGCGAGTGCGCCGAGGCCCGGGGCAAGGACATCGGCGTCATCGCCACCGCGGGCGGCTGGAACCTGTACGTCGGCGGCAACGGCGGCGCCGAGCCCCGCCACGCCGACCTGCTCGCCTCCGACCTGACCGCCGCCGGGCTCTTCGCCCTGATCGACCGCTTCCTCATGTACTACATCCGGACCGGGGAGCGCCTGGAGCGGACCTCGGTCTGGCTGGAGCGGATGGGCGGCACCGCGCACCTCAAGGAGGTGCTGATCGAGGACTCGCTGGGGATCCGCGCCGAGCTGGAGGCGCAGATGGAGCGGCACGTCGCCGCCTACCGCGACGAGTGGCAGGCCGTCCTCGACGACCCGGCGGCGCTGGCCCGCTTCGAGCCGCACGCGGACGGGGTGGAGTTCCTGGAGCCGGGCCGGGGCCGGACCGCGGTCCTCGCGGACGGCACGGAGGCGGCGCTGTTCCGGGACGGCGACGGCACGGTGTACGCGGTGGGCAACCGGGACCCGTTCTCGGGCGCCGACGTCATCGCGGACGGGATCATGGGCAGCCGGGACGGCGTGCCGGTGGTGGCGTCCCCCCTGCACAAGCAGGAGTTCGACCTGCGGACCGGCGTCTGCCTCGACGACCCGGAGGTGTCGCTCCCGGTGCTGCCGCTGGACCCGCCGGGAGCGGTCCGGACGGGGTGAGCGGGAGGGCCGGGGCCTGAACGGGTGGGGCCGGTCCGCCGGTCCCACTGACCTCGCCGGCCTCCTCAGCCCCCTGGCCTGCCGGCCTCCTCGGCCCCCCCTGGCCCCATCGGGCCTGCCGCTCCCACCAGTTCTCCCCGGTGCGGACGGCCCGTCCCCGGCGGGACCTAGGCCCGCCCGGACCGAGACCATCGGCACTCACGGAGCTCCCGTCGGGCGGCGCAGCCTGGAAGGGCAAGCCAGCTCTCGAAACGTCAGGGAAGTCAGGGGAAGCGCCATGGGTTCCGTAGTCCAGGACACCAGAACGACGGGCGGGCCGCCCGCCTCGTACGACACGGAGCAGTACCGGCCCGGCCGGACGATCACCGAATGGGAGCCCGAGAACGAGCTCTTCTGGAAGTCGATCGGCCGCAAGGTCGCCACCCGCAACCTGTGGATCGCCGTCCCGGCTCTCCTGGTGGCCTTCGTCGTCTGGCAGGTGTGGTCGGTCACGGCGACCAACCTGAAGGACGTCGGCTTCGGCTTCTCGACCTCCCAGCTGTTCTGGCTGACGGCCATCCCGGGTCTGACCGGTGGCACGGCCCGGATCTTCTACACGTTCCTCGGCCCGATGGTCGGCCAGCGCCGGTTCACGGCCCTGTCGACGGTCGTCCTGATCGTGCCGCTGATCTGGCTCGGCATCGCCATCCAGGACCCGACGACCCCGTACGGCGTGATGGTCGCCATCGCCGCCCTCTGCGGCATCGGCGGCGCCAACTTCGCCTCCTCCCTCGCCAACATCGGCTTCTTCTTCCCCAAGGAGAAGAAGGGCAGTGCGACCGGCGTCAACGGCGGACTCGGAAACCTCGGCGTCTCCGTCGTCCAGCTCCTCACCCCGATCGTCATCACCTGGTCGACCATCGCGATCGGCTCCGCCCAGCACAAGGCCGACGGCACCCCCGTCTACCTGCAGAACGCCGCCTTCCTCTGGGTTCCGGTCCTGATCGTCCTCGCCGCCGTCGCCTGGTTCGGGCAGAACGACCTCAAGGTCGCCTCCACCCCGTTCAGCCGCCAGAAGATCATCTTCAAGCGCAAGCACAACTGGGTGATGACCTGGCTGTACGTCGGCACCTTCGGCTCCTTCATCGGCTTCGCCGCCGCCCTGCCGATGCTGATCAAGACCACGTTCCCCGACTACTCCGTCGCCACCTACGCCTGGATGGGCCCCGCCGTGGGCGCGCTGGCCCGCTGGGGCGGCGGCTGGGTCGCCGACCGTCTGGGCGGCGCCCGCGTCACCGTCCTGTCCTTCGTGGGCATGGCCCTCTCGATCATCGGCGTGATCAACTTCCTGCCCTCCGGCGGCGACGGCGGCTCCTTCTACGGCTTCTTCCTCTGCTTCCTCGCCGCGTTCTTCTTCTCCGGCATCGGCAACGGCTCCACGTTCCGGCAGATCCCCGTCATCTTCCGGGGCACCCACCTCAAGGGCCTCACCGAAGGCACCCCGGAACACACCGCGGCGCTGAAGCAGGCCGAGATGGAGTCCGGCGCCGTCACCGGATTCACCTCCGCCATCGCCGCCTACGGCTTCTTCTTCATCCCCGCCCTGTTCGGCTCGGTGGCCGTGACCAGCGCGATGTGGGGCTTCGTCGCCTTCTACCTCAGCTGCATGGGCGTGACCTGGTGGTTCTACGCCCGCAAGAACGCCGAGGCGCCGAGCTGACCCCTGCCCCAGGCCGCGAAGGACCCCGCTCCGGCGGGGTCTTTCCGCATCCCCGGAAAGGGACCTAAGGCCACCGGGAGATGACCATTGCCGACCGAGATGATCGATCAAAAGGAGTGCAATGGAAGCAAGCAACGACGCGATCGAATGAATCGAAGAAGGCGGTGCGGGCAGTGACTGCGACTCCTGCTGAGGCAACGGTGAACGAGCGGGCCTGGAAGGGCTTCAAGGGCGGACTGTGGCGCGACGCCGTCGACGTCCGGGACTTCATCCAGCAGAACTACACGCCGTACGAGGGCGACGACTCCTTCCTCGCCGGACCCACCGAGCGGACCACCGCCGTGTGGAAGGCCATCACCGACAAGTTCCCCGAGGAACGCGCCAAGGGCGTCTACGACGTCTCGTACGACGTCCCCGCCACCATCACCGCCCACGCCCCCGGCTGGATCGACCGCGACAAGGACCTCATCGTCGGCCTCCAGACCGACGCCCCGCTCAAGCGCGCGATCATGCCCTACGGCGGCTGGCGCATGGTCGCCGGTGCCCTGGAGACCTACGGCTACCCGGTCTCCGAAGACCTGGAGAAGGTCTTCACCGAGTACCGCAAGACCCACAACGCCGGAGTCTTCGACGCGTACACCCCCGAGATCCGCGCCGCCCGCAAGGCCGGCATCGTCACCGGACTCCCCGACGCCTACGGCCGCGGCCGCATCATCGGCGACTACCGCCGTGTCGCCCTCTACGGCGTCGACCACCTCATCGCGGTGAAGAAGGAGGAGAAGGAGGAGCTCAACGCCCTCCCCGCCGGAAACCGCACCCTCGAGGAGACCATCCGGCTCCGCGAGGAACTCTCCGAGCAGATCCGCGCCCTCGGCGAACTCAAGGCCATGGCCGCCTCCTACGGTCACGACATCTCCGGCCCCGCCACCACCGGCCGCGAAGCCGTCCAGTGGCTCTACTTCGCCTACCTCGCCGCCGTGAAGGAGCAGAACGGCGCCGCGATGTCCCTCGGCCGCACCTCCACCTTCATCGACGTCTACCTCCAGCGCGACCTCGAAGCCGGTCTCCTCACCGAGGAGCAGGCCCAGGAACTCGTCGACGACTTCATCATCAAGCTCCGCATCGTCCGCTTCCTGCGCACCCCCGAGTACGACGAACTGTTCTCCGGCGACCCCACCTGGGTCACCGAGTCCATCGCGGGCATGGGCGAGGACGGCCGCCCCCTGGTCACCAAGACCTCCTTCCGCTACCTCCAGACCCTCTACAACCTCGGCCCGGCCCCCGAGCCGAACATGACCGTCTTCTGGTCGCCGAAGCTCCCCCAGGGCTTCAAGGAGTACTGCGCCAGGGTCTCCATCGACACCTCCTCCGTCCAGTACGAGTCGGACGAGCTGATGCGCCCCCGCTTCGGCGACGACACCGCCATCGCCTGCTGCGTCTCCGCGATGCCCGTCGGCAAGCAGATGCAGTTCTTCGGCGCCCGCGTCAACCTCGCCAAGACCCTCCTCTACGCGATCAACGGCGGTCGCGACGAGAAGTCCGGCGACCAGGTCGGCCCCGCCACCGGAGCCCTGACCTCCGAAGTCCTCGACTACGACGAGGTCATGGCGAAGTTCGACGAGCAGATGGAATGGCTCGCGAACGTCTACGTCCACGCCCTGAACGTCATCCACTACATGCACGACAAGTACGCGTACGAGCGCATCGAGATGGCGCTCCACGACCGCGACGTGCGCCGCACCATGGCCTGCGGCATCGCCGGCCTCTCGGTCGCCGCCGACTCCCTCGCCGCCGTCAAGTACGCCAAGGTCGTCCCGGTCCGCGACGAGACCGGACTCGCCACCGACTACGTCATCGAGGGCGACTACCCCGCCTACGGCAACAACGACGAGCGCGTCGACGAGATCGCGGTCTCGCTCGTCGAGGAGTTCATGCGGAAGATCCGCAAGCACCCCACCTACCGCGATGCCGAGCACACCCAGTCCGTCCTGACCATCACCTCCAACGTCGTCTACGGCAAGAAGACCGGCAACACCCCCGACGGGCGCCGCGCCGGAGAACCCTTCTCGCCGGGCGCCAACCCGATGAACGGCCGCGACACCCACGGCTACGTGGCCTCGGCCCTCTCCGTCGCCAAGCTCCCCTACGAGGACGCCGAGGACGGCATCTCACTGACCAACACCGTCACCCCCGACGGTCTCGGCCGCACCCCCGAGGAGCGGATCAAGAACCTCGCGGGCGTCCTCGACGGCTACATGGCCAGCGACGGCTTCCACATGAACGTCAACGTCCTGAACCGCGACGTCCTCATGGACGCCATGGAGCACCCCGAGAACTACCCGCAGCTGACCATCCGGGTCTCCGGATACGCGGTCAACTTCGTCCGGCTCACCCGCGAGCAGCAGCTCGACGTACTGAACCGCACCTTCCACGGCTCGCTCTGAGCCACTGACCCGCGCGGCCCCGGGGCCCGGTCCCTCCACCCTCACCCGGGCCCCGGAGCCGCGCGCATCCCCACCACCCCCACGATCTCCGCGTCCCGCACCCCCCTTCCCTTCCTTCCGGAGGCCCTGCCATGGCCGTACTCCTCGGACCCGACGTCCCGGTCCTGCCCGCCACCCCGGCCGCCGCGGCCACCCAGCGGCCCTCCGAAGGCTCCATCCACTCCTGGGACCTCTCCACCGGCGTCGACGGCCCCGGCACCCGCTTCGTCACCTTCCTCTCCGGCTGCCCCCTCACCTGCCTCTACTGCCACAACCCCGACACCTGGAAGATGCGCAACGGCAAGCGCACCTCCGCCGACGCCGTGATCGCCGAAGCGAGCAAGTACGTCCGCTTCATCGCCGCCTCCGGCGGCGGCGCCACCGTCTCCGGAGGAGAACCCCTCCTCCAGCCCGTCTTCACCGGGGAACTCCTCCACCGCCTCAAGCACGAGCTCGGTCTGCACACCGCGCTCGACACCTCGGGCTTCCTGGGAGTCCGCGCCACCGACGCCCTGCTGCGCGACACCGACCTTGTCCTGCTCGACATCAAGTCCTGGGACCCGGACACGTACAAGAAGGTCACCGGCCGGCCGCTGCGCCCCACCCTGGACTTCGCGAGGCGGCTCGCCGACCTCGGCCAGGAGGTCCACGTCCGCTTCGTACTGGTCCCCGGACTCACCGACGACCCCGCCAACGTCGAGGGGGTCGCCGCCTTCGCCGGGGGGCTCGGCAACGTCTCCCGCGTGGACATCCTGCCCTTCCACAAGCTCGGGGAAGCGAAGTGGCAAGCACTCGCCAAGCCGTTCACCCTGCACGACACCCCGTCCCCGACACCGGAGCGCATCGCCGAGGTCCGCGAGGTCTTCCTCGCCCACGGCCTGAACGCGATCTGACCCCCGGGGCCGGAGGCCGCCGGAGCGACCCGCCGGGGAGCACCTGCCGCCGCCCCGCCGCCCCGCCGCCCGGCGTGACGGGCCCCGGCGTGTGCCGCCCGCGCCCGGCCTCCCCGCCACCCGGCGCCGCGCCCACCCCGCTGTCCCGCGCCCGCCCCGGCGCCCGCCCCCACCCCGTCCGAAAGCGGCTCGAACGCCGTCCGGGCGAAGCTCTCACCCCTCCACCCCGCAAAACAGGGCAAAGCGCCACGCTCGGTCTTACCGTGGCCGCGTGACCGAGCCCCCGCAGACCGCCGAGCCGACACCCCCACCGGGCGACCCCGGACCCGGAGCCCCCACCCACCAGGGACACCCCGGGCAGCCCGGACACCCGGACCCCGCCGGACCCCCGCCACGGAGCCCGGCCGCCGTACGCCGCCGCGCCACCCTCGCCGGAACCGTCGTCTCCGTCCTGCTGATCATCGCGATCGTCCTCGGCAGCCGTCTGCTCCGCGACTTCGACTCGGCCCTCCTGCCCTACGCCGTCGCCACCGTCTTCCTCGCCTTCGGCATCGCCTACCGCTACACCGTCTGGATCTCCGCCCCCGGCGCCCGACGCCTCTTCCGGCAGGGCTGGCGCTCCTTCTTCTCCACCGCGAACTTCCGCAAGGCACCCACCGCCCTGCCCCGGATGATCGCCACCTACCTCGGCTTCCAGAAGTTCCTCGGCGCCCGCTCACACGCCCGCTGGGCCGCCCACCAGCTCATCTTCTGGGGCTGCCTGCTCGCCGCCGCCATCACCTTCCCGCTCACCTGGGGCTGGTTCACCTTCACCTCCGCCACCGGCTCGGGCCCCGGCTACGAGATGCGGATCTGGGGCTTCAAGATCCTCGGCTTCGACGCCCTCAGCCCCGTCGGCTGGCTCATGTTCCACGGCCTCGACATCGCCGCCGTCCTCGTCATCGCGGGCACCGCCTACTTCCTCCGGCGCCGCATGAAGGACCGCGGAGCCATCACCGGCCAGCGCTTCGCCTACGACCTCGTCCCGCTCATCGCCCTGATCGTCGTCTCCGTCACCGGGCTCCTGCTGACCTTCTCGTCGATCTTCCTGCACGGCGGCGGCTACGAGTTCCTCGCCGTCCTCCACATGGTCTCGGTCGTCTTCACCCTCATCTACATCCCCTTCGGGAAGTTCTTCCACATCGTCCAGCGGCCCGCCGCCGTCGGCATGCAGCTCTTCAAATACACCTCCCGCCAGGACGAGGACGTCCTCACCTGCCGCCGCTGCCACGAGCCCATCGACACCGCCCCCTACGTCGAGAACCTCCGGGGCACCATGCGCGACCTCGACCTCGGCTTCGACCAGTGGGCCGAGTACTGCCCCCGCTGCAAGCGGGTCCTGCGCGGCCACGCCTACCTCGACCACGTGAAGAAGGGCTTCCAGTGACCGCGACCGGCCCGGCGTCCCCCGCGCCCACCGACCCGGCGTCCCCGCCCCCCGGGAGCCCGGCGGCCCGCCCCACCCCGCAGATCCCCCTCGACCCCTCCCTCGCCCCGCCCGGCACCCGTAACTTCCGTGACGCCGGAGGCATCCCCGCCGACCGCTGGCACGCCGACCAGAACGGCGAGACCCTCGTCCCCACCCACTGCTGCTTCTGCGGCGTCCAGTGCGGCATGTACCTCCGCGTCGACCGCCACGGCAAGGTCTTCGGCGTCGAACCCCGCAACCACGACATCAACCGGATGCGCCTCTGCCCCAAAGGCATCAACGCCTACCAGCAGGTCAACCACCCCGACCGGCTCACCGCCCCCCTCATGCGCCGCAACCGCGACGAGGAATTCCGCGAAGTCAGCTGGGACGAGGCACTCGACCACACCGTCGCCGAGATCCGCCGCATCCAGTCCGACCACGGAAACGACGCCTTCGGCCTCCTCGGCGGCGCCAGCCTCTTCTCCGAGAAGACCTACCTGGTCGGCAAGTTCGCCCGCGTCGCCCTGAAATCCCGGCACGTCGACTACAACGGACGCCTCTGCATGGTCTCCGCCGCGGGCGCCAACAAACTCGCCTTCGGTATCGACCGCGCGGGCAACCCCTTCTCCGACATCCTCCTCACCGACTGCCTCCTCATCGCGGGCTCCAACGTCGGCGAATGCTTCCCCGTCATGACCCAGTACCTCTGGGGAGCCCGCGACCGGGGCGCCACCCTCATCGTCATCGACCCCCGCGAAACCGCCGTCGCCCGCACCGCCGACGTCCACGTCGCCCTCAAACCCGGCACCGACTCCGCCTTCTTCAACGCCGTCCTCCACGTCGTCGTCGCCGAAGGACTCACCGACGAGACCTACCTCGCCGCCCACACCACCGGCTGGGACGACGTGAAGAGCACCGTCGCCGACTACCCGCCCGCCCGCGCCGCCCAGATCTGCGGCGTCCCCGAAGCCCAGATCATCCAGGTCGCCCGCATGTTCGCGGGCGCCGACAACGCCATGGCCTGGCACGCCCGGGGCGTCGAACACCACTCACAGGGCGTCGAGAACTGCCTCAGCATCATCAACCTGTGCGTCGCCACCGGAAACATCGGCAAACCCGGCGCCGGATACGGCACCATCACCGGCCAGGGAAACGGCCAGGGAGGCCGCGAACACGGCCAGAAATCCGACCTCCTCCCCGGCGGCCGCTCCATCACCAACCCCGAACACCGCCGTCAGATCTGCGAGATCTGGGGCATCGAGGAATCCGAACTCCCCCCCGCCGGAACCTCCATGATGGAAATGGTCTGGCAGATGCAGCGCAAGGAGATCCGAGGCCTCATCGGCATCTGCAACAACCCCTTCGTCTCCCTCCCCAACTACGCCACCGTCAAGAACGGCTACGACACCCTCGAATTCCACGCCCAGTTCGACTTCTTCCTCTCCGAGACCGCCGCCAACGCCCACGTCGTGTTCCCCGTCACCGTCTGGGCCGAGGACGAAGGCGTCATGGCCAACGCCGAAGCCCGCGTCGTCAAACACAACAAGGCCCAGGAACCCCCCGCCGGAGTCCGCACCGACACCTGGGTCATGGTCGAACTCGCCCGACGCCTCGGCGCGGGCGACAAATTCCGGTTCCCCGACTCCCGCTCCGTCTTCGAGGAACTCCGCATCGCCTCCGCCGGAACCGTCAACGACTACTACGGCATCACCTACGAACGCCTCGACGAGACCGGCGGCATCGCCTGGCCCTGCCCCACCACCGAACACCCCGGCACCCCCCGCCTCTTCGAGGACGGCCGCAGCTACCACCCCGACGGCAGGATCCACCTCCAGGTCGTCGAATGGCACCCGCCGATGGACCCGTACAGCGAGGAATTCCCCCTCTCCCTCACCACCGGCCGCACCGTCGCCCACTTCCTCTCCGGCAACCAGACCCGCCGCCTCGGCGCCCTCGTCGAACAGACCCCCCGCCCCTGGGTCGAGGTCCACCCCTCCCACGGCTTCCGCAACGGCGACCCCGTCCGCGTCGTCACCCGCCGCGGCAGCGAGGTCTTTCCCGCCCTCGTCACCGAGGCCATCCGCCCCGACACCGTCTTCATCCCCTACCACTGGCCCGTCCCCACCTCGGCCAACGCCCTCACCATCGACGCCCTCGACCCCCGCTCCAAGATCCCCGAGTACAAGGTCTGCGCCGCCCGCATCGAAGCCGCCCCGGCGATCGACGAAGTCCCCGCCCCACCCACCGCACCCGGCCACCACGCCTACCCCGAGACCCAGGTCTCCCGCACCGACCCGCTGCCCCCCACCGCACCCCAGGGCCGCGGCACCGCGGAGAGGAGCTGACCGCCCATGATGGGCCGCACGATCTTCATCGACCCCGGCCGCTGCATCGGCTGCCAGGCATGCGTCTCCGCCTGCCGCGAATGCGACTCACACCGCGGCAAATCCATGATCCACCTCGACTACACCGACGAAGGCCACTCCGTCGCCTCCCTCCCCACCGTCTGCATGCACTGCGAGGACCCCGTCGCCCCCTGCGCCGAGGTCTGCCCCGCCGACGCCATCCTCGTCACCGCGGACGGCGTCGTGCAGCAGGCCGACACCACCCGCTGCATCGGCTGCGCCAACTGCGTCAACGCCTGCCCCTTCGGCGTACCCAAGATCGACCTCCAGGCCAAGCTCCAGATGAAGTGCAACCTCTGCTACGACCGCACCGCCTACGGACTCGCCCCCATGTGCGCCACCGTCTGCCCCACCGGCGCCCTCTTCTACGGCACCCTCGACGAACTCCGCAACGAACGCCCCGGCGTCCAGGTCGTCGACTCCTTCACCTTCGGCACCACCATCGTCACCACCGGCGTGGCCATGGTCGTCCCCGCCGACAAGGTCCAGTGGCCCGTACCCGGAGGCCTGCCCGTCGTCGAGATCAACGGAGTGGACGTGAGCGGCGCCAACCCGCGCCAGGGCGGCACCGCACGACCGGAGGGCCCCCGATGAGCGTCACCGACCCCCAGCCACCCGCCCCCGACCCCCACGCCGGTTCCCACTCCGACGCCGCCCAGGAAGCACTCCGCGACCGGATCGCCGCCGACTCCCTCACCACCCGCCGCGACTACCTGCGGATCGTCGCCACCGTCTCCGGCGGCCTCGCCGTCGGTGGTGTCGCCGTCGCCTCCGGCATCCTCCACCGGCACGGCGACAGCGAAGGCGCCCCCGAACCCCAGCGGATCGCCGACCGCATCCTCCCCGGCGAATCCCTCGCCTTCCGCTACCCCGGAGCCGAGGACCGCGCCGTCGCCGTCCGCCTGGACGACGGCACCCTCGCCGGCTACTCCGCCGTCTGCACCCACCTCGCCTGCGCCGTCCTGTGGCGCAAGGAACGCGGCAGCGAGGGCGAGTTGTACTGCCCCTGCCACGAAGGGATCTTCGACGCCCGTACGGGAGCGGTCACCGCGGGCCCACCACCCCGCGCCCTCCCCAAGGTGCTCCTCGTGGAACAGGCCGACGGCAGCGTCTGGGCGATCGGCACCGCCCGCTCCGGCGAGACCGCCCGAGAGGGCCTCTGCCGAGAACAGGGCGACGCCCTCCGTATCTGCCGCACCGCCCCGGACCCCGAGAGGAACGAGCGCACATGACCGACAGCCCGTTCCCCCGAGACCCGGAAGCCCCACAACCACCATCCACCGGAGCCGGAGCCGGAGCCGGAGCCGGAGCCGGAGCCGGGGCAGGAGCCGGAGCCGGAGCCGGATCAGGATCAGGAACCGGAAGGGCGGGAGGAGCCCCGTCGAGGGCCGGAGCCGCGGACGGCGACGGGGGAGGGCGGCCGGGCGGGAGCGGGGCGGCCGGGCTTGCTGGAGCCGGTGCCGGGGGGGCTTCCCCCTCCCCCTCCCCCCTCCCTCCCCTCCCCGCCTACACCCCCGGCAGCGCTCAGCCGCGGTTGAACCGGCCCGTGCGCGAGCGGTATCCGCAGATCCGGCCCACCAGTGGGTACGGCGATCCCCGGATCACCAGCACCGGACCGGGGCCGGGGGCCGGTACGGAGCAGGAGCCGGAGCGGTCGTCGAAGCTGTCGGCCCGGCTGGCGCTGGCTCTGACGGTGGTCGTCGGCCAGCTCTGGGGCCTGACGATCGTGGTGGACGAGTGGATGACCGGTGACACCGGCACCGCGTGGTGGGGCGCGGGTTTCCTCGTCCTGTCGTTCCTGGTGGTGCTGGGCCTCTGGCTCCTCGACCCCGAGGACCGCTGAGCGGCGCTCCACGACAGGGCACGGGTGCGGCTGCCGAAGACGGCGAGAGCCGGGGAGCGGGCCGGGACGGGGGACAGCCGCGACAGCCGGGGCGGCCGGGGTGCGGGCCCTCGGGCGTACCCTGAAGGCATGAGCACCGCCCCCGCCCACGGACCGCGAGACCCGAAGCCGTCCGGCGAGGCCTCCCGTCCCGGGACCGGCCCGAAGTCGGCGTTCGTCTTCGACGATCCGCTGGACCAGCAGTCCGCGGACGACACGGACCGTGGCTGGGGCGAGCGGCCTCCGGCCGGCGGCGACAGCGCCGCCGACCTCGCGCGTTTCCTCGACGAGAAGCCGCCGCACCACCTCTGATCCCGGCGGGTGCCGCCGGTCAGGACGCGGGTTGCGCCCCCGAGCCGCCGCCGGAGCCCGTACCGGTGCCGGTACCGCCGCCCGTGACGGGTCCGCGCTGGGCGACCAGGTGGTCGCGGATCTCCTTGAGCACCTCCAGCTCGCTGATCTCCATGGTCTCCGCGACGCCCTCCTTCGCCCTGTCGGCCGCCGCGCGCTTCGCGAGGACCTTCGCCATCGGCAGGACCATCAGGAAGTAGACGACGGCCGCGGTGATCAGGAAGCTGAGGAGGGCGCTGAGCACCAGGCCCCACTGGAGCTGGATGCCCTGCATCTCGCCGTTGGCCCCCACGGTGCAGGGGTCCTTGATGCAGCTCGCGTAGCTTTCCAGGTCCTTGGTGCCGAAGGCGCCGACGACCGGGTTGATGAGGCCCTTGACCACCGAGTTCACGACGTTGGTGAACGCGGCACCGATGACGACGGCCACGGCCAGGTCGATCACGTTGCCACGCATCAGGAACGCCTTGAAGCCTCCCATGAGACTTTCCTTCTTCTGGGCCACCGAGGTGCCTTTCGTCGCGTGTGCTGTGTGCGGAGCCATTAGGCCGCGAAGGGCGTAGAGGCGTCCAATCCGTACACACGGAAGGGTGACTTGACGGCGGATCGGTGTGAATCACCACAGGATCACCGCCAGTTGGGAGGCGGCGCCGGCGCCCGCGAGTTCCGCCGCCGTCGGCCGGGGTACGGACAGGACGACGAGGGCTCCCGCGTCCGGGCCGGTTCCGTCCGGGGGCGGCACCTCGGCCACGCGGACGCCCCGGGCGACGACCCGTGTCCGGGTCCCGTCGCCGAGCGTCGGGTGGGGCGCGGCGATGACGTCGATCCGGTCGCCGCGGCGCAGCAGCCTTACGGTCGCGGCGTCGGCGATCCGTACGGGGACGGACACGGGGGGTGCGGCGGCGGGTGGCCGGGCGCGGGCGGCCACGGTGGCCGTCGGGGTCTCGCGGGGCGGGGGCGCGGTGGGGTGGTCGGTGGCGAGGAGGGTGACGGCGGTCAGGGCGAGGAGGGCGGCGGGGGCGTGGCGGGCCCGTCGCAGGGCCCTGCGCAGCCGGTGCCGTGCGCCGCGTACGTGGACGGGTTCGAAGGCGGGGACCGTACACGGCTCGGGGACGGGCGAGGGGCCGGGCGTCTCGTCCCGGGGGTGCCGGGCCACGCTGTCCGTAGGGCACGGGCCGCTCCGAGCGGGCAGGGTCCCGCCGTCGTGTGTCCGGTGCCCGCGGTCCCGGGTCCCGTCCTCGTAGGTCTGTCGCTCGGGCCGCCGGGTCCCGTCCTCGTACGGCCGGTGCTCGGGTCGCCGGGTCCCGTCCTCGTACGGCCGGTGTCCGGGGGTGTGGTGCGGGTTCGTCATCGGGGGTCGCCGTCCTGGTCGGGGGTGGGTCGGTTCCCACTGTCCCGGTCGGGGCGGCGTCCTGCAGGGGCCTGTGGATCACCCGGTGCCTGTGGACAACCCGGTCACTCTTCCGGTGGGTTCGGCGCCCTCCGGGTCTCGGCGCGGGGCCCGTCCACCCCCTTTCCCGGACATGCCGGAGGCCCGTTCCCGCACATGCCGAAGGCCCCGTCGGTGACGACGGGGCCTTCGGGTGATGCGTACGGGCGTCAGGCGGCCGAGGTGGAGCTTCCGGTGCTCGACGAGGACGCGGACGACGACGCCGAGGACGACGAAGACGCCGAGGCGGCGGGCTTCGCGTCCGAGCCGGAACCGGTGGACCCGGAGGATCCGGTGGACGTCGACGAGGCCGAGGACTTCGACGCGCCGGGGGAGCTGCTGGACGACGAGCCGCGGCTGTCGTTCCGGTAGAAGCCGGATCCCTTGAAGACGATGCCGACGGCCGAGAACACCTTCTTCAGGCGTCCCTTGCACTGGGGGCACTCGGTCAGCGCGTCATCGGTGAACTTCTGCACCGCCTCGAGGCCCTCGCCGCACTCGGTGCACTGGTACTGGTAGGTCGGCACTTGTCTTCCTCCTGGCACTCACACTCATCGAGTGCTAACGACGTTCCATAGTGACGTATTCCGAGGGATCAGTCCACCGCCACCGGCACGCGGTGACCGACACCACGTGCCGTGACCCGGCTCGTCTCGCGCGGCTTGAGCCGGGACCGCAGGGCGAGCAGGGTGATCAGGGCCAGCGCGGTGCCCACCAGCGGGACCAGGAATCCGGTGCTGGCGCCCTGGGTGTCGGCGAGGCGTCCGGCGACGGTGACGGCGGCGGCCTGGCCGAGCGCGACGGCGCCGGTGAGCCAGGTGAAGGCCTCGGTGCGGGCGGACGCGGGGATGAGGGTCTCGACGATGGTGTAGCCGGTGATCAGGGCGGGGGCGATGAAGAGGCCCACGACCAGGCCCAGGGCGCCGAGGAGCAGCACCGAGTGGGCGGTCCACAGCAGGGAGGCGGCGACGGTGAGGCCCGTGTAGCCGACGAGGAGGCGGCGGAGGGGGCCGGACTTCCAGGCGACGGCGCCCATGGCGATGCCCGCGAGCATGTTGCCGGCGGCGAAGACCCCGTAGAGGAGGCCGTTGGCGCCGGGGTTGCCGATCTCCTCGGTGAAGGCGGTGAGGGAGACCTGCATGCCGCCGAAGACGGCGCCGATGCCGAGGAAGGCGACGATCAGGACGCGGACGCCGGGGACGGAGAGCGCCGAGCGGTGGGGTTCGGTGCTGGCGGCGGCCGCGGCGCCGAAGGGGGGCTGGGTGGCGCGCTGGGCGGCGAAGAAGAGTCCGCCGACGAGGGTGAGGCCCGCTTCGGCGATCAGTCCGGCGGCGGGGTGGATCCCGGTGCACAGGGCGGTGGCGAGGACGGGCCCGACGACGAAGGTGAACTCGTCGGTGACGGACTCGAAGGCGGCGGCCGTCGGCATCAGCGGGGTGCCGTCGAGCTTGGCTGCCCAGCGGGCCCGGACCATGGGGCCGACCTGGGGCACGGAGGCACCGGCGGGGACGGCGGCGAGGAACAGGGCCCACAGGGGGGCGTCGCCGAGGGCGAGGACCACCAGGAGGGAGACCGACGCGGTGTGGACGAGGACGCCGGGGAGCAGGACGGCGCGCTGGCCGAAGCGGTCGGCGAGCTTGCCGCTCTGCGGGGCGAAGAGGGCCATCGAGACACCGGTGGCGGCGGCGACGGCGCCCGCGCTGCCGAAGGATCCGGTGGTGTGCTGGACGAGCAGGACGATGCCGATGGTCAGCATCGCGAAGGGCTGCCGGGCGGCGAAGCCGGGCAGGAGGAAGGAGAGCGCTCCGGGGGTGCGCAGCAGCTGCCCGTAACCGGGCCGCTTCTCCGTGTCGACCGTGGACGCCACGGTCCTTGCCTTTCTGCCGCCTGGTAGCGCGTCCCGTGCACGGTGGTGCGGGTGTCGCCGAGAGCTGTCCTCATGCGCGGAACTGCGGTAGATACCGGGCCGGCCTCCGGTGGGGAGGGGCGCCGCGGCCGCCATACGGTCGCGCCAGCTCTGCGTCAGGCAGAGTTGGTTCGATCAAGTGTGCCTTCATGGTACAGGGAGGGAGCGTCCCCTGCCTGGGAAACGCTCCCTGCCCCGAATCCATGCCTGTGATTGGGCCGTCTCTTCCGGGTCCTGCCTGGCCTGCCCCGCCCGGCCGCCCCCGGGCCGCCCCGCCCAGCCGTGACGCCCGGCCACCCCGCCCGGCCGTGACGCCCGGCGGGATCCGAGCGGGACGGCCCGGGCCAGGGCCGGCCCGGATCCGGGAGGGGCGCCCTAATCGGATGATCCTCCGCGATGCTGGCCGGAGCGCTGGAAGCGGAGGGCGGTGCCGGTGGGGGTGGAGGCGGCGGTGGCGCCGCCGGTGCCGAGCCATCCGGCGAGCTTGCCGCCCTGGCCGACCGCGCGGAGCCGCCGTTCGGTGGCGTCCCGTACGGGGTCGGTCGCGACGACGAGGAGTTCGTCGCCGTGCCGCAGGACGGTGTCGGGTCCGGGGACGAAGCTGGCGTCCTCGCGTACGACGAGGGTGACGGCGGCTCCGGCCGGGAGGCGGAGTTCGGCGACCTCGACGCCGTGCATCCGGGAGTGCTCGGGGACGGCGACGGACAGCAGGTGGCCGCGGAGCCGTTCCAGGGGCGCGGATTCGACGCCGAGGTCGGCCGCCTCGCCGGAGTCGCCGAGCTTGAGGGCCTTGGCGAGCCACGGCAGGGTCGGGCCCTGGACGAGGGTGTAGACGACGACGAGGACGAAGACGATGTTGAAGATGCGTTCGCTGCCCTCGATGCCGGAGACCATCGGGATGGTGGCCAGGATGATGGGCACGGCTCCGCGCAGACCGGCCCAGGACATGAGGGCCTGTTCCTGCCAGGGGATGCGGAAGGGCAGCAGGCTGACCAGCACTTCCATGGGCCGGGCGACGACGGTCAGGACCAGGCCGATGACGACGGCGGGCCAGAAGTCGTGGACCAGCTCGTGCGGGGTGACCAGCAGGCCGAGCAGGACGAACATGCCGATCTGGGCGATCCAGCCGAGTCCCTCGGCGAAGCCGCGGTTGGCGGGCGCGTGGGGCAGCTTGGCGTTGCCGAGGACCATCGAGGCGAGGTACACGGCGAGGAAGCCGGAGCCGTGGGCCATGGCACCGGCGGCGTACGCGACGACGGCGATGGCCATGACGGCGATCGGGTAGAGGCCGGAGGCGGGCAGGGCGACGTGGCGGAGCCCGTAGGCGCCGAGGAAGCCGACGGCGAGGCCGACGGCGACACCGATCGCGAGCTCCAGGGCTATCGTCCCGACCAGGACGTACCAGTGGTCGACCGGTCCCGCGGTGCAGAAGGCGACGACGAGGATGACGACGGGGGCGTCGTTGAAGCCGGATTCGGCCTCCAGGACGCCGGTGACCCGGGACGGCAGGGGCACCCTGCGGAGTACGGAGAAGACGGCGGCGGCGTCGGTGGAGGAGACGACGGCGCCGATGATGAGGGCCTGCCGCCAGTCGAGACCGACGAGGTAGTGGGCGGCCGCGGCCGTGATGCCCACGCTCACGGCGACGCCGACGGTGGAGAGGACGACCGCGGCGGGCAGCGCCGGCCGGATCTCCTTCCACTTCGTGCCGAGGCCGCCCTCGGCGAGGATCACGACGAGGGCCGCGTAACCGATGACCTGCGTGAGCTCGGCGTTGTCGAAGGCGACGTTGCCGATGCCGTCCTGGCCCATGGCGATGCCGATGCCGAGGTAGAGCAGCAGGCTGGGGAGCCCGCTCCGGGACGAGATCCGTACGGCCGCGACCGCGATCAGCAGCACGAGGGAGCTGATGAGCAGGAGTTCGTTGAGCTGGTGGACAGTCAGTGGCCGTTCCTTCCCCTCACACGCAGCTGGATCGTTCCTCCAGCGGCAGGTACTTCGTTACCTTACCTAATCTTTAACGTTTTCTTGACGCCTTCTTCGCGGCTCCTCGCTCATCAGTGCGGTCTTCTTGTCGACTCCGCGTCCGGGCGGCCCGGACGCTGCGCCTAAGGTGGCTCCCGTACTCCAGGACCACCCTGCCCCTCGAAGGACAGCGATGCCCTCCAACACGACCGCGCGCCCCGCCAAGAAGAAAGGGCGGCGCGCCCGCCTGATCCTCCTCGTCCTGGTCCTCGCCCTGGTCGCGGGCGTCGGATGGGGCGGGTACTGGGGGGTGAGCACCGTCCGGGCCTCGTTCCCGCAGACCACGGGCGAGATCCGGCTCGACGGGCTCGCGGGCGAGGTCGAGGTCAAGAGGGACGCGAACGGCGTTCCGCAGATCTACGCGGACACCGAGACGGACCTGTTCCGCGCCCAGGGCTACGTCCAGGCGCAGGACCGTTTCTACGAGATGGACGTCCGGCGGCACGTGACCGCGGGCCGCCTCTCGGAGATGTTCGGCGAGAGCCAGGTCGAGACGGACTCCTTCCTGCGCACGCTCGGCTGGCGCCGGGTCGCGCAGCAGGAGTACGACACGGTCCTGTCGCAGGAGACGAAGAAGTACCTCCAGGCGTACGCGGAGGGCGTCAACGCCTATCTGAAGGACCGGGACCCGGCCGCGATCTCGGTGGAGTACGCGGCTCTGGCCCTCACCAACGACTACGCGATCGAGCCGTGGACGCCGGTGGACTCGGTGGCCTGGCTCAAGGCGATGGCCTGGGACCTGCGCGGCAACATGCAGGACGAGATCGACCGCTCGCTGATGACGAGCAGGCTGAGCGCGAGCCAGATCAAGCAGCTGTACCCGGAGTACCCGTACGCGCTCCACCAGCCGATCGTCGGCGGGGGAGCGGTCGACGGGGAGACCGGGAAGTTCGACCCGAAGGCCAAGGCGGACGAGGGCGACGGGACGACCACCGGCGACACCCCGAGCACCGCCCCCGGCGGCTCGAACAGCGCGAACGGCACGAACGGCTCCGACGGCACCAACAGCTCCGACGGCTCCGGTGCGCAGGCGCAGCTCGGCGCGCTCTCCGAGGTCCTCGACGGGGTCCCGGCCCTGCTCGGCCCGAACGGCAACGGCATCGGCTCGAACTCCTGGGTCGTCGGCGGTAAGTACACGACCTCCGGCAAGCCGCTGCTCGCCAACGACCCGCACCTCGCGCCGCAGCTCCCGTCCCTCTGGTACCAGATGGGCCTGCACTGCCGCTCGGTCTCGGCCACCTGCCGCTACGACGTCGCCGGATACACCTTCTCCGGCATGCCCGGTGTGATCATCGGACACAACGACAAGATCGCCTGGGGTCTCACCAACCTCGGCGCCGACGTCACCGACCTCTACCTGGAGCGGATCGGCCCCGACGGCTACCTCGTCGACGGCAAGGTCAAGCCCTTCACCACCCGCGAAGAGGTCATCAAGGTCGCGGGCGGCAGCGACCGCAGGATCACCGTCCGCTCCACCGGCCACGGCCCGCTCGTCTCCGACCGCTCCGCCGAACTGGAGAAGGTCGGCCAGAAGGCCCCCGTCGGCAACTCCGCCCCCGACCGCGGCACCGGCTACGGCGTCTCCCTCCAGTGGACCGCGCTCCAGCCCGGCAAGTCGATGGACGCGATCTTCGCCCTCGACCGCGCGAAGGACTTCGACGAGTTCCGGGCCGCCGCCAAGAACTTCGAGGTCCCGTCCCAGAACCTGATCTACGCCGACACCGAGGGCAACATCGGCTACCAGTCGCCCGGCAAGATCCCGCAGCGCGGCAAGGGCGACGGCACCCTCCCGGCGCCCGGCTGGGACTCCTCGTACCGCTGGAAGGGCTACATCCCCTTCGACCGGCTGCCCTACGAGTACAACCCCGAGCGCGGCTACATCGTCACCGCCAACCAGGCCGTGATCGACCACAAGACCTACCCCGACCTGCTCACCAAGGACTGGGGCTACGGCTCGCGCAGCCAGCGGATCAACGACCTCATCGAGTCGAAGACCAAGGACGGCGGGAAGATCTCGCCGGACGACATGCGGACCATGCAGACCGACAACCGCAGCGAGATCGCGACCCTGCTGAACCCGCTCCTGCTGAAGGTCGACATCTCCGACCCGTACGTCCGCGAGGCGCAGAAGCTCCTGGAGGGCTGGGACTACACCCAGGAACCCGACTCGGCCGCCGCCGCCTACTTCAACGCGGTCTGGCGCAACGTCCTCAAGCTGGCCTTCGGCGAGAAGCTGCCCAAGGAACTGCGCCCCGAGGGCGAGTGCGTCAACGTCCGCCCCGCCGACTCCACCGGCCCGGTCGACGAGCAGAACAAGCTCGTGCGGGAATGCGGCCAGCGCGACCCCGACTCGGCCCAGCCGGACGGCGGCGACCGCTGGTACGAGGTGGTCCGCCCGCTCCTCAAGCAGGAGAAGAGCGAGTGGTGGACCACCCCCGGCAACCGCCTCGACGCCGCCACCGAGACCCGTGACCAGCTGCTGGCCCGCGCCATGAAGGACGCGCGCTGGGAGCTGACCGCCAAGCTCGGCAAGGACGTCTCCAGCTGGAGCTGGGGCCGGCTGCACCAGCTGACCCTGCGCAACCAGACCCTCGGCACCGCGGGACCCGACGTCGTGCAGCGGCTCCTCAACCGGGGCCCGTGGAACCTGGGCGGCGGCGAGGCGGCCGTCGACGCCACCGGCTGGAACGCGGCCGGCGGCTACGAGGTCATCTGGGTGCCGTCGATGCGGATGGTCGTCAACGTCGGCGACTGGGACAAGTCCCGGTGGATCAACCTGACCGGCGCCTCGGGCCACGCCTTCAGCTCCCACTACACCGACCAGACGGACGCCTGGGCGCGGGGCGAGCTGTACGACTGGGCGTTCGGGAAGGCGGCGGTCGAGGCGACGACCAAGGACACGCTGCTGCTCAAGCCGTAGCGGGGCCGCGGAAACGGGTGACCCCCGCCGGGGTCACCACCGCGTGCACGGGGTGGTCGTGCGGTTCCTCCGGGACCCGGGCGACCACCTCGTCCGCGTACAGGAGCACCACCAGGGCCGGGTCCACGCCCGCGCGTGCGAGGCGGGCGAGCACCCGGTCGTACGAGCCGCCGCCCCGGCCGAGCCGCATCCCCCGCCCGTCGACCGCGAGGCCCGGCAGCAGGACCGCGTCGGCCGCGCACACCGCGTCGGGGCCGAGCCGGGGACCGGCCGGTTCGAGCAGTCCCCGGCCCGCCCTCACCAGCCCGCCGGGACCCTCGTACGCGGCCCAGTCCAGGTCGTTGTCGGGGAGCAGGACGGGAAGCAGGACCCGCACCCCGCGCGCGTGGAGCGCGTCGAGCAGGGCGCGCGTGCCCGGTTCGCGGCCCACCGACACATAGGCGGCGACCGTGGACGCCCCGGAGAGTTCGGCCAGTTCGATTCCCCGGCGGGCGAGGGATTCGGCCGTGTGCGCCAGGGACCCGGAGTCCCGCTCGGCGCGTGCGGCCAGAAGTCGACGGCGCAGCACGGCCTTTTCGGACATCTCGGTTGCCCGGGGTGTCTCGGATGTCATGGAAGGTCTCCCGTGAAGGTGCGAAGTTCTCGTAACTCTCTTTATGCGGAGGAAGTTAACCGGACCCACATCTTCTTCTCATTACGAACGACTAAGCTTCTCCGCATGAATCAGTCGCTCCCCAGGCTCGGCCGGATCAGCAAGGCTGTCATCCCGGCCGCCGGTCTCGGCACCCGCTTCCTTCCGGCGACCAAGGCGACGCCGAAGGAGATGCTGCCGGTCGTCGACAAGCCGGCCATCCAGTACGTCGTCGAGGAGGCGGTCGCCGCCGGGCTCTCCGACGTACTGATGATCACCGGCCGGAACAAGCGTCCCCTGGAGGACCACTTCGACCGGAACTACGAGCTGGAGGAGGCCCTGAGCCGGAAGGGCGACGGCGAACGCCTCTCCAAGGTCCAGGAGTCCAGCGACCTCGCCACCATGCACTACGTGCGCCAGGGCGCCCCGCGCGGCCTCGGGCACGCCGTGCTGTGCGCCGCGCCGCACGTCGGCGACCAGCCGTTCGCGGTCCTCCTCGGCGACGACCTGATCGACCCGCGCGATCCGCTGCTCGCGCGGATGGTCGAGGTGCAGGAGCGGGAGGGCGGCAGTGTGATCGCCCTCATGGAGGTCGATCCCTCGCAGATCCACCTGTACGGCTGCGCGGCGGTCGAGGGGACCGTCGACGGGGACGTGGTGAAGGTGACCGACCTGGTCGAGAAGCCGGACGCGGGCGAGGCGCCCAGCAACTACGCGATCATCGGCCGTTATGTGCTCGATCCGGCGGTCTTCCGGACGCTGCGGGAGACCGAGCCGGGGCGCGGCGGGGAGATCCAGCTGACCGACGCCCTGCAGAAGCTGGCCTCCGACGAGAAGATCGGCGGGCCGGTGCACGGGGTGGTGTTCAAGGGGCGCCGCTACGACACCGGCGACCGCGGGGACTATCTGCGTGCCATTGTCAGACTCGCGTGTGAACGTGAAGATCTGGGACCGGACTTCCGGAGCTGGCTCCGGAGATACGTCAACGAGGAGATGTAGCGCCTTGAGCAGCAGCACGGCACCGGCGGAGTCCCACGGCGAGCACGGGGAGCGGCCCGGCCACGACGGGCCCGGCGGGACCGGGGACGGTGGCCGGGACGGGCACGACCTCGGGCACGAGACGGGCCCCGCGGACGCCTGCGCGGGCCCGGAGCACGGTCTGTGGACGGTGGACGAGCACCTGGCGGACATCCTCGCGGCCGTCGGCCCGCTCGAACCCATCGAGCTCCAGCTCCTCGACGCCCAGGGCTGTGTCCTCGTCGAGGACGTGACGGTGCCGATCGCGCTGCCGCCCTTCGACAACAGCTCCATGGACGGGTACGCGGTCCGGGTCGCCGATGTCGCGGGGGCCACCGAGGAGTTCCCCGCCGTCCTCACGGTCGTCGGGGACGTCGCCGCGGGCGCCGGGGGTCTGCCGGAGGTCGGCCCGGGGCAGGCCGCCCGGATCATGACCGGTGCCCCGCTGCCGCCCGGCGCCGGGGCCGTCGTCCCCGTCGAGTGGACCGACGGCGGTACGGGCGGGGGCGCCGCCACCGGTATGAGCGCCGCCAGCACCTCGCCCGGGGGCGCGGCGGGCGAGGTCCGGGTGCACCGCCCGGTCGAGGACCGGGCCCATGTCCGGGCGCGCGGCAGCGATGTCCGGGCCGGGGAGCTGGCGCTGGCGGCGGGCACGGTCCTGGGGCCGCCGCAGATCGGGCTGCTGGCCGCGATCGGGCGCGGCACCGTCCGGGTGCGGCCCCGCCCCCGGGTGGTCGTCATGTCCACCGGCAGCGAACTGGTCCAGCCGGGGGAGGCGCTGGGCGAGGGCCAGATCCACGACTCCAACAGCTTCGCGCTGGCCGCCGCCGCGCGGGACGCGGGCGCCCTCGCCTACCGGGTGGGGGCCGTCGCCGACGACGCCGAGTCGCTGCGGGCGACCGTCGAGGACCAGCTGATCCGGGCCGATCTGATCGTGACCACGGGCGGGGTGAGCGTCGGCGCGTACGACGTGGTGAAGGAGGCGCTGAGCGCCGACGGGCAGGTCGACTTCCGTCGGCTGGCGATGCAGCCGGGCAAACCGCAGGGCTTCGGCGCGATCGGTGCCGAGCAGATCCCGCTGCTGGCGCTGCCGGGCAACCCGGTCTCCTCGTACGTGTCCTTCGAGCTGTTCGTCCGTCCGGCGATCCGGGCCATGATGGGTCTGGCGGAGCTGCACCGGCCCCGGGAGCGGGCGAGGCTCGCCGCCGACGGTCCGCTGTCGTCACCGGCCGGGCGCCGCCAGTTCCTCCGGGGGACGTACGACCCGGAGGCGGGCACCGTCACTCCGGTGGGCGGTGCGGGTTCCCATCTGATCGCGGCCCTCGCGCACGCGGACTGCCTGCTGGTGGTCCCGGAGGAGACGCGGAGCGTGGAACCGGGCACCGAGCTGGAGGTGGTCCTCCTCGGCTGACGGGGCGAGGGTGGGGGTACGGTGTCGTCCCACACAGCGACCGGGAGTGTCACGGGCATGAGCACGCAGCAAGGTCTCACCCACATCGACGAGGCGGGCGCGGCCCGCATGGTCGACGTATCGGCGAAGGACGTCACGTCCCGCACCGCGCGTGCCAGCGGGCGGGTCCTCGTCTCGCCGCGCGTGGTCGGGCTGCTGCGCGGCGAGGGCGTCCCGAAGGGCGACGCGCTGGCCACGGCCCGGATCGCCGGGATCATGGGCGCCAAGAAGACCCCGGAGCTGATCCCGCTCTGCCATCCGCTGGCCCTGTCGGGCGTGACGCTGGACCTGGCGGTCACCGACGAGGCCGTGGAGATCCTGGCGACGGTGCGGACCACGGACCGCACCGGGGTCGAGATGGAGGCCCTGACGGCGGTGTCGGTGGCGGCGCTCACGGTCGTCGACATGGTGAAGGCGGTCGACAAGGGCGCGGTCATCTCCGACGTACGGGTGGAGGAGAAGACCGGCGGGAAGTCGGGCCACTGGACCCGGGGCGAGTCGTGACCCGGGCGGGCCGGGTGTCGGGCACGCACGACCACGCACACGAACGGGGCGCGGGCACGGAAGAGGCGGAGCCCGTGCCCGCGGCTCTCAGCGCCGGGGTCGGCGGGGCCCTGACCGCCCCGTACTCCGCGCTGGTCGTCACCGCCTCCAACCGGGCGGCGGCCGGGGTCTACGAGGACCGGGGCGGCCCGCTGGTCGCCGAGGGCCTGACCCGGGCCGGTTTCGCCGTGGACGGCCCCGAGGTCGTCCCGGACGGGGCGCCGGTCGAGGCGGCGCTGCGGGCGGGTGTCGCCGCCGGGTACGACGTGATCGTCACCACCGGAGGTACGGGCATCTCGCCCACCGACCGGACGCCCGAGGCGACCCGCCGGGTCCTGGACCGGGAGATCCCGGGCATCCCCGAGGCGATCCGCGCGTACGGCCGGGAGAAGGTGCCCACGGCGGCGCTCTCCCGGGGTCTGGCGGGGGTCGCGGGCGGCACCCTGGTCGTGAACCTGCCGGGTTCGCCCGGCGGGGTCAGGGACGGGCTCGCCGTCCTGGAGCCGCTGCTGCGGCACGCCGTCGACCAGATCCGCGGCGGCGACCACCCGGGCCCGTCGTGATCCCGTCCTGGCCGGTCGTCCTCGTCGACGGGGAGGTACTGCTCCGCCCGATCAGACTGCGTGACCACGCGGCCTGGCGCGAGGTGAACCGGCGCAACCGCGACTGGCTGCGGCCCTGGGAGGCGACGGTCCCGCCGCCCCCGCCGGACGGACCGGCCGCCGAGCGGCCCACGTACCGGCAGATGGTGCGCCATCTGCGGTCGGAGGCGAACGCGGGCCGGATGCTGCCGTTCGTCATCGAGTACCGGGGACGGCTCGTCGGCCAGCTGACGGTCGCCGGGATCACCTGGGGCTCGATGTGTTCGGGGCACGTGGGCTACTGGGTGGACGGTGAGGTCGCCGGGCGCGGGGTGATGCCGACGGCGGTCGCCCTCGCGGTCGACCACTGCTTCCGCACGGTCGGTCTGCACCGCATGGAGGTGTGCATCCGCCCGGAGAACGGGCCCTCGCTCCGGGTCGTGCAGAAACTGGGCTTCCGCGAGGAGGGGCTGCGGCCCCGCTATCTGCACATCGACGGGGCCTGGCGGGATCATCTGGTCTTCGCGCTCACGGCGGAAGAGGTGCCGGACGGACTGCTCAGACGCTGGCACCGCGCCAGAATAAAATAAGTGTTCGAATTCAATCGGTAGTTGAGGGACAACCGATCTGAACAATCACAAAAAACTTCAGTGATATCAGCGAGATCGTGCGACACACCGGCCCAATTGGCCGATGCCCCCCCGTGAACCCCTCTACCGTGTGAGGCGTGAGCAGCAGCGGCCTCATCTACGCAGTCATCGTCGGGGCCTGGGCCGCCTACTTGGTGCCGATGTGGCTCCGCAGGCAGGACGAGCTGAACGAAGCCCGTCCCACCGAACGCTTCAGCACCGCCATCCGGCTGCTTTCCGGACGGGCGGGCATGGAGCGCCGTTACGCCAAGGAGCTCAAGCAGCGGGACCGTACGGTGGAAGGTCCGACGCCCGACGTCGACCCGGACGCGGCGACCGAGCCCCTCGGCTCGGCCGACGTCCGGGCCTTCTCCGCGCCCGCGGCCAGAACGGAAGCGCGCCTGGAACTCCCGGAGCCCGAACCCGTACCGGCACCGCAGCCCGCCCCCGGCCGCCCCGCCCCGGGCGCCGCCGAGCGCGCTCGCCGGGGCGAGGTCCTCGCCCGGCGGCGGCGCACCACCACGCTCCTCTTCGCGGGCTTCACCCTCGGCGCGGTCGTCGCCGCCGTCGGCGGCGTCGCCTTCCTGTGGGCGCCGGCCGTGCCCGCGCTGCTCCTCAGCGCGTACATCGTGCATCTGCGCGTCCAGGAACGCCGCCGCTTCGTGTACGTCATGGACCGGCGGCGCGCCGAGGCCGCCGCGGCGCGGCTGCGGGAGAGCAGGCGCCCTGCGCCCACCCCCGAACCGACCCCCGAACCCTCCGCCGGGCCCTCCCCGCAGGAGGCGGACCGGCGGGCCCTCGTCGAGCAGACCGACCACGCGGAGTGGGTCGACCAGCAGCGCGAACGCCGCCCGGCCCGCGGCGACAGCTGGGACCCCGTCCCCGTCC
The DNA here is from genome assembly GCF_044767145.1 of Streptomyces sp. NPDC101490. Classification (NCBI taxonomy): domain Bacteria; kingdom Bacillati; phylum Actinomycetota; class Actinomycetes; order Kitasatosporales; family Streptomycetaceae; genus Streptomyces; species Streptomyces sp. NPDC101490. Next base: position 181,195 of record NZ_JBIWNI010000009.1, read on the forward strand.
CGCTGCCCACCTACGTCACCGCCCCGGTCGCGCCCCGCGCCTCCGGCGGCATCGACATCACGGACCCGGAGACCTGGAGCGCCGCCCGCTCCTCCACGGCGGCCGACCCGGCCCCCGCCGCGCCCCCGGCCCCCCGTCGCCGTGCCCCCCGGGGCCACGACCACGGCCGCACCCCGCTCTTCGACCAGTACGCGGACGACGACGAGAGGCCCCGCGCGGCCAACGAGTGAGCCCCGCGCTGACCTGCGAAGGCACTGATTTCTGTCTGGGCCGGTCGGGGTGCTAATGTTTCACACGTCGCAAGGGCCTGTGGCGCAGTCTGGTAGCGCACCTCGTTCGCATCGAGGGGGTCTGGGGTTCAAATCCCCACAGGTCCACAGACAAACGGGAATCCCGTCCGATCGAAAGATCGGGCGGGATTTTCGTCGTTCCGGGGGCGGAAGCCCTCGTGCTTGACCTGAACCTGAACCTGGACCTGGACCTGAACCGCCGTCACCCGGGCTGCTGCCCGGCGTCCGGCGGGGGTCCTGGGTCGAGGGCCGAGTCGGGTCAGACCAGCGGCTTCGCGTAGCAGCGGCTGCTGGGGTGGTCGCGGTAGAGGCCGAACTTGGCGCAGGGCTCGTAGCCGCTGGAGACGTAGAGGGCTATCGCCTCCGGCTGGGCGATGCCCGTCTCCAGGACCATGCGGGTGCGGCCCGTCGCGCGGGCGTCGGACTCCAGGGCGGCGAGGACGCGGCGGGCCAGGCCGAGGCCCCGGGCGCCGGGGACGACGTACATGCGCTTCAGCTCGGCGTCGCCGTTCTCGTAGCCCGCGTCGTTCTTGTCCTGGGTGCGCCAGCCGCCGGTGGCGACCGGACGGCCCTCGGGGTCGTAGGCGAGCAGGTAGAGACCGCGGGGCGGGGCGAACATCCCGGCGTCCAGCGGTGTGACGTCGCCCTCGTCGTCGTAGCGGGCGGCGTACTCCGCCTGGACCTCGGCGTCGAGTGCGACGGCGTCGGGGTGGTCGTAGGGCACGGGCTGGATGTTCATGCGATGCATCGTACATCTATGCGGACCGGGGGGAATCGGTATCCTCCCGGGATGGTCACTGTCACCTCAGCGAATGTCAACGGGCTCCGCGCCGCCGCCAAGAAGGGTTTCGTCGAGTGGCTGGGCGGGACCACCGCCGATGCCGTCTGTCTCCAGGAAGTGCGTGCCGAGGAGGCGCAGCTGCCGCCGGAGCTGCGGGCCCCCGAGGGCTGGTTCACCGTCCACGCGCCCGCCGCCGCCAAGGGCCGCGCGGGCGTCTCCCTCTACACCCGCCGCGAGCCGGACCGGGTGCGCGTCGGCTTCGGGTCGACGGAGTTCGACGACAGCGGCCGGTACGTCGAGGCCGATCTGCCCGGTGTGACCGTCGCCAGCCTCTATCTGCCCTCCGGCGAGGTCGGCACCGAGCGCCAGGACGAGAAGTACCGGTTCATGGAGGAGTTCCTGCCCTACCTCAAGGGGCTGCGGGAGCGGGCCGCCGCCGACGGCCGCGAGGTCGTCGTCTGCGGCGACTGGAACATCGCCCACCGCGAGGCCGACCTCAAGAACTGGAAGTCCAACAAGAAGAACGCGGGCTTCCTGCCCGAGGAGCGCGCCTGGCTCGACCGGCTCCTCGACGCGGAGGACGGCGGCTACGTCGACGTCGTGCGGGCCCTCCACCCCGACCAGGAGGGCCCCTACTCCTGGTGGTCCTACCGGGGCCGGGCCTTCGACAACGACACCGGCTGGCGGATCGACTACCAGATGACCACCCCCGGCCTCGCGGCCAAGGCGGTCAAGGCGTACGTGGAGCGGGCCGAGACCCATGCCGAGCGGTGGAGCGACCACGCCCCCGTGACCGTCGTCTACGAGCTCTGAGGCCGGGGAGGGGGGCAGGGGGCGGCGGGGGCCTCGTGCCCTCGGCGCCTCGCCCGTCCTCGCCGTCCGCTGTTCTGTGACGCCTCGGCCGCCGTCCCGTCCCGTCCCGCCTCGGCTCCCCTCTCAGGCGGGGGGCTTTCCCGGGCCCAGGCGGCGGTCGAGGGCCATCGACAGTTCCGCCTCCACCACGCTCTTCGCCAGGGGCCGCAGGCGCCACGGGTCGTCCCCGGCGGCGTGGGTGCGCAGCAGGTCGGCGAAGAGGTCCGCGAGCGCGTCGGCGTGCTCGCGGACCCGGGAGCCCGCCTTGAGGACCTCGGCGAGCGGGACGCCCTCGCGGACGAGGGCGGCGGAGACGTCGAGCAGCCTGCGGCTGATGTGGACCAGTTCCTCGCCGTCGGTCACGAGGTAGCCCAGGTCCAGGGCGGCGGCGAGGTTGTCCGGGGTGACCTCGCCCGCGAAGTGGTCCGCCAGCTCCTCGGGGGTGAGGCGGACCGGCTCCTCCTCGCTGGGGGCGCCCAGGGCGAGGACCTCGCGGACGTTGCGGCCGCTCTCGAAGGCGGTGGTGAGGTCGGCGATGCCGTTGAGGGTGTGACCGCGCTCCAGGAGGGCGGCGATGGTGCGGAGCCGGGCCAGGTGCTGCTCGTCGTACCAGGCGATCCTGCCCTCCCGGCGGGGCGGCGGGATCAGGCCGCGCTCCCGGTAGAAGCGCAGGGTGCGCACGGTGATCCCGGCGGCGGCGGCGAGCTCCTCCATGCGGTACTCGCGTACGCCCCCGCCGGTCGCCGTGGCGCTTCCCGCCGTCCCGCCGGGGTCTCCGCCCGTCGCCGCGCGGGCGCCCGGCGTCCTGCCCGGTCCTTCGTCCCATCCGTCCGTCACGCCCGCCAGCCTATGTTGTACCGCCGGTAACTTTCCCTCGTCGTACCCCTACCGCTCGGTATGTCACTGCTCTACAGTCCCGACTGTGCCAGTGATTGCTGGCGCGATCGGCCGGGCGCGCGGGAGGCGGCATGGCGAAGCACGAGCACGTACGGGTGGCGGTGATCGGATCGGGATTCGGTGGCCTCGGCGCCGCCGTCCGGCTGCGCCGCGAGGGCATCACCGACTTCGTGGTCCTGGAACGGGCCGACTCCGTGGGCGGCACCTGGCGGGACAACAGCTACCCCGGCTGTGCCTGCGACGTCCCCTCCCACCTCTACTCCTTCTCCTTCGCGCCCAACCCCGACTGGCCCCGCACCTTCTCCGGCCAGCGCCACATCCGCGCCTACCTCGAACACGTCACCGACACCTTCGGCATCCGCCCCCATCTGCGCCTCGGCCACGAGGTCCTGCGGATGGCCTGGGACGCCGAGGCGCTCCGCTGGGAGATCGAGACCAGCCGCGGCGGCTTCAGCGCCGATGTCGTCGTCTCCGCCACCGGACCGCTCTCCGACCCCAGGATCCCCGACATCCCGGGGCTCGCGGGCTTCCCCGGCAAGGTCTTCCACTCGGCCCGCTGGGACCACGACCACGACCTCGCCGGCAAGCGCGTCGCCATGATCGGCACCGGCGCCTCCGCCATCCAGATCGTGCCCGCGATCCAGCCGGAGGTCGGACGGCTCACCCTCTTCCAGCGCACGCCCCCCTGGGTGATGCGCCGTATGGACCGGGCCATCAGCCGCCCCGAGCGCTGGCTGCACCGTGCCGTGCCCGCCACCGGCACCGCGCGCCGGGGCCTCCTCTGGGGCATCAGGGAACTCCAGGTCGGCGCCTTCACCAAGCACCCCGACGTGCTGGGACTCGTCGAGAAGCTCGCCAGGGCCAATCTCGCCAAGGCGGTCGAGGACCCCGTCCTGCGGGCCAAGCTGACCCCCTCGTACCGCATCGGCTGCAAGCGCATCCTGCTCTCCAGCACCTACTACCCGGCCGTCACACAGCCCAATGTGGAGGTCGTCGCCGCCGGGCTCCGCGAAGTCCGCGGCTCGACCCTCGTCGGCGCCGACGGCACCGAGACCGAGGCCGACGTGATCGTCTTCGGTACGGGTTTCCACGTCACCGACCTGCCGATCGCCGAGCGGGTCATCGGCGCGGACGGGCGGAGCCTCGCCGAGTCCTGGAAGAACGGCATGGCGGCGCTGCGCGGCGCCACCGCCGCCGGATTCCCCAACTTCCTGACCGTCATCGGCCCCAACACGGGCCTCGGGAACTCCTCGATGATCCTCATGATCGAGTCCCAGCTGAACTACCTGGCGGACTACCTCCGTCAGCTGGACGTCCTCGGCGGACGCGCCGCCCTCGCCGCCCGGCCCTCCGCCGTCGGCGCCTGGAACCGCAAGGTCCAGAAGCGGATGGAACGCACCGTCTGGGCCGGTGGCTGCGAGAGCTGGTACCTCGACGCCAACGGACGCAACACCACCCTGTGGCCCGGCACGACCGGCGAGTTCCGGCGCGAGACCCGGCAGGTCGACCTCTCCGAGTACGAGGTGATCCGCGCCCCCCGGCCGACCGCCCCCGCCGCCGCCGTCTCAGCCGCCCCGGCCGCCCCGGCCACCCCCGCCGTCTCGGCCGCCCCGGCCGCCGAGGGTGGCGCCCCGAAGGACGGCGATGCCCCCCGTACGAAGGAGAACGCACGGTGAGCAGGCACCTGACCCCACTGCCCCCGTCCCGCGAGCTCACCGCCGTCTCCGCCGACGGCTCCCCCGTCCACGTCGAGACCTACGGCCCCGAGAACGCGCCCGCCGTCGTCCTCGCCCACGGCTGGACCTGCTCGATCGCCTTCTGGGCCGCGCAGATCAGGTCCCTCGCCGCCGACCACCGCGTCATCGCCTACGACCAGCGCGGCCACGGCCGCTCCCCGGCCCCCGCCGGGCCTTCCGGCTACGCCGTCCGGGCGCTCGCCGACGACCTCGAAGCGGTCCTCGCGGCCACCCTCGCCCCCGGCGAGAAGGCCGTCGTCGCCGGACACTCCATGGGCGGCATGACCCTCATGGCGGCGGCCGACCGGCCCGGCCTCAGGGCCCACGCGGCGGCCCTGCTGCTCTGCTCCACCGGCCCGTCCCGGCTGACCGCCGAGGCCACCGTGGTCCCCGGCCGCCCCAGCGCCCGGCGCACCCGGCTCACCAAGGGCGTCCTCGGTGCCAGGGCGCCCTTCGGCCCGGTGAACGCGGTCTCGAAGAAGATCCTCAAGTACGCGACGATGGGACCGGGTTCCGCCCCCGACCGGGTCGACGCCTGCGCCCGGATCGTGCACGCCTGCCCGCGCGGGGCCCGCGTCGGCTGGTCCCGGGTCCTCGCCGGGATCGACCTGGAGGCGGGCCTGCGGGCCCTGGACCTGCCGGTCGCGGTCCTCGTCGGCACCGCCGACCGGCTCACCCCGCCCCCGCACTCCCGGGCCATGGCCGCGATGCTGCCGCAGTGCGTGGGACTGCTCGAACTTCCGGGCATGGGTCATATGACACCGGTGGAGGCCCCCGAGGCCGTCACCGCCCGCATCCGTGAACTGACCAGCACGTACCTGGAGACGGAGGAGAAGGCATGAGCCGGGTGAGCCTGGAAGGACAGGTCGCGGTCGTCACCGGAGGCGCCCGCGGGGTCGGGGAGCTCCTGGCCCGCAAGCTGTCCGCGCGCGGCGCGCGGATCGCGCTCGTCGGCCTGGAGCCGGAGCAGCTGAAGGAGGTCGCCGGGCGGCTGCACACCGAGGCCGACTGGTGGCACGCCGACGTCACCGACCACGAGGCGATGGCCCGGGTCGCGGCCGAGGTGAAGGAACGGTTCGGGAAGGTGGACATCGTCGTCGCCAACGCCGGGGTCGCGGCGGGCGGCCCGTTCGTCGACTCCGACCCGGCGGCCTGGCGGCGGGTCATCGAGGTCAACCTGATCGGCGGCGCCGTGACCGGCCGGGCGTTCCTGCCCGTCCTCATGGAGTCCCGGGGGTACTTCCTCCAGATCGCCTCGCTCGCCGCGCTCACCCCGGCGCCGATGATGACGGCGTACTGCGCCTCCAAGTCGGGCGTCGAGGCGTTCGCGCACAGCCTGCGCGCCGAGGTCGCGTACCAGGGGGTGCGGGTCGGCGTCGGCTATCTCTCCTGGACCGACACGGACATGGTCCGGGGCGCCGACGAGGACGACGTGATGCGGGAGCTGCGGCAGCGGCTGCCGTGGCCGGCGAACCGCACGTACCCCCTCGGCCCGGCCGTCGACCGGATCGTGGCGGGCATCGAGCGGCGCTCCGCCCATGTGTACGCGCAGGGGTGGCTGCGCGGGATGCAGGCGCTCCGGGGGTACCTGCCGGGGATGATCGCGACCGTCGGACAGCGCGAGATGAAGCGCTTCGCGCCCCGGCTCGGCTCCGTGCCCAAGGGGCTCGTGGGGGCGGGCGGCGCGGCCGACGAGAAGGCCAGGACCGGGGCCCCTTCCAGCGGTAGCCGTCCGTAACTGATCGAAATGCGTGGAATGTTCGCCCGTGCGAGGCTGGTCGAGGCCCACGGGGCACACCGCCCCGTCCCCCTCACACCCTTCTAGGAGTGACCTTTCATGGGCATCCAGGACCAGTTCAAGGACAAGGCGGAACAGCTCAAGGAGCAGGCCAGGCAGGCGAAGGGCAAGGCGAAGGACGAGGCGTCCGAGCGTGCCTCCCAGGCGGGCGACCGGGGCAAGAGCGAGACGCAACGGGCCCAGCAGGAGGCCCAGGACCGTTTCGACCAGGACTACGACGCCTGACGGCGGCCCCGCGGGCCCCGTCCGCGCGAGGCGCACCCGGTGAGGCACCGGGTGCGCCTTCGCGAGCGGGTGTCCGGGGTACGGTCGGGGCCGTCCGGGGCCGGTCCCGCGCGCCCGGACCGGGGCGCGGGCGGTGCGCGCCGCGCTGGACCGGACGCCTCCGGCCGAAAAGTCGTACGCACCGGGCGGCGGATCTTCGTACCGTGACGGCCATGGCCGTACTTGAGCGACTGCGCTCCGATCACGCACCCGCCCTGCTCGCCTTCGAGCGCGAGAACCGGGCCTACTTCGCCGCGTCCGTGCCCGACCGGGGCGACGCGTACTTCACCGCCTTCGAGGAACGGCACCGGGCGCTGCTCGACGAGCAGGAGACCGGGACGATCCACTTCCATGTGCTCGTGGGGGAGGGCGGGGAGGTCCTCGGGCGGTTCAACCTCCTCGACGTCGCCGACGGGGGCGCCGAACTGGGCTACCGGGTGGCCCGGCGGGCGACCGGGCGGGGCGTGGCGACGGCCGGGGTGCGGGAGGTGTGCAGGCTGGCCCGGGAGGCGTACGGGCTGAGCAGGCTGACCGCCGTCACGACCCTCGACAACGACGGGTCGAGGGCCGTGCTCGGCCGGGCCGGGTTCGGCGCGGTCGGCAGCGTGACGCTGGACGGGCGCGCGGGGACCTCGTACGAGCTGGACCTGGGTCTGTCGTACGGGGCCGCCGCCTCCTGAGGACCGGAACTTCGCCGGAGCCGGGGCTGGGAACGGAGCCGGAGCCGGAGCCGGGGCTGGGGCTGGGGACGGGAACGGGACCGGAGGAGGGCCGGGACCGGGGCCGGAGTTGAGGGCTCCGGTCCCGGTGGGGCGTCACGGTCTCGGCGGCAGGGGCGGGCGGGAGCGGTCCGGGAGGTCCTCGTAGCCCGGGGGGCCGGCCGCCGGGGTCTTCGCGAGGAGCGAGAGCGCCACGTGGACGGCGTCGTCGAGCTGCGCGTAGCGGCCCTCGGCCCAGTCGAGCGGGGTGCGCAGGGCCGCGAGGTCCGGTTCCACGCCGTGGTTCTCCAGGGACCAGCCGTACTCGGGGAACCAGGCCGCGTTCATCGGCACCGTGATCTGGGTGCCGTCGCCGAGCCGGTGGCGGCCGGTCATGCCGACGACCCCGCCCCAGGTGCGCTGGCCGACGACCGGACCGAGGCCCAGCAGCTTGAACGCGGCGGTGATCATGTCGCCGTCCGACGAGGTGGCCTCGTCGGCGAGGGCGACGACGGGGCCGCGCGGGGCGTTGGAGGCGTAACTGACGGGCTGGGCGTTGCGGGTGAGGTCCCAGCCGAGGATCTTCCGGGTGAGCTTCTCGATGACGAGTTCGCTGATGTTGCCGCCCGCGTTGCCCCGGACGTCGACGATGAGCGCGGGCCGGGAGACCTCCATCCGCAGGTCGCGGTTGAACTGGGCCCAGCCCGAGCCGCCCATGTCGGGGATGTGGAGGTAGCCGCATCGGCCGCCGCTCAGCTGTCTGACCACCGCCCGGCGTTTGGCCACCCAGTCCTGGTAGCGCAGCGGCCGTTCGTCGACCAGCGGGACGACGGCGACACGGCGGGTCCCGCCCTCGCCCCCCGCGGGTGTGAAGGTCAGCTCGACGGTGGTGCCGCCGGTGCCGGAGAGCAGCGGGTACGGCCCGGTGACCGGGTTCACGGGCCGCCCGTCGACATGGGTGAGGACCGCGCCCGTGCGGATGCCCGTACCGGCGAGCGGGGAGCGGGCCTTGGAGTCGGACGACTCGCCCGGCAGGATGCGCTTCACCGTCCAGCCGGCCTCGCGGGGAACGAGGTTGGCGCCGAGCAGGCCCATGGGCCGCTGGTAGTGCGGGGGTCCCTCGTTGCGGCGGGCGGGGGTGACGTACGCGTGGGAGGTGCCGAGTTCGCCGAGGACCTCGCGGAGCAGGTCGGCGAACTCGTCGGGGGAGGCGACCCGTTCGACGAGGGGCCGGTACTGGTCGAGGACGGCCGTCCAGTCGACCCCGCCCATGCCGGGCTCCCAGAAGTAGGCGCGGACGATCCGGCCCGCCTCGTCGAAGGCCTGCCGCCACTCGGCCCCCGGGTCGATCTCGTGGAGGATGCGCCGCAGGTCCAGATAGACGGTCGAGTCGCCGTCGGCGGGCTCGGTCGCGGGCACCGCCCGCAGCTCGCCCTCCTCGGCGACCACCAGCCTGCTGCCGTCGCCGCTGACCGCGAACCAGTCGATCTCCTTGGTGAGTTCGCTCCTGCGGGCCTTGGTGATGGAGAAGTGCTCCAGGGTGGGGCGGCCCGAGGTGTCGGCCGGATTGGCGAAGGTCTCGCCGAGCGCGCCGGAGATCGGCCAGCGCAGCCAGACGAGCCCGCCGCCGCTGACCGGGTGCAGCGCGGAGTACTTGGAGGCGGCGACGGGGAACGGGGTGACCCGCTCGGCCAGTCCCTCGGTCTCCACGGTGACCGTCCCGTCGGCGGACTCCGTGTCGTCGTCGGCCGGATCGAGGCCCCCGGCCGCCGGGCGCCCGTCGGGGAGCACCGCGAACGGCGAGGGGGTCGCCGAGGAGAGCGGTACGAGGTAGGGGCGGCAGCCGAGCGGGAACGACAGGTCGCCGGTGTGCACGTCGTACACCGGGTCGAAGCCCCGCCAGGAGAGGAAGGCGAGGTAGCGGCCGTCCCGGGTGAAGACGGGGTTCTCGTCCTCGAAGCGCCCGTTGGTGACGTCCAGGACGGTCCGGGGGCCGGGGCCCGCGATCCGGGCCATCTTGATGGAGCGCAGGGAGCGGCCGATGCCGGGGTGCGACCAGGTGAGCCAGGTCCCGTCGGGCGAGAAGGCGAGGTCGCGGACGGGTCCGTTGACGGAACGGATGAGTTCGGTGACGCGTCCGGCGGGGGCCGGGTCGGGGGTGGTCTGTGGGGTGGCGGCCTGTGTGGTGGAGGCCTGTGCGGGGGCGACCCGTCCGGGGGAAGCCGTTTCCGGGCCGGGCTGGGTGGGGGTGGCCGCCACCGGGCCGGGCTGTGCGGGGGGTGTCCGTGTGGGGGTTGCCTCGCCGGAGGGGGTGCCGGAGGCTCCGGCGTCGCCGGAGGCGTCGGCGGCTTCGGTGGCCCTGGTGCTGCCGGTGCCGCTGGTGCTGCCCGTGCCTTCGGTGGGCCCGGTGTCGGGGGCGCCACCGGCGCCCGTACCGCCATCGCCCCTGTCGCTCCCGCCGCCCGTCGCGTCCTCACCGCCTTCACCGCCTTCACCGTGTGCACCGGCCTCACCGCCCTCGGCGTCCTCCGTGCCGTCCTCGTCGTCCTCCGTCGCGTCGACGAGGAGCAGGCGGCCGTCGTGGGTGGCGAGGGCCAGCCGCTCGCCTTCGGGGTCGGAGACCAGTTCCTCGATCCGGCCGAGTCCGCCGGAGGCGAGGCGGCGCGGGGGCCGGTCGCCGCTGGCGCGCGGCAGATGGCCAACCTCGACCGCGTCCTCTCCCTCGGCGTCGGTGACGTACGCGACCTGGCCGCCGCTGCCGAGCATCTCGGGGAGCCTGACCCGGACGCCCGGGGTGTCGCCGATGGTGCGGGCGGGGCCGTCGCGGTGGGTGAGCCAGTAGAGGCTGCCACGGACGGAGACGGCGCTGGCGCGGCCGGTCTCGTCCACGGAGACCGCGTCGACGTGCTGGGCGGCGGGCGCCTGGTAGCGGCGGCGGCCGACGCGCTGCCCGCCGAGCCGGACCTCCAGCTTCCGGGGCCGGGAGTCGGGGCTGAGTGCGTCGACGATCCACAGGTCGCCCGCGCACTGGTAGACGACCCGGCGGCCGTCGCTGGAGGCGTGCCGGGCGTAGAAGGAGTCGTGGTCGGTGTGGCGGCGCAGCCCGGTGCCGTCGGGCAGACAGGAGTAGAGGTTGCCGACGCCCTCGTGGTCGGAGAGGAAGGCGACGCGGCCGTCGACGGCCATCGGGGAGTCGAGATGGCCGCCGATGTCGGGCAGCAGCCGTCGGCCGTGCAGCCAGAGGCGGCCGGTGGCGCCGCCGAGGTACCGCTTCCAGGCGGCCGGTTCGTGCGGCGGCTTCCCGGTGAGGAGCAGGGTGCGGCGCTCGCCCTCGTGCTCGGTGACGGCGATGTCGGAGACCGGGCCCCAGGGCATCCGGCCGCCGGGGGAGCCGTCGGTGGGGACGGTGTAGGCCCAGGAGTAGTAGGAGAAGGGCTGGCCCTGCGAGGAGACGGCGAGGATGTCGGAGCGGCCGTCGTCGCCGGGGGGCGTCCAGCCGCAGACCCGGGTGTCGGTGGAGCCCCAGTGGCTGAGCTGCCGGGCGGACCCGCCGTCGACCGGGACGAGGTGGATCTCGGGGTCGAGGCTGCGCCAGCTCGTGTACGCGAGGTGGCGCCCGTCCGGTGAGAAGCGGGGGTGTCCGACCCGGGTCCGGTCGACGGTGAGCCGCCATGCCCGGCCGGGCCGGTGGCCCTCGGGGACGAGCGGGGCGATCCACAGGTCGTCCTCGGCGGCGAAGCAGAGCAGGTCCTCGTGGAGGTGCGGGAATCGGAGATACGCGGCGTCGTCACTCACCTCCTCATGCTTTCTGCGGGGAGGGGGCGCGGCAACTCGTACGTGTTTGCGGGTGTTCACGGGGGAGGGGAGGTCCCGGCTCCGTGGGCGTACGCGGGGAGGGGGGGTCCCGGCTCCGGAGGCGTACGCGGGGGCGCGGGCGGCCCGGCTCCGCGGGCGCTCGCGGAAGGGGGCGGGCCCGGCCCCTTCCCCGGTGGCGCGGCCCCGGTCCGGCCCCCCGTGGCGCGCCCCGCCCCGTCGACTGCCATGGACGGCGCCGGGCGCCCCCGGTGCCGAGGCCGCCCGAGTTCCCGTCGGCGGTGTGGTTCAGGACACGTACGAAACGGTTTCGTTTCGTTGGGGGCCCGGGTAATCTCGTACCGTACGAAAGTCCTTTCGACGGACACCCCTCCCCGGACAGGAGCCCCGGCCATGGCCCGCAGCAGACTCACTCCCGAGCGGGAGACCGAGCTGTACGGAGCCGTGCTCGACCTCCTGCGCGAAGTCGGCTACGACGCCCTCACCATGGACGCCGTCGCCGCCCGCACCCACTCCAGCAAGGCCACCCTCTACCGCCAGTGGGGGAGCAAGCCCGAGCTGGTCGCCAGGGCCCTGCGTCACAACAAGCCGGCCGACCTCTCGCAGATCGACACCGGCACCCTGCGCGGCGACTTCCGGGTGCTCCTCGAACGGACCGACGACTGCCAGATGGAGAAGGACTCCGCGCTGATGCGGGGCCTTGCCCATGCCGTCCACACCAACCCCGAACTGCACCGGGCCCTTCGCGAACTGCTCATCGAACCCGAGATGAACTGCCTCGACGAAGTCCTGGCCCGCGCGGTCCGCAGGGGCGAGGTGGCCGCCGACAACCCGGCGCTCAAGCTCATCCCCCACATGCTGATCGGCGCTTTCGTCGCTCGGCCGCTCATCGAGGACCAGCCGGTCGACGCCGCCTTCCTCAGAGCGTACGTCGACGCCGTCGTGCTCCCCTCACTCGGCGTCTGATCCCCCCACTAGCCCCGGCCGCGCGCCGGAGCACCCGTACAAGCGCAAGCACCAGCACATCCTGACGCGTACCGCTCACGCCGTCGGGCCGGCTCCCCATGCCCTGTCTGTCACCCCACACCGGGAGTACGCCCCCGTGGCCACGTTCCTCTACAAGCTCGGCCGTTCCGCCTTCCGGCGCCGACGGCTCGTCGCCCTGCTCTGGGTGGCGCTGCTGGCCGTCGCCGGCATCGGCGCCGCCACCGCCCCCACCGCGACCTCCAGCTCCTTCTCCATCCCCGGCACCGAGGCCCAGCGCGCCTTCGACCTGCTGGAAGAGCGCTTCCCCGGCGCCGGAGCCGACGGGGCCACCGCCCGTGTCGTCTTCCAGGCGCCCGAGGGCCAGAAGATGACCGACGCGGCGCACAAGGCCGTCGTCGAGGACACCGTCGCCCAGCTGAAGTCGGGCTCGGACCAGATCGTCTCGGTCACCGACCCCTACACCGCGCAGGCCGTCTCCCAGGACGGTTCCACCGCCTACGTCTCCGTCTCCTACAAGGTCAACGGGATGGAGCTGACCGACGCGACCCGCGAGGCCCTGACCGAGGCCGGACAGGACGCCCAGGGCAAGGGCCTGACCGTCGAGGTCGGCGGTGACGCCCTCCAGACCATGCCCGCCACCGGCGCGGGCGAGATAGTCGGCGTGGTCGTCGCGGGCATCGTCCTCGTCATGACCTTCGGCTCCCTCGTCGCCGCCGGACTGCCGCTGCTCACCGCGATCATCGGCGTCGGCATCGGCGTCGCGACGATCACCGCGCTCGCCAGCGTCCTCGACCTGGGCTCCACCACCTCCACCCTCGCCATGATGATCGGCCTCGCGGTCGGCATCGACTACGCCCTCTTCATCGTCTCCCGCTACCGCGCGGAGCTGGCCGAGGGCCGCGAGAAGGAAGAGGCGGCGGGCCGCGCGGTCGGCACGGCGGGCTCCGCCGTCGTCTTCGCCGGACTCACCGTCGTCATCGCCCTCGTCGGCCTGGCCGTCGTCAACATCCCGATGCTGACGAAGATGGGCTTCGCCGCCGCCGGGACCGTCGTCATCGCCGTCCTCATCGCGCTGACCCTGATCCCCGCGCTGCTCGGCTTCGCCGGGGACAAGGTCATCGGCCGCAAGGAACGCAAGGGGCTCAAGCTCCACCAGGAGGGCGAGGGCGCCGCGAAGCCCGCGGACAAGCCCAACGGCGGCACCCGCTGGGCCCGCTTCGTCCTCCGCCGCCCGATCCTGGTGCTGCTCGTCGGCGTCCTCGGCCTCGGCGCGATCGCACTGCCCGCCGCCTCCCTGGAGATGGGCCTCCCGGACGACGGCGTCAAGCCGGTCTCCGCCACCGAGCGCCGCGCCTACGACGCCCTGTCCGACGGCTTCGGCCCCGGCTTCAACGGCCCGCTGCTCGTCGTCGTGGACGGCGACAAGGCGACCGCCGACCGGACCGTCGCCACCATCAAGGGCCTCGACGGCTGGGCCGCGGTCACCCCCGCCACGCCCAACAAGGCGGGCGACGCCGCCATGATCACCGTGGTGCCGAAGGACCGGCCGTCCTCCGCCGCCACCGAGAGCCTCGTCCACGACATCCGGGACGCCACCGGCGACGACGTCCTCGTCACCGGCGCCACTGCCATGAACATCGACTTCTCGGAGAAGATGAACGACGCCCTGGTGCCGTACCTGGCCCTCGTCGTCGGTCTGGCCTTCGTCCTGCTGACCCTGGTCTTCCGCTCGGTCCTCGTCCCCCTGAAGGCGGCCCTCGGCTTCCTGCTCTCGGTGGTCGCGGCCCTCGGCGCGGTCGTCGCGGTCTTCCAGTGGGGCTGGCTCGGCGGTCTCTTCGGGGTCGAGCAGACCGGCCCGATCATGTCGATGATGCCGATCTTCATGGTCGGTGTGGTCTTCGGCCTCGCGATGGACTACGAGGTCTTCCTCGTCACCCGGATGCGGGAGGCGTACGTCCACGGGGAGCGGCCCGGCGAGGCGATCGTGACCGGATTCCGGCACAGCGCCCGGGTGGTCACCGCCGCCGCGGTGATCATGATCGCGGTCTTCGCGGGCTTCATCGGCATGACCGACCAGATGATCAAGATGATCGGCTTCGGCCTGGCCGTCGCGGTCCTCTTCGACGCCTTCGTGGTCCGGATGGCGATCGTCCCCGCCGTGCTGGCGCTCCTGGGCCACAAGGCCTGGTGGCTGCCGAAGTGGCTGGACCGCCTCCTGCCCAACGTCGACGTGGAGGGCGAGTCCCTCACGAAGCCGGACCCGGCGGGCGAGCCCAGGGAACGGGACCTGGTGAAGGTCTGACCGGGGGCCCTCGCGGGCCCGTACCGGCTCCGTACGCCGTCAGTGCCCCGTCATCGGGGTGTCGGCGGCGTACGCGTACCGGAGGCGTACGTGTGCCGGAGGAAGCGCCGCAGGGCCTGGCTGTCGAACTGGACGACCGTGACCCCGTCCTCCGTGTGCAGCTCCACCACCGTCTGGACCCGCCCGCACGGCCAGACCCCGATGTCGCCGCGCCGGGTCGGGGCCCGCAGCCCCGTCTCCAGGAGGGCGCGCGGGAACGACCACTCGACGGAGCCCGGGAAGCCGAGCCGGACGGTCGCGGGGGAGAACCCGGGGTCGTACCGGAGGGAGACGGGCACGGGGCGGGACAGCGGGGCGTCGGTGATGATCCGGCCCTTGGTCCGGTCGTCCACCGAACCGTCCCGGACGGCCGCCGCCGCCGTCTCACCGACGGGGTGGCCCCCGGCCTCACCGAGGGGGTGGCCCCCGGCCTCACCGGTGGCGCGGCCCCCGGCCCGGAGTCCCTCCGCCCGGTGGTCCCCGGGCCGGAGCTCCTCCACCGGGTGTTCCCCCGCCCCGAACCCCTCGGGCACGGCGCGCGCGGTCCATGGATCATCGGCCCGGTGGTGCTCGGCCCGGAGGCCCTCGGTCAGGGGGTGCTCGACCGGACGGTCATCGACCGGGCGGTCGTCTGCGGCGGCCATCGAAGGCTCCTCGGGTTTGTCCTCTTGTCGACCAATGTCCCACTCCTTCCCCGGTCCCGCGCGGCCATGCGCCACCGTTCTGTGACCCGTGCGCTCTTGCAAGCCCTTCGCAGCAGGCTCATCATGCGGACTGTGCATGTACCTGACGGATTCATCAACGCCCCCGTGTCGGCCGCCGCCGGTGTCGTCGCCGCGACCGCCGTCGCCGTGAGCCTGCGCGGGGCCCGGCGCGAGCTGGACCAGCGGACCGCCCCGCTCGCCGGACTCGTCGCGGCCTTCGTCTTCGCCGTCCAGATGCTGAACTTCCCGGTCGCCGCCGGGACCAGCGGACATCTGCTCGGCGGCGCGCTCGCCGCGATCCTCGTCGGCCCCTGGACCGGCGTCCTGTGCATCGCCGTCGTCCTGCTCATGCAGGGCGTCCTCTTCGCCGACGGCGGCCTCACCGCCCTCGGCGTGAACATCACCGTCATGGGCGTCGTCACCGTCGTCGTCGCCTACGCGCTCTTCCGGGGCCTCGTCCTCCTGCTGCCCCGCACCCGCGCCTCCGTGACCGTGGCCTCCTTCGTCGCCGCCCTGGTCTCCGTACCGGCCGCGGCCGCCGCCTTCACCGCGATCTACGCGATCGGCGGCACCACCGACGTCCCCGTCCCCAAGGTCCTCACGGCCATGGTCGGCGTGCACGTCCTCATCGGCATCGGCGAGGCCGTCATCACCACCCTCACCGTCGGCGCCGTCATCGCCGTCCGCCCCGACCTCGTCCACGGCGCCCGGGGCCTCACCGCCCCGCTCCGGCTCCGCGTCGGCGGCGAACTGATCGACGCGCCCGCGCCCGCGCCGGACCCGGCCCCCGCCGCCCCCGCCCGCTCCCCGAAGAAGCTGTGGGCCGCCGGGGTCGTCACCGCCCTCGTCCTCGCGGGCTTCGTCTCCTTCTACGCCTCCGCCAGCCCCGACGGCCTGGAGAAGGTCGCCGCCGACAAGGGCATCGACGCCAAGGCCGAGGAGCACGCCACCGCGGACTCCCCGCTCGCCGACTACGGCGTCAAGGGCATCGAGGCCCCCCGGCTCTCCGGCGGCCTCGCCGGGGTGATCGGCGTCGGCGCCACCCTCGCCGTCGGCACCGGCGCCTTCTGGACCGTGCGCCGCCGCCGGGCGCACGCCGAGACCGGTACGCACGCGGAATCCCGTACGCCCGCCGACGAGACCCGTACGGAAGCCGTCTGACATGGGGGCGGGGCACGCGCACAAGCTCTACCGGCACGCCGTCTCGCCGGTCCACGAGCTGCCCCCGCACACCAAACTCGTCGCCGTCCTCGGCTTCGTCCTGGTCGTCGTCTCGACGCCCCGCGAAGCCGTCTGGGCCTTCGCCCTCTACGCCCTGCTCCTCGCCGTCGTCGCCGCCAAGGCCCGCGTCCCGGCCGGGTTCCTGCTGCGGCGGCTGGTCATCGAGGTGCCGTTCGTCGCGTTCGCGCTGCTCATGCCGTTCGTGGTGCCCGGCGAACAGACCCAGGTCCTCGGGGTGTCCCTGAGCGTCCCCGGCCTCTGGGGCGCCTGGAACGTCCTCGCCAAGGGCACTCTCGGCGTCGCCGCCTCCGTCCTCCTGGCCTCCACCACCGAACTGCGCGCCCTGCTCCTCGGCCTCCAGCGGCTGAGGCTGCCGCCGCTCCTCGTCCAGATCGCCTCGTTCATGATCCGCTACGGCGACGTCATCAGCGACGAGATGCGCCGGATGTCCGTGGCCCGCCGCTCGCGCGGCTTCGAGGCGCGGGGCGTCCGCCACTGGGGCGTCCTCGCCAAGTCGGCGGGCGCGCTCTTCATCCGCTCCTACGAGCGCGGCGAGCGGGTCCACCTCGCCATGGTCAGCCGGGGCTACACCGGCACGATGCCCGTCCTCGACGAGGTCACCGCGACCCGCGCCCAATGGGCGTACGCCGCCGCGCTCCCCGTCACCGCCCTTCTCGTCCGCCTCCTGGGAGGCATCACATGACCGACGCCCCCTCGCTGGACGTGCGCGGCCTCGCGTACGCCTACCCCGACGGCCACCAGGCCCTGTTCGGCGTCGACCTGACCGTGGGGCGCGGCGAACGCGTCGCCCTCCTCGGCCCCAACGGCGCGGGCAAGACCACCCTGGTCCTGCACCTCAACGGCATCCTCACCGGCGGCGCCGGATCGGTCACCGTCGCCGGACTGCCCGTCGGCAGGGCGCACATGGCCGAGATCCGGCGCAAGGTCGGCATCGTCTTCCAGGACCCCGACGACCAGCTGTTCATGCCGACCGTCCGCGAGGACGTGGCCTTCGGACCGGCCGCCGCCGGACTGCGGGGCGCCGCCCTCGACGAGGTCGTACGGAAGGCCCTCGACCGGGTCGGGATGACCGCGTACGCCGACCGGCCCCCGCACCACCTCTCCTTCGGGCAGCGCCGCCGGGTCGCCGTCGCGACCGTCCTCGCCACCGAACCGGAGATCCTCGTCCTCGACGAGCCGTCCTCCAACCTGGACCCGGCCTCGCGCCGCGAGCTCGCCGACATCCTCCGCGCCCTCGACGTCACCGTCCTCATGGTCACCCACGACCTGCCGTACGCCCTGGAGCTCTGCCCGCGCGCGGTCGTCCTCAGCGAGGGCGTCATCGCCGCCGACGGGCCGACCGGCGCCCTCCTCGCCGACGGGGAGCTGATGGCCCGCCACCGCCTCGAACTTCCGTTCGGCTTCGTTCCACAGTCCGTCGCCTGACGCTCCCCCCGGAATCCGCCCCCGGCCCGCCGCGTTGCACCATGGAGGGTCGGTATCCGGTGAGCGGTCGGTGAGGAGCGGGGACGTGGACGTCCAGGGCACGGTGGCAGCGGGCTGGGAGCCCGTCAGGGACGCGTTCCTGCGCAACTTCGAGCAGCGCGGCGAGCGGGGCGCGGCCGTCGCCGTCCACCACGACGGGCGCGCGGTCGTCGACCTGTGGGCGGGCACCAGGGACGTCGGCGAGGCCCCGGGCGCCGGGGAGACCGGTGACGGCCGGGGCGGGGAGGGCCCGGGACCCGCCCCGTGGACCCCCGGACCCGCGCCCTGGACCGAGGGCACCGCCCAGGTCGTCCGCTCGGCCGCCAAGGGCATCGCCGTCGTCGTGCCCCTGCTGCTGCACCAGCGCGGACTCCTCGACCTGGACGCCCCCGTCGCCGCGTACTGGCCGGAGTTCAAGGCCGCGGGCAAGGACCGGGTGACCGTACGGCAGCTCCTGGCGCACCGGGCGGGCGTCCCCGTCCTCGACCGGCCGCTGACCCTCGCCGAGGCCACCGACCTCGCCACCGCGACCGCCGCCGTCGCCGCCCAGGCGCCGGTCTGGGAACCGGGCACCGCCCACGGCTACCACGCCCACACCCTCGGCTGGCTGCTCTCCGGGCTCGTCCACCGGGTCACCGGACGCACCATCGGCCGCTGGACCGCCGAGGAGATCGCCGGACCCCTCGGCCTCGACCTGTGGATCGGTCTCCCCGCCGCCGAGGCGCACCGGGTCGGCCGGATCGGGCCCGTAGCGGAGGTCGAGCCGCCCGGCGGCGGCGCCCTGCGGCTGCGCGCCAAGCGCTCCGTCACGGCGGCGTACCAGGACCCGGGCTCCCTCACCCGGCGCGCCTTCGGCGCCATCGACCCCCGGCCCGACGAGAACGACCCGGCGTACCTCGCCGCCGAACTGCCCGGTTCGGCCGGGGTGGCGACGGCCCGCGCCCTGTCCGGTTTCTACGCGGCCCTCCTCGGGCCCGTGGGCGGCGCCCCGCGCCTCCTCACCCCGGAGAGCCTCGCGCTGGCGGGCGCGGAGGAGTCGGCGGGCCAGGACCGGGTCCTGCTGGTCGGCACCCGCTTCGGGCTCGGCCACATGCTGCACGGCCCGGCGTCGCCGCTCCTCGGCCCGTCGTCCTTCGGCCACCCGGGCCGGGGCGGCTCGCTCGGCTTCGCCGACCCGGACACCGGGGTGGCCTTCGGGTACGTCACCAACGGCATGCGCAAGACGGTCACGGCGGACCCGCGCGCCCAGGCGCTGGTCCGGGCGGTCCGGGCGGCGGTGGACGCCACCGTCTGAGCGGACGGCCGCCGGACCGGGGCGAGTTCAGGGCTTCGGGGGGTGGCGCGGGGCGGCACCGGCTGCTGTGATCGTCCGTATGGATCACACGGACGGGAAGGGCGGGGCGGGAGTCCCGGACCCGAGGGAACGTTTCGGCGGATATGCGGTCATGGTCACGGGCGCGGCCCGGGGCATCGGCGCGGCCACGGCCCGGCGGCTCGCGGCGGAGGGCGCGCGGGTCCTCGTCACGGACGTCGACGAGGAGGAGGCGGAACGGACGGCGGCGGGCATCGAGGGCGCGGAGGCGCTGCGCTGCGACGTCGCGGACCAGGCGTCGGTGGACGCGGCGGTGGCGCACGCGGTCCGCGCGTTCGGCCGCCTGGACGTCCTCGTCAACAACGCGCTGGGCGCGGTGACTCCGGACCGGGACCTCTTCGAGGAGGAGCCGGACGCGGTGTGGAGCGCGCAGCAGGACATCACGTTCATGGGGGCGGTGCGCTGCTCGCGGGCGGCGCTGCCGCATCTGGCGGCGGCGGACGGGCGGGGCGCGATCGTGACGATCGGCTCGGTCAACGCGGAGGCGGACTTCGGCGGGCACGCCTACAGCGCGGCGAAGGCGGGCCTGACGTCGCTGACCCGCACGCTCGCGGGAGACACGGCGCGGCGCGGGGTCCGGGTGAACCAGATCAACCCGGGGACGATCGCGACGGCGGGCTGGGCGGGCCGGGAGGAGATCCTGGCCACGCTGGCGTCCCGCGTCTACCCGCTGGGCCGGGTGGGCACCCCCGAGGACATCGCGGCGGCGGTCGCGTTCCTCGCCTCCCGGGACGCGTCCTGGATCACGGGCACGGTCCTGCGCGTCGACGGCGGCCTGCTGGCGGTGAACACGCACTTCGGGGAGGTGGTGGGGGAGGGCTGAGGGCCCTGGGGGTCCTGCGGGTCCTGTACCGGCGCCTCCGGCGCTCCGGCGCCCAGGATCCGGCCGGGACCTGGGTCCCGGAGCCGACCGGGGAACGCCCGCACCCGACTGCCGGGGGCGGGGGGTGTCCTCCCGGCCCCGCCCTCCCCGCTCCCACCCCGTGGCCCTCACACGGATTCGGGCACGAGCCGCCCGGTGAACCCCCGGTCGCGCAGCCGCCGATAGGCGTCGGCGACGGCCGGGGGGACGTCCTGCTCGGCCATGAACCCCCGGGCGGGGTAGACGATCAGCCGTTGCACGGCCCCGACGAGCATGTCGAGCACGAGCCGTACGTCCCCGATCTCCTCGGCGTACGCGTCGAGCGCCAGCGGTGAGGAGGTGCAGACGACGTCGACCCCGGGCCAGGCGCACAGGGCGGTCGCGTACGCCCGCCGCTCCTCGTAGGGCTTGCTGACGAGGAGGACGGAGGTCACGTCCACCCCGCGCGCGGTGAGGAGTTCGCGGGAGAAGCGGAGGTTCTCCCCGGTGTTCCGGGCCCGGGTCTCGACGAGCACGACGTCCCCGGGCACACCGAGCGCGAGGGCCCGCTCCCGGTAGTGCACGGCCTCGCCCCGGGGCATCCGCTCCCGGGTGGTGGCACTGGTGGCCCCGGTGAAGACGAGCAGCGGCGCGAACCCGCCCCGGTACAACGACACGGCGACATCGGCGACCCCGAGATCATGACTCCCGAGCCCGACCACCACGGAACACGCCCGGGGCGCGTGCCCCATCCGCTGAAAGTCCCAGAGCAGTTGGGCGTCGGCCCGGAGGTCGCCGGGGATCATGGGGTCTCTTTCCGTGCGCTGTCGGGAACCTGGAACTCGTAGGTCCACGCGAAGCGCGTGGCCGCGTGGACGCCGATGGCGAACTCCACGACGGTGCCGTCCGCCATGTACGTGGTCCGGTGCAGCTCCACCACCCATTCCCCTGGCGCGAGCCGCAGCTGTGCGGTCTCCTCAGGGGAGGCCGTCCGGGCCTTCAACTCCTCGCGCATATGGTCGATCTCGTACCCCGCGTCGTAGAGCACCCGGAAACCGCCGCCCCGTCCGGCAGGCCCGGGGGTCGGGTCGACAAGCCGGGTTCCTTCAACGTGTTCGGGGCGGTAATAGCTGGTCAGGCTGTGCGTCGGTTGCCCGCCTTCCTTGACCAGTCGGGCCCTTTCGTAGACCTCGGAACCTTCGGGTACGCCGAGCCCGGCAGCCACGACCTCGGACGCTATCGTGCGGGCAACCGTCTGGGTCTGTTCCCCACGCTTGTAAGTCTGTCCCGACGCGACGCGGTCGGCGATGAACGCGACTTCGTCGCCATCGCGCCATTTGGCTTTGTCGTACCGGGTGATGCCGAGCCTCTTCAGGGGCTGTTGCGGTCGTACGACAGTGCCGTGCCCACGCGACGAGGTCACCAGACCCTTCGCTTCCAGGGCCTTGTAGGCGGCGTGGACGGTGGACTTCGAGCCCTCACCCGCTTCCACGAGCTCCCTGATGTGCGGAAGCCGCTGACCGGCGGCGTACTCACCGCTTCTGATGCGCTCGGCCAGTTTGTCTGCCAGTTCCCGCCACTTGGGCGCCACATCCGCTCCTTTCGTCGCTCCAGTCAAACACAGTCCCAGGACTGTTGACAGTCTTGGGACTGTGGGCCACTGTTGCCTTTATCTCTCACAGTCCTAGGACAGTGAGGGATCTTGTTGGGTGACGATCATGCCTTCGTGACTGGATGCGGGGGTACTGCCAACGCTTCGAGGAGCGTCAACGTGAACGATCCTTCCCTCAGTCTGTCGCGACCCTGCCGTGAGGCCGCTGCCATTCCTGTCGAAGTTGCGGCTGACCCACAGGGGGAAGGCGGCCGGGATGCCGCTCTGCCGAGGGCGTCGGAAGGGCGTGAAGTCGTACTGCGCTGGCCGCAGATCACCAAGAGTGTGCCATTGGCCCGACGGGAATTACGGCAAGTGCTGGAGCGGTGGGGGTGGACCCCGGTTGAGGACGCGGCCTGCCTGGTCTTGTCGGAGCTGCTGACGAACGGGTTGCGTCATGGCCGAGTACGAGGCCGGGAGATCGAAACGCGGTTCATTCGGACGAAGGGCACCCTTCGCATCGAAGTCCACGACGCCTCGGAGAAACGGCCTCTCGCATCTCTTCCGGTCGACGGAGCGGAGGGAGGGCGGGGGCTGCCCTTGGTTGAGGCGCTCGCCGTGAAGTGGGGTGTCGGCGAACGGAACGGCCCCGGCAAATCAGTGTGGGCCGAGCTGTCCGTCAACGATGGACGAGACGAAGTGTGACCGGGGCGTGGGTGCTCATGGGTCACCTCGCTGATACGTGGTGTCGAGGACTGGCGCAGGCGATGCGGCGCCACGGCAGCACGCAGTTTCCCGAAGAATCGCAGGTCAAGAGCTACTTGCGTGGCTAACCCCTCGGCGCTGCATTGTTCGGCTCGTACCCGGCTGAACGCCGGTACGAGTCGCGAACGAGGGAGTAACCGTTATGCCTGTCGAGCACGTCATCATTGCCACGCTCGGAGCTGCCATCGTGGCATTGGTCGCGGTGTCGTATCCCGAGCTGGTCCCCGCGCTGACTCTCTCCGTCGCTGTCTGGGTGGCGCTCACTATGTATCTCAAGCGATGAGCCAGCGTCGAAGTCACCCTCATTCGTCCATCTTTGGGGAGGAATAGCATATGGATCACGCAGACAGGTCTGCCGATTCACCAGTCGAGTCCTGGGTAGGTGACGCACCGTCCGCTTTCGCCGATCCACAGATGGCTTACGGCTGGGGCGCGTATGACGACATCCCGAGCGCTTTGGCGGGCTTGGATCTCACAGGAGAGCCGGTGAGGCCGTCTGAGGAGTCGCCTCCGGCCGGCGCGTAAGCGTCAGGAGTCGACCGTTGGTGCCGGGTTCCGAGGGCCCGGCACCACACCCCCACTCACCCCGCCGTCAGCATCAGCCCTATCCCCACCGCCATCACCGTCGCCGCCGCCAGGCGCGCCGCGCCGAAGCGTTCCTTGAAGAGGAGGGTGCCCAGGGCCGCGCCGACGATGATCGAGGACTCGCGGAGGGCCGCCACCGGGGCCAGGGGGGCCTTCGTCTGGGCCCACAGGGCCAGGCCGTAGGCGGCGACCGAGAGGACCGCGCCCAGGAGGCCCCGGGCCGCGTACGGGCGGAGCTGGGGGAGCAGGGCCGTCCGGCGGGTCCACAGGGCGTACGCCGGGATCGCCAGGCCCTCCAGGATCATCAGCCACGCGATGTAGCCGAGCGGGGTGCCCGAGGCGCGGACGCCGACGCCGTCCACGACCGTGTACAGCGCGATCGACAGGCCCGTCGCGCCCGCCGCGAGCAGCGCCGGCCACCGCGGGCCGCCGTCCCCGCCCCGGACGCCCCACAGCGCCAGGCCCGTCAGACCCGCGCACGCCACCGCCACGCCCAGCAACTGCCGTCCGTCCGGGACCTCGTGGAGGAAGAGCGCCGCGAGCGCGGTCACCACCAGCGGCGCCGTCCCCCGCGCGATCGGGTACATCTGCCCGAAGTCGCCCAGCGTGAACGAGCGCATCAGCAGCGCCATGTAGCCGATGTGCAGCGCCGCCGACACCAGCAGGTACGGCCACGCCTCCGCCGCCGGGAGCGGGACGAACGGGAGCAGGGCCAGGCCGATCAGCGTGCCGCCGCCGGATATCAGGGTGAACGAGAGCAGTTGGTCCTTGATGTGGTGCGCGATCGCGTTCCAGCTCGCGTGGGTGACCGCGGCGGCGAGGACCGCGAGGGTGACGAGCGGTGTCACGCCGTCGTCTCGCGCACGTCCACCAGTGTGGCGCCCGCGTGGGCGACCAGGGACTTCGGGTCCAGCGCGAAGACCGTGTGCGGGGTGCCCGCCGCCGCCCACACCAGGGCGTGGTCGAGCAGCCCCCGGTCGGCGAGCACCCGGGTCCGCACGAGGTGCCCGAACGGCGGGACGCCCCCGATCGCGTACCCCGTGGTCTCCCGGACCGCCTTCGCGTCGGCGCGGGTCACCTCCCGCGCGCCCAGCTCCTGACGCACCCGCTCCACGTCCACCCGTGAGGCGCCGTCCATCAGGACGAGGACGGGCACCCCGTCGGCCGAGAAGATCAGGGACTTGGCGATCTCGGAGACCCGGCAGCCGATCGCGTCGGCCGCCTGCTGGGCGGTCCTCGTCGCGTCCGGGAAGCGGCGGACCTCGACGTCGAGGCCCAACTCCCGCAAGGCGGCGGCGAACCGGGGGTGGGCGGCGGACTCGGGGGTGTGCTCGGGGCTCTCGGGGCCCCCGGTGCTCTCAGCGCTCATGGCCCGCACCGTAGCGGTCGGTGTACGGGACACGCGACCGACTTCCGGCCCTCGGTACCGGGACCCCGGCGGGGGTCCGCGCCGCGCCGGGGGTGAAAGCCCGGGACCGGGGTACCCGGGTGGGGTCCGAACCGACACCAGGGAGGGAACACCATGGGCCTCGGAGCCTGCATCATCCTGATCGCCGTCGGAGCCATCCTCACCTTCGCCACCGACTGGGAGCTCGACGGGGTGAACCTCGATCTGGTGGGGCTGATCCTGATGGTCGTCGGCTTCATCGGAACCGTCGTTTACGCCAGCGTCCTGCGCCGCCGCCGCCTGATCGTGCCCGCCGCCCCGGTGGTGACCGACGACGACCGGCGGGACCTCCGCTGAGGCGGGGCGGCGGGCGGCGGGACCGCCCCCGTCGCCCGCTCCCCACGCGCGGGGTCATCGCGTCCGGCGGCTCACCCCGCCTTCAGTACGCCCGCGACCACCTTGCCCGCCGAGTCGCCGCCGTGGCCGCCCGACTGGACGACCGCCGCCGCCGCGAGGTCCCCCGAGTAGCCGGTGAACCAGCTGTTGGAGGTGGCCTGGTCGCCGACCTCCGCCGAACCGGTCTTCGCGCCCTTGGGGGAGGAGACCCCGGTCATCGCCTCCGCCGCCGTGCCGTTCGTCGCCGCCGCGTTCATCATCCGGCGGAGCCCCGAGGCGACCCCGGAGGAGAGCGGGTCGGCGGTGGCGAACGGCCGGTCGTCGACCTCCCGCGCCACCAGGTACGGCTGGCGGAAGCCACCGTTCTTCACGGTCGCGGAGAGCGAGGCCACGTTCAGGGCACTCATCGTGATCTTGCCCTGGCCGATGTACGAGGCGGCCGTCTCGGTCGACTCCGACGCGGGGACGCTGCCGTCCGAAGCCCGCACGCCGACCTGCCAGTCGAGCCCTATGCCGAAGGAATCGCGGGCGGTGTCGCCGAGCGCGGTCCCCTCGATCCCCTTCTTGTTGAGGGGGACGATCGCCTTGATGAAAGTGGTGTTGCAGGAGCGGCGGAAGGCGTCGGTGAGGGTCCCGCCGTCGATCTTGAAGCGGTCGAGGTTCTGGAAGGTGTAGCCGTCCCACGCCACGGTCGCCGGACACTCCACCGTGCCGCCGGGCGTCGCCAGACCGTGCTGCAGCATCATCGCCGCCGTGACGATCTTCATCGTGGAGCCGGGGGCCTGCGCCCCCTCGAAGGCCGTGTTGAAGCCACCGGACGGGTTGTTGGCGACCGCCCGTATCGCACCGGTCGACGGTTCGACCGCGGCCACCGCCGCCTGCCCGTACCCCTTGACCGCCTTCTCCGCCGCCGCCTGCACGCCCGCGTCGATGGTGGTCCTCAGGACGCCCGGCTTCCCCTTCTTCAGGACGAGGAGGGTGGTGTCGGGGACGGTCTCGCTGCCCGAGTCGATCCAGGTTTCGATCCCGGTGGTGCCGTCCACCTTCGAGCCGTACCGCTGGCGCAGCGCGTCCAGGACCGGCCCCAGCGAGGGGTACTTGGCGGCGGTCAGCTCGACGCCCGCACGGTCGACGGCCTTCACGGAGGCGGTCTTCGCGGTGCCGGTGCGCAGACTGGCACCGGCGGTGAACCGGGGGTGGAGCACGGCCGGCGCCCACTTCACCAGCGGCCGTCCGGTGGACTTCCCCCGCACCACGGTCAGCTGGGAGGCGTACGACAGGTCCTTGCTGACACCGTCGTACGTGACCGTGGCCCGTACGGTGAACGGCACCTTCGTCCCCGTCGGACTCCCCGGGGTGATCACCGACCGGGCGACCTTGGCGCCCTCCTCGTACGACAGGAGCGCGGGGCCCGCCGTGACCGGGTCGTCGGTCAGCTGCGCGGCCCGGTCGGACTCGCCCGCCGCCCACGCGGCCAGGAACTCCCGGGCGGTGGCGGTGGTCTCCTCGGCGGTGACCGGCCCCGTCTTCGGCGTATCACCGGCCCGGACACCGACCGTCCTGTCCCCGCCGGTGACCCCGTTCCAGAGGTTCCAGCCCCCGTATCCGACCCCGCCCGCGACGACGACGAACACGCCCCCGACGACCGCCACCTTCACTCCGCTGCGCATGGCTGCGCCTCCCCTCCCCGTTCGGCCCATGAGTCAATCAGTCAAGGGGAGGAAAAGTCGAGCAGGACCGGGCGGCCTACGTCACGTCCGCCGGGGCTTTCGTCACGACGTCCGGCGCGTTCACCGGGACATCCGTCACACCCACGTGTCGAGCCACATCCGATGACGCCATTGGTCCAGTGGAATCGGGGTTCCGGTGTAGATCGGCCAGAAATAAATGAAATTCCAGATGATGAGGAGCACAAGGCATCCCGCGGCCACCGCACCGAATGTGCGGCGTCTTTCCGATGAACCCGCGGGGCCGATGATCGCGCCCAGCATCATCGCCACCGCCAGACACAGGAAAGGCACGAACACCACCGCGTAGAAAAGGAAGATGGTGCGTTCCTGGTAGAGGAACCACGGGACCCAGCCCGCCGCGACACCACAGGCGATGGCCCCCGCGCGCCAGTCGCGGCGGAAGGCCCAGCGCCACAGCACGTACAGGATCGCGAAGCAGGCGGCCCACCACAGGATCGGGGTGCCGAGGGCCAGGACCTCCTGCGCGCACTTCTCCCGGGCGTCGGCGGGACAGCCGTTGGTGCCGGGCGCGGGGGACTCGTAGAAGTAGGAGACGGGACGGCCCAGGACGATCCAGGACCAGGGGTTCGACTGGTACGTGTGGGGCGAGGTGAGCCCCACGTGGAAGGTGTACACCTCGGACTCGTAGTGCCACAGGCTGCGCAGCCACTCCGGCAGCCAGCCCCAGGTGCCGCCGCCGTACAGCTTGTCCTGGTCGGCCGCCCAGTGCCGGAAGTAGCCCTTGTCGCTGACCAGCCAGCCGGTCCAGGTCACCAGATAGGTGACCAGCGCCACCGGCACCACGGACACGAACGCCGGGACGACGTCCTTCCTGAGCACCGCGAGGTACGGGCGGACCGCCCCGGCCGTCCGGCGCCCGCCGACGTCCCACAACACCGTCATCAGGCCGAAGGCCACCATGACGTACAGCCCGTTCCACTTGGTGGCGGCGGCCAGGCCCAGCATCACCCCGGCGGCGATCCGCCACGGCCGCCACCCCAGGCGCAGGGTCTCCGCGATCTCCGCGTCGGGCCGCAGCACCCCCTCCTCGTCCTCGGGCAGCGCGCCCGCCAGCCGTCGCCTGGCCCAGTCCCGGTCCAGGACCAGACAGCCGAAGGAGGCGAGCACGAAGAACATCAGCACCTGGTCGAGGAGCGCGGTGCGGCTCATCACGAAGTGCAGCCCGTCGACGGCGAGCAGCAGCCCCGCCAGACAGCCCAGGAACGTCGAGCGGAACATCCGGCGGCCGATCCGGCAGAGCAGCAGCACCGACAGGGTGCCGAGCAGCGCCACCATGAAGCGCCAGCCGAACGGTTCGAAGCCGAACATCTTCTCGCCGAGGCCGATCATCCACTTGCCCATCGGCGGGTGGACGACATAGCCCGGGTCGGTGGGGATCAGCACCGCGCCCGGATCACTGAGGATCGTCTTGTCGATGTCCTTCGGCCACGCCCCCTCGTACCCCTGGTTGATCAGGGCCCAGGAGTCCTTGGCGTAGTACGTCTCGTCGAATATCACCGCGTGCGGCTTGCCGAGGTTCCAGAACCTCAGCAGCCCCGCGACGGCCGTGACCAGGAGCGGACCGCCCCAGGCGGCCCACCGCCAGAGACGCTCGGCCCGCTCGGGGGAGAGCCCGAGCAGCGCCGTGAGGCCCGGCGAGGGACGGGTGTACGGGGGGACGAGCCGCTCCCGCAGCCCGATGGGTGCGGCGCGTCCGGCGGGCGGCTCGTAGCCGAAACGCCGCAGCCGCCGCTGCCATGAAGAGGGCTCTGCCACGGAGTGCCGGCCCTCCAGGGCCTCGGGTGCGGTACTGGTCACCGCGCCATCGTAGGGAACGCGCCTGTGCGCGTCGCCCGTCCGGGCTGGGAGGATGGTCCGTGTGACAGGAACGCTGGTACTCGCAGGGACCCCCATCGGTGACATCGCGGACGCTCCGCCCCGACTCGCCACCGAACTGGAGAACGCGGACATCGTGGCCGCCGAGGACACCCGGAGGCTGCGCGGACTGACGCGCGCCCTGGGCATCCACACCTCGGGCCGGGTCGTCTCCTACTTCGAGGGGAACGAGTCCGCCCGGACGCCGGAGCTGGTCGAAGCGCTGGTCGGGGGCGCCCGGGTGCTGCTCGTGACCGACGCGGGGATGCCGTCCGTGTCCGACCCCGGCTATCGCCTGGTGGCCGCCGCCGTCGAGCAGGACATCAAGGTGACGGCCGTCCCCGGGCCGTCCGCGGTGCTCACCGCGCTGGCCCTCTCCGGCCTGCCCGTGGACCGCTTCTGCTTCGAGGGCTTCCTGCCGAGGAAGGCGGGCGAGCGGCTCGGACGGCTGAGGGAGGTCGCGGACGAGCGGCGGACCCTCGTCTACTTCGAGGCCCCGCACCGGCTCGACGACACGCTCGCCGCGATGGCCGAGGTCTTCGGCGCCGACCGGCGGGCCGCCGTCTGCCGCGAGCTGACCAAGACCTACGAGGAGGTCAGGCGGGGCCCGCTGGCCGAGCTCGCCGCCTGGGCCGCGGAAGGCGTACGGGGAGAGATCACCGTCGTCGTGGAGGGCGCCCCGGAGACCGGCCCCGCCGAGCTCGACGCGGAGGAACTGGTGCGCAGGGTCCAGGTGCGCGAGGACGCGGGCGAGCGCCGCAAGGAGGCCATCGCGGCCGTCGCGGCCGAGGCGGGACTGCCCAAGCGGGAAGTCTTCGACGCCGTCGTGGCGGCAAAGAACGCGGCTGCCCCGGCCCCCGGAAAAGGTAAAGGACTAACCTGAAAAGCAAAGGGAAAAGCCGCACCGGCTCACTCCGCGGGGCACTTGGCAAGGGAAGGGCCAAAAGCCTTCCATGGTTCGCCTCACCCTGATGCGCTCCGGCCGGAAAAGGCGTCCACTGATCAGTGGAGAGGAGCTGGCATGAGTGAGGTCACCGGTACCGGCATATCCGTCGCCCACGAGGCGTACGCCTTCGCCTGCATGCGCTGCGGGTACGGCTGGGAGCAGGCGTACGACATAGAGCACCACGTGGACGCGTCCGGCCACGCGTTCGTCGTCTACAAGGCAGAGGGGGAGCGGGTCCCGTCCCCGCTGTCCAGTCCCACCTGCATGAACTGCGGGGGCCACGTCGTCCGCATCATGCGCGCGGGGCAGGTGTCGTCCGTGCTCGACCTGATCGCCGCGACGGAGAAGCACCGGCGGGGGTCCAAGGAGACCCGGCCGGTCGGTCCCGCCGGGCCCATCGGACAGGAACTGACCGAGGGCGACCCCCCGGTGCCGCACCACTGGCACCTCTCGGACCTCCTGCACCCGTTCCGGCGCCACCAGTAACCCCGCGCGGGGCCGCGCCCGAGCCTCGTACGATCGGGGCATGAGTGCCAAGGACGCCCCGCCGCCGCTTCCCGAACCCCTCCTGGTGGAGGTCGCGGACTCGCACACCCATCTGGACCTGCAGTCCGGCACCGTCGAGGAGGCCCTCGTCAAGGCCGCCGCCGTCGGCGTGACCACGGTGGTGCAGGTGGGGTGCGACGTGAAGGGCTCCCGGTGGGCGGCGGAGACCGCCGCCGCCCACGAGCGGGTGCACGCGGCGGTCGCCCTGCACCCGAACGAGGCGCCGAGGATCGTCCTGGGGGACCCCGAGGGCCTGGCGAGGCAGGGCGTCAGGGAGGGCGGCGGCGAAGCGGCCCTCGACGACGCGCTCGGCGAGATCGACCGGCTCGCCGCCCTCCCGTACGTACGGGGGGTCGGCGAGACCGGCCTCGACTTCTTCCGTACGGGTCCCGAGGGCATCGCCGCGCAGGAGCGTTCCTTCCGGGCCCACATCGAGATCGCCAAGCGGCACGGGAAGGCGCTCGTCATCCACGACCGGGATGCCCACGCCGATGTGCTGCGGGTCCTGGACGAGGAGGGCGCGCCCGAGCGGACCGTCTTCCACTGCTACTCCGGTGACGCGGCCATGGCCGAGATCTGCGCCGCCAAGGGCTACTACATGTCCTTCGCGGGCAACGTCACCTTCAAGAACGCCCAGCACCTGCGGGACGCGCTCGCGGTTGCCCCGCTGGAGCTCGTCCTCGTCGAGACCGACGCGCCCTTCCTCACCCCGGCGCCCTACCGGGGCCGCCCGAACGCCCCGTACCTGATCCCCGTGACGCTCCGGGCGATGGCGGAGGTGCGCGGCATCGGCGAGGAGGAGATGGCCGGGGCCGTCGCCGCGAACACGGCCCGCGCCTTCGACTACTGACCACGACCGGTCCACGGCCGTGGATCACCGTTGATCCGGGTCCGGGATCACCGCTGACCCACGGCCCCGGCCCCGGACCACCGCTGATCTACGCCCACGGCC
This sequence comes from Streptomyces sp. NPDC101490, assembly GCF_044767145.1. Classification (NCBI taxonomy): domain Bacteria; kingdom Bacillati; phylum Actinomycetota; class Actinomycetes; order Kitasatosporales; family Streptomycetaceae; genus Streptomyces; species Streptomyces sp. NPDC101490. Next base: position 212,048 of record NZ_JBIWNI010000009.1, read on the forward strand.
CCGGGTCGCGACCGGTCCACGGCCGCTGACCGCCACCGGTCCACGGCCCCGGATCACTACCGATCCATAACGATTACGGGAAGTGTCCGCGTCGTGACGGAAGGTGTCGGTCCGGGGCTCTAGGGTCCCGGCCTCGTGAGCACTTCCCAGGGCAGTCACCGCGCCGGACGGCGGGGTGCCGCGCCCCCGCCGGTCCACGTACCGCCGACCTCCACGGCACCGCTCCCCGCCCCTGCCCCCGCCGTCCCCGCTGTCCCCGCTGTCCCAGGGCCCCGTACCGGCGCACGGCGGGCCGCTCGCCGCCGGAAGGCCACCGGGTCCGCCGGGTCCGCCGGGGGGAGCCTGCGCAGACTCGTCCCGCAGGTCCTCGTCGTCGCCTTCCTCGCTGGCGGCACCAGCGCCTTCGTCGCCGACGACAAGCCCGTCCTGCTCTCCGTGGACGGCGTCCCGCGCGCCTTCCACACCTTCGCCGACGACGTCGGGGAACTCCTCGCCGAGGAGGGCCTCACCGTCGGCGACCACGACATCGTCGCGCCCGCCCCCGGCCAGACCCTGGCGGGCGGCGACGAGATCGTCGTCCGCTACGGCAGACCGGTCTCCCTCACCCTCGACGGCCAGCGCCGCCAGGTGTGGACCACCGCCCGTACCGTCGAGGGCGCGCTGCGCCAGCTCGGGGTCCGCGCGGAGGGCGCCCACCTGTCGGTCTCCCGGGGCGCCACGATCTCCCGGCAGGGCCTCGCGCTCGACGTGCGGACCGAGCGGAGCGTCACCTTCCTCGCCGACGGACGCGAGCGGACCGTCCGGACGAACGCCGCCACCGTCGGCGAGGCGCTCGCCGAGGCGGGGATCACCCTCTCCGGGCAGGACGCCACCTCCGTCGCCCCCGGCTCCTTCCCGCGCGACGGCCAGACCGTGAACGTGCTGCGGATCACCGGCTCCCAGCAGGTCCGCGAGGAGACCGTGCCGTACGCCGTCGAGCGGATCCGCGACCCGGAGCTGTTCGCCGGGACCGAGGTCGTCGAACGGCGGGGCGTCACCGGGGTCCGCCGGGTCACGTACAGCCTGCGGACCGTCGACGGCGTCCGGCAGAAGCCCCGCAGGACCGGCGAGGAGATCGTCCGCGAACCGGTCGGCAGCCTGGTCAGGGTCGGCACCCGGCCGCTGCCCACCTCCGTCGCGGGAGCCGACGGACTCGACTGGGCGGCCCTCGCGGCCTGCGAGTCCGGTGGCCGTCCGGACGCGGTCGACCCCTCGGGGACGTACGGCGGGCTCTACCAGTTCGACCCCGGCACCTGGCGCTCGCTCGGCGGCACCGGCACCGCGCAGGACGCGCCCGCCGCCGAGCAGACGTACCGGGCGAAGAAGCTGTACGTGCGGCGCGGGGCGGGTCCCTGGCCCCATTGCGGCCGGAGGCTGTACCGGTGAGCCGTAGGCTGTACCGGTGAGCACCACCACCGGCCCCGAAAGCCCCGACGCCCTCCTCGGCCCCGCCGACATCCGTGAGCTGGCCGCCGTCCTCGGCGTGCGCCCCACGAAGCAGAAGGGCCAGAACTTCGTCATCGACGCCAACACCGTCCGGCGGATCGTCCGCACGGCCGGGGTACGGCCCGACGACGTGGTCGTGGAGGTGGGGCCGGGCCTCGGCTCCCTCACCCTGGCCCTCCTGGAGGCCGCGGACCGGGTGACGGCCGTCGAGATCGACGACGTCCTCGCCGCCGCGCTGCCCGCCACGATCGCCGCCCGGATGCCCGCGCGCGCCGACCGCTTCGCGCTCGTCCACTCCGACGCGATGCAGGTCCAGGAGCTGCCGGGCCCCGCGCCCACCGCGCTCGTCGCGAACCTGCCGTACAACGTGGCCGTGCCGGTCCTGCTGCACATGCTGGAGCGGTTCCCGACCATCGAGCGGACCCTCGTCATGGTGCAGGCGGAGGTCGCCGACCGGCTCGCCGCGGGCCCCGGCAACAAGGTGTACGGCGTGCCCTCGGTCAAGGCCAACTGGTACGCGCAGGTCAAGCGCGCCGGCTCCATCGGCCGCAACGTCTTCTGGCCCGCGCCGAACGTCGACTCCGGCCTGGTCTCCCTGGTGCGCCGCACCGAGCCGGTGGCCACCACCGCCACCCGGCAGGAGGTCTTCGCGGTCGTCGACGCGGCCTTCGCCCAGCGCCGCAAGACCCTCCGCGCCGCCCTCTCCGGCTGGGCGGGCTCGCCCGCCGCCGCCGAGGACGCCCTGGTGAAGGCCGGTATCTCGCCGCAGGCCCGCGGCGAGGCGCTCACCGTGGAGGAGTTCGCCCGGATCGCGGAGGCCAAGGCGTGAGCGGCGGTACGGAGCCGGTCACGGCCCGGGACGACGCCGGGCGGGCGACCGGCCCGGACGGCTCCCCGGCGGCCGTCACCGTCCGCGTCCCCGCCAAGGTCAACGTGCGGCTCGCGGTCGGCGCGGCCCGCCCCGACGGCTTCCACGACCTGGCCAACGTCTTCCTCGCGGTCTCCCTCCACGACGAGGTCACCGCCACCCCCGCCGCGGAACTCACGGTCACCTGCTCGGGCCCGGACGCCGACAAGGTGCCGCTGGACCGCAGCAACCTCGCCGCCCGCGCCGCCGAACTCCTCGCGGCCCGGCACGGCATCTCCCCCGACGTGCACCTGCACATCGCCAAGGACATCCCGGTCGCGGGCGGCATGGCGGGCGGCAGCGCGGACGGCGCGGGCGCCCTGCTCGCCTGTGACGCGCTGTGGGGCCTGGACACCCCGCGCGAGACGCTCCTGGAGATCTGCGCCGAACTCGGCAGCGACGTCCCCTTCAGCCTGGTCGGCGGGGCCGCGCTCGGCACCGGCCGCGGCGAGCGGCTGGGGGAGCTGCCGGTCGGCGGCACCTTCCACTGGGTGTTCGCCCTCGCCGACGGCGGTCTGTCGACCCCGGCGGTGTACGGCGAGTTCGACCGGCTCACCGAGGGCGTCGAGGTGCCCGTCCCGGCCGCTCCGGCGGTGCTCCTGGACGCCCTGGTCGCCGGTGACACCACGGCCCTCGCCGACCACCTCGCCAACGACCTCCAGGCGGCGGCGCTCTCGCTGCGTCCGTCCCTCGCGGAGACCCTGGCGGCGGGCACGGCGGCGGGCGCCCTCGCGGCCCTGGTCTCCGGCTCGGGCCCGACGACGGCGTTCCTGGTGAAGGACGCGGAGGCCGCCGACGCGGTCGCCGCCGCCCTGATCGCCTCGGGCACCTGCCGCACGGCCCGGACGGCGACGTCCCCGGCGCCGGGCGCGACCGTCCTCACGGACTGACCCGCCGGGCCCGGTCCGCCCGGGCCCGAACCGGCCGGTGGGGCGCCCCCCCGGCCGGTTCTTCCCCGTCGGCCCCGTGTCACCATGGGACCGTGCGTCCGCGAGGGGCGCACGGGAGGTGTGTGAGGGTACGGAGATGACGAAGAGGAACCGTCCGCTGCCGAGGGCCGTCGCCGAGACGGTGCTGGTGCTGTGCGGCCTCGTCATCGGCATCGCCTTCGTCACGGAACCCCACGCCGACGGTGTCCGGTACGTCGTGTTCCTCGCCGTCCTCGCCCTGGCCTGCGTCCACTACGCCGTGCAGGCCCGGCGCAGCTGGCGGGAGTGGCGCGCCCAGCGCGGGGCACCCGGCCCCGCCGCTCAGAGCCCGGCCGAGTAGCCGCGCCCTGCCGGACGGCCGGGCCGCCCGGCACCGTACCGGCGGGGAAACAGCGGACCGCTCGCCGGGGGCCTGACGACGGGCGCCCGGCGGGGGCCGCGCGGGGACGTACCCTGGGATGTCGATCGATCATCCCGTACAGGAGTCAACGTGGCCGTCAACCTGGTCAATGTCGAGGCCGTCAGCAAGGTCTACGGCACCCGTGCCCTCCTCGACGGGGTCTCGCTCGGCGTCTCCGAAGGGGAACGGATCGGGGTCGTCGGCCGCAACGGCGACGGCAAGACCACCCTCATCCGGATGCTCGCCAAGCTGGAGGAGGCCGACACCGGCCGGGTCACCCACAGCGGCGGACTGCGCCTGGGAGTCCTCACCCAGCACGACTCGCTCGACCCCGGGGCCACCATCCGGCACGAGGTCATCGGGGTCATGGCCGACCACGAGTGGGCGGGCAGCGCCAAGATCCGCGACGTGCTCACCGGTCTGTTCGGCGGGCTCGACCTGCCCGGCTTCGAGAACGGCCTGGACACCGTCATCGGCCCGCTGTCCGGCGGTGAGCGCCGCCGCATCGCCCTCGCCAAGCTCCTCATCGACGACCAGGACCTCCTCGTCCTGGACGAGCCCACCAACCACCTCGACGTCGAGGGCATCGCCTGGCTGGCCAAGCACCTCCAGGAGCGCCGGTCCGCGCTCGTCTGCGTCACCCACGACCGCTGGTTCCTCGACCAGGTCTGCACCCGTATGTGGGACGTGCAGCGCGGCGCGGTGCACGAGTACGAGGGCGGCTACAGCGACTACGTCTTCGCGCGGGCCGAGCGGGAGCGGATCGCCGCCACGGAGGAGTCCAAGCGGCAGAACCTGATGCGCAAGGAGCTGGCCTGGCTGCGGCGCGGCGCCCCCGCCCGCACCTCCAAGCCGCGCTACCGCATCGAGGCGGCCAACGAACTGATCGCCGACGTGCCGCCGCCGCGCGACACCTCCGAGCTGATGAAGTTCGCCAACGCCCGGCTCGGCAAGACCGTCTTCGACCTGGAGGACGTGACCGTCACCGCCGGTCCCAAGACCCTCCTCCAGCACCTCACCTGGCAGCTCGGCCCCGGTGACCGCGTCGGACTCGTCGGCGTCAACGGCGCGGGCAAGACCTCCCTCCTGCGGGTGCTCGCCGACGCCGCCGCCAGCCGGGGCGAGATCCAGCCCTCGGCGGGCACCGTCACGGTCGGCAAGACCGTCCGGCTCGCGTACCTCTCCCAGGACGTCACCGAACTCCCCGGCAGCCTGCGCGTCCTGGAGGCCGTCCAGCAGATCCGCGACCGGGTGGACCTCGGCAAGGGCCGTGAGATGACGGCCGGGCAGCTGTGCGAGCAGTTCGGCTTCGGCAAGGAGAAGCAGTGGACGCCGGTCGGCGACCTGTCCGGCGGTGAGCGCCGCCGCCTCCAGGTGCTGCGGCTCCTCATGGACGAGCCGAACGTCCTCTTCCTCGACGAGCCCACCAACGACCTCGACATCGAGACCCTGACCCAGCTGGAGGACCTCCTCGACGGCTGGCCGGGCTCCATGGTCGTCATCTCCCACGACCGGTTCTTCCTGGAGCGCACCACCGACCGGACGTTCGCGCTGCTCGGCGACCGGGCCCTGCGGATGCTGCCGCGCGGCATCGACGAGTACCTGGAGCGGCGCCGGACGATGACGGAGAACGCCGTCCCGGCGTCGGCCGCCGCGCCCGCGCAGCAGAAGCCGGGGGTCTCCGCCGCCGACGCCCGCGCCGCGAAGAAGGAGCTGCAGAAGGTCGAGCGGCAGCTCGGCAAGGTCTCCGACAAGGAGACGAAGCTGCACGCCCGGATCGCGGAGAACGCCACCGACTTCGAGCTGGTGGCGAAGCTCGACGCGGAGCTCCGCGAACTCGTGGGCGAGCGCGACGAGCTGGAGATGCGCTGGCTCGAACTGGCCGAGGACGCATAACGAGGGCATCACAGGCCGGTCCTCCCTTGGGTACAAGGGGCGGACCGGTCGCTTTTGCGCCATCGCGTGAGTGGTAGAAAGACACGTCGCTCACGCCTAGGGGGAACCGTAGATGACCCAGCCGCCCAGCAATCAGCCGCCGGGCTTCGGCGCCCCCCAGGACCCGGACCAGGGCCAGGGACAGGCCCCGGGCTACGGGCAGGCTCCGGGTTACGGGCAGACCCCGGGTTACGGGCAGGCTCCGCCGCCGGGTGTGCCGCCCGTTCCGCCGCAGGCGCCGGGGACCCCGCCGCCGCCCGCCGGTCCGCCCGGGACCCCGCCGCCCGCCGCGCCCGGCCCCTACGGGCAGCAGCCGGGGTACGGCTACCCGCAGCAGGGCCAGCCGGGTCCCTACGGCCAGCAGCCCCCGTACGGCTACCCGCAGCAGGGGCAGCCCGGCGCCTACGGGCAGCAGCCGGGCCCCTACGGGCAGCCCCAGAACCCCTACGGGCAGCAGCAGAACCCCTACGGGGGGCAGCCCACCCAGCCGATGTACCCGGGCGCTCCGACCCCACCGCCGCCCACCGGTGGCGGCGGGGCCCTGAAGGGCCGGACCGGTGTCGTCGCCGCCGTGGCCGCCGGGGCCGTCCTGGTGGCCGCCGTCGCCATCTGGGCCGTCGTCGGCGGCGGGGACGAGAAGGCACCGGTCGCCGCACCGCCCGCCTCCGCCTCGTCCCCCGTCACGCCGAAGCCGTCGGAGTCCGTGGACAAGGGCGACGGTTCGGGCGACGGGTCCAACGGCGAGGAGGACCTCAACGCGGGCCGCAAGGACGGCGAGTCCAAGGTCTCCTGGCTGCTCAAGAACGACGTGGACCTGCCCCGCAACGGCTCCGACGTGTTCGGCCCGTGGATCGTCGGCGACACCGTCGTCAAGGCCATGTACAAGGGCGTCGACGGCTACAGCCTGGCCGACGGCTCCGTGAAGTGGCACGTCGACCTCCCGTTCAAGCTGTGCGCCGCCCCCTCGAAGCCCTCGGCCGACGGCCTGATGGTCTTCGCCCACGCGGAGAGCGCCAAGGACGGCGCCAAGTGCACCGCGCTCCAGCAGATCGACCTGAAGACCGGCAAGGCGGGCTGGAAGAAGGACGTGCCGAAGCCCAAGGGCCTCTTCGCGTTCTCCGACAACACCCTGGCCATCAGCGGCGGCACGCTGACCGTCGCGGGCACCAGCAGCGCCTACGGCTTCTCGCTCGCCGACGGACGGCAGCTGTTCACCGCCCCCACCACCGGCTGCAAGCCCTTCGCCTACGCGGGCGGCAGCAGGCTGATCTCCGCCATGGACTGCTCCTCCGGCAGCGGCGGCAAGAAGATCCAGGCGGTCGGCCCGGTCGACCCGGCCACCGGCAAGCCGAAGTTCACCTTCAAGCTCCAGCCCGACTGGGAGGTCGACAAGATCTACTCGGTCGACCCGCTGGTGGTCTCCGCCACCCAGCGCGAGCAGAAGAAGTGGACGGTCTTCGCCCTCGCCCCCAACGGCTCGCTGCGCTCGCAGATCCAGGGCGGCAAGGACAAGTTCGCCCCCTCGTGCGGCGGCGGCTTCGTCGTCTTCGGCCGCAACCTGGACGGCTGCACCGGAGTCGCGGCCGACGCGAACACCCTCTACATGGCCACCGAGAGCGGCTACCGCACCGGGAACGAGGTCGTCGCCTTCGACCTGAGCACCGGCAAGCCCAAGTGGCGCGCCAAGTCCCCCAGCGAGCAGGCCGTCATCCCGCTGGGCATGGAGGGCTCCGAGGTCCTGCTGTACGTGAAGGCCGGGTTCCAGCGGGGCGGCGGGGTCGCCACCCTCGCCCCGACCGGCGGCGCGCCGAAGATGCTGCTCAAGCACCCGGAGTCGGCCTCCGAGATCGAGACCACCTTCTACAGTCCGGGATACGCGTACGGCGACGGCACCTTCGTCGTGGCCAGCGGCCGGGTCTCCGCCTCGAACGACACGGAAGAGAAGCTGGTCAAGACGATGATGGCGTTCAGCAAGTGAGGTACGAGGACCGATGACGCAGCCACCCCCGCCGCCGAACCAGCCCCCGGACCCGCAAGGCGGCTTCGGCGCCCCGACGCCCCCGCCGCAGGAGCCCGGCTACGGCTATCCGCAGCACGCGCCGGGCCCGGAGCAGCCGTACGGCTACCCGCCCCAGCAGCCCCCGCAGCCCGGCCCCGGCTACGGATACCCGCGACAGCCGGACACCGGTCACGGCTACCCGGCGCAGCCGCCGCAGGGCCACGACCCGTCCTCGTACGGCCAGCCTCCCTACGGTCAGCCGCCCCAGGCCCCGTACGGGCAGCAGCCTCCCCCGTACGGGCAGCCGGCCCAGTCCCCGTACGGGCAGCCGACTCAGCCCCCCTACGGGCAGCCGCCCCAGCCGCAGCCGTCGTACGGCTATCCGACCCAGCCCCAGCAGGCGTACGGCCAGCCCCAAGCCCAGGCCCAGCCCCCGGCGCCGGGTGGCGGTCGCCGGAAGCTCTCGGCGCAGCTCCAGATCGTCATCGCGGCGGCCGTCGCCGTCGTCCTCATCGTCGGCGGCGGCATCTGGTACGCCAACTCCGACGGTGGCGGCGGCAAGGACGAGCGGGCCAAGGACGCGGGTGGCACCTCGCAGGGCACCGACGGCGGGAAGGGCGGCGGCAACGGCCCCGGTGGCGACGGCAAGGAGAAGCCGTCCGCGGACACCCGCTCGAAGCTGGCCTTCTCGGTCGAGGTCCCCAGGGTCCCGGACGTCACCGACATGTCCGGTTCCTGGCTCACCGACAAGACCTATGTGAAGACCGGGTTCAACTCGCTCGTCGGCTACGACCCGGCCAAGGGCTCGGTCCGGTGGACGCTCCCGCTGACCGGTCACGTCTGCGGCGCGTCCCGGCACCAGACCGCGCAGAACACGACGGCGATCCTCTTCGAGGCGAAGAAGCGGACCGCGCCGCGCTACTACGAGGCGTGCACCGAGGTCGGTGTGGTCGACCTGGACACCGGCAAACTGCTCTGGTCGACCTCGGTCACCGGCGGCACCGCCGGGGACGCCAAGCTCCGCTTCGGCGAGGTCACGCTCAGCGGCCGGACGGTCGCCGCCGGGGGCATCGACGGCGGAGCCGCCTTCGACATCGCCAACGGCAACCCGCGCTGGAAGCCGCAGCCCAGCGACTGCAGCGACCTGGGGTACGGGGGCGGCGAAGGCCTGGTCGCGGTCCGCCGGTGCGGCGCGTACGACAGCCAGTACGTGACGATCCAGAACCTCGACCCGATGACGGGCGCCCCCCTCTCCCAGTACAAGATGCCGACCGGCGTGAAGTACTCCTCGGTGGTCTCCACCAAGCCGCTGGTGGTTGCGGCGGACGTCGGCGACACCGCCGGTGACGGCAGCGGCATCTCGGACTTCTTCTCGATCGACGAGAAGACCGGCAAGCTGAAGACGAAGATCAGCGCCCCGGCCGATCAGTACGCGGGCCGCTGCCGCTCGACCAAGGTCGAGTCCTGCCAGGGCGTCCTGGTGGGCGGCGGGCGGCTGTACGTGCCGACCGAGGAGCACGAGGGCTCCAGCGGCGAGTACGGCGACGAGACCAACGAGATCATCGCCTTCGACCTGACCACCGGCAGGACCCTGCCGGAGAAGGCGGACGCGGGCGACACGTACACGTACGTCCCGCTGCGCATGGACGGCGGCGACCTCATCGCGTACAAGGAGCCGCCCTACGACAAGGGCGGCCGGATCGTGTCGATCGACGCGGGCACGATGAAGGAGACCCTGCTCCTGGAGAACCCGGGCGAGCGGCCGGTCCGGGAGATGGAGAACAGCGTCAGCCTCAGCGGCTCGGAGATGCTGTACGCGAACGGGCGCCTGTTCCTCGCGGACGACCTGGTGAGCAAGCCCAGGGAGGGCGCCACCGAGAAGAAGTACCTGGTGGTCTCCTTCGCCGTCACGCCCTGACGCCGGGAACCGCCGACACGGGCCCCTCCGGACCACCGGAGGGGCCCGCGCGCGTCCCCGGGACGCCCGGTACGTCACCGGGACGGGGGAATTCGGCGCCTGGAGGGGGCCTGTGCCCGGGGTTGGGGCGAGGGGCGGCGGGGGAGCGTGTACCTTGCCGGGTCAGGCGTTGCCGGGGGACGGCTGGCGCGGAGGGACTGGGGGAAGACCGGATGGGCGTACGCCTCGTGGTGGTGGACGACCACCGCCTGCTCGCGGAGGCGCTGGCCTCGGCGCTGAAGCTGCGCGGGCACCGGGTGCTCGCGGCGGCGGCGCCGGTGGCGGGCGCGGCGGAGCTGGTGGTGAGCCGTGCGCCGGAGGTCTGTCTCCTGGGCACGGCCGAACCGGCCGCGCCGGGGGTCTTCGACCCGGTCGTCCGGATCAAGCGGGAGCGCCCGCAGGTGGCGGTGGTGGTGCTCGGTCCCGTGCCGTCGCCGCGCGGGATCGCGGCGGCGTTCGCGGCCGGGGCGTCGGGGTACGTACGGCACGACGAGCGCATCGAGGGCGTCGAGCGGGCCCTGGTGAAGGCGCGGGCGGGGGAGACGGCGGTGGCGCCGCAGCTGCTCAGGTCCGCCTTCGTGGAGCTGCTGCACCCCTCGGTGCAGCCGGACGACGAGGGACAGCGGCTGCTGCGGCTGCTGACGCGGCGGGAGGTGGAGGTCCTGGTCCGGGTCGCGGAGGGGGAGGACACCCGGGTGATCGCGGCGGGCATGGGGATCGCGCCGAGCACGGCGCGGACGCACGTGCAGCGGGTCCTGATGAAACTGGGGGTGGGCTCGCGCCTCGAGGCGGCGGCCCTCGCGGCCCGCACGGGCCTCCTCGACCGGGCGCTGCCGGGACCGCGCGGATCGTCTTCCGGGCGCTGATCGGTCCGGCGGCCCGGGGCCCGGCCGTTTTCGGGGGCGGGCGGCGCCGGGGCGGCCGGGCCGGGGCGGCCGGGCTGGGTGGTGGCGTTCCCGGTCGTTCCGGGGTGGGCGGCGCCGGGGCGTTCGGCGGGTCCGGCGAGTCCGGCGAGTCCGCACCATTCGGCTCATCCATCCCCTCCGCTTCCCTCCGCCACCTCCGCCCCCTCCACGGCATCCACCACATCCATCACATCCATCACATCCATCACATCCAACCCCCTCCCTCCACCCCATCCGCCCGGTCCGACAGGCTCCGGCCGTCGTTGTCCACGGTGTTCCGCCGCCCGCCGGGAAGTCGTTCCGTCGTTGACGGCGATGTTCGGATGTGGTTCCTTGTGTGTGGTTCTGTTTGATCTGCCCGGGAGGGCACCCGTGAAGAAGACCGTCACCACGCTCGCCGACGGGCGCGAACTCATCTACTACGACGCGGGCGACGACACCGTCCGCACCGCCGTCGACCCGCGCCCCCTCAGCCCCGTCGTCTCCCGCTCCGAGATCCGGATCGACGTCCTCACCGGTGACCCGGTCGCCGTCGCCTCGCACCGGCAGTCCCGCACCCACCACCCCCCGGCCGACGCCTGCCCGCTCTGCCCCGCCCGCGCGGGGCACGAGAGCGAGATCCCGGACGAGGACTACGAGGTGGTGGTCTTCGAGAACCGCTTCCCCTCGCTCTCCGGCGGCGCCGGGCGCTGCGAGGTCGTCTGCTTCACCGACGACCACACGGTCTCCTTCGCCGACCTCACCGAGGAACGGGCCGCCCTCGTCCTCGACGCCTGGACCGACCGCACCGCCGCGCTCGCCGCCCTGCCCGGCGTCGAGCAGGTCTACTGCTTCGAGAACCGGGGCCGGGAGATCGGCGTCACCCTGCCCCACGCGCACGGCCAGATCTACGGCTTCCCCTACGTGACCCCCCGCACGGCCGCGATCCGCCGCCGGACCGACGAGCACCGGGCGGAGACCGGCCGGAACCTCTTCGACGACGTCCTCGCCCGCGAACGCGCCGACGGCGAGCGGATCGTCCTGGAGACCGAGCACTGGACCGCCTTCGTGCCGTTCGCCGCCCACTGGCCGTACGAGGTGCACCTGTACCCCCGCCGCCGGGTCCCCGACCTCCTCGCGCTCGACGGGCCCGCCCGCACAGAGTGCGCACAGGTCTACCTGGAACTCTTGAGGCGCTTCGACCGGATCTTCGGGCCGGGGGAGCCGCCGACGCCCTACATCGCCGCCTGGCACCAGGCGCCGTTCACGGACGCCCGGCGGGAGGACTTCGGGCTGCACCTGGAGCTGTTCACCGTCCGGCGGGCCCCCGGGAAGCTCAAGTTCCTCGCGGGCACCGAATCCGGCATGGGCGCGTTCATGAACGACGTACGGCCGGAGGAAGCGGCCCGACGACTCAGGGAAGTGGCGACCGACAGATGAGCGACGAGACGAAGAAGTACCTGGTGACGGGCGGGGCCGGCTACGTGGGCGGGGTCGTCGCCGCCCACCTCCTGGAGCGGGGCCACCGGGTCACCGTCCTCGACGACCTCTCCACCGGCTTCCGCGAGGGCGTCCCGGCGGGCGCCGAGTTCGTCGAGGGCCGCGTCCAGGACGCGGCACGCTGGCTCGACGGCTCCTACGACGCCGTCCTGCACTTCGCCGCCTCCTCCCAGGTCGGCGAGTCCGTGGCGAGGCCCGAGAAGTACTGGGAGAACAACGTCGGCGGCAGTACGGCCCTGCTGGCCGCGATGCGGACCGCGGGGGTGCGGCGGCTCGTGTTCTCCTCGACCGCCGCCACCTACGGCGAACCGGCCGTGGTGCCGATCCCCGAGACCGCGCCGACCGCCCCCACCAACCCCTACGGGGCGACCAAACTGGCCGTGGACCACATGATCGGCGGCGAGTGCGCCGCCCACGGTCTGGCCGCCGTCTCGCTGCGCTACTTCAACGTGGCGGGGGCGTACGGCGGACTCGGCGAGCGCCACGACCCCGAGTCGCACCTGATCCCGCTGGTCCTCCAGGTCGCCCTCGGCCACCGCGAGGCGATCTCCGTGTACGGCGACGACTACCCCACCCCGGACGGCACCTGCGTCCGCGACTACATCCACGTCGCCGACCTCGCGGAGGCCCACCTCCGCGCGCTCGACGCCATGACGCCGGGCGAGCACCTGGTCTGCAACCTCGGCAACGGCAACGGCTTCTCCGTCCGCGAGGTCGTCGAGACCGTCCGGAAGGTCACCGGCCACCCCGTCCCCGAGATCACCGCCCCGCGCCGCCCCGGCGACCCGGCGGTCCTCGTCGCCGCCGCCGACACGGCCCGCGAGCGGCTCGGCTGGACGCCGTCGCGCCCCGATCTGGCCGGGGTCGTCGCCGACGCCTGGGCCTTCGCCCGCGCCCGGGAAGAGGAGCGGGCGTGACCATCACCACCACGGCCGCCGCGTTCGAGGCGCTCTACGGGGCCCCGCCCGACGGTGTCTGGGCGGCCCCCGGGCGGGTCAACCTGATCGGTGAGTACACCGACTTCAACGACGGCTTCGTGCTGCCGCTGGCCCTGCCGCACACCACCGTCGCCGCCGTCTCCCGCCGGGACGACGGGGTGCTGCGGCTGCACTCCGCCGACGCCGGCGGCGGGATCGTCCAGCTGTCCGTCGACTCCCCCGCACCGCTGTCCGGCGGCGGCTGGGCCGCCTACCCGGCGGGGGTCGTCCGGGCGCTGAGGGAGGCCGGGCACCCGGTGACGGGCGCCGACGTGCACCTCACGTCGACCGTGCCGACCGGGGCGGGCCTGTCGTCCTCGGCGGCCCTGGAGGTCGCCGTCGCGCTCGCCCTGGACGAGCTGTTCGGGCTGGGGCTCTCCCGGCCCGAGCTGGCCCGGCTGGCCCAGCGCGCCGAGAACGCCTTCGTCGGCGTGCCCTGCGGGGTGATGGACCAGATGGCCGCCGCCTGCGCGGTGGCGGGCCACGCGCTCCATCTGGACACCCGGGACCTGTCGTACCGTCAGGTCCCCTTCGACCCGGCCCGCGAGGGGCTGCGGCTGCTGGTCGTGGACACCCGGGTGAAGCACGCGCTCGGGGACGGCGCGTACGCGGAGCGGCGCGCCGGTTGCGAAGCCGGTGCGCGGGCGCTCGGCGCACGTGCCCTGCGTGACGTGAGCGCCGTGCGTCTGCCCGAAGCCCTCGCACGGCTGACCGACGCCACGGTCCGGCGGTACGTACGGCACGTCGTCACCGACAACGCGCGGGTGGAGCGGACGATCGCGCTCCTCGACGCCGGGGACGTCCGGGCGGTCGGCCCGGTCCTCACCGAGGGCCACGCCTCCCTCCGGGACGATCTGCGGGTCTCCTGCCCCGAGCTCGACCTCGTCGTCGGCACGGCGGTCGCCGCCGGGGCGCTCGGCGCCCGGATGACCGGCGGCGGCTTCGGCGGCTCGGCCGTCGTCCTGGTGGACGCCGACCGGGCGGACGCGGTCGCCACCGCCGTCACCGGGGCTTTCGCCGGGGCCGGGTACGCGGCCCCCGGGATCTTCCCGGCCGTGCCCTCGGCGGGGGCGCGCCGGCTCTGAGATCCGCACGGGTCCGCACGAGTTCGGACAGTTCCGCGAATCGGCCCCCGCCGTGACGCACCGCCCCTAACCTGAGGGTCGGCGCCGGTGGGGGCCGGTGCCGCCCAGGGGTCGAGACCCGGTCGGGTACGGCGCCGGAAGCGGGGGTAACAGTCAACGCACGGCGGCGGCCGCGCATCGGCGGGCCCGCCTCCGGCGCCGTGCCCGCGTCGGTCCCGTTCCTCGACACTTGGGGGTGTCCGTGGCACGCATCCGTGTCCTGGTGGTGGACGACCACCGCGTCTTCGCCGAGTCGCTCGCCGCCGCGCTGGCGGCGGAGCCCGATGTGGACGTCGCCGCCGCGGGAAGCGGTCCGGCCGCCCTGCGCTGTCTGGAGCGCGGCGCGGCGGAGGGGCGCAGGTTCGACGTGATGCTGGTGGACGCCGAGCTGGGCGCGGGCCCGCCGGGCTCGGTGGCCCGTGCGGTGCCGGACGACGCGGAGGGCGCCGTCGACGGGATCTCGCTGGTGGCGGGGGTGCGCGGGGTGCAGCCCGCGGTCCGTACGGTCGTCCTCGCGGAGAAGGACGACCCGCACCGGGCGGCGCTCGCGCTCCAGGCGGGGGCCTCCGGCTGGGTGGCGAAGGACTGCTCGCTCCAGCGGCTCCTGGCGGTGGTGCGGGGGGTGCTGCGGGACGAGACGCATCTGCCGCCCGCGCTGCTCACCGGGGTCCTGCGGGAGCTGACGGAGGTCCGCAAGCACCGGACGGACGGCGAGCGGCTGGTGGAGGCGCTGACCCCGCGCGAGCGGGAGGTGCTGTGCTGCATGGTCGCGGGGCTCGGCCGCAAGGCGGTCGCCGAGCGGCTCTTCCTGTCGCCGCACACGGTCCGTACCCATATGCAGAACGTGCTGGGGAAGCTGGGTGTGCACTCGACGCTGGCGGCGGTGGCGCTGGCCCGCCGGGCCGGGGTGGGTCCCGCGCCGCTGCCGGAGCTAGCCGGGGAGGTTGTCGAACGGGGCGGTCAGCCGGCGTAGCAGCGCGGCCAGTTCGCCGCGCTGGGCGCGGGAGAGCTGGGCGAGGATGGCGCGCTCCTGGGCGAGGAGTCCGGCGAGGGCCTCGTCGGCCCGGTCGCGTCCCTCGGGGGTGAGCCGGACGAGGACGCCGCGCCGGTCGCTGGGGTCGGGCAGCCGCTCGACGAGGCCCTTCTTGGTGAGCCGGTCGATGCGGTTGGTCATGGTGCCGGAGGTGACCAGGGTCTGGGTGAGGAGCTGCCCGGGGGAGAGCTGGTACGGCGCTCCGGCCCGGCGCAGGGAGGTGAGGACGTCGAACTCCCAGGGCTCCAGCTGGTGCTCGGAGAAGGCGAGCCGACGGGCGCGGTCGAGGTGCCGGGCGAGCCGCGAGACGCGGCTGAGCACCTCGAGCGGTTCCACGTCGAGGTCGGGGCGCTCGCGGCGCCATGCAGCGACCAGTCGGTCGACCTCGTCCTCCATGACGATCAGTGTAGAGGGTCTGTTGACATAAAGTCTCTTGGGTTCAAGTATCTCCACATCGAGTATCTTGGTTTCAAGATATATTTCCCCGGACGGCGGGGAAGGGACCCGCCCGGAACTCCGTTCCGCTTCGGCAACGCGTGCCAGCAAGGGGGCTTCGAACATGTATTCCGCAGAATCCGTCGTACCGACCACACCCACCTGGGACCCGCAGCAGTACCTCCGACACTCCGGCCACCGCACCCGGCCCTTCCTCGACCTGCTCGCCCGAATACCCCGTCTGCCGGCCCAGGACCGGTCGGCCCGCATCGCCGACCTCGGCTGCGGCCCCGGCAATGTGACGGTCCTCCTCGCCGACCGGTGGCCCGACGCCCACATCACCGGATACGACCTCTCGCCCGAGATGCTGGAACGGGCCGACAAGGACTGGTCGGGCAGTACCGGGGGCGGCGGCTGGATCGACTTCCGGCCCGCCGACGCGGCCCACTGGACCCCCGACGAGCCCCATGACCTGATCGTCTCCAACGCCGCCCTCCAGTGGGTCCCCGGCCACCCCGAGTCCTTCGCGGGCTGGATCGACGGGCTCCGCCCCGGCGGCGTCCTCGCCTTCCAGGTCCCCGGCAACTTCACCTCGCCCAGCCACGCCCTGCTCGGCGAGCTGTGCGAGACCCCCGAGTGGCGCGCCCGCCTCGGCGACCAGGGCCGCCGCTACGTCCATGTCCTCGACACCGCCGACTACCTCACCCGGCTCACCGGCCTCGGCTGCGAGACGGACGTCTGGGAGACCACGTACTGCCAGCTGCTCCAGGGCGAGGACCCCGTCCTCGACTGGGTCAAGGGCACCGCCCTGCGGCCCGTGCTCACCACGCTCGCCGACGACCCGGAGGCCGCCGACGCCTTCCTCGGGCAGTACCGCGAGCTGCTCCGCGAGGCCTACCCGCCGGGCCCGCACGGCACGGTCTTCCCGTTCCGCCGGATCTTCGCCATCGCCCGCAGACCCCACTGACCCCACCGGCCCCACCGTCCCGGCGGGCCCGTCCCGCCGCCGTACACGCGGATGCCCCGCACCGGACCTCCGGTGCGGGGCATCCGCGTGTCATGACCCGTGGGTCCGGGGCCGCTAGTACAGGTTCGGGTAGATCTGGTAGCCGGTACCGATCCTCACGCGCGGGGAGAACGTGTGGGTGCCGTTGTCCTTGCCCGTGGACACGTACCGGAACAGTTCACCGTTGGAGGCCACCCCCAGCAGGTCACCCTTGCTGTCGCCGTCGATGTCGCCCGGTGCCACGAGCTGCTTGTAGGCACCCCAGCCCGCGCCGATCTTCAGCCGGGCGCCGAACGGAGTCGTGGCCGAGCCGGTGCCCTTGTACAGCCAGAGGACACCCGCGCCGTCCCGGGCCACCAGGTCCGTACGGCCGTCGCCCGAGTAGTCACCGGCGCCGACGATCCGGTTGAACCCGCCCCAGCCCGCGCCGACCCGGACCCGGCCCGCGAAGCTCGTTCCCTCGCCGTTGCCCCGGTACAGCCACAGCACGCCGGAGCCGTCCCGGGCCAGCAGGTCGCCCTTGCCGTCGCCGCTCAGGTCACCCGGGCCGATCAGCAGGTTGTAGATCTGCCAGCCGCCACCGAGGTCGATGTCACCCCTGTACAGGCGTCCCCGGTAGGTCTCCAGAAGGTCCCCGTAGGTGTTGGAGTCGAGGGACGAGACGAACGAGATGTTCGCCCCGTTCCAGTCGCCGACCTCGTTCCATTGCTCTACGGGGGTCAGCAGGCCGTTGTTCTCCCCGCCGTACCAGAACAGCGTGCCGCGGGCGTTCCGGGCGAGGAAGGCGGTCTTGCCGGAGGACGGGACCCCGCCGCCCGTGCCGAACTGGTCCACGCTCAGGAACTTGCCGTTCTCCGCGATCAGTTGGCGCGTGGACAATCGCCCGTCGCCGAGGCCCTTGTAACCCCACAGGGCGCCCTTGCGGTCCCGCGCCATCAGGTCGGCCCGGCCGTCGCCGTTGGCGTCGTCGGCGGCGACGATCTGGTTGTAGACGTTCCAGCCGGTGCCGATCGACTTGCGGGCCTTGAGCGGCTCGGCCGTGTTGCCGGTGCTGCCGTAGAAGAACAGCCCCCCGTTCGTGTCCCGGGCCACGACGTCGCCCTTGCCGTCGCCGTCGTTGTCGCCGACGCCGACGATCTGGTCGTAGAGACCCCAGCTGTAGCCGATCTTGGTCGGCGCGCCGAACGGAGCGGTGGCCGAACCGGTCGCCAGGTAGAGATAGAGGTCGCCGTTGTGGCGGCGGGCCATGAGGTCGGCGCGGCCATCGCCGTTCACGTCGCCGGGCGAGAACACCTTGTTGTAGATGTTCCAGCCCGAGCCGCCCCAGCGGAAGGTGCCGGAAGTCGCGCTCGCGTTCGAGAACAGCTCAAGGCGCCCGTACTTGGTCAGCGTCAGCACCTCGGGGCCGCCGCTGCCGTCCTGGTCGCCGATCGGGACGATGTCGTGGGTGAGGACGGTCGAACCGCCCACGCCCTTCCAGGCGCCGCCCGTGCCGGAGGTCAGTACCGTGTAGACGGCGCCGTCCCATTCACGGTTGATCAGGTCGGACTTGCCGTCGCCGTCCACGTCGAAGCGGGGCTTGACGGCGGCGGACGCCTGGGCGGTACGGGCCCGGTCCGAGGGCCCGGCCAGCGGCGACAGGTCCAGCCGCGACGGAGTCGTACGGTCCTGGGTCGGGGCCTTGGGCACCGGCCGGGGCGCGGAGTCGGCCACGGCGGGCGTCGAGAACAGCATTCCCGCCGAGAGCACCAGCGCGGTGCACGTCGTGACGCGGCGCGTGCGCCGGGCGGCGCGGGAGGAGGGAGAGGAACCGGAAGAGCCGGAAGAACCTGAGAAGGCGGAACGCAAGAGATCCCCCCCTGGGGATGTCGAGAACGAAGGACCGGGGAGCGGGTCCGCGACGTCCGCGCACGCCGGTCGGCGTACCCACGGGGCGGACACCCCCCGATGTGCTGCGGAGTGTACCCGGGCCCTCTGACAGGGCCGTCACTCGTTTCCACGTTCCGTCAGATCGAGTCCGGTCCGAGGCTCGTACGGTCCCGGTCCTTCGGGCCCCGGCCGCCTCAGTCCTTGCGGTGCCCCCATCTGCCGGGGCTTCGTTTCCAGGTCGTGCTCGGGCCCTGCCCGTCCTGCTGTCCACCGCCGGCAAGGGTCAGGGAGGCGAGGACGGCGACTGCGGGGGCACGTCCGGGCCGGGCGAACGGGCCGCCGAGTGTGCGGGCGTGTGGCATGCGGTCAGCTTCCCCGAGGGCCGTGCCCGTCCATGGGTACTCGTACTCATGTGGCAGAAGTCCGAGCTCACAGGGGTGCAAGGTGCGATCGGGCGCTCAAACTCAGGCTGCTTAAAAGGCTTGCAAAGCGGGTCCGTCTCGACCTAATGTCCACCCCGATCCGTTTGGATCTTCATATTTTCTTCACGAGGGGGGAACTCGTGCGTAGAAAGAATGCGCTTCCTGTGTTGGCCGTGGCATCCCTGTCGCTGCTGCTTCCGCAGGAGGTGGCGTGGTCGGCTCCCGGGGCGGCCCAGCCTGCCGCAGGGGCCGTGGCCGTCGATCCGCCGCTGGCGGAGGGCACGCTCCAGCAGGTCGGTCCCGGTGTCTACTCCACCGCGGAACGATCGTTCGAGATCTACGAGACCGATGTGCCCGTCGGTCTGATGAGCCGCAGCCACACCGTATCCGTCCAGCTGGACGGAGTCTCGAAGCCGGAGTCCGCGCCCGCGGCCCGCCCGGACATGGGGGTCTTCGGGCCGGGCTGGGAAGCCGAGTTCGTGGGGGGACAGCTCAACCGCAAGCTGGAGCTGAAGGGGAGCAGCGCCGTCATCACCGACCTCACCACGAGGTCTGCGGCGACATACGCCCTGAAGAGCAGCATCGACTACCCGGACGGCGGCGGACTCCGGAAGTACGCGACGCCCGAGGGCGACACCTTCACCGAGACCACCAGGTTCAACGCGGCGACGGGCACGATGGTGTCCACCGGTGTCGAGGCGAGCACCATGACCGGGTCGGTGCCGGACGAGGACCTGGCCGCCGACAGTGACGCCGGCGCCCCGGTCAACTACAACGAGCTGACGCCTTCCTACACCTGGAAGCCGGTCGGCTCCGGGGCCGACAACTGGCGCGTCACCGCTCTGGGCAGCGTCTCCGACAACGCCCTCACCACCATCACCTACGACGCCTCGGGCCGGATCTCCACCGTCAAGGACATTGAGGCCGGGCAGACCGCGTCCAGCCTCCTGACGGTCAAGTACTCCACCGCCACGACGGCCACCAGCGCGAAGGCCGGTGAGTTCGCGGGCCGGGCCAGGGAGATCACCCTGACCGACGGCGCCACGGTGCAGACGCTCGCCCGGTACTCGTACGATGCCTCCGGCCGGCTCCGCTCGGTCGCCAACCCGGTCGAAGGCATCGACACGGTCTCCGGGTACGAATACGACACCACCGGGCGGGTCTCCGCCGTCACCTCGCCGTCCAACGGAGAGTGGGACCTGACGTTCCCGGCCGGATCGGCCTCCCCGAACGTCCTCCCGGTCGGTCCCGAGCGTCCGGCCTCGAACGCACCGATCGAAGGCGCCTCCGGAATCGGCACCCCCGGCTCCAGCGGTCCGCCGGCGACCGACTTCGTAGGCGGTGAGATCACCGACCCGCAGGCGTACCCGCGTGCTTGCTCCGCGGCGACGGACTGGTTGTGGTACCTCAAGAAGGGCTGCGCCGCCTGGGCAGCGCACTATGGCTGGAAGCAGCCGAACTGGAAGCAGACGCCCACGGGCCACTGGGTTGTGGGCATCAACTACGACGGCTGCAGCACCCCGGGCCCCAACATCAGCCGACCGGGCGGGTTCAACTTCCGGTCCGCGTGTGACATGCACGACTACGGCTACGGCCTCATCGGCAACACGTACAAGGGCTATGCGTACTACCTCGACCGCAGCAAGAAGTCGAACGTCGACAACGCCTTCTACACGACGATGAAGACCTACAGCTGCAAGGCCTACTCCCTCCTCAGGCGGGGGTCGTGCAACAGCTACGCGTGGTCGTACTACAAGGCCGTGAGCAACAAGCGGTGGGGTGGCGACCCGAAGAACGGCGCCGACGCGACGAGGTAAGGACATCGGTCCTGCGCGACAGCGCATCGTGCACCGGCCGGACCGGGTGCGTCCAGGGCTGACGGGGCCGGGTGCGGAACCTCTCCGCACCCGGCCCTCTCCGTTCCAGCGCCACCTCTCCGGCCGGCCCATACGTCATATGGGCTCCCTCTACGGCGGCCCGAACCCATCGCCGCCGACCACATTCTTTCGTCCTGGTGCACGCCCGCACCTGGCACATGTTCCTGGAGCAGCAAGTTGAAGAGACCCATAGGCGGCGTGGTCGTCGCCGTCGCCGCAGCAGCGGCCATGGTGGTCACCGTGACCCCGGTGGGCGCCGACCCGTTGACCGGAACCGCTTCCGCCGCCGAGGGCGGCGGCCCGGTCGCCCCCCTGCTGTTCGACGAGACGCAGAGCGGTGGCACAGTCCGCGTCAACGTCGTCACCGCCCAGCGGACCGACCTGGCCTCCGTCGCCGACGTGGGCCAGACCCTCGTCTCGTACAGCACACTGCCGATGACCACCCTCCGGGTGGACATGGCGGGTCTGGAGAGGCTGAACGCCCAGCCGGGAGTTGTCAGCGTCACCGAGGACATCGCGGTCAAGCCCATGCTGGACGAGTCCACCGTCAAGATCGGCGGAGACAGGGCCTTCGCCGCCGGGAAGACGGGCGTCGGCGCCACGGTCGCCGTCCTGGACACCGGAGTCGCCGTCAAGCACCCGTTCCTCTCGGGGCGCGTCAAGGCCGAAGCGTGCTTCTCCGACAACGACCCGGTCGCCGGTTCCACCAGCCTGTGCCCCGACGGTTCCGTCGCGCAGGAGGGCCCCGGCAGCGCCGACACGGACACCGGCCCGTGCGCCGCCGCCAACCTCGACTGCTCCCACGGCACTCATGTCACGGGCATTGCCGCGGGCGACGGAGCGGGCCTCAGCGGGGCGCCCAGGCGCGGCGTCGCACCTGGTGCGGGCGTCATCGCCATCCAGGTGTTCTCCAGGTTCGACTCCGAAGACGTGTGCGGGGCCGGCCTGAGCCCGTGCGTGGCCAGCTTCACCAGCTCCCAGGTCAAGGGCCTGGAGAAGGTCCTCACCCTGAAGAGGGCCGGGACCGACATCGTCGCGGCCAACATGAGCCTGGGCAACGGACGCTGGACCACGGCCTGCGACCAGGACATCCGCAAGCCGGCCGTGGACGCCCTGCGTGCCGCGGGCGTCGCCACGGTCGTCGCCGCGGGCAACAGCGGTTTCACCGACGCCGTCAGCGCTCCCGGCTGCATCCCCTCCGCGATCACGGTCGGTTCGACCACCGACGACGACCAGCTCTCCTCCTTCACCAACCGGGGACCGCTGCTCGACCTCCTCGCGCCCGGTACGAGCATCGTCTCCTCGGTCCCCGGCGGCTACGGCACGAAGAACGGCACCTCCATGGCCGCCCCCCACGTCACCGGGGCCCTGGCCGTGCTCAGGCAGGCGTACCCCGGCCTGGGCGTCGACCAGCTCGAGGCGTTGCTCAAGAGCAACGGCAAAACCATCACCTACACCGGTGCCACCACTCCGCGGATCCAGCTCGACAGGAGCGCGCTTCCCACCGTTCCCGGCGACATGACCGGAGACGGGAAGCCCGACCTCGTCGCGATCGACGACGCGGGCATGCTGTGGCTGTACCCCGGCACGGGCACCGGTGGACTCGGTACACGCATCCAGATCGGCACCGGCGGCTGGGGTGGCGCCTCGGTGGCGCACCGTGGCGACTGGACCGGTGACCAGAAGGAGGACATCGTCGCCGTCGTCGCGGGCGAGCTCTGGGTCTACCCCAACCGTGGTGGCGGCACCCTCGGCGCTCGGATCAAGATCGCCACCCTGAGCTCCAGTACGCGCATCCTCGCTCCCGGCGACGTCAACCGCGACGGACACCCCGACCTCCTCGTCAACACCTACGAGGGGCTCTCGTTCTACACCGGCACCAGCGCCGCCAAACCGACTGTCTCCCTGGCCGCCTCCCTCGGCTACGGATGGCCCTTCGACTGGACCCTCGTCGCCCCCGGCGACGTCAACAACGACGGCGTCCCGGACCTGCTTAACCGTAACGCCGAGAACGGTGACCTGAGCGTTCACTTCGGGCGGTCCACGGGGCAGTACTTCTTCCACCGGGGGGACGAGTACGGACGCGGCTACACCCTGTCCCACCGGCCCCTGATCGCGGGTGCCGCCGACGCCGACCTCAACGGGGTCGGCGACATGTGGGCCACCGCCGGTGACGGCACCCTGAAGTTCTACCAGGGGGGCCTGGGCCCCGACGGCGACCCGTTCCGCAACCCCCGTCCGATCGACGGCCCGTTCATCCAGGTCGGCAGCGGTGGCTGGAACACCATCCGGTCCATCAGCTGACCCGGCCCCTCACGGGAGCGAAGCGTTCCCGGCCCCGCGCCCGTGAGGAAAGGCAAATGGTTCCGCCCGCCCGCCGACACCACCGGCGGGCGGGCGGAACCATTTGCCCGTCCCCGGAGGGAACCCGCCCCGCTCTCAGCTCTTGCGGTGTCCTATCAGCCGGGGCTTCGCCTCCAGGCCGTTCAGGCCGTGCCACGCCAGGTTCACCAGATGCGCCGCGACCTCCGCCTTCTTCGGCTTGCGGACGTCCAGCCACCACTGGCCCGTCAGCGCCACACTGCCCACCAGGGCCTGCGCGTACAGCGGCGCCAGCTTCGGGTCGAAGCCCCGGGCCTTGAACTCGAGGCCCAGGATGTCCTCCACCTGCGTGGCGATGTCACTGATCAGCGACGCGAACGTGCCCGTCGACTGCGCCACCGGCGAGTCCCGCACCAGGATGCGGAAGCCGTCCGTGTAGTTCTCGATGTAGTCGAGCAGCGCGAACGCCGCCTGTTCGAGCAGCTCCCGGGGGTGCCCCGCCGTCAGCGCGCCCGTCACCCCGTCCAGGAGCTGGCGCATCTCCCGGTCGACCACGACCGCGTACAGCCCCTCCTTGCCGCCGAAGTGCTCGTACACCACCGGCTTGGAGACCCCGGCCTTCGCCGCGATCTCCTCGACCGAGGTGCCCTCGAAGCCCTTCTCCGCGAACAGCGCCCGGCCGATGTCCAGCAGCTGCTCCCGGCGCTCCGCGCCCGTCATCCGGACCCGGCGTCCCCGCCGGGGCTTCTGCTCGCTGCCGCTGTTCCTGCCGTCGATCGCCACGTCTTCCATCATGCCGCGTCTGCGGACGGGGCCTGGCGCCGGGCTTCGATGCGCGACTTCGCGGGCCACCGTACGTCGGACGCCCAGCCCGCCAGCTCGAACCAGCGGATCAGCCGGGCGCTGGAGTCGAGCTGCCCGCGCAGCACCCCGTGCCGCGCCGACGTCGGCTCCGCGTGGTGCAGGTTGTGCCAGGACTCGCCGCAGGACAGCACCGCCAGCCACCACACGTTGCCCGAACGGTCCCGCGACTTGAACGGACGCTTGCCGACCGCGTGACAGATCGAGTTGATCGACCACGTCACGTGGTGCAGCAGCGCCACCCGCACCAGCGAGCCCCAGAAGAACGCCGTGAAGGCGCCCCACCACGACATCGTGACCAGCCCGCCCACCAGCGGCGGGATCGCCAGCGACACCACCGTCCACAGCACGAACTGCCGCGAGATCGCCCGGATCGCCGGGTCCTTGATCAGATCGGGCGCGTACTTGTGCTGAGGCGTCTGCTCCTCGTCGAACATCCAGCCGATGTGCGCCCACCACAGGCCCTTCATCAGTGCCGGAACCGTCTCCCCGAACCGCCACGGCGAGTGCGGGTCGCCCTCCGCGTCCGAGAACTTGTGGTGCTTGCGGTGGTCCGCCACCCAGCGCACCAGCGGCCCCTCCACCGCCAGTGACCCCATGACCGCCAGCGCGATCCGCAGCGGGCGCTTCGCCTTGAAGGACCCGTGCGTGAAGTACCGGTGGAAACCGATCGTGATCCCGTGACAGCCGATGTAGTACATGACCACCATCAGCCCCAGGTCCAGCCAGCTCACCCCCCAGCCCCAGGCCAGCGGCACCGCCGCGAGCACCGCCAGGAACGGCACCGTGATGAAGAGGAGCAGCGAGATCTGCTCGATCGAACGCTTGCTGTCCCCGCCGAGCGTCGCGGAGGGCTGGACCGGGGCGTCGTCCGGCGCCTCGGGCACCGAGGTCACCTCGGGGCTGATGGTCATGGATGTCCCTTGGGGGTGGGAGTGAGAGCGGGTGACTGCCGAAGGGCAGGAGGAAACACGCGGAAACACGAAGAAAATCCGACAGAACACGGCCGTGGCTACGCCTCCGTAACCTACGGCGTCGTAAGTATGGCAGTGCCGTGGCGCGCGGCAAGGGGGCGCAACAGGGGCAGCGCCCCCGCCGCTGGGACGGGCACCTATCCTGGGTGCGTCGGACAGCGCGGTCCGCAAGCCTCCAGAACCCCTCCAGACGTGCTCAAACACTGCAAGGAGCCGCACCTGTGAGCAGTGCCGACCAGACCCCCACCGCCAGCACCGAGCTGCGCGCCGACATCCGCCGACTGGGCGACCTGCTGGGCGAGACCCTCGTCCGCCAGGAGGGCCACGACCTCCTCGACCTCGTCGAGCGGGTCCGTGGTCTCACCCGGGAGGACGGTGAGGCCGCCGCCGAGCTGCTGCGCGGTGTCGAGCTGGAGACAGCCGCCAAGCTCGTACGGGCCTTCTCCACCTACTTCCACCTCGCGAATGTCACCGAGCAGGTTCACCGGGGCCGCGAGATGCGCGAGCGGCGGGCCGTCGAGGGCAGTCTCCTCGCGCGCACCGCCGACATGCTCAAGGACGGCGACCCCGAGCACGTCCGCGAGACGGTCAAGAACCTCAATGTGCGTCCCGTCTTCACCGCGCACCCCACCGAGGCCGCCCGCCGCTCGGTCCTCAACAAGCTGCGCCGGGTCGCCGCCCTCCTGGAGACCCCGGTCATCGAGGCCGACCGGCGCCGGATCGACCTGCGGCTCGCGGAGAACATCGACCTCATCTGGCAGACCGACGAGCTCCGGGTGGTCCGCCCCGAGCCCGCCGACGAGGCCCGCAACGCCATCTACTACCTCGACGAACTGCACGCGGGGGCCGTCGGCGACGTCCTGGAGGACCTCGCCGCCGAGCTCGACCGCGTCGGCTTCGAGCTGCCCGCGGGCACCCGCCCGCTCACCTTCGGCACCTGGATCGGCGGCGACCGCGACGGCAACCCCAACGTCACCCCCCAGGTGACCTGGGACGTCCTGATCCTCCAGCACGAGCACGGCATCACCGACGCCCTGGAACTCGTCGACTTCCTGCGCGGTCTGCTCTCCAACTCCATCCGCTACACCGGAGCCACCCAGGAACTCCTGGACTCCCTCCAGCGCGACCTGGAACTCCTCCCGGAGATCAGCCCCCGCTACAAGCGGCTCAACGCGGAGGAGCCCTACCGGCTCAAGGCGACCTGCGTCCGGCAGAAGCTCGTCAACACCCGCGAGCGCCTCGCCGGCGGTACCCCGCACCAGCCCGGCCGTGACTACCTCGGCACCACCGAGCTGCTCCGCGACCTGACCCTGATCCAGACCTCGCTGCGCGAGCACCGGGGCGCGCTCTTCGCCGACGGGCGGATGGACCGCACCATCCGCACCCTCTCCGCCTTCGGCCTCCAGCTCGCCACCATGGACGTCCGCGAGCACGCCGACGCCCACCACCACGCCCTCGGGCAGCTCTTCGACCGCCTCGGCGAGGAGTCCTGGCGGTACGCCGACATGCCCCGCGACTACCGGCGGAAGCTGCTCGCCAAGGAGCTGCGCTCGCGCCGCCCGCTGGCGCCCACGCCCGCCCCGCTGGACGCGGCCGGCGCGAAGACCCTCGGCGTCTTCCACACCGTCAAGGAGGCCTTCGGGCGCTTCGGCCCCGAGGTCATCGAGTCGTACATCATCTCGATGTGCCAGGGCGCCGACGACGTCTTCGCCGCCACCGTCCTCGCCCGTGAGGCCGGTCTGGTCGATCTGCACGCGGGCTGGGCCGAGATCGGCATCGTGCCGCTCCTGGAGACCACCGACGAGCTGAAGGCCGCCGACGTCATCCTCGACGAGATGCTCGCCGACCCCTCCTACCGGCGCCTCGTCTCGCTGCGCGGCGACGTCCAGGAGGTCATGCTCGGCTACTCGGACTCCTCCAAGTTCGGCGGCATCACCACCTCTCAGTGGGAGATCCACCGCGCCCAGCGGCGGCTGCGCGACGTCGCCCACCGCTACGGCGTGCGGCTCCGCCTCTTCCACGGCCGGGGCGGCACCGTCGGCCGCGGCGGCGGCCCCTCGCACGACGCGATCCTCGCCCAGCCCTGGGGCACCCTGGAGGGCGAGATCAAGGTGACCGAGCAGGGCGAGGTCATCTCCGACAAGTACCTCATCCCGTCGCTCGCCCGCGAGAACCTCGAACTGACCGTCGCCGCGACCCTCCAGGCGTCCGCCCTGCACACCGCGCCGCGCCAGTCCGACGAGGCCCTCGCCCGCTGGGACGCGGCCATGGACACCGTCTCGGACGCGGCCCACTCGGCGTACCGGCGCCTGGTCGAGGACCCGGACCTGCCCGCGTACTTCTTCGCGGCCACCCCGGTCGACCAGCTCGCCGACCTGCACCTCGGCTCGCGTCCCTCGCGCCGCCCCGACTCGGGCGCTGGGCTCGACGGGCTCCGCGCCATCCCGTGGGTGTTCGGCTGGACCCAGTCCCGCCAGATCGTCCCCGGCTGGTTCGGTGTCGGATCCGGTCTGAAGGCGCTGCGGGAGGCCGGTCTCGACCCGGTCCTCGGCGAGATGTACGAGCACTGGCACTTCTTCCGCAACTTCGTCTCCAACGTCGAGATGACGCTGGCCAAGACGGATCTGCGGATCGCCCGGCACTACGTCGACACCCTGGTGCCGGACGAGCTGAAGCACGTCTTCGACGGCATCGAGGCGGAGCACGCGCTGACCGTCGCCGAGGTCCTCAAGGTCACCGGCGGCGAGACGCTCCTCGACTCCAACCCGGTGCTCCAGCAGACCTTCGCCATCCGGGACGCCTACCTGGACCCGATCTCCTACCTCCAGGTCGCCCTGCTCGCCCGCCAGCGCGCCGCCGCCGAGCGCGGCGAGGACCCGGACCCGCTGCTCGCGCGGGCCCTGCTCCTTACCGTCAACGGCGTGGCCGCGGGCCTGCGCAACACCGGCTGACACCGGGCCGGTTCCGTACCGGCGGCACACACGGCCGTGCCCCCGTGGAGTCCTTCCACGGGGGCACGGTCGTGTCAGGGCGGGCCGGGCGGCCCGGCCGCGACGGATTCGGCGGATTTCGGCAGGCCCGGCGGGACCGGCTCCAGGGTCCGGCGGGCCCGGCGTCTCAGAGCGCGAAGAACGCGGCCACAAGCAGCGCCCCGCCGGTGCCCGCCATCGTCCACGCCGTCCTGGACAGCCGCAGTCCGCCCCCGACCAGCGGCGCCCCGAGCAGCAGCGCCCCGCCGAGCGGCAGCCACGCGTGCAGCCCGCCGCCCCAGCCGCTCCGTACGCCCTCGTCGGTGCCCGGCTTCACCACCACCGGGAGGGTCTGTCCGGGCTCCGCCGCGACCGAGCGCGCGATCGTCAGCGTCCTGCGGGCCGAGCCGGGGTCCTCCGGGGCGAAACGGCCGTCGCACCTCTTCTCCGTGCAGCCGGTCACCGTCAGGGTGCCGTGTTCGCGGCCCTTGGGGAGCAGGACGTGCTGGGCCGAGTTCCAGGAGGTCCAAGCGCCCGCGACGAGCAGCAGAAGGGCGACGAGGACCATGGCGGCGTTGCGGACGTGCGTCATGACCCGCGATCGTACAGTCGTACGGGCAGGGGTCCAGGGCCCGGAACGGGGACGGCCCGGACCTCTCCGGCGCACCGGCCGGGCCTCGCCCCGTACGTCCCGTTCCGCCCCGTACGCCCTGGTTGACGCACCCAGGTCCGTCCACCCCGCTCCGTATGGCGCCGGTCCTAGGAGTTGTACGCGGACTGGGCCCGCTCCAGGCCCTCCGCGATCAGGCACTCCACCGCGTCCGCCGCCCGGTCCACGAACCAGTCCAGGTCCTTGCGCTCCGTCGAGGAGAAGTCCTTCAGGACGAAGTCGGCCACCTGCATCCGGCCCGGCGGGCGGCCGATGCCGCAGCGCACCCGGTGGTAGTCGGGGCCCATCGCCTTGGTCATCGACTTCAGGCCGTTGTGCCCGTTGTCGCCGCCGCCGGTCTTCAGCCGCAGGACCCCGTAGTCGATGTCCAGCTCGTCGTGGATGGCCACGATGTTCGCCGTCGGCACCTTGTAGAAGTCGCGCAGCGACGTCACCGGACCGCCCGACAGGTTCATGTACGACAGCGGCTTCGCCAGCACGACCCGGCGGCTCGCGGGTCCCGGCGGGCCCATCCGGCCCTCCAGGACCTGCGCCTGCGCCTTCTGCGCCCGCTTGAACGAGCCGCGCATCCGCTCCGCGAGCAGGTCCACCACCATGAAGCCCACGTTGTGCCGGTTGGCCGCGTACTCGGGCCCCGGGTTGCCGAGGCCGACGATCAGCCAGGGGGCGTTCGCGTCGTCCGTCATGTGCGTCAGGTCTCCTCGGGTGCGTACCGGAAGCGGAAGGGGGAGAGGGGGGAGGGGGAGGGGGAATGCGAGGGAAGGCGGGGAAGGCGGGGACAGCGAAACGGGGTGGGGGGGGGGGGGGGGGGGCCCCCCCCCCCCCCGCGGCGGGGGGCCCCCCCGCGGGCGGCGGCGCCCCGCCCCCGGCCGGCGGGGGGGCGGCCCCCCCGGGGGGGGGCGCCCCCCCGGGGGC
>NZ_JBIWNI010000010.1:0-132588 GCF_044767145.1 Streptomyces sp. NPDC101490
AGGCGGAGGGTCGCCCCGATACTGGATGTATCGGGGTGATCCCGACAACGCGGCGAGCGTGCGTGCCAGACGCCGCCAGGCAGGCGGGACTTTCGCAACACGCCCCAGCCGTGGGCGCCTGCCGGTGAGCCCCGGCCCGTGCCCCCGCGCCGTCGGCCCCTGCCCGACCCGACGGCGGCCGAGGGACCGCGCGCCTCGAAGGCGGCGCCCGCAGCCGCCTCGCGGGCGCCGCCCCCGGCGCCGGACCCGTCCCTCACTCCTTGCGGTAGGCGTACGCCTCCGACGCCGCCGCCGTCACCGCGTCGAGGTCGCCGCCGACGCTCGCCGTCACCACGGCCGCGACCGCGCCCTCGACGAACGGCGCGTCCACCAGCCGGGTCCCTCCGGGCAGTTCGTCACCCTCGGCGAGCAGCGCCTTCACGGTGAGCACCGCGCTCCCGAGATCGACCAGGACCGCGACCCCGGCCCCCCGGTCCACGGACTCCGCCGCCTTCCGGATCAGCTCCGCGCTGGTTCCCAGACCGCCGTCCGGGGTCCCGCCCGCCGGGGCCACCGGAGCGAGGTCCCCGCCCCCGGCGAGGCCCCGCGCCAGCTCGGCCACCGCCGACGCGACGGCGGCGCTGTGCGAGACGAGCACGATGCCGACGAGCCCCGTACCGCTTCCCGCGCTCATGACGCCGTCCCGGCGCGCGGGGTCCGCGCGGTCTCGTCCAGGGCCGCGAACAGCAGCGCCGAGGACGTCGCCCCCGGATCCTGGTGCCCCTCCGACCGCTCGCCCAGATAGCTCGCCCTGCCCTTGCGGGCCCGCAGCGGCACGGTCGCGAGGGCGCCCGCCTCGGCGGCGGCGCGGGCCGCCGCGAACGACTCCCGCAGCCCGTCCACGGCCGGTACCAGCGCGTCCAGCATCGTCTTGTCCCCGACCTGCGCGCCCCCCAGCTGGGACACCGCCGACACCCCGGAACCGAGGGCCTCCGCCAGTTCCTCCCGGGTGACCCGCGCCCCCTCGCCCAGCGTCTTGCCGGTACGGCGCAGCAGCGTGCCGTACAGCGGCCCCGCGGCCCCGCCGACCGTCGAGATCAGCTCCCGCCCGGCGGTGGTGAGCACCGCGCCCGGCGTCCGGGGCGGCTCCTCCGCCAGGGTCGCCGTCACGGCGGCGAACCCGCGCCTCAGGTTGGCCCCGTGGTCGGCGTCGCCGATGGCCGAGTCCAGCTCGGTGAGCCGGTCGGCCTCGCGGTCCACGACCCCGGCGGCGGCGGTGAGCCAGCGCACCAGGAACTCCGCGCCGAAGGTCTCCGTCATGTCGTCCATCCGTCCCATCCCTCGTCCCGTCCCGTCCCTCGTCTCACCGGCCCCAGCGCAGCGCCGGGGTCCCCACGGGCGCGTCCCACAGCCGGAGCGTCTCCTCGTCCACCTCGCACAGGGTCACCGAGCAGCCCGCCATGTCGAGCGAGGTCACATAGTTCCCGACCAGCGTCCGGGCCACCGGCACCCGCCGTTCGCCGAGCACCCGCTGGACCTCCGCGTTGAACCCGTACAGCTCCAGGAGCGGGGTCCCGCCCATCCCGTTCACCAGGGCGATCACCGGACCGGCCGGACGGAGTTCGTCGAGGACGACGTCCACGGTGTAGTCCGCGATCTCCCGGGAGGTCATCATCGGGCGCCGCTCCCGCCCGGGTTCGCCGTGGATGCCGACCCCGAGTTCGAGCTCGCCCGCCGGGAGGTCGAAGGTGGGGCTGCCCTTGGCGGGCGTCGTGCAGGCGCTCAGAGCCACGCCGAAGGAACGGGAACGCCCGTTGACCCGGCGGGCGATCGACTCGACCCGCTCCAGGGGCGCGCCCTCCTCGGCCGCCGCGCCCGCGATCTTCTCCACGAACAGGGTGGCGCCGGTGCCGCGCCGCCCCGCCGTGTAGAGGCTGTCGGTCACGGCGACGTCGTCGTCGACGAGGACCCTGGCCACCTGGATGCCCTCGTCCTCGGCGAGTTCCGCCGCCATCTCGAAGTTCAGCACGTCACCGGTGTAGTTCTTGACGACGAACAGCACTCCTGCGCCGCTGTCGACCGCCGCCGCGGCCCGTACGATCTGGTCCGGGACGGGGGACGTGAAGACCTCGCCGGGACAGGCGGCGGTGAGCATCCCGGGTCCCACGAATCCGCCGTGCAGCGGCTCGTGGCCGGACCCCCCGCCGGACACCAGCGCGACCTGACCGGCCACGGGCGCGTCCCGCCGCACCACGATCCGCCGCTCCACGTCCACGTTCAGCTCGGGATGCGCGGCGGCCATTCCCCGCAGGGCGTCGGCGACGACGGTCTCGGGAACGTTGATGAGCATCCTCAACGATATCTCCTCGGCAGATCGGAAGACGGCTGTATGGGTGATGTCCTTGCAGGTCACGGCGGGTAGGGCCAGGTATCCGTCCTGATGCTCGGCGGTGGTCCCGAGGCGGTTCCCGGCGGACTTCCGCCGAGGCGACGCCCACTTCACCGACGTGATGCCGGACCGTTCCGACGGGCCCGGGACCTCCTGCGCGAACACCCGGACCAGTATCAGGCGAAAGTGTCCCCCCGTGGGGGCTCGCGCCGAGATCCGTGGGCTGTCCACCGCGCCCGTCTCCGGCCGGATGCTCCGGCGGCCGGGTTCGGCGGTGACCGTCTCCCCGACGGCGGCGCGGGGACGCGACGAGGGTCGGCCGTCCCGGCACGGCCGCCTCCACCCGGGGCGGGGCGCGGTCGTCGGCGCCGGGTCCTGACGGCCAGGGGCCCTCCACGGCCGTCGTGAGGGCCGTGGAGGGCGTCTCGTCCCGGAGCGGCGCACGGCCCGGGGCCGGGTCACGGCCGGCGCCGCTCGCCGTTCAGGGGATGGTGGGGAAGTTGTTGAGCTGCCGGAGGTTCCAGCTCTGGTTCCCCCTGTTCCACTCGTTGTCGACCGAGATGCAGTCCCACTGCTGCAGGCGGGCCTGCTGGGCGGGTGTGCCGGACGGGGCCGCCGCGTCGAGGCACCTGCCGGTCGCCCTGTTCTTCAGGAGCATGGTCGTGGGGAAGCACTGCCCCGAACAACTCGTCCGTGCCCAGGCGATGGACCATTCCGCCGGTGCGTAACCGGCGGCACAGTGCGGGTACTGGATGACACCGGTGCCGTTCTCGTAGTACCCCGAACGCCAGTCGAGCATGAGGCACTGGCCGGAGTGCCGGGCCTTGATCCGGAAGTACCCGCTGCCGCTGTCGAGCAGCTCGTACTCCTGGGAGGCACTGGTGTTGTCCGGCCACAGGAACACGCCGGTGTACGCGTCGGCCGACGCCCACATGACGTCGGCGCGCAGCCCGGTCCGGGTGTTCACGAGCTCGTAGCGGGTGGGTTCCGCGGCCTGGGCGGGTGTCGGGGCGAGCGCCGAGAGGACGGCGAACATCAGGGCCGCCGCCAGGGCCGCCGGAGTGAGGCGGGAGCGTCCGGGCCCGGTCCGCACCGGCGGCGCGGCCGATGCCGTGGCTCTGCCGGGGCGGTCGGGCCGTGGGGCGAGGGGTATCCGCATGGTGATCTCCTTCGTGGGGGTCGGGTACTGGTGCCGGTCGTCGCCGGTACGACGGAGCGGAGCGTGAGCGACTTCCCGGGGCGTCGCCGTGCCTCCCTCCCGGCGGACGCCGTCCGGGTCCCGCCGGACCGGCGGCAGGGCGTCTCCTCGGCCGTGTGGACGGCGTCGGTGAGCCCTGACCGTCCCCACCCTGGCGTCGCGGCCTGTGCGCCGACCTTGCGGCCACCTTGCGGGCCAGCCAGCATGGGAAGCGGGGACGTCGGCATGCGCGGTCGGTCATACAGGGGGACGCGTGGACTTCCGGCTGCTGGGCGAGATCGAGGTGCGGTCGGAGGGGCGGTCGCTCGACGTGGGGACGCCGCGGCAGCAGGTGGTACTGGCCGCCCTGCTCGTCGACGCCCGGAGACCGATCGCCTTGGAGACACTCGTCGACCGGGTCTGGGGCCACGATCCGCCCGCCAACGCCCGGCCCGTGCTGTACGCCCACCTGAGCAGGATCCGGGGGCTGTTGAGACAGACGGCGGCCCCCGGCGGCGGCGCGGCGGCACGGATGGAGCGCCGGCACGCCGGGTACGTGCTGCACATCGACCCCGAGCTGGTGGATCTTCACCGGTTCCGTCGGCTGGTCGAGCGGAGCGCGGACCGGCGGTACGACGACGAGGCCCGGGCCGTGGTGCTCGCCGAGGCCCTGGGCCTGTGGCGGGGAGAGCCGCTGGCCGGTCTCTCGGGCGCGTGGGCCGCGCGGGTCCGGGCGAGCTGCCATCGTCGGCGGCTGGACGCGGCCGTGTGGTGGGCGCAGGCCGAGTTCCGCCTCGGCCGTCCCGCCGGGGTGATCTCCCTGGTGCCCGATCTCGCCGCCGAATACCCCCTGGCCGAGCCCCTGGAATGCGTGCTGATCCAGGCGCTGCACGCGGCCGGGCGGGAGGCGGAGGCCCTGGATCGCTACGGCGTCGTCAGACGGCGGCTGGCCGAGGAACTGGGCACCGACCCCGGTGCGGAGCTCACGGCCGTGTACCGGACCGTCCTGGGGAAGGGTCCGCCGCGGACACCAGCGGCCGCGGCGGCACCGCGCGCCGCCGGGCCGGGCCCTCTCCGGCCGTGGGCCGGAGCCTCGCCCTCCGAGGTGGCCCGGCGCCCGGCCGATCCGCTTCCGGCGGGCGCCGCCGAGTCCTTCGGCGCGCCGTCCGGTGCGGGCGCCCGCGCACCGGCCCGTACCGCCGTGCCCCGTCCCGGTTCCGCGGGTGCGCCGTCGCCGCCCGGGGCGCCGCCCGGGCACCACGACGGTGCCGCGACCGACCCGGCGTCGGGCCGGTCGCGGGTGCGGACGACCCGCCGACGCGTTCTGCTGGCCGTCCTCGTGACGGTGGTGCTGCCCGCGGCGACGGGCACGGCGCACGTCCTCCGGCGGGAGGCCGGGGAGCGCGACGGGAGCGACGGCCCCCGGGTGTCGGTCGCACGCGCACGGGAACTCTTCGCCGCCGCCGAGGCATTCGACGAGGCGGGGAGGGCGCGGGACGCGCGGGCGGCCGTCATGGACGCGGTACGGATGTGGGACGAGCTCATCGTGCTGGATCCGGACCGCGGCGCACCGGCTCTCGCTCCGGCCGTCCTGCGGGCGCTGGGCAGGGCCGGTGTGGACTTCAGCGTGCCGCGTACCGCGCTCCTCGGCTGGCTCGGCAATCCGGTCCACACGCCCTACCCGGCGATCTCCCGGGCGATCCTGTCGCGGGGATGGCGGTTCACCGCACCGGTCCACCTCGACGCCGTCGTCTGGAACTACGAGCACACGCCCGGGGTCACCTCTCCCCGAGGCGTCGCCGACGTGCGCACCGATGTCCTGAAGGCGGCTGTCCTGGAGAACACGAGAACGCGCCACGGGACCCGAGTGACGGAGTTCGACCGACTCCTCAGGCCTTGAGCGCGCGGGCGGAGGGCGTATTCCCCCGCAGGACGGAGCGCGATCCGGCGCGTGCCCGGGGCGGTGTCCGTCCCCGCGCCGGACGCGGCCGGGTGGGCCGACCGATCCGCCGTCCGGGCGAGACGTCACGACGAGGACCGTCGTGGTACGGACGGCGGACGTGCGCGGCGACGGTCCCGCCCTCCGCCGGTCGGGACGGCGGAGGGCGGGACGGGCTCCGGTCAGGTGGTGGGAGGGAGGGCTCCGGTCAGGTGGTGGGAGGGAGGGCTCCGGTCAGGTGGTGGTGACAGGGGTGGCGGCGGCCGTGAAGGTGGGGGCGCCCGCCAGGTAGGTGGCGAGGACCTCGATGTCCCCGATCTCGTGCGGGTCCGTCTCGTACGGGTCCGCGGAGAGGACCACCAGGTCCGCGTACTTTCCGATCTCGATCGAACCCGCCTCGTGCTCGCTCTGGAGCTGCCAGGCCGCGTCGGCGGTCTGGGCCCGGATCGCCTCGTCCAGATCCACCCGGTGCTCGGGTCCGAGGACGCGGGCCCCGGAACGCGTACGCCGGGTGACGGCCACCTGGATGTTGCGCAGCGGCTCGACGGGGGTGACCGGGGCGTCGTTGTGGAAGGAGATCCGCATGCCCGCGTCGAGCGCGGCCCGCGCGTTGGCCCAGTCGTGGGCCCGCTCCCCGAAGAGGGAGTCGACCAGGACGTCTCCCCAGTAGTAGATGTGGTCCACGAAGAGGCTGCAGGTGATGCCGAGTCGGGCCGCCCTGCGGTACTGGTCGGCGGTCATGGTGCCGCAGTGTTCGAAGCGGGTCCGGTGGTCGGGGCGGTCGTACTCGGGGAGTTTCTCCGCGAAGACGTCGAGGAGCATCTCCACGGCCGTGTCCCCGTGGACGTGGCAGGCGAGCTGCCAGCCCTCGGAGAAGTAGGCGTCGATGATGTCCCGTACCTGGTCGGCCGTGTAGTTGGCGCAGCCCCGGTGGTCGAGGGCGAGGCCGAGGGCGGCGGTCTGAGGGGTGTTGAGGTACGGGAAGGAGGTGGCGATGTTCCCGATCCAGGGACTGCCGTCCGCCCACATCTTGATGCCGATCTGCCGGAACATGGCGCCTCCGGCCGAGTCCCCGTCGCCCGGCGCCGCCCCGCTGCGCATCGCCGCGTCGGACATCTCGTACGCCCGTACCCGGACCTTCGCCCGGTCGGTGACCGCGAGCTCGGCGCAGACCGGGCGCATCGCGGCCCTGAGACCCAGGTCGCCGGTCATGGTGAGCCCGCGCGAGGCGAGGACGTCGTGCTCGTGGGCCAGGAGTTCCGGGGCCCGTTCGGGGGAGGTGTTGAACGGGGTGCCCATCATCATCAGTGAGGCGGGGACCTCGACGGCCTTGCCGGTGGGCTCGCCCCGCTCGTCCCGTTCGAAGTGGCAGCCGTCGGGGTCGACCGTGTCGCGGGTCAGCTCGATCGCCTTGATGGCGAGGGAGTTGCCCCAGGAGAGATGGGCGGAGTTCTGGAGGATGGCCAGGGGATTGCCGGGGGCCAGTTCGTCGAGCCATGCCTTGGTGGGCTCTTCCAGGCCCTCCTGGAGGAGGATGTCCCAGCCGAAGAAGGCGAGTGGCTCACCCGGTTCGGCGGCGGCCACGGTCTCGCGGATGGTGGCGACGACGGACTCGGCGGTGGGGCAGGTCATGGGCCGGATGTCCACGACGTCGGGGCCGTCGATGGTCATGGCGACCGTCGGGTGGCCGTGCGCCTCGACGAAACCGGGCAGAACCGTGCGTCCGGCGAGGTCGACCGTCTCGGTGAGCGGTCCGGCGAGGGCGCGGACCTCGGCCTCGGTGCCGACCGCGGTGATCCGGCCGGCGGTGACGGCGAGGGCCTCGGCCCGGGGGCGCGCGGGGTCGACGGTGATGACGGTCGCGTTCACGAAGACCGTGTCGGGGACGGCGGCAAGGGTGGTGACGGGGTCCGTGCTCATGGGGGAGCGCTCCTGGTCCGGAGGATTGGATGGGTGGGTGCTGGGTGTTGGGTGGGGGGAGAGCGGGGGCGGGGCGGGTGGACGTGCGCGGTCGCGCGGACGTCAGGGCCGGGCTGCCGCCGCCGGGGTGGGGAGCGGCACGTCCTGGGCCGCCCCGGATCCGGATGCGCTGTCCGTGTCCGTACGGCGGTCGGCGCGCGGGCCCGTACCGGTTCCGGAGGCGGTGGTGTCCCCGCTCGGGCGGGGGCGCATCATCACCCAGATCGGAACGGCGGCCAGCACCAGGATTCCGGCGACGAGCGCCATCCCCAGCCCGAAGCCGTTGGCCTGGGCCTGCTGCGGAGTGCCGTCGGACGCGGCCGTCAGGGAGTTCACGACGGGGATCAGCCCGCCCAGCCCGAGACCCATGCCCATCTGGCCGACGGCAGGTTTGACCGCGCCGACCGAACCGACCATCGAGGGCGGGGCGTAGCGCATCATCACCGCCGACTGCGGATTCTGCGACCAGGTGACACCGAAGCCGATCACGGTCGCGGTGACGACGAAGACCCAGACCGGCGTGGTCTCGGTGGTCACCACCATGGTGAGCAGACCGGCCGCGATCACGGACAGGCCGCTGACGAACATCACCCGGTCCGGGATCCCGAACCTGGTCTGCACGGCTCCCGCGCCGAAGGCTCCGCCGATCGAGCCCGCCCCGAACATGGCGAGGACGAAGGAAGCGGTGAAGGCGTTCTGCCCCAGCGTCTGCTGGAGGATCATCGGATACTGCATGGTGACGGCGGCGTTGCCGAGGTTGAACGCGATGCCGACGATCACGGCCGCCAGGAAGGGGCGGACGCTGAAGAGCGTCAGGGGGAAGGCGGGTTCGGGGGTCCTGCGCTCCCAGACCGCGAAGGCCGCGAAGAGCAGCAGCGCGCCGGTCAGCAGACCGAGGGTGACGGGGGAGCCCCAGCCGTACCTGCCGACCTGGGCGAAGCCCTGGATCAGGCAGATCAACGCGACCGCCGCGAGCGCCACGCCCACGACGTCGAACCGGCGCGCCTTCTCCGCCTTGCTGTCGGGCACGGTCAGGAAGGCCCACAGGGTGGCGCAGGCGCCGAGCAGGGGGACCACGCAGAAGCCGAGCCGCCAGCCGAAGGCGGTGATCAGCCAGCCGCCGCCGAGGGAGGCGAAGCAGATCATGATG
Organism: Streptomyces sp. NPDC101490; assembly: GCF_044767145.1. Classification (NCBI taxonomy): domain Bacteria; kingdom Bacillati; phylum Actinomycetota; class Actinomycetes; order Kitasatosporales; family Streptomycetaceae; genus Streptomyces; species Streptomyces sp. NPDC101490. Next base: position 8,594 of record NZ_JBIWNI010000010.1, read on the forward strand.
CCCTGGATGCCGAGCCAGATGCCGAAGGCCTTGGGCAGTTCCTCCCGCCGGAACAGGAGCGGGATGATCGCCAGGGCCATGCCGAAGGCGGCGGCCGTGGCGATGCCGGTGATCGCGCGGCCTATGACGAAGAGCAGGGGCCCGGTCGCGAACGCGGTGATCAGGCAGCCGATGACGGTGCCCGCCGCGCCGAGGAGCAGGACGGGGCGGCGGCCCCGGAGGTCACCGAGGGCCCCGGTGCCCAGCATGGAGGCGGCGAGGAGCAGCGTGGCCAGGCTGGCGGCGAGGGTCACCTCGCCGGAGGACATGCCCAGGGCCTCCGCCGCCTTGGGCAGCGCGGCGGCGTTGAGGCTGGGGTCCACCATCTGGATGGTGGAGGCCACCGAGACACCGAGCAGGGCAGCCATGCGGCGCCGCGGGTTCCGCTCGGTGAACCGGGGCCACCGCTGCGGGACAGGGGTGTCGGTGGCGGGTGCGGCTCCCGGAGGGGTTTCCGGGGTGTCGGACATGGTCCTCAGCTCCTTGGAATGCGCGCGCCCCGGGGGCTGGCGGGCCGGACCCGGTGGGGACCGGCGATCGGGGCGTGCCGTGGCTTCATCCTGGTGCGCTCCATCCCGCGCCCCGGGGGCGCAAAGGCCCGCCCCCGGCCTGCCGGGGCGCGTGTGCGGGGAAGGCCGTCGGCCGCCCTTCGCCCCCGGGGCGAACGCCTCGGACGCCTCGCCCCGGTCCCGGGCCGTGTGCCCCGCCCCCCGGCCGACGGCTGCGGGTCCGGTTCCGCGCGCGCCCGCTGTACGCGGCGTACAGGACCTCGGTCACCTCGCACGCGGTCCGGAAGACCCGTACACCCCGAGCCACAGGTCCTCCGGTGACGTACGCCACAGGGCGGGGCCGGGGAGGGGCGCGAGGCAGGGACCATGGGCCTTGGTCCGGGGGAGGTCCGCACTGGTACAGATGGGCTCATGGCCATCTCCGTACGAAGTCTGCTGTTCCGCGAGGCCTCCGGTCTGCGGCTGGTCGTCGGCGCGGCCGGGGTGGAGCGGACCGTGACGCGGGTGGTCGATCTGCGGGGCGGGCCCTCAGCCGCGCCGCTCCACGAACAGCCCGCCCCCGCCGCCCCGCCGGGCGCACTCACCCTGTGCGGCCCGGAGCGGCTGCCCTCCGATCCGCCCGGGCAGCGGGCGTTCGTCCGCGCCGTCGCATCCGGCGCGGCACTCGTCGTGGAGGGTGACCCCGCGACGACCGTCCTGCCTATCGCGCTCCTCGCGGAGGCCGAGCGGCACGAACTGCCCGTCATGATCCAGGCCCAGGGCGGGCCGCAGGCCAGCGAGGGGTCCTGGGAGCGCGGCTCCTTCCCGCCGTACGCGCACCCGTGCGGCACGGAGGGCGCCACGGGGAGCCGCGGCCGGACCGGGGATCCGGCCACGGACGATCCGCCCGTCCGCGCACGGACCGTGGCCGAGAACCTCGCTTCCGCCCTGGGGCCCGGCAGCGAGGTCGCTCTGCTCGACCCGGAGCTGCGACCGCTTCCCGGCACCGCGCGTCCCTGGAGCCCGGCCCTCTCCGCCGCGATCGCGTCCCTGCCGCCCGCCGCGCGCCACGACCCCCTGTTCCGCTTCCGCAAGGAGGAGGCCCGGCACGGGCTGACGGTCCGCTGCGTGGCTGTGGCCGGCCGCACCGCCTGCGTTCTGGTCGTCCTGACCCGCTCTTCCCCGGACACGGCGCGGGAACGGGCCCTGGAGGAGGCGGTCGCCGAACTCCAGGCCGCTCATGACGAGGGCCGCGCGCCGATGCCCCACGAGCTGATGATGCTGCGCACCGGGATGAGACTGCTGGCCGGCCGGGAGCTGCCCGCCGAGGCGTGGCGCACGATGATGGCCGAGTTCGGACTGCCGGTGGCGGGGCCGTACGGTCTGCTGGTCCTCGCCGGTGATCCGGCCGAGCTGACGCGGGCCGTGGAGGCGGCCTGGGGACTGGGCCGTTGGCTCGTGGACGCCCCGACCGCCGACGGGCTGCTGCTGGTCGGCCGTTACGAGATCTTCCACGACGCCCGTGCCTTCGTGGCGGGCGTGGCGGAACGGCTGGGGCGCCCGGTCCACGCCGGGCTCGCCCGTGCCGACCACCGGACCGAGATGGGAACCTGCCTGGAGCAGGCACGGGCGACGGCCAGGCAGGCCCGCCGACGCGGGCTGGCCCTGATCACCCACGAGGGGCTCAGCTGGCCGGAGCTGCTGGGCACGGCACTGGACCCGGCCGGGGTCCGCCTGGTGCGGGCCGCGCTGCGCGAGGCGTTCACGGTCGAGGAGGACGGCGACACCCTGCTGGCCACGCTGCACGCGTACGTGACCAACGGGGCGCGGGTGGATCTGACCGCGGAGGCCCTGGAGGTCCACCGGCACACCGTGCGGGCCCGGCTGCGCCGGTGCGCCACGTTGCTGGGCGCGTCCATGGACAGCCCGGACGTCGGCTTCGGGCTGTGGCTGCTGTTCGCGGCGACGGCCCGCGACCTCACGGACGACCGGGCCGACTGACAGCACGATCCATCAGGGATCAGGGATCAGGGATCAGAGACCAGGGACCAGAGGTCAGAGGTCAGGGACCAGAGGTCAGAGATCAGGGTGATGCGCGGGGCGGGGCACATGACGCCCCGGGAGTTCCCGGCCGCCCCGCGCGTTCCCGGCCACCTCCGGCCGCCCCGCGCGTTCCCGGCCGGGCCGCCGGACACGGCCCCGGGGCATGCCGGTGGCCGCCCCCGTCGAGGGAGCGGCCACCGTACGGGGGACGCCGGATCAGCTCCGGTCGCCCAGGTCCCGGCGGGTCAACCGCCGGGACTTGCCGAGCTGACGCCGTACGGCCGCGGGATCCTTCTCCGAGCGGCCGACGCCGCGCACCTTGTGCGGTGCGCACAGCGGGCAGCAGCCCTTCCAGCGCCGGTGCGGTGAATGTGCCATCGTTCGAGCCCTTCCCCAGACGCCCCGCTCTGGGGCCGGTCTGGCTCGAACAACTGCGAAGGGAAAACCACTACGGGCATGAGGGGCATTCTCCCGGATGCCCAGGGGGTCTGACCAGCCAGTTCTCAGGCGGGTGACGGTGGGGGCGCCAGGGGCGCACGGGCCGCAGCCCCTGAGGGGCCGGGGCCGGGTGTCAGGGGCCCGTATACGTCCGGGGCTTCCGCGTCAGGGGCGTGTCAGGGCCGACCGGGGAGGGGTGATCGCCGGGGATAGCGTCGGGGAGAACCCGGCGCGACCGTGCCGGAATCACCCCCCGAACCCGGAGGAAGCCATGACGGACGCCCCCTACGGAGACGACCCCGAGCCTGCGGAACCCTCCCCGGCCGGACGGCTCTGCGTCCCCGTCCGGCCGGGCACCCGCGGCAGGGTGGCCGCCCGGCTGTTCCGTACGCCGGTCGGTGACCGGACCGCCGTCGCCTTCACCGACCCGGCCCGGCTGACCGCGCTCCTGGGAGCCGGTCAGCCCTGGATCCGGCTGGCGGAACCGGCCCTGCGGACCCTGGTCGAACCCCTGGGCGTACGCGTCCTGACGATCGACCCGACGTTCACGGCCCCGGCGTCGGCCTCCCCCCGCACCGCCGTCCCCGGCCCGCCGGCGGCGGTCGGCGCACTGCAGCCGCTCCCGCGTTCCCTCACCGCCCTCGCGGGCTGAAGGGAGACCCGAGATGACCACCCTTCCCCTGACGGACGCCCCGGCTCCTCCGGCCCTGCCCGCCGTGGCCGAGGCCACCTCCGGCTCTCCGGACGGACTCCCCGCCCCGGATCCCGCTTCCGCCCCTCCGGTCCGTACCCCCGACCCCGAGGACACCGCCGCGCTCTCCGTCTGGCCCCGCACCACCGTCGAGCGGCCCCACGGCGCCCTCCTCGTCGGCGGTGTGCCGCTCAGCGAGATCGCCGAGGGCCACGGCACCCCCGTCTACGTCCTGGACGAGACCGAGGTGCGCGAGCGCTGCCGCGGCTACCGGGCGGCCTTCCCCGACGCCGAGATCCACTACGCGGCCAAGGCCTTCCTGTGCCGTGCCGTCTCCCGCTGGGTCGCCGAGGAGGGCCTCGGGCTCGACGTCTGCTCGGCGGGCGAACTGGAACTCGCGGTGACCGCCGGATTCCCCGCCGAGCGCGTCCTGCTGCACGGCAACGCCAAGTCCCCGCAGGACCTGGAGACCGCCCTGCGCCTCGGCGTGGGCCGTATCGTCATCGACGCGCCCTCCGAGATCGCCCGCATCGCCGCCGCCGTCGGCACCGGCGGACACCAGAAGGTCATGATCCGGGTGACGCCGGGGATCGGCGCGGGCGGCCACCGGAAGATCCGGACCGGCACCGACGACCAGAAGTTCGGCCTCTCCCTGCGGGACGGGCACGCCCAGCACGCCGTCGCGCGCGTGCTCGACCAGCCCCAGCTCGAACTGACCGGCCTCCACTGCCACTTGGGCTCGCAGATCACCGACGTCAAGCCGTACCTCGTCGCCGTGCGGCGGCTCGTCGGCCTGATGGCCAGGATCCGCGACACCCATGGCGTCACCCTGCCCGAACTCGATCTCGGCGGCGGTCACGGCATCGCGCACCGCCCCGGTGAACCCGCGCTCGACCTCGCCGCGCTCGCCCGGAAGGTCCGCGCCGAACTGGCCGGGAGCTGCGCGGCGGCCGGGCTGCCCGTCCCGCGCCTGCTCATCGAACCGGGCCGGGCCGTGACCGGACCCGCCGGGGTGGCCCTCTACCGGGTCCTCTCGGTGAAGCGGACCCCCGGGACGACCTTCGTGGCGGTCGACGGCGGAATGAGCGACAACCCCCGGCCCGCCCTCTACGGGGTGCGTTACGTGCCCCGGCTCGTCGGCCGGCACTCCACGGCGGACCCCGAGCGCGTGACGGTCGTCGGCCGCCACTGCGAGGCCGGGGACATCGTGGCCGAGGACGTCCCGCTGCCCGCCGACATCCACCCCGGCGACCTGCTCGCGGTCCCGGTGGCGGGCGCGTACCACCTGTCCATGGCCTCCTCGTACAACCTCGTGGGCCGCCCCCCGGTCGTCGCCGTCCACGACGGCCGGGCCCGCCTCCTGGTCCGCCGGGAGACCCTGGCGGACCTCAGGGTCCGGGACGTGGGGTTCTAGGGGCACGGATCACCGCCGTCACGGATCACGGCCGTCACGGTTCACGGCTGTCAGGGTCGGACGGCGGGCTGTCCGCCGCACTTCCCGGTGCGGGCCCGGCCGGGCGCCCGGTGGTACGGATCCCGCCGGGCCGCCGGGTGCTACGGGCCCAGATGGACGTAACAGGCCCAGTGCAGGGGAGACCTGTGGGCCGGATCCCGGCGGATCGCCTGGACGGCGTCGTGCAGCGCCCGTGCGCTGCGGTCCGCCCCGCCGTCCGCCGCCAGCGCCCGGTAGAAGGCGCGGGCGACCTCGGGGGCCGGGCCGTCGGCGAGGCGCCAGAGGGTGCCGACGACATGCCGGAACCCGGCGAGCTGGAAGGCGGCGGCGGGATGGATCGCCTCGTCCGCGAGCGTGTCGGCGCCCAGGGCCGTGTGACAGGCGGAGAGGAAGGCCAGATCTGCCCCGGACAGATCCTGTTCGGCGATACCCGTGACGGTCAACGGGCCGTCGTACAGGGCTAGATGACTACCGGAGGGGTCGTTCGCCTCGTAGACGCCGTGACAGGCGAAGTGCACCCAGGGATGGGCGGGCAGGGCGGCGAGCACCGTCTGCAGGACGGCTTCGGCGTCGGCCCGGCCCGTGTGACGCTCACCGAAGACCTGCGTCAGCATGGCCAGTTCGGTACCGGTACCCGGCAACTCGCCCCGGCCGGAGGTTCCGTCGCCCGAGGCGGTGTGCCGCACTCCGACGCCGAGCACGCGCGGCCGTCTGGCCGGGGGCCGCGATCGGGCCCTGATCAGCGAGCTCAGGGTCGGGGTGTAGGAGGAGACCACCAGGTCCATGACGCGCGGTCCGTCCCGGGGCCCGGCGGCGTGCAGGGGCAGCAGCGCCAGTGGGCCGGTGGGGCACCACCAGAGCCGGGGTGGTGTCGGCCCCGCACGGTCCAGTCCGAGCGCCGTCAGCACGGGCCGGGCGATGTCCTCCCACAGCCGGGTCAGCGTGCCCGTGACCAGGCCCGCCAGGGCACGGGCCTCGGTGGGGCCGGGAGCGGGCCCCGGCCGGGACAGGCGCCCGACGGCGGCGCCGAACTCCGTTGCGTGGCGCTCGATCTCGTACGCCGAGACGTGGGGCAGCTCGACCAGTCGGACGGCAGGCTCGCCGGGTGCGGTGCTGAGCAGCAGCGCGTCGCAGCGCTGGGGGCTGATGTTGACGATCACGACCGGCCCGTCCTTCGCGGCCAGGCGCAGGGCGTCGAAGTCCGGTGGCGCGAGGAAACCCGTGAAGCCGGGCAGCGCGCGGATGCGCGCCAGCACGGTGTCGAACCGTTCGCTGAGCTCCCAGGGCAGACCGTCCCGCGTGACACCCCCGGGGGAGCCGGTTTCCAGGGCGGCGCAGATCGCGTCGAACTCCGCGGCCAGCTCGGGTCGGTGGGCGCGCAGATCGGTCCGGTCGGTGCGGGTCTGGGTCAGCTGCGACCAGATCACCGAGCGGCTCTGTTCGAGCAGGCGCACCGCGCCGGGCAGGTCCCCGGCGGCTATCGCGGCCGCGGCCGCGTCGCGGGACAGCAGCGGCACCTGGGCGAGCTGCGCCAGCCGGGAAGCCCGGGTGAGACCGCGGTCGGCCAGCCGGGGGAGCAGTTCCTCGACGGCCGTCCGGTAGGCGTCGAGCGCCTCGGTGGCGTCGCCGCGCGCCATGGCGGCCGAGCCCCAGTGCCCGGCTGAGGACAGCCGGGTCCTGGTCGGGGCGGTCACGGTTCCGGCGGCCAGCCGGAACGCCTCCTCGGCCTCGCGCAGGTCCTCGGCGCGCCCCTCGGCACCGAAGCGCCGCACCAGGGTGAGGCCGAGCTCCGAGCGCGCGTGGGCGGTGTTCGGGTCGCGGCCCCGGAGGGACTCCTGTTCCGTGATCGTCCGGCGGAGCAGCGCGGCGGAGACGTCGAGGTCCTGGGCGCCGCCGCGTTCGCGCAGGGCGACGGAGAGCTTGAGCCGCATGACCGGAAAGTCGACGTGACCGGACGGTGTGTCGGCGACGGCCGCTTCGAGGGCGGTGATCGTGTCGTCCAGGTCGGCCCGCCGCTCGAAGGCGCCGTAGCGCGTCTGCAGTGCGGCGGCCAGGTGCGTCCTGGCCCGTGCGGACTCGGAGCCGTCCGGCGCGGATCCGACGGCGGTCCGTCCGGCCGCCACGGCCCCGTCGATGTCCTCGGGGCGGCGCAGGACGACGAACCGGGCGAGGAGCGCGGCGCTGAGGTTGGTGTACGCGGCGAAGTGGGCCGGGTTCCGGCGGTCGGCCAGGCGCACGGCGGTCTCCGCCGCGGCACACGCGGCGTCCAGGTCGTCGAGATCGCCCAGGTTCTCGAACCTGACCCGCAGCATGAGCGAGAGCGCGGCGAGCCGGACGGTGGCTTCCGGATCGTCCGGGGCGGTGGCGGCCGCCGCCGCCCTGGCGTCCTCCACCGCGCCCGTCAGTTCGGCGGGTTCGGAGGAGCGGCGGCTGTGCCAGAAGCGGGCCGCGGCGCGCGCGGTCAGGGCGGCCGGGTCGCCGGGCAGCGCGTGGACCGCCTCGTCGGCGATCCGCAGTGCCGCTTCCATCGCGTCCGGATCGCCGGACCGTAGGAACCGCGCGACCAGGCCGGTGACGAGAGGCGGGAGCGTACCCGGGTCGACCGGCTGCTCGCCCGGCCAGGCGTTCGGTGTCGGCGACGCCGTGCTCCGGACGTCGCCGTCCGCCTCCGGTGGCTCCGCACCCCCGTCCTGGCCCCGGTCCCACATCCGCTGGACCGCGTGCGCGTTCTGGTGCAGGGCCGCGTGCAGCGGATGCCCGGGTGGCGCGGCCTGTTCGCCCAGTCGCATGGCGGCCAGGGCGCCTTCGAGATCGGTACGGGCCCCGGCGAGGGCGTGGCGTTCGAGCAGCATGTTCCCGAAGCTGCCCAGGAGCCCCGGGAGGTGAGGGCTGTCGTCGCCCATGTCCGTCAGTTCGTCGGCGGTCCAGGAGATCGCCTCGTCGAGGTCCGCGGGGATCCCCACGAGCCGGAACCGGGAGATGAGGGCCGATCCGATCAGGAACCGCCATCCGGACTCCGGGGAGTCCGTGTCCACTGCCGCCCTCCGGGCCTCGATGGCGTCGTCGAGATGCCGGATGTCACGGTCGTTCTCGTACTGCTCCAAGCGCACGAGCGCGAGTTCGTGCCACATGCGGGTCCGTTGCGGATGGCCCTCGGCCGCCCGTGCCGCACGCTCCAGGTCGGAGGCGGCCAGGGTCATGCACTCGGGCGCTTCGTCGGCCAGGTGCTTCCAGACGCAGCCCAGGCTGTACCAGATCAGGGGCAGTTCGTCCGCCGGCGCCGTCTGCTCCGCGGCCTGGAGCAGCGGTACGGCGGCTCCCATCCCGGCGTTTTCCCCGGTCCGGCTCCGGTGCTGGAGGAGGACCAGGGCGAAGGAGGTGAGCAGGCTGTGCAGGTGTGGTGAGGGCGCTGATACGTCGGTGAGGGCCCCGGCCGGGGGCTCCTGGGCGAGCGTCGGGTCGAGCGAGCGCACGAGCTCGGACAGGATGACCCAGGCGGTGTGGTCGACTTCGGACGCCTCGTCGCCGAGGGCCACGAGGCGGGTGTGGAGCAGGATGGCGACCACGTGGGCGGCGACGACGTCCTCCCGGGCCACGGTGTCCGCGTACAGCCGTGCGCCGACGCGGTGGATCAGCGTGGCTGCCAAGGGCAACAGATCCGGGTCCAGGGCGAGGTGGGGCTGACGGGTTTCCAGGCAGGGCGTCATCAGCTGATGCAGCAGAGCGGTCAGCTCCGCCGAACTGACAGCGTGCGACGGACTGTTGTCGTTTTCGCGAGTGTCCACTGGTCGCCTCCGCCCCCGGGGTAATCTCGGCATTGAATCAGGTCGGCCGGACGTTCGTGGGCGGCGCGGGAAAGCTCGCGGTCGCCGCCCCGGCGCTGAGAGGGGGGACTGGCTTGGGGGCGGATCTCGCGGCCGGACTGGCGTATGTGTGCACACACCTCCAGGAGTTGACGGAACTGCTGGGTGACGAGGGCGCCGATCCGGCGACGCCGCTGGGGCGGCTGCTGACCCTGTCCGGGGCGCCGGACGAGGACCCGGAACTCGGCTCCCTCCTTGACGAAGTGGACGCGGAGCTCAGGGCGTCGACCGACGGCATGGTGGGCCTCCACGGGTTCGGCCAGGGGCGGGACGGGAGCGGCCTGGAGGCGCTGGAGATCGTCTACCGGTGCCCGCTGCGCCGGTGTGCGGGCCGGTCCGCTGCCGAGGTGGCCGAGGCCCGGCCGGTCTGCTCGATCGGCCGCAGGGCACTCCTGCGGGAACGGCTCTTCTGAGGTGGGCGGCCTCTGGAACGAGCTGGGCAAGAAGCTCGCCGAACGCTGGGTGTCCCTCCTGGTGCTGCCCGGCGCGCTCTACCTCGCCGTCGCCTTCGCGGCCCGCACGCTCGGCCGGGGACACCCGCTGGACATCGCCCGCATCGCCCGGGAGATCACCACGTTCGCCGCCGGTCCCGAGATGACCGGCCTCGGCGGGCAGATCGTGCTGCTGGTGGCCGTACTGCTCGCCGCGGCCGCCGCCGGAACCGTCGCGACCGCGGTGGGCACACTCGTCGAACGGCTGGTGGTGGCCGACGGCTGGCGCACCTGGCCCGCCCCGCTGGCGTACCTGGCCGGGCTCCGGGCGGAGCACCGACGGACCCGCTGGGACGCGGCCGACCGCGCCTACCACGAGCGACGGAAGCGGGCCATGGCCCCCGATCCGGCCGACCGGCCCGCCCCCGCGCTGCTGCGGGCCGCCGCCCGCAGACGGGCCAGGATCGCCCCGGAACGACCCGAGCGCCCCACCTGGAGCGGCGACCGCGTCCAGGCCGCCGCACTGCGGCTGGACCGGGACCACCGGCTGGACCTGGCCGTCCTCTGGCCGTATCTGGAGCCGGTCCTCCCCGAGGCCCTGAGCGCCCGGATCGCCGAGGCCCGTGCGGCGCTGGTACGGGCCACCACCCTGGCCGGCTGGGCCCTGCTCTACGCGCCGCTGGCCCGCTGGTGGTGGCCGGCCGCCCCGCTGGCCCTCGTCCTCGCGCTGGCCGCCCGGCACCGCGTGCGCAGCTCCGTCGACAGCTATGCCCGATTGCTCGAAGTCGCCGCCCGCCTCCACGCCCCGGCCCTGGCCGCCCAGCTCGGGATCGACCACACCGGCCCCCTGACCGATGACCTCGGCGCCCGCCTCACCCACCATCTGCGGACCGAGTCCCCGCCGCCCCCTGAGCCACCGGACCGGGCCCCCGACGGACGGACGCGCGCGGTACCCGCCGCCAGGTCGGACGGGTGAACGGACCTGGGACGCCGATCCCCGGCGCCGGGCCGCGTCGACACCGCTGTGACCCGCGCGGACTCGGCCGTCGCGCCCCCGACCCGTGAGCGGCCCGGCGCGAGACGCCCGCCCGGGGGCGGCGCAGGGCCTCCCCTCGCTCCGAGGCCCGTTCCACGTCTCCGCGCGCGCCCGCACTCCTCCCAGAGGATCCTGGAAGTGGTAGGGGCCGCGCCCCGCTTCCGCGCGGCCCGCTGTACGAGGAGGCGGACCCCATGACCCGTACCCAGGAGTGGACGGTCGGCGTCGAACTGGTCGAGGACGGCGGCCGGACCAGGGCCGAAGCCCGGCTGAGCACCGGCACCTCGACCCTCACGGGCCACGGCACGGCCCGGTGCGACCCGGGGGACGTGGACGTGCCCGTGATCGGCGACGAGATCGCCGCGAGCCGGGCCATGAAGGACCTGGCGGGCAAGCTGATGCGGGAGGCCGACCGGGAACTGGAGGCGGCGGGCGCCGCCACCCTGCCCCGGCGCACCGGCCCCGGTTACGGCTGGCCGGAAGCCGTCACCTGACGGGACCGCCACCCCCGGCGGACCCCGCCGCCCCAGGACCCCTCAGGACCCGTCCGCCCCGGCTTCCCCGTACGCCAGCCGGTCGGTGACCTCCACGACCCCGTCGACCGACTCGCAGAGGCGGAGGATCACCGGGGCGAGCCCCGGGCGGTCCACGGCGCCGCTCAGCGTCACCCGGCCGTCGTCGACGTCGATGTGCACGGCAGAGGGCGAGAGGCCCAGGATGCGGACGACGACGTCCTCCCGGATCTCCTCCTGGATCGAGCGGTCCCTGCGCAGGAACAGCTGGAGCAGGTCACTGCGGCTGAGCACGCCGATCAGCAGCCCGTCCGCGTCGACCACCGGGAGCCGCTTCACCCGGTGCCGTTCCATGAGCCGGGCGGCCTCGACCGCCGTCCAGGAGGGCCGGGCCGTCACCGCCGGGCTCGACATCATGGCCTCGGCCGTGCTGGGCCCGTTCTTCGTCGTGTGCCGGCGCAGCAGATCCGCCTCGGAGACGACGCCCACCGGCCGGTTGTCGTCGTCGACCACCGGGACGGCGGTGATGCCGTACTCGTCGAGGAGCCGTGCGATCTCCTTGAACGAGGTCCCCCCGCGCACCGTCACGGCGGCCGGAGTCATCAGGTCGGCGACACTGCGGTGCCTCATCGTCCGTTCCGTCCCTTCCACGCTACGGCTCCCATGATCCCTCACCGGCGGACGAAGCGGAACGAGGGGCCGGGACGGCCTCCTGGGAACAGGACAGCCCTCCCGGGAACAGGACCAGTCCCGGCAACAGGACCGGCCGGACCCCTGACGGGTCCGGCCGGTCGTACGCGCGCGTGGGTCAGGCAGCGGATGAGATCCGCGGCACCGCCCGACGCGGCGGTCGCACGCGCGCGCGTGGATCAGGTCCGGTGCACCGAGACCTCGTGGAGCGAGTAGCCCCACTTGGTCGCCCGACGTTCGGCGTGGACCCGTACGTGACGGGCCGACGTCGACGGGAACTCGGCCGTGTCGTAACCGCCGTCCCCGGTGCTCGTGGACCACACCGTCCGCCAGTCCGTGCCGTTCTCCGACACCTCGATCCGGTACTGGCGCGCGTACGCCCGCTCCCAGTCGAGGGTCACCCGGCTGATCGGGCGCACGGCCCCCAGGTCCACGCCCAGCCATTGGTCGTCCGACCAGTCACTGGCCCAGCGGGTGCCGACGTCACCGTCCACGGCCCGGCCCGGGGCGTAGCTCGTGAACGGGTTCCACTCCGAGGAACTGGCCGAGGCGGGCGCGCCCGCCGCCAGGTTCACGCCCATCTCATGGTCCTCGGTCGCCTTCAAGGTCGTCAGGTACGACTCCGCGCCGCGCGCCAGCTCGTTCACCACGCCCTGCCCGCCGCCGGTGAGCCGGATCTGCTCGATCCAGTCCGGCACCATGCCGTTGTGCGCGGCCCCGTCGGTGTTGAGGTCCCAGGTGCGCTGTCCGGTCACCTGCCGGTCCAGGACCGATCCGCCGTCGAAGCTGCGGAAGGGGTACTTCACCGCGTTCGGCGCGTCGGCTCCGACCGGGCCCGGCCAGCCGCCGACCCCGTTCATGTCGGTGCCGTAGCCGAGCCCGACCCCGTACTTCGCGCGCAGTTCCGCCTTCCGGCCCGCCTCACCGACGAAGCCCTCCGCGCCGTGCATGTACTGGGCGACGAATCCGCCGAGCCGGTAGAGCCGCTCGGTCCAGTCCAGGTCCATCCAGCTGTGACTGGAGATCACTCCCGGGTACTCCTGGGACTCCAGGATGTCGAGGGCCCGCCCGGCGGCCTTCACGCTCATGTGGTCGAGCTCCAGCATCATGCCCCGGTCCATCATGCCCCGCAGCGCGTACTCGCCGAGCCTGGTGAGCCCCCGGGTGTTGCACTTCGCGTCGGAGGCGTACGAGGGGACGCTCACGCCCACCGGGAGCTTCGCCGCCATCACCGGCGCCGCCGCGAGCCCGATCGGATTGTCGTGCTGCGGGCCCGCGCACTTCTCCGTGGCCCAGAAGGTGCCCGTGGAGAGGAACTGGCCGATGTTGACGGCCGTACCGATCGCCCCCTCGTCGAAGCGGACGCCGCACAGGGCGTTGTCGAACTTGTGGCACAGGAACATGCTGCGCACCCCGAGCCCGTACAGCTCGTCCAGACCGCGGTCGATGTCCTCCTTGCCGCACTGGGCGACGTCGAGGATCTGCTTGCAGCCGAACGGCTCCGAGGTCTCCACGCCCAGGACGACCGCGAGCTTGCCCTGCTCGATCACCGAACGCGCCTGCGCGGCGCTGGTGACCACGCGGAACCAGCCCTTGCCCGGTCCGCCGTACTGCCGGTCGACGTAGTCCTGGAGTTCGTACGTCTTACGGGCCTGGAGGCGGATCGAGGTCATCTCGTCGCAGCTCCGGTCACGGGGCAGGATCGAGCAGATCAGGCCGTTCGTCACCAGGTCGTTGACGAGGACCCGCTGCCCGCCGCGCCAGGCACGCTCCACCCACGCGTAGTAGTTCTGCTGGTGCGTGAGTGAGTTGTTGGCGGGCCAGTCCTTGAACGTCGGCCAGCCGACGGGGTCGTGATGGCCGTCCGCGCCGCCCGTGATGTTCTCGAACAGGGCGCCCGAGCCGTCGGGGTAGTGCTCGGGACAGTCCTTGAGCGCCTCCGGGGCGCCGCCCTCGGCGAAGGTCTGGCCGCAGATGAGCCGGCCGCCGAAGCCCTCGTTGGACATGAGGTGGTTGTGCGCGTCGACGAAGCCGCGCACCTTCCCCCGCGCGTCCGTCCCGGTGAACGGCGTCCCCGTGACGTCGATCCGTGAATCGGCGGCGGGCCGGGAGACGGGCTCCCACCAGTCGCCGCCCGCCGCCGCGGCGGGGACGGGACCGGAACCGAAGAGCACCGCGGCCAGGGCCAGGAACAGCGCCAGGAGGACGGATCGGCCACCCGTCCGGCGCGTGAAGGGTCGGGTCATCTCTGGGAAGCCTCCGGACGGTGGGGGAGTACCGGGCGCCCCGAGGATCGCGGTGATGACGGAGTGAGTCAAGAGTCCGGGACGGATGACCTGTTGGAGCCGTTACGAGTCCCGCCGGTCCCGCCGTACTCCCCGGGGAGACGGCTCCTGCGGTCTCAACCCTCCATCAGGCGTACGAGTTGATCTGCCGTCAGGTCCAGCTGTTCGGCCGCCGCCCGCTCGTCGCCGAGGACCAGGAACTGCAGCGTGAGACCGTCGATCGCCGCCGCCAGACACCGCGCGAGCGACTCCACCGGCACCCGGGGCGCCAGCCCCCGCGTCTCGCCGACCTGCTCGATCAGCGAGCCCGCCGCCGCCACGTACTGCTCGTACTGCGCACGGGCCAGGTGCTCGAACCCGGGCTCCCGCAGGGCGTACTGGGTGAGGTCGTACGTGAGCATGTGCTCGCCGGGACGGTCCGTGACGTGGTCCCAGTACGTCTGGAGCGCGCCCCGCACGGTCTCCCGCAGGGTGGCGCCCCGCTCGACCGCCGGCATCACCCGCGCGAGGTTGTTGCCGGTGATCGTCCCGATCGCGGCCTCCAGGAGCGCCTGCTTCGACTCGAAGCAGTAGTGGAAGACGCTCAGCGAGACCCCCGCCTCCGCGCAGATCGAGCGGGTGGTGGTCCTGGCGACGCCGTCCCTGGTCATCGCCCTGATCGCGGCTTCGACCAACTGCCTGCGCCGTACGGCCGACGGCATCCGCCCCATGGTTCCTCCTCGGGTCCGGCGCCAGGGTAGCCGCAGCCCCCGCGCCGCTACCCGGCGGTCCGGAGCCGCCCCCTCGGGGCGCTCGCCCCCGTCGTCGGGCCACGGGCCGCGTCTCCGGACCGGTGGGCGGCACCATCACGCGACGGGGAAGCCGAGTCGAAATCCACCGGCGCGAGCACATGGAAGGGAACCGCGGCAGCGGGGTCTCCTGGATTTCGGTCGGCTTCGCAACCCCGAGCCACCAGGAGGCCCCGCTGTCATGCCCGCGGTCAGCAGCGATCACCCGATCGGGACTCCCGTTCGACGCACACCCCTCAGGACCGGAACGACAACAGCCACTCAGGCGGACCGGGAATACTCCACCTGATTCCGGGTGACAGCGACCGATCCGGGCAGCATGGCCTGGGGCCGCAGGAAACTCCTGAACAGATGATCAAGTATTTCCTCAGGTGCTTGCTGGAACATCGCCCGCGCCACGTCAGCGCCGTTCCCTTCGCTCATGCGGAGGAGTTCGAGGGTGCAGCGGGCGGCGAGCCCGGGAATGATGTCCGCGCCCGCGAGCATGTTGCCCTGGAGTCGTTCCTTGTACGAACTGTATTCCTGGCGGGCGGCATCCCTGTAGTATCTGGACGTGCCCTTGCCGGATTCGAAATCGCCGTGGTCGAAGTCCCTGACCGTCAGATTGTATGCCTGACTCTGATTGATCAGCCTTTGCTGTTCGGCGAAAAGTCCGCCCTCGTAAGACTGCTGAGTGAGAATCGCGCGTTGCCATTTTCCAGTCAGAATCTGCTGCTGTTCGAGGTTCTCCACGGGCTGAGAAGCGAGGCGATTTCCGTATTCTTCGAGGCCGCTCCGGGACTGCATTATCCTCTGCGGTATTTCATTCGCCGCTCCTTCTGGTGAGAAGTTGCCGTGGACGTCGTCCCTCTGGTGCGCGAGGAGTCCTTGGCCTTGGCCGGTGCGCAGGGTGAGGAATTCCATGCCGTTGAAGTCGTGCAGCATGATCCAGCCGCTTTCCGTCAGCTTCTGGATCGGCACGGTGATGCGCGCCGGATTGTCTCCGGCGAACCGTGTCGACCGGAAACCCGCGCTCTCCTGCTCGATGAAGAAGAAGACGAATCCGTCATTTGCTATCTCTGACAGGTCCAGCGGGCTCGTGTTGCTCCGGCGGCCGGTGTCGCCCTCCTGCTGAGCCCTTTCCTGGAGGGTCCTGTCCGAGAGGAGCCCGCCGCTGCTGAGTATTCTCTCTATCGATCCACTGTCGGTGTAATGCCGGAGTACGCATGCCCCGATGGCATTCTCCATCCTTCCTCGGAATGCCTCGATGTCTCCGATGTCCATGCCCGGATCTTCGCGCTCTTCATTCAAGCTGCTGTATTTGTCGACCTTCTGGTTCATGGAGAACGTGTTCATCTCGGACATGCGCGCAACCAGGTCGCGCCCCTCCAGGCCGCCATCCCTTGCCGCGGAGCGAGCTCTCGGCCACAGCTCTCCGAGCCGTGTCATGCCGTTGTAGATATCTCGATTTTCCGCCCCTGCGGCCCAGGCCGGATCGGTCGGCTGCGATTCGAAGTCCCCCATGGAATTACTTCTCACGTATTCGTCTTCGGAGTCATCCGAATCGGTTTCGTAATCCTCCACAAGGCGTTCGTTCGGGACGCGTTCATCCATCTCGTCCGACATCATCTCTTCGTCTTCTTCTTTCTTTTTCTGCTCCTTTCTCCGCTTTTCAAGGGCTGCCGGATTGTATTCGTCGTCCATGCTGGGGCCCGAACTGACGCGCTGGACATCCGTGGTGGTTCCGGCGGGTGCCGCGTGTCCTGGCGCGGTGGCGCGCTGGACGGCCCCCGCCGCGGGTGCCGCCCCCCGCATCACCCGGGCGGCGTTGGCTTCGGCTTCGCGTTCGAAGTGGTCGCCCGGGTCGCTGACGGAGAGGCCCGCGCCGTTGTCGGTTCCCGCGACGGGGCCTTGGCGTTGCTGGATGACGTGGGTGAGTTCGTGGGCGAGGGTGTGGTTGTCGCTTCCGCCGTCGCCGATGACGATGTTGGTGCCGCTGGTGTAGGCGCGGGCGCCGATCTCGGTGGCGGAGGCGCGGGCGGCGGTGTTGTCGTGGATGCGGACGTCCGAGAAGTCGGCGCCGAGGCGGGCTTCCATCTCCTCACGGAGCGGGGCGTCGAGGGGGCGGCCGGTACCGGCGAGGACATCGTGGACGGCCGAGCGCTGCACAGCGGGCCGCTGCTCGGGCGCGGCCCGCTGGTGACCGCACCCCCCGTCGTGAACGTGCCGCCCGGCGGTCCGGTCCTCGCGCTGGACGGAGGGCTGGGCGTAGGGGTGACCGGAGCGCTGGAGCATGCGCAGGACAGCGGCGTTGCCCGCGGTGCGCTGGAGCGCGAGAAGCCCTGCGGGGTTCGTGTGGGCCGATCCGGCGGGCGCCGGAGATTTACGGCGGGTTTGCTGGTCTTTGTGGTATTCGTGCTCTGCCAACGGACTGCCTTTCGGAGACAGGGGGACGTGTCCCACGAAACCCGCTCACGGCGTCTGCAGGTAGTACTGGAAGGGCACTGCTCGGGGCAATGAGTCCGGTCTTCCGGCCATGAGGTCGCCCCGAACCATCGGCAACTCCCGTGTGGAACGGCCCTTCCGCGCGGCCGGTCACCCCCGCTCCCCGGCCAGGACCGACCGCAGGGCCGCCACGGTGTGGGCGCGGTGCTCGTCCAGCCAGTGCACGACGGCGTCCTCGTCGCCCTGCCGGAGTGCCGAGATGACGGCCCGGTGCTCCCGCACCGCCCGCTTCCGATGCGGGCCCTGGGTGTAGTAGAGCGCGCGGTACGCGTCCGTGGAGTCCCACAGGGTCGTGATGAGCCGGACCAGGCGCGGCATCCCCGAGGCCTCGATCAGTGTGAAGTGGAACAGCCGGTTCTCCGCGCCCATCGTGCTCACGTCGCCCTCCTCGGCCGCCCGCTCCACCCGGCGCTGGACCCCCTCCAGGGTGGCCACGATGCCGTCCGGGAGCCGCCGTACGGCCCTGCGCACGGCCTCGGTCTCCAGGAGCTCCCTGATCCGGTAGATCTCCTCCAGGTCCCCGAGCGACAGCTCCGCCACGAAATAGCCCCGGTGCACGTGGTGCACGACCAGCCCCTCCGCCTCCAGGGCCTTCAGGGCCTCGCGCAGCGGGACCCGGCTCACCTCGAACCGGGCCGCCAGCGCGTCCTGCCGGATCTGCCCGCCGGGGCTCAGCTCACCACTGGTGATGGCGCGCCGCAGTTCCTCCAGGACGAACTGCTGGGCGGTCTGCGGCCGCCTCCTCTGCACCGCGCTGCTCATCGCCTGTGACCTTCCGTTCCCTCGCCTCGCCCACCGGCGGATCCCTCCACCGGTCCGGACCATCTTCCTACGGGACACGCCCCGCGCGTTCCCGCCGGATGACCTTCGGGATTCCGGCGGATCTCCCCACGGCTTCCCGGCGGGAGCCGTCCGGCGGGCTCTCCTCCGCCGCGCCCCATGGATTCCTCCCGCACGTCCGCTACGGGGTTCCGGCGGCGGTCGGCCCCGTCCCCGGCTCCGGGGCGAGGACGTCCCCGGTGTGCTCGCCCAGACGCGGGGGAGCGGTCCGGTACGTGGCCGGGGTGGCGCCGAGCCGGACCGGATGGGCGACCTGCCCGGGACCCGCCGCCGCCTCCGGGACCCTCGGGGCCAGCCCCAGCCGTTCGGCCAGCCCGAAGGCGGCGGCCAGATCGTTGATCGGTCCGCACGGCACGCCCACGGCGGTGAGCTCCTCGAACCACTCGTCGGCGGTACGGCCCGCCAGCACGGGGGCGAGGGCCGCGACCAGCTCCTCCCGGTGGGCGACCCGGGCCGTGTTGACGGCGAACCTGGGATCGTCGGCGAGCCCGGGAAACCCGAGCCGCCCGCACAGCGCCCGGAACTGCCGGTCGTTGCCGACGGCCAGCACCAGCGGCCGGTCCCGGGCCTCGAACACCTCGTACGGGGCGATGCTCGGGTGCCGGTTGCCCAGCGCGCGCGGTACGACCCCGGCCCCGAGATGGGCCGCCGCCTGGTTGGTGAGCGCCGACAGCAGCGAGGAGAGCAGCGAGACCTCCACGAGCTGGCCCTCGCCGGTCAGCTCCCGGTGGCGCAGCGCGGCCAGGACGCCCAGGCCCGCGTGCAGTCCGGTCACGACGTCGACCAGGGCCACCCCGGTCTTCGTGCCCGGCCCGTCCGGTTCCCCGGTCACGCTCATCAGACCGCCCACGGCCTGGACGAGCAGGTCGTAGCCGGGCAGCCGGGCGCCCTCCCCGGTGCCGAAGCCGGTGACGGAGCAGTAGACGAGCCCGGGGTTCGTCGCCCGCACCCGCTCGTGCCCCAGCCCGAGCCGGTCCATCGTGCCGGGCCGGAAGTTCTCCACCAGCACATCGGCCCGGTCCACGATCGAGCGGGCCGACGCCAGGTCCGCCGGATCGGAGAGGTCGAGCGCGACGGAGCGCTTGTTCCTGTTCACCCCGAGGAAGTAGGTGGCCTCGCCGCCCGCGAACGGCGGCCCCCACGCGCGCGTGTCGTCCCCCGCACCCGGCCGCTCGATCTTGATCACGTCCGCGCCCAGATCGGCGAGGAGCATCGTCATGTACGGACCGGCGAGCACCCGGCTGAAATCGGCGACGACGATTCCGGCGAGGGCGCCGAGCCCGGAGTGCGCGCCGGATCCGAGGAGGGCGCCGGATCCGGCGAGCGCGCCACCGGGCCCGGACGCTCCCGGCCGCGCCGAGGGCGCCGGAGTGTCATCCGCCGCGCTGCCGGGGGTGTCCTCCGGGGTGGCGTCCGGGCGGGCGTCCGAGGGGTCTTCCGGGCGCGGTTCGGTCGTGCGCATTTCCGTTCTCCCTCGCTGGCGATCGGATCTCGTCGGACCGTACGGCGGGGATACCGGATTTTCAATACTGGATCCAATATCCGCGAGGCCGCTACGCTTCGGCTCGCCGAGTTGCCACAGTCGCCAGGAGGCCGTCCGTGAAGTCGCAGTCGTCGCAGTCCAGCTCCGCTCCCGTTCACCCCTTCGACCTGCTCGCCGTCGACGGACTCCTGACCGACGAGGAGCGCGAGATCCGCCGCACCGTCCGAGCCGTCGCCGACCGCGAACTGCGGCCGCACGTGGCGGACTGGTTCGAGAAGGGCGAGATCCCGGCGCGCGAACTCGCCCGCACCCTCGGTGGTGTCGGCGTCCTCGGGATGCACCTGGAGGGCTACGGCTGCGCGGGCATCGGCGCCGTCGCGTACGGCCTGGCCTGCCTGGAACTGGAGGCCGTGGACTCGGGGCTGCGCTCCCTCGTCTCCGTCCAGGGCTCCCTGGCGATGTACGCCATCTGGCAGTACGGCTCCGAGGAGCAGAAGCAGCGGTGGCTGCCGAAGATGGCGGCGGGCGAGTACATCGGCTGCTTCGGCCTCACCGAGCCCGACGCGGGCTCGGACCCGGGTGCCATGCGCACCCGCGCCGAGCGCGACGGCACCGACTGGGTGCTCAACGGCACCAAGATGTGGATCACCAACGGTTCCGTGGCCGATGTCGCCGTCGTCTGGGCGCGTACCGGGGAGGGTGTGCGCGGCTTCCTCGTGCCGGCGGGCACGCCCGGGTTCAGCGCCCCGGAGATCAGGATGAAGCTGTCGCTGCGGGCGAGCGTCACCAGTGAACTGGTCCTGGAGGACGTGCGGCTCCCCGCCGACGCGATGCTGCCGGAGGCCCGGGGGCTCTCGGGCCCGCTCGGCTGTCTCGACGAGGCCAGGTTCGGCATCGTCTTCGGCGCGCTCGGCGCCGCCCGCGACTGCCTGGAGACGGCGATCTCGTACGCCCGTGACCGGGTCGTCTTCGCCCGGTCCCTCGCCTCGTACCAGCTGACGCAGCGGAAGCTCGCCGACATGTCCGTCGAGCTCGGCAAGGGAATGCTGCTCGCCCTCCACCTCGGCAGGCTCAAGGACGCCGGAGCGATCACCGCCGAGCAGATCAGCGTCGGCAAGCTCAACAACGTCCGCGAGGCCATCGCCATCGCCCGTGAGTGCCGCACGATCCTGGGCGCCAACGGCATCACCCTGGAGTACCCGGTGCTCCGCCACGCCAACAACCTGGAGTCGGTGCTCACCTACGAGGGGACGAGCGAGGTCCACACCCTGGTCATCGGCAAGGCTCTCACCGGCGAACAGGCCTTCCGCTGAGCCCCGGACCTGGCGGGCCCGTCGGGTCCGCCAGGTCCGGCGTTCCGCTCAGCTCGCCGTGATCCGGCCGAGGAAGGCGTCCAGGTTGCCCATGAGCCGGGCGACCTGCTCGTCGAGGGTCAGCGACTCCTCGTGACGTCGGCCGCGCAGCTTCGGCTGCCGCTTGCCCCGTACGTAGAGGGAGCAGGCGAGGTCGGCGCAGAGGTAGATGCCGACCGTGTTCCCCTCGCGGCCCCGGGGCCCGGCCAGCGGTGCCACGAGGAGCGTGACGCCCGAGGAGGCGTGCCCGGTCAGACAGACCTGGCACATGCTCGACTTCATGGCGCTGGTCCGGCCGGAGGCCGGGACCCGCAGGCTCACCCCGACCGGCCCTTCGGGCCTGGCCACGACCAGATGTGCGCGGAGCGGCGCACCCGGGTCCACCCAGCCGAGGAAGTCCATGTCCTCCCAGGGGAGTTCGGCGAAGTCGAGCGGCAGCTTGAGGCGCCCCGCCTCGCCCTTGGTGCAGTTCACGAAGGACGAGCGGATCTGGCGGTCGGTCAATGGTTCCACTCCATGGACCGTACAGGGGCCGATCCGGAGGGGCACCCGATTAAGTGCCCGGTCCGGGCGGTGCCCTCGGTCCGGGCGGTGCCCCGGGTTCGCGCGGAGACCTCCGTTCGGACGGTGGCCACGACTCGGTCCGTGACCTCGGTTCCGGCCGTGCCCCGGCCCTGTACCTGCCCCGGCCCCGTACCTGCCCCGTGTCCTGGGCGGCTCGGTCCCCGGCCCTGCCTTCTTTCGCCGTTCAGGCCGTGGCGCGGGTGTCCGGGCCCGCCGCGGCCCGGAACCAGAGTTCCGACCCGGGGCCGGGTGCCGGAGCGGTGGACGCGTCCGGGGCGGATGAGGGCGAGGTGCCGACCGGGGCCGAGCGGTCGTTCGTCGCTGTCGCCGTCGTCGCTGAGCCGGTGGTCGCGGACGACGACTCCGGCCCCGAGGAGGCGGCCGACGACGGCGACGACTCCGACGATGACGACGACTGCGACGACTCCGATGACGAGGACGTCGACTGGCCCGGCGAGGAGGTGTCGCCGGTCGGTGGTGCCGACGAGGTCGGCGGGGTCGTCGTGGTCGTGGGGGGAGACGAGGAAGAAGAGGGGGAGGAGGGGCAGGGTGAGGGAGTCACGCCGCCGCTCGGAGCCGGGGCCCCGGTACCCGACGCG
The DNA here is from genome assembly GCF_044767145.1 of Streptomyces sp. NPDC101490. Taxonomy (NCBI): domain Bacteria; kingdom Bacillati; phylum Actinomycetota; class Actinomycetes; order Kitasatosporales; family Streptomycetaceae; genus Streptomyces; species Streptomyces sp. NPDC101490. The sequence goes on from NZ_JBIWNI010000010.1 coordinate 30,673, forward strand.
CACGGAACCGGTGACGAGGGCGACGCGGACGAGGAGGCCGAGGGCGGCGGAGGCGGCGGGGTCGGCCTGTCGTGCTGCCCGGTGTCGCCGTCCTGCCGGGCGAACCAGCTGTCGTCCTGGGGGTCGTACACCACGAAGACGTTCACGACCGTCGCCGAAGGCGCCACCACGACCACCTGGCTGGACTGGTAGCCCTGCCAGGGGGTGCCCGTCGTGCGCGGTGCCTTCTGGGCCACCGGGCCGGTCAGCGGGTTGCCGCAGGCGCAGCGGACCCTGGGCACTCCGTGGCTGTCCACCATGACGGCCGTACCGGCCTGGAGCACCGCCTGGTAGCTGGTGGCGGAGCCGTTGAGGAAGCCGTGGTTGGTGACCCGGGTGTCGGCGCGGAGCTGGAGGGGGGTGAGGGACCGGAGGTATGCCGGTACGTCCCCGGCGGAGACGCCGACGACCGAGGCGAAGGCCGCGTTCTTCGCGGCATCGGCCGACAGGTAGCGCACCTGCTGCTCCACGTCGCAGCTGGCCACCGACTGCGTCCCGCCGTAGAGGCCGGGGGTGGAGCCCGACACCTCGGGCGTGGCCGAGGAGGTGCGGGGCGGCAGCGAGGCGGGAGGGGCGGAGGCGGTGCCGGCGCGGGCCGTCGACCGGGTGAACGGGTCGGGGCCGGTGGCCGCCGCATTCTGCAGGAACACCTCGCCCCCGCCGGAGCCGGCCGTGTCGTTCCCGCCGGGGCGGTTGGTGAGGACCACGGCGAGCGCCGCGGCCGCCACGAGGATGGCGGTGACCGAGGCGACCTTCGGGACGGAACGCCACCAGGGGCCCTTGCCGGAGCCGCCGCCGGAACCGTCACCGCCCGGAGCGGCACCGCCGGGTCCGCCGCCGTCGGTGCCACTGCCGTCCCCGCCGGGAGGGCCGCCGCCCGACGAGCCGCCACCGCCGCCCGAACCGCCGTGGGGCGGACCCGGCGGCGGTGGGGGAGGCCCCGCTGTCCCGGGATGCGTGCTCGGGCCCGACAGAGGGCCTGACGGCGGGCCGGAGGGCGGGACCGACGGGGGGCCGGACGAGGAGCCGGACGAGGAGCCGGACGGCGGGTGGGAAGTCACGTTTTTCCCTTTCTTCCGTTCCGGGCCCATTGTGTGCGCCGGGCGCCACCCCTCCGCAAGCGGAACGGCCGCCACCCGCGCCCTCGGCTCCGTACCCGCAGCCCTCCCGCCCACCGGTGCGCCCCACCGTCCGGAAGCGGACGCACGCCACCGGTACTAGCGTGGTCAGCGTGAGCAGTCGGCTCCCCACCCCCGCCCCCGCGCCGTCCACCACGAGCACGGCCGCCCCCCTCGCCCGTATCGGCCTCCAGGCCCTCGGGGCGGTGGTCGCCGGATACCTCGCCATGGGCGTCGTCGCGGGCCTCGGCCTCTGGGCCGCGGGCGCGACCGGCCTCCCCGGCGGCTTCCTCGCCGTCCTCGCCGCCGTCGTCGTCATGGCCACGGGCGGCCAAGTCGGTCTCTCCGGCAGCGCGGGAGACCTCGCGGGCACCCACGCCGACCTCACCGCGATGCCCCTCAGCGTCACCCTCGTGGGCGCTCTCGTCACCGGATACTGCTTCCTGCGTCCGCTGCGCCACCACGCCGTCACCAGCGCCCGCGAACTCACGCTCCGTGCCGCGAGCACCGTCGTCCTCTGGCTGGCGGCGCTCGCCGGGCTGTCCGCCGTAGCCCGGCACGACTTCCCGATCACGCTCCCCGGCGGCAGCGACCAGAGTGCCCTCTCGGACCTGTTCGGCGCCCTCCTCGACGTCGTCCACCCCACCGTCGGGTTCCGCACCGACGTCGGACCGACCCTGTTCTACGGGCTGCTGTGGATCGTCGGCGTCCTCCTCGTCGCCCTGCTCGTCTCCCGGGGGACCCCGCTGCCGCCCCGGCTGCTGCGCTACCAGGAGCCCGTCAGGCCCGCCGCCCACGCGATGCTCCGACTGCTCCTCGCGTACGTGGCACTCGGCCTGGTCATCGGTCTGGTCGTCGCCGCGGTGAAGGGACACGCGGCCGAGACCTTCGCGGTCCTCCTCCTCGGCCTGCCCAACATCGCCTGGCTCGCCCTCGGCGTCGGCATCGGCGGCTCCTGGGAGGGCACCGCCCAAGGACCCTTCGGCCTGCCCATGCCCCAGGTGCTGGACGCGGTCCTGCGGCAGGGCGGCGGCACCCCGCAGAACCCGGACCTCTCCACCGTCGACCTGAGTACCCTCGCCGCGCAGGACTCCCGGGCCTGGTGGCTGCTGCCGGTCGCCTTCGTCCTGGTCCTCGCCGTGGCCTTCGTCGCGGCGGTACGCTCCCCGGCCCGCTTCCGGCCCTGGCAGCACGCCCTCCACCTCGGGATCGCGTTCGCGCTGACCGTACTGGCCGTCGTCCCGCTCACCCTGGTCGAGGCCCGTTTCGGCCTCTCGGTCCTCGGCATCGGCGACCTCGCCTCGCTCGGCGGGCAGGTGGTGCTGCGTCCGCACCTGTGGGCGACGGCCGGATTCGCCCTCCTCTGGGGCCTCGTCCTCGGCTACCTCGGCGGACTGCTTGCCACCCGGGTCCGCCGGGACGGCCGGACGGACCCCCGTCCCGGCCCCGGCTCCTGACGCACCCGTCCCGGTTCTGGACGCGCGGGGACCGGTCTCCGTGCCGGCGGGCCGAACTCCCGGACCGTCAGAACAGGCTCCTGACGAAGTCGAAGAACCAGAACATGAGGAAGGCCGCGCCGACCGCGATCCCGAGGAGCACGAGGGTCACCCACGAACAGCCGCCCCCGCCCGGCGAGTGGTGCTCGTCCCGTCCGCCCGGCTCCACGTCGAACAGATCCACGTACGTCCCCGCTCCCTGCCCGTCCCGGGCCCCCGGCGCCCCACCACCCGTCCCCGGGGCGCCTCTTGACCCCTAAGGACGTACGAACACCCGACCGGGTTCCGGCCCCACGCGACGGTTCCCGTGACCCTCAGGACCGGGCTTCCCGACCCGGCCCTACGCCTACGGGTCCCCTCCGGGCCGGTTCCCCAGCTCCCGGAACACCGGCCGTGCCCACCCCGGCGGTTCGCGCGGCGGACCCGGTGGCTCGGGCCGCCTCGTGGCCACCGAGGCACTCCCGCCCGAGGTCAGCGCCGCCCGCAGCTCCGCGACGAACTCCAGACATGTCCCGTACCGCTCCTCCGGCGTCTTCGCGAGCGCCTTCGCGAAGACCGCGTCCGCCGCGTCCGGCAGTCCCGGCCGCACCTCCGCCAGGGGCGGCGGCGGGTCGTACTGCTGCGCCCACAGCACCGCCCAGTCCGTGTCGCGGCGGAACGGCGGCGCCCCCACCAGGGTCTCGAACACCACACACGCCAGGCCGTACACGTCACAGCGCCCGTCCACCGGCTTCCCGGAGATCTGCTCGGGCGCCACGTAGTCGAGCGTGCCGACGAATTCGCCGACCGTCGTGAAACCGGTCAGCGACAGCGACTTCTTCGTCAGACCGAAGTCCGTGAGGTACACGTGCTCGGGATGGTCCCGGTCGGTGCCCTCCGCCACCAGGACGTTGCCCGGTTTCACGTCCCGGTGCACCAGGTCGTGCGCGTGTGCCGCGTCCAGCGCCGACGCCACCTGGAGCGCGATCCGCAGGGCCTTCGCCGGAGGCAGCGGCCCCTCCCGGTCCAGCAGCGCCGCCAGGTCCTGCCCCGCCACGTACCGCATCGCGATGTAGAGCACGCCCTCCGTCTCGCCCGCGTCGAAGACCGGCACGATGTGGGGGTGGTCGATCGAGGCGGCGACGCGCGACTCGTGCGCGAAGCGCCTGCGGAAGGTGTCGTTGCGGGCCAGTTCGGGCGCGAGCAGTTTCAGCGCCACCGTACGGTCGAGCCGCAGGTCGTGCGCCCGGTACACCACCGCCATTCCGCCGCGTCCGATCTCGCTCTCCACCCGGTAGCCCGCGATCTCCTTGCCCAGGAGCCCCGAGGGCCGCCCCGCGGGCAGGTCGGGGCCGCCGGTCATCCGTCCTCACCGGCCGGTTCGGGCGGTCGCGTCACGACCCGCGTCGGCGGCGGCCCGGCGGACTCCGGGGCGTCGATCCGCGTCACCACCCGGGTCGGCTCGTGCGCGGGAGGCACGGCGGCGGACGGACCGGGCCCCGCTTCCTCCGGCGAGGCCCCGTCCTCCTCCGGCGCGGGCCCGGTGCCGGAGGAGGACGGGGCCACGACGACGGTCCCGGGCGGACCGGTCGCCACGACGACGGTCTCCGGCGCGGTCCCGGCGTCGGCCTCCGGGGAAGTCCCCGGCCCCGGCTCAGCCCCTGCCTCAGTCCCTGCCTCAGTCCCGGGCTCCGGATCGGGCTCCGGACCGGACGCGGGATCGGTCGCGGGATCGGACCCCGGGCCGACGACGACGGTCCCGGGGGCGGCCTCGGCACCGGCCCCCTGGACACCGGCCCCCCGGACATCGGCCCCCTTCGGGCCGGACTCGGGGCCCGCGACGGGCGAGGGCGCGGCGGAGGCCGCGTAGGTGCTCAGGCCCACACCGTCGCAGTACACCCAGCGCTCGTGCTCCGCGTCGTACAGCCACACCGACTCGCCGTCGACCACCATGCCCACCCGTAGACCGCGCGTCCGCAGCCGGAAGCCCTCGCGGTCGAGGCGGTGCGAGGCCAGTTCCTCGGCGGCCCGCCGGTAGCGCCCGAGCGCGTCCTCGGCGCGGGCGACCAGCGGACGCGGGTCGGCGGTCCTGGCGAGCGGCCGTCCCGCCGCCGGGGGGTCGTCCGGTACGGAGACCAGGAGCCGGGCGTCGACCCACGCCGTCCAGCCGTTGGAGCAGCGGACGCGCCCCCAGTCCCCGGCCCGCTCCTCCAGGCGCACCGGCAGGAACGCGTCCAGGGGCGCCGTCGGTGTCCCCGGGTCGGGGGCCTCCCAGGCGTCGAGCCCCTCGCGCGGCACGACATGAGTGGGCCGGAAGTCCGGCTCGTACGCGGATACGGGGACGTTCACGGCCCTACCTCCGCATCACGACCGGCTCGTGGCGGCGCAGCAGCCGGGCGACCACGAGTCCGAGGGCGAGACAGAGCACGACCAGCATGCCCATGTCGAACAGCCAGGCCTCCGCCGTGTGCCGCATCAGCGGGTCGGCCGTCCGCGCGCCGGGCGCGAGCCGCGCGATGTCGACGGTCGCGCCCATCGCCGCGAACGCCCACCGGGAGGGCACGAGCCAGGCCAGCTGTTCCAGGACGGGCGTGCCCCGCACGGTCAGGAGGGCCCCGCAGAACACCACCTGCACGATGGCGAGGAGGACGAGCAGCGGCATCGTCACCTCCTCCTTGCTGACGAGCGCCGACACGAACAGGCCGAGCATCATCGCGGTGAAGGCGAGCAGGGCGACGGCGAGGGTGATCTCGACCAGCGGCGGCATGAGCACGCCCTTGCCGCCGGGGGCGTTCAGGGGCACGCCGATCAGGGCGACCAGGGTCAGGACCACCGCCTGCACGACGGTGATGGTGCCGAGGACGACCACCTTGGAGGCGAGGTACGCGGAGCGGGACAGGCCGACGGCTCTCTCGCGCCGGTAGATGGTGCGTTCCTTCACCAGTTCGCGCACGGCGTTCGCCGCGCCCGTGAGGACTCCGCCCACACAGAGGAGGAGCAGGACGTTCATGGTCGACTCGGGGTTGAGGCGGCCCTCGGAGAGGGCGCGGGCCATCGCTCCCATCACGAACGGCAGCGCGATCATGATGACGAGGAAGGTGCGGTCGGCGGAGAGCGCCGCCGCGTAGCGCCGCACCAGGGTCCGCAGCTGCGACGACCAGCTCTGCGGCTTCGGGGGCGGTCCGGGTCCGCGCCCCGCCGGGCCGGGCGGGGAGCCGGGCTCGGGGAGGTCCGGGGGTCCGGGGGCCGTCGCCTCGGTGACGTACCGGTGGTGGAACCGGGAGGCGGCGTACTGGCCCGCCCAGTCGCGGTCCCGGTCGTTCTCGAAGGCTTCGAAGGCCTCGGGCCACTGGGCGAACCCGAAGAAGCCGAGGGCGTCCTCCGGGGGCCCGTAGTAGGCGATCCGGCCGCCCGGCGCGAGCACGAGCAGCCGGTCGCACACGTCGAGGCTGAGCACGCTGTGGGTGACGACCACGACTGTCCGGCCGTCGTCGGCGAGCCCGCGCAGCATGTGCATCACGGAGCGGTCCATGCCGGGGTCGAGGCCGGAGGTCGGCTCGTCGAGGAAGAGCAGCGAGGGTTTGGTGAGCAGTTCGAGGGCGACGCTCACCCGTTTGCGCTGTCCGCCGGAGAGGCTGTGGATCGGCTGGTCGGCGCGGTCCGCGAGCCCGAGTTCATGGATCACCTCGTCCACCCGTGCCCGGCGTTCGGCGGGTGCGGTGTCCTGGGGGAAGCGCAGTTCGGCGGCGTATCCGAGGGCGCGGCGCACGGTGAGCTGGAGGTGCAGGATGTCGTCCTGGGGGACGAGCCCGATGCGCTGCCGCAGCTCGGCGTAGTCCCGGTACAGGTCGCGGCCGTCGTAGAGGACGGTGCCCCGGTCGGCGGGCCGCTGGCCGGTGAGCGCGCCGAGGAGGGTCGACTTTCCGGCGCCGGACGGGCCGACGACCGCGAGCAGGCACTTCTCGCCCACGGGGAACGACACGTCGTCGAGGAGCGTGCGCCGGCCGTGGTCGACGGTGACGGCGAGCGACCGCACGTCGAGGGAGACCTCGCCGGTGTCGGTGAACTCGACGAGCTGTCCGCCGACGAGGCAGAACGCGCGGTGGCCGATGCCGACGATGTCCTCCGGGGTCACCCTCGCCTCGACGACGGGACGCCCGTTGAGGAAGGTGCCGTTGTGGCTGCCGAGGTCGTGGATCGCGTACGTGCCGTCCGGGTGGGCGCGGAGTTCGGCGTGGTGCCGGGAGACGGTGAGATCGGCGACGACGACGTCGTTGTCGGTGGCCCGGCCGATCCGCACGCCGTGCGCGGGCAGCGGACGGACGGAGGTGGGCCGCCGGAAGGTCCCGGTGGCGGCGGGCCGGGCGACGGCGGAGGGCACGGGGGCGGACCGCGCCGGGGCGGCGGGCTTCGGTTCACCTGAGAGTGGGGACAGGGGCGCGGGTTCCACCGGCGGTGGCGTCGGGGGTACGGGTACGGGTTCCACCGGCGGGGTCGTTGGGGGTACGGGTACGGGTTCCACCGGCGGTGGGGGCGAGGGCGCGGGCACGCGGTCCACCGGCGGTGGCGTGTCGGACGCGGGTACGGGTTCCACCGCGCCCGCGGGCTCCTCCGGCCCGCCGGGTCGCGCGTGGTCTTCCGGCGCTTCGGCCGGGGCCGGGGCCCCGTCGGGGTGTACGGGCTCCGCCCGACCCCCGGACGCCTCCGGAGTCTCCCGTGGTGCGGGTTCGGACAGGGCCGGGGCAGCCGGTACGGGCTTCGCCGCGTCTCCGGGCTCCTCGGGCCGGACCGGCCCGAGGGCGGCCCCCGCCTCCGGCCGTACCGGTGGTGGCGTCGGCCCGGGATCCGGAACCGGCCGCGCCGACAGCCGCCCGCGCGGGCCGTCGGCCGGATGGGCGAACCGCACGACCGTCCCGGGGCCCACCTCCCGAGGCCCGGTCACCCGGGAGCCGTCCGCGAAGGTGCCGTTCGTACTGCCCTGGTCCGTCAGCGTCCAGCGCCCGCCGACGACGGCGAGCACCGCGTGGTGCCAGGACGCGCGCGCGTCGGCGAGGACGATCTCACCTGCGGGGTCCCGTCCGACGCGGTAGTCGTGGCCCGGACGCAGCAGGGTCTCGTCCCCGTCGATGTCGAGGACGAGATCGGGCGTCGCGGGTGCGACGGGCCGCTCTCCCATGGCTGAATTTTATCCGCCGGTGCTCGTCCGCGCCCGGGACGGGGCCGCCGGTAGGGTGGGCGTCCGCCGTGGGGACGCGGCCAGGACGAGGGAGGACCACCGTGCCGAGAGGTGTCACCGGGCGGCGGCCCCGTACCCGCGCGGCGCTGCTGAGGGCGGCCCTGGAGACCTTCGCCGAGCACGGCTTCCACGCGACGACGATCGAGCAGATCTGTGAGCGCGCCGGGTACACGCGGGGCGCGTACTACTCGAACTTCGCGAGCAAGGAAGAGCTCTTCCTCGCGCTCTTCGAGGAGCACGGCGAGCGGACCGTGCGGAGGCTCGCCGAGGCGATCGACGGGCTGACCCCCGGGGAGCACACGCTGACCAGGATCGCGGAGCTCGCCGCGCGCGTGGAGCCGGACGAGCGGGACTGGTACCTGGTCACGACCGAGTTCACCCTGCACGCCATCCGGGACCCGCAGGCCGCGTGGGTGCTCGCCCGGTACGACGAGCGGCTGCGGGCGGAGATCGCCCGTGGGCTCACGCTGGTGCTGCGCAGGGCGGGGCGGGAGCTGACGGTGGAGCCGGACAGGTTCGCCCGGCTCCTCATCGCTCTGCGCGAGGGCGGGCTCGCGCAGAGCTATGTGGAGCCGGTGGCGCTGCCGCCCGGCAGCCTGGAACTCCAGTTCCTCGGCCCGCTCCTGGAGGTGTCGACCAGGGAGGTGCCGGGGGCGGGACCGGCGGATCGGCCGAAGGGGCCGGGGCCCGACGCGGTGCTCTGATCCCGGAGGGGACGCGCCCCGGAACCTACCGTTCCCCCACTTCCGGGCTCATCCGAGCGCCGAGCCGGCTGACGCACGGCCGAGCGGCCCCCGCCCGAGCCCGACGCCTTCCCCGGGCCCGGGGATGCCCCCCAGGGCGGGGCCAGGGCCCAGTGATGTCCCCCAGGGCGGGCCGACGTCTTCCGGAGGGGGCGACCCTTCCGGTCACCCCACCGCCCCGCCCCTGTTGCGCGGCCCCCCGCTTCGCGGAAGGTTACGGACGGGGGACCACGGCAGGAGCAGGAGGAGGCAGGCCATGGGCATCGCCACCGTGAACCCCGCGACCGGCGAGACGCTGCGCACCTACGAGGCCCACGGGCCCGAGGAGGTCGAGCGCCGGATCGCCGCCGCCCACGCCGCGTACCGCCAGTACCGCACCACCTCCTTCGCCGACCGCGCCCGGCTGCTCCGCGCCGCCGCCACCCTCCTCGACGAGGACAACGAGGACATCGCCCGCACCATGACCCTGGAGATGGGCAAGCCGATCGCCGCCTCCCGTGCCGAGGCCGCCAAGTGCGCCAAGGCGATGCGCTGGTACGCGCGGCACGCCGAGGAACTCCTCGCCGACGAGCACCCCGACGAGGGCGACGTCCAGGACTCCGGCGCGGACGTGGCTCGTGTCCACTACCGTCCCCTGGGCCCGATTCTCGCCGTCATGCCGTGGAACTTCCCGCTCTGGCAGGTCGTCCGCTTCGCCGCGCCCGCGCTCATGGCGGGCAACACCGGCCTCCTCAAACACGCCTCCAACGTGCCGAGGACCGCGCTCTACCTCGGGGACCTGTTCCGCCGCGCCGGATATCCCGAAGGCTGCTTCCAGGCCCTGCTCATCGGCTCCCGCGAGGTCGAGGCCGTGCTGCGGGACCCCCGGGTCGCCGCCGCCACGCTCACCGGCAGCGAGGCCGCCGGACGCGCGGTCGCGGCCGTCGCGGGCGACGAGGTGAAGAAGACCGTCCTGGAACTCGGCGGCAGCGACCCGTTCGTCGTCATGCCCTCCGCCGACGTCGTCGGCGCCGTGAAGACCGCCGTCACCGCGCGGGTCCAGAACAACGGCCAGTCCTGCATCGCCGCCAAGCGGTTCATCGTCCACCAGGACGTGTACGACGACTTCTCCGAACGTTTCACCGCCGCCATGAACGCCCTCACCGTCGGCGACCCCTTCGACGAGTCCACCGACGTCGGACCCCTCGCCACCGAGCGGGGACGGAGCGACCTGGAAGCGCTCGTCGACGACGCGGTACGGCGGGGCGCCACCGTCCTGTGCGGCGGGCACCGCCCCGAGGAGCCGGAGCTGCGCAACGGCTGGTACTACCGGCCCACCGTGCTCGCCGGGATCACCCCGGAGATGCGCATCCACCAGGAGGAGGCCTTCGGGCCGGTCGCCACGGTCTACCCGGTGCGTGACGCCGAGGAGGCCCTCGCCGTCGCCAACGACTCCCCGTTCGGGCTGAGTTCCAGCGTCTGGACCCGTTCCCCTGAGGACGTCGCGCTCTTCGTCCGTGACCTGGAGGCCGGAGGCGTCTTCGTCAACGGCATGACCGCCTCGCACCCCGCGCTGCCCTTCGGCGGGATCAAACGCTCCGGATACGGCCGTGAGCTCTCCGGCCACGGCATCAGGGAGTTCTGCAACGTGACCACGGTCTGGCAGCGCGCCTGACGGGCCTCCCGCCTCCGGCGGCGCGCCCGCCGACCGGGCGGGCCGCGACCGGGCGACCGGGCGGGCCCGCACCCGCCGACCGGGCAGGCCCTCGCCCAGCGAAGGGCGGGGCTCTCCCGCACAGCGCGCCCGTAATGGGAGGACCCGCCCTCACCCCCGCGTCCACTCCAGCAACCGTTCCACCGTCCAGGTGTTGACCACCCGGTCCTCCGGCACCCCGCACTCCTCGGCCCTCGCGCAGCCCAGGATCTGCCACGCCAGCTGGCCCGGCGCGTGCGCGTCCGTGTCCACGGCGACGTACGCGCCCGCCGCCACCGCGAGCCGCAGCAGCCGGCGCGGCGGATCCAGCCGCTCCGGACGGCTGTTGATCTCCACGGCCGTCCCCGACTCGGCACACGCGGCGAACACCCGCCCGGCGTCGAACTCCGACTCGGGCCGCAGCTTTCCCCCCGCCACCAGACGCCCCGTGCAGTGCCCGAGGACGTCGAGGCGCGGATCGCGCACCGCCCGCTCCAGACGGCGGGTCATCGGCCCCGCCGCCATCCGCAGCTTCGAATGGACCGAACCGACCACCAGATCGAGCCGGTCCAGCAGTTCGGGTTCCTGGTCGAGCGAACCGTCCTCCAGGATGTCCACCTCGATCCCGGTCAGCAGCCGGAACGGCGCCCACTCCTCGTTCAGCCCCGCCACCACGTCCAGCTGCTCCCGCAGCCGCTCCGGCGACAGACCGCGCGCCACCGTCAGCCGGGGCGAATGGTCCGTGAGCACGGCCCACTCGTGCCCGAGATCCGCCGCCGCCCGCCCCATGTCCTCGATCGACGCCCCGCCGTCCGACCAGTCCGAGTGCAGATGGCAGTCGCCGCGCAGCGCCGCCCGCAGGGTCTCGCCCCCGCCAGGGGGAGCGGCGGTGGTCCCCAAGGACTCCTCCAACTCGGCTTCGAGGCGCGCCAGATACTCCGGCACGTGTCCGTCGAGGGCCTCGCGGACCACCGTCGCCGTCTTCGGCCCGAGCCCCTTGACCGCCTCCAGGGTCCCCGCCGCCGCCCGCCGCTCCGCCTCGCCCGGCGGGAGCGCGTCGAGCACGGCGGCGGCGGTCCGAAAGGCCCGCGCCCGGTACGTCGGGGCCTGGGCGCGCTCCAGCAGGAACGCGATGCGCCGCAGCGCCGTCACCGGATCCACCGTCCACCTCCTCAGCCACCGCCCGCGAGGACGCCTCGCGGCCACCGTCCCGGGCCCGCTTCCCGGCCGCCACCGGCGCGGACGACTCCCCGCCGCCACCGGCGAGGCCGCGCCACGAACCGCCGTCGACGACGCTCCCCGGACCGCCGTCCCCCAGGGGGACGCCTCTCAGCCACCGCCTTCCCCGCCTTCCGCGCGCACACTGCCCGGCACGGGTACCGGCACCTCGATCGGGCCGATCTCGCACCACACCGCCTTGCCCTCGCCGCGCGGTTCCACTCCCCACCGCGAGGCCACGGCGTCGAGCAGCAGCAGGCCACGCCCCGAGGTCGCCGCCTCGCCGGGCGTACGCCGACGGGGCCACGCGCTCGACCGGTCCTGCACCGAGAGCCGCACCCGCCGCACCGGCTCGGGCAGCACCTCCAGGGTCAGCACCGCGCCGCCCTCGGTGTGGAGCAGCACGTTGACGAGGAGTTCACCGGTCAACAGCTCGGCGTCGTCGGAGAGTTCCGGCATGCCCCAGTCCCGCAGGGCCTGCCCCACGGCCGCCCGCGCGTCGGACAGGCCCTGGGGATCGGCCTGGTGGATGTACTGGTGGATGCGGGGCGCCCGGTGCGTGCCCGGGTCGGGGCTCCGCCGCAGCACCAGGAGGGCCACGTCGTCGCCCGAACCCCAGCGCTCCCACAGCTGCTCGGACAGGTGGTCGGCGAGCGCCTCCGCCTGCGGAGGGCCGCTGCTCACCGCCTCCGACAGGGCGGCGATACCGGTGTCGATGTCCGCGCCGGGCTGCTCGACGAGCCCGTCCGTGCACAGGACGAGCGTCTCCCCGGGCACCAGGTCCAGCCGGGTCTCGGGGAACTCCTCGTCGCCGAACACGGTGGCGAGGCCCAGCGGAAGCCCGCCCCGCAGCTTGGGCTGTCCGACCCGGCCGTCGGTGTGCCGGATCAGCGGCCCGAGGTGCCCGGCCCGTACCGCGCGCAGGGTGCCCCCGGCCAGGTCCACCTGCGCGTACGTACAGGTGGCGAAGCGGTTGGTGTCGAGGTCGGCGAGGAACCGCGAGGCGCGCGCCAGGACCGTGGACGGGGCGTGGCCCTCGCCCGCGTACGCGCGCAGGGCGATCCGCAGCTGCCCCATGATGGCGGCGGCGTGGGTGTCGTGGCCCTGGACGTCGCCGACCACGATCCCGATCCGGCCGCGCGGCAGCGCGATCACGTCGTACCAGTCGCCGCCGACCTGCCGCCCGCTCCACGCCGCGTGGTAGCGCACCGCGATCTCGCCCCCGGAGATCTCCGGGATGCGGCGCGGCAGCATGGTCTCCTGGAGGCCCGTCGCCAGCTCCCGCTCCTCGTCGAAGAGGATGGCCCGCTGGAGGGACTGGGCGACGATCGCCGCGAGACCGAGCGCGAGGTTGCGCTCGTCGGGGTTGAAGGACGTGCGGTTCCGGTAGAAGAGGGCCATTCCGCCGAGGGACCGGGCCTGTGCCACCAGCGGCAGGTAGCAGGCGGACCGGAACTCCAGCCGTTCCAGGTACGGGGCCAGCTCGGGGAAGTCCAGTCCGAGCGAGGGGAACGACGACACGAACCGGGGCCGTCCGCTCAGCACCGCCTCCGCCAGCGGCATCCCCCGGTCGAGGCGGCGGAAGCGCAGTTCGTCGAGGACGTCGAGGGAACCGCCGCTGAGCGCGATGATGTCCAGCGCGCCGTTCTCGACGAGCCCCAGCGCGAGACCGTCCGCGCCGAGCCGGGCCAGCCCGCCGGGGCCGGTGAGGGCGGCTGTCACGTCGTCCACCGTCACCGCCCGCGACAGCGCGTTCGTCGTCCGCTCGACGATGCTGGTCTGGAGCTCGCGCTGCTTCTCCAGCTCCCGCACGAACGCGAACCGCGTGACCTCGGCGGTCGTGTCCCGCACGACACCGACGATCCGCCGGGCCCGCCCGTCCGGAGAGCGCAGGATGCGCGCCTGGACGTGCGTCCAATGGGGTGAGCCGTCGCTCTGCGGGATGGGGAAGTGCGCGGTGTACGAGACCTCCCCGCCGGTCACGGCCACCCGGATGATCTCTTCGAGCCGGATGCGTTCGGCGGGGGTCAGCCGGGCGAGGAGCGACACCGGGCGCCCGTCGAAGGCGTACGGGTCCACCCCGAAGACCAGCAGCCCGGACTCGTCGACGTCGATGGTGCGCCGGTCGAGATCCCAGTCGAAGCTGCCGGTCCGGTTCATGGCGAGCCATTCGGCGGGCTCGATCACGCCCCTGCGCGTGCGCCGGTCTTCCTCGGTCATCCCCCCCATTGTCGAACCCGGGCCCCGCAGACGCCATGGCGACGGCCCGGCGTGGCGCGAGTTCGCCGCGCGGACGTCAGCGGTCGTGGTCCGCCCCGGATCCGTTCGGGCCCCGCCCCCTCGTCCGTCTACGGGCTCGGCGCCCCCGGGCGGTCCGCGGTGGTGCCGTCGGGATTCCGGCCGAACGCGGCCTCCAGGACGGCGGGCAGTTCCGCCTCGGCGACCGTGGCGCGCACCTCCGCGAGCACCCGGGGAAACTCCTCGTCGTCGATGATGCCCAGGTGCTCCTGGCGGAGCCGGTGGACGATCGCGACGAGATCGGGTCTCAGTCCCATCCAGGCACGGGAGGTGCGGATCTCCTCGTCGACCTGACGCATGAACCAGCGTACGACCTCGTAGGGGACGTCCGTGTGCTCCGCGTGCTGGTTGAAGCACACCGTCGGCTCCCGCGCCGGATCTTCGTCGGGGACGATCGCGGTCATCAGGTTCCGCTGCCCGGAGACGAGGTCCAGTTCCAGGTACCAGGCGTCATCGGGCACGGAGTACATGACGGTGATCGCGAAGTCGCGGTCGGGGTGTCGCAGGGCCATCGGCGCATGGTGCCACGCCGGACAGAGGAGCCGCCTCCCCTTATCGATGCGGCTCGATGCGGCCAGGTGCGGCCCGGTGTGACCCGTGGGCGGCGCCCCCTTTGCCGGCGTCGGAGGCGTGCCCGGTCGGCCCGGAGGACGCGCGGACCACGGACACCGTCCGGAGAGGAGTCGGCCCGGCCGGACCCCGCTCGTCCTCCCTGCCGTTGCGGCGCCGCCCGCGAGGCAGAATGGCCCGGTGCAGCCGTCCTACCGTGTCCTCGGTCCCAGCCAGGTCCTCCGTGCCGACGGCCGGACGGAGACGCCCCTGAAGGGGGCCAGGCTCCGGGCGCTGCTCGCCGCGCTGGCCGCGACGGGCGGCCGGGCGGTCGCCGTCCGTGCCCTCGGCGCCCAGGTGTGGGCCGACGACGACCCCGCCGACGCCTCCGGGCAGGACCGCACGGCGGCGCTCCAGGCCCTCGTCGGACGGCTGCGCCGGGCTCTCGGCCGGGACGCCGTCCTCTCCACGCCCGGCGGCTACCGGCTCGCGGCCGAACCGGACGACATCGACCTGTACCGCTTCGAACGGCTGGCCTCCGAGGGGGCCGGGGCCCTCACCGCCGGGCACCCGGAGCGGGCCGCCGACCTGCTCGACGAGGCCCTCGGGCTGTGGCGCGGGCCCGCCCTCGCCGACCTCCCGGGCCGGGACACCGACCCCCTGGTCGTACGGGTCGAGCAACGGCACCGCCAGGCGCGGCGCGACCGGCTCGCCGCCGAGGTCGTCCTCGGCCGGTCCGCCGGGGCCCTCGCGTCCCTGGCCGCCCTCGCCGCCGGACAGCCGTTCGACGAACCCCTCCAGGCCCTGCGGATGAGAGCCCTGCGCGCCGCGGGACATCCGGCGGAGGCCCTGGCGGCGTACGAACGGGTCCGCGCCGACCTCGCGGAGCGCCTCGGCACCGACCCGGGGCCCGAACTGCGCGCCCTGCACGCGGAACTCCTGGCCGCCGGGACCCCCGGGTCCGCCGCCTCCCCGCCGACGGCCCCCGGTGCCCCGCCCCGGCGGACCCTGCCCGCCCCGCTGACCTCGTTCGTCGGACGCGACGACGAACACGCGGAGCTGGCCGCCGGGTGGGACGGCCCCCGGCTCGTCACCCTCACCGGTCCCGGCGGGGTGGGCAAGACCAGACTCGCCCTGGCGGCGGCCGGGACGTACGCGGGACCGGCGCACCTGGCCGAACTCGCCTCCGTACGGGAGGAGTCCGGTGTCGCCGCCGCCGTCCTCGCCGCGCTCGGCGGGCACGAGACCGTGCTCTGGCACGGCCGGGCCGTTCCCGGGACCGGGCGGAGGGAACCGTACGCCGATCTGGTGGAGCGGTGTGCGGGGCGGCGGATACTGCTCGTCCTCGACAACTGCGAGCACGTGGTGGGCGCCGTCGCACCCCTCGTCCACGCCCTGCTGGCGCACTGCCCCGGGGTGACCGTCCTCGCCACGAGCCGGGAGCCGTTGGGCGTGCCGGGCGAGGTGGTACGGCCGCTGGGGCCGCTGCCGCCGGACGCGGCGCTGCGGCTGCTGGAGGAGCGGGGCGCGGCGGCGCGGCCGGGCTTCTCGGTGGAGGAGGACCGGGCCGCCGCCGAGGAGGTGTGCCGACGGCTCGACGGACTGCCGCTCGCCCTCGAACTGGCCGCGGCGCGGCTGCGGGTGCTGTCGCTGGGGCAGATCGCCGAACGGCTGGACGACCGGTTCCGCCTGCTGACCTCGGGGGCGCGCACGGCACTGCCGAGGCAGCGGACGCTGCGGGCGGTGGTGGACTGGTCGTGGGACCTCCTGGACGCGCCCGAGCGCGCGGTGCTGCGACGCCTCGCGGTGTTCACGGGCGGCGCGGACCTGACGGCAGCGGAAGCGGTGTGCGGGGGCGGTCCTCCGGAGGCGTCCGACGCACCGGCCGTGTACGACGCACCGGCCGTGTACGAGGCACCCGAGGCCTCCGGCGTACCGGCGGCGCCCGGGCCGCTCGACCACCCTGACCTGCCGACCGGTCATGAGCCGCCCGAGCCTCCCGGCGCCCCGGCGGGGTCCGGTGTGCTGGACGTCCTCGCCGCGCTGGTCGACAAGTCGCTGGTGGTCGCGGGACCGGCCCGTGACGGCGGCGGGATGCGGTACTCCCTCCTGGAGACGATCGCCGAGTACGCGCGCGAACGGCTGGCCGAGTCGGGCGAGCGCGCGGCGGTGGAGCGCGGGCACCTGACCCACTACCGGGAACTGGCCCGACGTGCCGAACCCGCGCTGCGCGGCCCGGAACAGTTCGCCGCCATCGAGCTGCTGGAGCGCGAGCACGGCAATCTGCGGGGCGCCCTGCGGACCGCCGTCGCCCTCGGCGACGAGCAGGAGGTGCTCTGCCTGGTCCACTCGCTCAGCTGGTTCTGGCAACTGCGCAACCACCGTACGGACGCCAGGACATGGGCGGTCGAGGCGGGGCGGCTCGGCCCCGACCCCTTCGCGGAGCCCGTCCGGCCCGCCGGCCCGTTCGACGGGCGCTGTGTGGACGTGCCCCCGCCCTGGTCGGGGGAGCGCCTGCGGGAGGCCCGGCGCGGCGGACACCTGTACGCCCTCGCGACCCGGGGCGGCGGGGGCACCACCGCCCTCGATGGCCCCGGGGCCCGCGACCGCCTCGCCGCGCTCGTCACCGCGTACCGCCCGGGGCTTCCGCAGACCTGCCGCCAGCCCGGCACCATGTGGTACTCGGCCCGGCTCATGACCGGCGAGTTCACCGGTCTCGACGAGACCCTCGCGGCCGTCGTCCGGGACTGCCGCGAGCACGCCCCCGGCTGGGACCTGGCCTTCGCCCTCCTGGCCCGTGCCCGACTCGGCGGCCACGGTCCCGACGCGGCCGAGGCGCTCACCCTCTTCGAGGCGGCGGGCGACTCCTGGGGCGTCGCGGAGTCCCTCGCCGCCCGGGGCGAGGCCCACGAGCGCGCCGGCCGGCCGGCCGAGGCCGCCGCCGACTTCGCGCGCGCCGCGGACGCCGCCGCCCGTGTCGGCGCGCGGTCCCAGGTCCCCGTCTTCACCGCCAGGCTCGCCGCCGTACGCCTCCGGCTCCGCCCGGACGGCGACCCGGCGGCCGAACGCCTCCTCGCGGAGGCCGCCGAAGCGGCGGGGGAGTGGGGTGCCGAAGCGGCGGGCTCCGCCCGGCTGCTCCTCGCCCAGCACTACGGAAGCACCGGCCGCACCGCTCTCGCCAGAACTCAACTGACCTGTCTGGAAGAGGAGTTCGGAGAGGTGACCCCGGCGCTCTTCTGGGGCCTCGTCGGCGGGACGTGGGCCTGGCTGGACTGTACGGACGGGGCGTACGGCCGTGCTCTGGGGCGGCTCGCCCGCGCGGTCCGGGACATGGAGACCCTCGCCCACCGGGTCGCCCCCGATCTGCTCGTCGCCCCGTGCGCGACAGCCGCGTGGGCCCTGGCCGGGCGCGGCGGCCCCGGCGACGCGGAGACCGGGGCGCGGCTCCTCGGCGCGTACGACGCCCACGCCGGATCCGGGCGGGACGGCGGCTTCCGGCCCTTCACACGTGACACCGAGGCACGGATCAGGGCCCGCGCCGAGGAACGGCTCCGGGACGCGCTGACCCCGGAGGCGTACGAGCGCGGCCGGGAGCGGGGCGCGGCACTCACGCTCAGGGCCGCGGCCCGGCTCGTCCGGGGCGCGGGAGGCGGTTCCCGGCTGGAGGACAGCGCGCCCTGACAGGGACGGTCGCCTCGACCTGATCCGCCGCTGCGGCCCGGGCGATAGCGTCGGCGGCTGCCCCCGCCTCGGGCGGGGCCCGGCGGGGCGGAACCCCTGCCCCCTGACGTGCCCGGTCGGCCCGCTGCCCGGGCCGGACGGTCCCTCGCCCTCCCGGGCCCGTCCGGCTCCCGCTCATCCGGCCGAAAGCCGTTCCCGGGCCTCCGCCAGGTCCTCGGGGGTGGGCGCGTCGTCCTGGGTGAGCCTGCGGCGCCAGTATCCGGCGAAGTGGACCGAACGCCGCTCGACGCCCCGCTCCTCCACCAGATGCCGACGCATCGCCCGTACGGCCGAGGCCTCGCCCGCGAGCCAGGCGTACGGGCGGCCGTCCGGCCACGGGTCGGCCCGCAGGGCGTCCACCGGCGATGCGGCGGCGGACAGCGGGCGCACGGTCAGATCGGCGGCCGTCGGCAGGGGCTGCTCCTCGGCCGGGTCCGGGAGGTGGAGGTAGGCGACGGCCCGGCGGCCGGGCGGAAGAGCGGCCACGACCGTGGCGAGCGCGGGCAGGGCGCAGGCGTCGGCGTAGAGGAGGGTCCAGTCGCCCGCGGCGGTGTCGACCGGCACCGCGAAGGCCGCGGAGGGCCCGAACATGCCCAGCACGTCCCCGGGCCGCGCGGCCCGCGCCCAGCGGGTGGCGGGCCCCTCGTCCCCTGCCTTCTCCTCCGCTCCTGCCTCCTCCTCGGCCCCCACCTTCTTCGCGGCCCCTGTCCTCTCCTCGGCTCCTGCCCTCCCCTCGGCTTCCGCTCCCTCCTCGGCGGCTTCCCCGTGCAGGAAGAAGTCGACGTCGACCGTCCCGGCGGCCGGATCGTGGGCCCGGAGGGTGTAGCTCCGCATCCAGGGGCGCCGGTGTTCGGGGAGCGCCGCGTAGGCCGCGTACCAGCGCATGACGTCCCCGTCCCGCCCGGCCTCGGGCAGGACGGGCACGGACTGGCCGGGCCGGGGGAAGAACAGCTTCACCTGCTGGTCGGGCCCCGCGAGCGCGAACCCGGCGAGATCGGGGCCGCCGAGGGTGATCCGTCGCATACGGGGGGTGAGGGACCGGACGGCGGTCACGTGGAGCCGCCGGAGGGGGAGGGATTCGGGCACGGATGCTCCTCGGGAAGTGCGCGTCGGGACGAAGGGCGAATCGGGCGGACCGGGGCGCGCCTCGGCCACGTGCCCCACTGTCCCCGGCCCTGTCGACACGGCACCGACACGCCGCCGACAGGGGGGACGGCCCGGCGGTGGCAGGGGGACGGCCCGGCGCGGGCGCGGTTTCCGCCCCCGCGCCGGACGGACGGCCGTACGGGCCGGGCCCGGACCGGTCCCGGATGCGCCGCGCGGGACCGGACACCAGAATGGCGAGTGCCGGAAGAACTCGTAGGAGGCGGCATGAACGCTGAGCCCGACAAGACGTCCCCGGGGGAGCACCCGACGCCCGACCGGCTGCTGCACGCCGGGTCGGAGGGCGAATTCACGGCGGAGGACCTGGTCCTCGCCTCCGGGCGGGACGTGAATCCGAAGAACCTGGCCTGGGCGGAGCAACGGATGGCGGAGAAGGGGCGCGCCTCCATGGACGAGCTCCTGCCCTGAGGTGGCGGGAGGCCCACCAGCACCTGGAGGAATCCGGCATCACCCGGAGGACCCGGCATCACCCGGCGGCTCCGGTACCTCCCCCGTGGTCCCCGACCGCCGGGGAGGTACCGGCCCGGCGGTCCCCGGTGCCGCCCTCTCCCGGAGGCCCCGGCGCGGCACGACCGCGCCGAGGCCTCCGGGCCGTCCGGGACCGTCCCGAGGCTTCCGCATTTGTGGAACACGTTCTACCGTGGCCGCCGTCGCGCGTCGCACCGCACGGAGGACGCCGCAGGACCGCGCCCCGGGAGGCCCTCATGCACCTCGAATACACCCCCGCCCAGAACGGCCTGCGCGCCGAACTGCGGGCCTACTTCGCCGAGCTGGTCCCGGAGGACGTCCACACCCGGTACGCGGACCCGGCCGCGCAGAAGCGCTTCTACCGCGAGACCGTGCGACGGCTCGGCACGGACGGCTGGCTCGGGGTGGGCTGGCCGACCGAGTACGGCGGGCGCGGACTGACCCCGATGGAGCAGTTCATCTTCTTCGACGAGGCGGCCCAGGCGGGCGTACCACTGCCGCTGATGGCGCTGAACACGGTCGGCCCCACGATCATGCGGTTCGGCACCGACGAGCAGAAGGCGTACTTCCTGCCGCGCGTCCTCTCGGGCGAGATCGACTTCGCGATCGGATACAGCGAACCGGACGCGGGAACCGACCTGGCCGCCCTGAAGACCCGCGCGGTCCGGGAGGGCGACACGACGACCGGCACGTACACCGTGAACGGCCAGAAGATCTGGACCACGAACGGCGACACCGCCGACTGGGTCTGGCTCGCCGTCCGCACCGACCCGGACGCCCCGCCGCACAAGGGCATCACGATGCTGCTCGTGCCGACCGGCGACCCCGGCTACTCCTGCACGATCATCAATACCCTCGCCTCCCACGACACCACCGCGAGCTATTACGACGACGTGAAGGTCTCCGCCTCGCACCGGGTCGGCGAGGAGAACAAGGGCTGGCGGCTCATCACCAACCAGCTCAACCACGAACGCGTCACCCTCGCCGCGCACGGCACGATGGCGATCCGCGCGCTCCACGACGTCCAGCGCTGGGCCGCCGGGACCCTCCTCACCGACGGACGGCGGGTCATCGACCTTCCGTGGGTCCGCCGCACCCTGGCCCGCACCCATGCCCGCCTCGACGCGATGAAACTCCTCAACTGGCAGATGGTGAGCGCCGTCCAGGACGGCACGCTCACCCCCCAGGATGCCTCGGCGGTCAAGGTCTACGGCTCCGAGGCGCGCCGCGACGCGTACGCGGCCCTGATGGAGGTCGTGGCGGCGGCGGGCGCCCTCAAGGAGGGCTCGGCGGGCACGGTCCTCCACGGCGAGCTGGAACGCGGCTACCGCTCCGCGGTCATCTTCACCTTCGGCGGCGGCAACAACGAGATCCAGCGCGAGATCATCTCCTGGATCGGCCTCGGAATGCCGAGGGTCCGCCGCTGAAGCGACCGGACGGGTCTTCGCGGTCGGAACGGACGCGGGACGACCGGCACCGGACGGGATCCCGCCGGGGGCGCGGCTCGCCCGGCGCGCCCGGTCGCCACCCGGTCGGGCCGGGGCGTTCTTCCAGGGTGCTGACTCGTGGGACTCCAGGGTCGGGACGGGTTCTCCGCGCTCTACGATGCGGCGACGCCTGATGAACGAGGATCGACCGAGGGGGAGATCGTTGTGACTGGCCACGTGAGGGTACGCCGGGTTCTGATGGTCAACGCGGCTCTGGCCGGGGTGGTCTGGCTGGTCTGGGCCCTGGTGTGGGGTGCGGAATACTTCGACGTCCTCGCGGAGAACTGGCGCGTGGCGGTGACGATGGTCTTCGGCTCCCTGGTGGGCGGCGGGACCAGCGAGGGCGGGGGCGCGATCGCCTTCCCGGTGATGACCAAGGTCCTGGTCGTCCCGCCGGACCAGGCCAGGATCTTCACCTTCGCCATCCAGTCGATCGGCATGTCGGCCGCGTCGCTGTCGATCCTGCTGTGCCGGATCCCCGTCGAGAAGAAGGTCATCCTGTACGGCTCGGTCTCCGGGGTGGTGGGAGTCGTGCTGAGCGCCACGCTGATCGCCCCGAACGTGCCGCTCCCGGTCGTACGGGCGCTGTTCACCATGCTCCTCGTGGCGCTGGCCCTGGCCCTCGCGGTGCAGCTGAAGCAGCGCGGCTACCGGCGCAACGCGAGGATCCCGGCCTGGAACCCCCGCGAGAGGGGCGTGGTCCTGGGAGCGGGTTTCTCGGGCGGGCTGCTCAGCGGTGTGGCGGGCGTGGGCGAGAACTGCGTGATGTTCCTGCTGCTGGTGCTGCTCTTCCGGGTCTCCGAGAAGGTCGCCACCCCGACCACCGTGATCATGATGACGGTGGTGTCCGTCGCCGCCTTCCTCACCCATGTCCTGGTGCTCCGCGACTTCACCGGACCGGTCGTCGGGTACTGGACGGCGGCGGCTCCGGTGGTGGCGGTGGGCGCTCCGCTCGGGGCGTGGATCTGCACCCGGCTGTCGCCGCTCACCATCAGGGCCGTTCTCTTCGTCCTGATCGCGGCCGAACTGATCAGCACCGTACTGCTGGTCCCGTTCACCCCGTTCATGGTCGTGGCCAGCGTCGTCCTGCTGGTGTTGTTCACCGCCGGGTGCGTGGCCCTGGTCCGGTCCGAGCGGTACGCGGCCCCGTCGCCGGAGTCCGAACAGGAGCTGACTCCGGCGGGGGTGTGAGCCCGGAGAGGACGCCCGTGGGCACCCGGTCGGATCGACCGGGTGCCCACGGCGGTCGATCCGGCCTTCAGCCGGGCAGGGGCCGAACGCCTCGTGCGACCCGTACGGTCCGGGACGGCGCTGGACGGCTCGTGACCGCTCCGGACACGGCTTGTCGGCCGGGGCGCGGATCGCGCTCAGCCGGTGCGCAGGACCGCGTGCATCGCCCCGGCTTCGAAGGCGTGCGGGTTGTTGTGGTTGTTGTGTGACGCCAGGTGCGCCGTGAGTGCCTCGCGCGCGGCGGCGATGTCGCTCTTGCTCGCCAGCTTGTCCACGACGAGACAGGCCAGTGCCGAGGTCTCCCTGAGGCGTGACGGATCGGCGTCGAGACCGGCCCGGACCAGCGCCGCGTGGCGATCGCCCTTGAACAGTTCGCGGAACGCGTCGTCGGTCGCGAGCAGCTGGAGCAGCCGGTCGGCGACCTCGGGCGGGATCCGCAGCTTGGTGTCGGACACGGTCGGTGGCATGGTGTCTCCCCCTGACGAGTCGTCACATGAGGTCAGTTGAGGCGCAGTACCGCGTGTGTCGCCCCGGCCTCCAGGGCGTGCGGATTGCTGTACGCCGCGTCGGCCAGGAGGTGCGCGCGCAGTTCCTCGCGAGCACCGGCGATGACGTCCTTGTCGGCCAGCCGCTCCACGGTCAGGCATCTGAACGACGAAGCCGCGCGCAGCTGTTCTTCGGACAGGGCGCAACCGGCCTCGGCCAGGGCCGCGTGGCGGTTCTCCGCGAACAGCCGACGGAAGCGGTCGTCGGTGCTCAGCAGATCGAGCAGACGATCGACGACATCGGCCGGAAGACGCAGCTTCTCGTTCCCCAGTACTTGAGTCCGCATGATAAAAACCATAGCCGACCATCGTGTGGCACGGGAGCCTTGCCGTGGCGCCTTCGACATCGGATCCCGCACTCCGGATCCGCCATCCGCCGAACGGATCCCGATGCGTATCCGCCGCTGTGCCGTGCTGTTCCTGGAGCCCCGTGAAGACGTGGACTTCGACCTGGACTCGCTGGTGACCGGAGGTGCCGGGCTGAGCCGCACCCGGCGCTGGCTGGCCCTGGCCGCGCATCTCGACGCGGAGGTCGAGGTCGACGCGCCGCAGCGGGAGCTGCTCGGCCGGCTGAGCCCCGGCGCATGGCACGAGACCGACACGCTGGACGCCGAAGAGTCGGCTCTGGTCGACGAGTTGATCGGCAGCGGGCTGGTGATCGCCGATGACGAACGCCACTCCGCCCATCGCGAACGCGACGAGGTGCTGCGCGCCGGTCACTGGTGGCCGCCCGCGGCGATGATGCACCGGCTCGCGCGGTGGGAGGGCCTGGACAGCGTCAGCAGCATGGAAGCCAACGAGATGACCACCGCCGCCGATCTGCGGCGCAAGCTCGGCCCGCCGCCCACGCACGCACCCGGTCGCGGGGACGCGGCGGACCGGGTGCCGCTGCCCCGCGTCGACGGCAACGAGTTCGACGCGATGCTGGCGCGGCGCGCGACCTGCCGGAACTTCGACGGCGAGCGGGCGTTGCCGCTGGCCCTGTGCGCCCACATGCTGCAGCGCGTGTTCGCCGCACAGTCGCGGGTGCGCATCGACGACGACACCGTGTTCCTGAAGAAGCACACGCCCTCCGGGGGCGGTCTGCATCCGACCGAGGCGTATCTGATCGTGCAGAACGTCGACGGGCTCGCGCCCGGGCTGTACCACTACCACGCGGTCGATCACGCCCTGGAGCCCCTGCCCGCCCCGGACGAACCGCTGGAGCGGTTCGCGCGCCGAGCCCTGGCCGGTCAGCACTGGTTCTCCGACGCGCCCGTGCTGGCGGTCCTGGCGCCGCGGTTCGCGCGCAGCTTCTGGAAGTACCGCCATCACGCCAAGGCATACCGCGCCCTGGTGCTCGACAGCGGGCACCTGTCCCAGACCCTGTACCTGAGCGCGACCGAACTCGGTCTGGGCGCGTTCGTGACCTCCGCGATCAACGAGATCGACATCGAGAACGGATTCGGCCTGGACCCACTGACCGAAGGGCCGTTGGCCATCTGCGGCTTCGGCTGGCGCGCGCACAGGATGACCACCAGCGAATTCGATCCGGCCGAGGAGGTCTGGCTGCGGACGGCGGACGAGACGGAGGAGGGCTGAGTACGGGAACGCCGACGGGTTGCTCCCCGGGGGTGTCCGACCGCACCGGCCCCTGACATGCTGGGCCGCGGCCCCCGCCGCCGCGTCTGCCGCTGTCCGACCCCTGCGGGGATCAGCGCCACCGTGGCGGTCAGGGCCGTGTGCGGCGCGGAGCCGCACCGGATGCCGGGGCCGTCGGACGACCGGATGCCGAACCGGCCGGCCGTCGGACGAACCGGCTGCCGCACCACCCCTGGTACCACTCCGTCCACGGCGGCCTCGGGCCGGGACGGCCGATCAGCGAACGTCGCCCCCTGGAGGAGTCAGCCGGATGACCGACAAGACCGATGAACTGTTACCGGAAGCCGTCCACCACCTCACCTACCGGGCCTGTCGGGAGAACATCACCCGGCTCGTCACCTCGGACCCCTCGGTCACGGACCTCCTCGTCCCGGCGTGTCCCGGCTGGAGCGTGCGCGATCTGGTCGGACACCTCGTCGAGGTCTGCCGGATGGCCGTCGACGAGGACCCGGGTGAGATCAGCGAGCCCCCGGCCCCGCCGCCCGGCATCCCTCTCGCCGAACTCCTGACCACCTGGGCCGAGTTGGATAAGGAGCTGCCGCGGGTGCTGCCGGGGATGGACTGGCTGCGCCGCCGCGTCCTCCCGCTGGACGCGCTCTCGCACGAGCTGGACATCCGCGCCGCCCTCGGCATGCCCCTGCCCGACCGCCACCCCGCCCTCCCCGACGCGCTGGATCTCGCCGTCATGGGCTTCACCCTGTCGCTGGACGGGCACGGCCTGTCGGCGTTGCGCGTCGAGACGCCCGACCGGGTGTGGACGGCCGGGCAGGGCGAACCGGCCGTCACCCTGAGCGGAGAGAGCCCGGAGATCTTCCGTGCGCTGACCGGACGGCGTACGGTCCGGCAGCTCGGCGAGCTGTCCTGGAGCGCCGCTCCTGCGAGCTGGCTGCCCGCCTTCACCTGGGGCCCGTTCGCCCCGCCGCCGCACCCCGTCGAGGGGGCGGCGGCCACCGGGCCCGTACTCCCGTGACAGTCGTGGCCGCCCGTGACGCCGACCGTCGGAGCGGGCCGCCGTACCCGTCGGCTTCCGCTCAGAGCGCCGTCTCCAGCCGACGGCGGCGTTCGCCGGCGGGTCGGCCCGAGGCCGCACGGAAGACGATGGGGCGGGCGATGGCCTGGAAGTCCACGTCGGGGTCGAGGCGGCGCACCGTCTGTTCCACCATGAGCAGGGCGAGGAGCGGGAACACGAACTCCGACGAGGCGTAGATGCGGTGGCGCCGCTGGCTGGCGAACAGCTCGGTGGAGAACGCGATCAGGTCGAAGTCCCGGGCGGTGGTGCCGCCGAAGCGGTCGACGAGACGGGTCATGTCCTCGGTGAAGGCGGCGGTGTCGCTGTGCCGGTCGACCTGTTCCGCACTGGCCAGGACCGCTTCGGCGCAGCGGGGGCCGTTGCGGAAGCCGAGGTTGAGGAAGAACAGGGCCAGGTTCTCCCGCACGACGTCGGGGACGCGGTAGACGAATCCCGCGTCGAGTACGACGACGGAACCGGTCGGGGTGAGGCGCAGGTTCCCCGGGTGCAGGTCGCAGTGGACCAGGCCGGTGCAGAAGAGCATCTCGAAGACGGCCCGGAGCGTCTGGTCGGCGAGCGCCCGGCGGCGCTCGGGGCTCAGCCGGGTGACCTCGACATGGGCGCGTACCTCGGGAACGAAGTCCATGACGACACAGGACTCTCCGCACAGTGCCGGTACGGGGGCGGGCACGGTGATGAATTCGAGGGTGGAGAGGTCCTCGCGCAGGAGCGCCAGATTCCGTGCTTCGGTGTCGAGGTCGAGCTGACGGAGCACGCTCGCGCCGACGGCCTGCGCCATCTCGGCCAGGGGGGCTCCGCGCAGGCCCGGCAGGCGGCCCGCGAGCGCGAAGACCGCCCGCAGGATGGCGACGTCACGGCGGACGGTGTCGGTGAGGCGGGGGCGGCGGAGCTTGACGGCCACCTGCCGGCCGTCACGCAGACGGGCCGGGTACACGCAGGCGATGCTGCCCGAGCCGAGGGGTTCGGTGCGCAGGTCCGGCAGTGACTCCGCCCAGTCGGGGCCGAAGTGCTCCACCAGGGCCCGGTGGACGTCCCGGGGCCGCATGGGTTCGACGCTGTCGTGGAGGCGTCCGAGCGCGGCGCAGGCGCGTGGCGGCAGGACGTCCTCGCGGGTGCTCGCGATCTGCGCGAACTTGATGAACGCCGGGCCCAGCCGCTCGATGATCCGGGAGAGCTCCTCGGGCCACTCCTCGGCGGTGGCCGAACGGCCCCTCAATCGCTGCCAGTTGCGCCGGGCCAGGTGGCGGGCGGTGCCCGTGGAGACGGTCGACAGGATCCGGCCGAGGCGCAGCAGGGCGGCCGTGGTGGTCACGGGGAGATCGGCGGGACGGGCTCGTTCCATATGACCACACGTTCCTTAAGTAGACGATCTAGATTCTCTGTCTCCAGTCAGGGTTTCACGGCGGCAGTCTGCTTGACAGGGTCCATCTTGCTTAGTTTTTATATAACTACCTCGCATGGGGTGCACAACCTAACTGCGGAGGAAACATGACGCAATCGATCGAATCCAGGCTGCAGGAAGGCCTGGTGGCCCTCACGCCGCCGCCCCCGAGCCGGTACAACGACCCGGCGGAGTACCTGGACTTCGCCCGGCCGATCACCGAGAAGTTCCTGCCGTACGACACCCGGAGCGACAGCGAGCTGCGCGAGGTCTCCGAGGGGCACGAGAGTCCCCTGGAGCGCGAGCGCGCGCTGTGGGAGCTCGCGGACCGCAGCCCGGAGGAGAGCCTGGCCTTCATCGACCAGGTGATCGGCACCGAGACGGACCGCTCGGTCCGCTCGGGCGCGCTGTGGCTGGCCCTGCGGTCGGCCGGCCCCCGGGCCCTGAACGTGTTCGAGAAGTACGCGACGGACGAGGACCGCGAGGTCGCCGACTGGGCCCGGGTGCTCACGGGTGACATCACGGGCGCGAAGCCGCGGCGTCTCTACGACGAGGCGGAGGTCGAGGAGACCGGGTACTTCGACCAGACGGTGCCGCTCATCATCGGCGGCCGGGTCGTCATCGTGACGCCGGGCGTCGGCGCGGTGCGCGCGGTGCTCTCGCCGCTGTGGTTCGACTCGATCCTCGGCCGCGTGCTGGCGAGCACCAACGTCTCGACGATCCGGACCGACCTCACCGTCGAGAAGGAGCTGAAGGGCCTCAACGCGGACGGCTCGAACCACTACGAGATCTTCCCGTTCCGCGGGCTGAGCGTCGAGTACGACGGGCGCAACCTGGAGCACAACTACCTCTCCGAGACGCTGCGGCCGTTCTACCCGAGCGGCTTCGTCGGCAAGGGCGAGATGGTCGAGGTGCCCGTGTCGCTCGGCCGTATCGCGCTCACCTCGCTCGCGCACAAGGGCGAGGTGGCCATCCACGGCGACGGTCCGCGCGCGCAGCGCCTGCGCGAGGCCGACATGCCGTTCGTCCAGAGCGTGCGCGGCCGGTACTACGGCTGGGCCGCCGTCAACCTGGACCGCACCTTCGACCGTGGCATCGTCGGCGCCGGCGACGTGCAGCTGTCGAACCCGACGGACCCGATCGCGGGCCCGATGACCAACGCGAAGCTGTACGGAACGTTCCGCGGCAAGTCCGGTGACTACAGCGGCGCGGGCCGTTACACGCTCAACTCGATCAAGTGCCACGGTCGTCCCGACGGCAGGATCGACGTGGTCGGGGACGGCGCCGAACTGGCCGCCGAGTGACCTGACCCCCTGAGGCGACGGTGCACCTCCACAATCCGTGGGGGTGCACCGTTCGTCGTCGCCGCCCTGGAGCAGGCCGGACGCCATCGCTTCGGCCGAGACCGGACGCCATCACCCCGGCCGAGGTCCAACGCCGTCGCCTGAACCGGGGCCGGACGCCGTCGTCTCAGCTCAGGCCGAGCATCAGGGAGCAGCGGAGCACGGCCCCCGGATCGCCCTTGACCCGGACGTCTCCGGTGGCGATGGCCTGGAACGGCGACAGGAGCCGCGCGCCCACCCGGACGAACGTGCCCGCGTCGCAGGAGATGGTCAGCGCGGGTTCGGCCACCGAGCCGCGCTCGAAGGACACCTTGCCGCCGCGCACCAGGATCTGGAAGGTCTGGTCACCGACCTCGAACTCGTAGGTCTCGTCCACCTCGGGGACGGCCTCGTCGATGACCAGCGCCTGCACGGCGAGGAAGCCCCACTCGGCGCGGGTCGCCCCGGCGGTGTCCGACTCGTCGAGGAACTTCAGACCCCAGCGGGCGAGCGCGAGGACGGACTCCCGGAGCTCCTGCCCGGCCTCGGTGAGACGGTAGAGCCGGGCGCGCCCGTCGTCGGCCACGGACGTCTGCTCCACCAGGCCGTGTTCGCCGAGCATCCGCAGCCGGTCGGTGAGCAGGTTGGGGCCGATCCCGGGAAGGTTCTCCAGCAGGCTCTTGAAGCGCGCGGGGCCGATCAGCAGTTCGCGCACGATGAGGAGCGTCCACCGCTCGCCGATGACGTCCAGGCCCACCGCGAGGCCGCAGAACTGCCCGTACTCACGCTTCATTTTCGGCCTCCTTCGCTCTCGTTCTCGATAGTAACATTCGCACTGCTATGCGGAGATCGGGAGGGCGGCGAGGCTGTGGGGCCGACCCGGCCCGACCTTCGGCCGATGAGCGCCGGAAGGGCGCCGCGGGCGTGGTCGTGGGGTCGGACGTGTGGGGCGGGACGTAGGCGGAGTCCACCCGGGCGGGCGTCGTCGCCGGGGTTTCCGGCAAGGTCCCTTTCGCGTCATCCCGGCTGCTCCGCATGGTGGTTGGGAGAGGATCCGGAACCCCGGGGGTTCCGGCGGCCGGTGCTCGCGGAGTCGGGTCCTCGTACGGGGGCGGGGGCCTCGGCCGTACCGCGGGTCCGGGCCGCGCGGTCGCACCGCTTCGACCCGAGTTGTCGGTCCGTCGTGGTCGTGCCGCCGTGACAAGGGGCGGAGTATCTGCGCGGATCTTGCCAAGTTACTATGCAATCCTATAGCCTCCGCACGGTCAGCTCGATTCGCAGGCCCCCTTTTCCGGGGCTCAATCTCGCTGGAATGGTGGATTCTCGTGTATCTCATCTGGTTCCTGCATCGAGTGCCCAGATCGCGCGAAGAGGAATTCCTCACCGTCGTCCACGACGCCATCGAGGTCTTCCGGCGGAACGGCGCCATCGGCGGAACCGTGATGGAGGTCAGCGACCCGGCGGCCAAGTACGGCTGCTCGGACATCGCCTCCGGGGTCGACGTGGCACCGGACGAGGTGCTCTACGCCGAACTCACCTACTTCCACGACCGTACGCACTACGACGAGGTCATGCCGAGGGTCGACGCCGACCCCGAGCTGATGGACCTCTACGAGAAGCTCGTGCGGACGGTCGACATCTCGCGGATTCTGCGCGCCGAATTCAGCACGGTGTACGAGCTGTTGAACACCGAGGAGCACGCCCGGTACCGGCGGACTCCGCACAGGCAATGGCATCCGGCACACCGGGAGACAGCGTGACGACTGAACGACAGAGCGGGAACGAGCCGGCGGCCGCCGAGCCCTCATGGAACTTACGGGCCGTCACCTGGCTGTCCGGCGCCCAGTTCTTCATGTTCGGCATCGCCATCGGCGTCATGACGGTCGCCTGGGCGGAGGTCATCCGCTCACTCGACCTGAGTGACGGGTTCTTCGGCACCGCCCATCTGCTCCTGCCGGTCGTCGGCCTGCTGACCCTGCTGTCGGCCAAGCGGCTCTACCGCCACCTCGACCACCGCCACATCGGCATCTACGGCCAGCTCTCCCTCATCGGGCTCCTGGTGATGCTGGCCGTGAGCCGGCACTTCGTGGCCCTCCTCGTGGCCTTCGTCCTCGCCGGTCTGGGGTCCGCGCTGGTCGACACCGCCACCAACAGCGTGTTCATGGAGATCCAGGCCCGCGGCGGCCGCGAAGTGATGAACATGATGTACGCGATCAACAGCGGCGGCACGGTCATCAGCGCCCTCGGCGCGGGCGCCCTGATCAGCCTCGGCATGGACTACCGCTGGGTCGCCGTGCTGTTCGCCGCCGTCATGGCGCCCGTGCTCATCGCCTCGTTCGCGATCAGGTACCCGCCGGTGACCCCGGAGGAGCCCGAGGAGGCGCCGGGCGGAGTGGCGGCCGAGGACGACATCGGCATCTTCAAGCTGATGCGCAATCCGCTGTTCCGCGTGGTCTTCGTGATGACCGTGCTCGGCATCGCGGTCGAGAGCATCGTGCAGGTCTGGTCGGTGATCTACGTCGACCAGCTCCTCAACGCCCCCATCGTCTACGGCGGCGCGGCGTTCGCCCTGTTCAGCCTCACGATGATGATCGGACGGATGATCAACGCCGGTCTGGTCGCCGCGCTCGGCATCCGCAAGTCCTTCCTGATCTCCGCGGTCGGGACCGCGATCTCCGGGGCGCTGCTGATGGCCGGCACCCATCTGTGGCTGTCCGTCTTCGCCTTCCTCCTGATGGGCATCGCCATCGCCGGAGTACAGCCCACCTGCCTCAGCGCCGCCGCCCGGGTGGCGCCGAGCCGGGTCAACATCGTCGCGGCGGCCATGATGGTGCCCGCGTACGCCGCCTTCATCGGGACGCCGACCGCCTACGGCTGGCTCTCCGACGCCACCTCGCTGAACACCGCCATGGTGATCGTCGTCCTCGCGGGCGTCGGGATCGGCGTGCTCGCCCTCGGCCGCCCGGTCGCCGAGGCCGACCGCGCGGCCGAGCCGACCGAACCCGAGGAGACCGAGGTCACCGCCAGGCCCTGACCTCCTCCCCTTCGCGTACCTCCTCCTCACGTCCGGCCCCGCGCACCGCCCGCCCCCGTCCACGCACAGAAGCGGAGTTCATGATGAGTGGATCGCTCAGCGCCCTCGGAACGGCCTCGCGCACCGCACGCACGGCCCGGCTGGACCGGGTCATCGAGGCGGCGCCCGCCGAGGTGTGGCGGGCCCTGACCGAACCGGACCTGCTGCCCCACTGGTTCGGCCCGGTCCTTCTCGGCGTGCCGGGGCCGGGGGAGGAGTACGTCCTCGAAGGACGCGGCGCGCACGGGGACACCATCGTCTGCCGCGTCCTCGCCTGGGAGCCGCCCGCGCGGCTGCGGGTGACCTGGCGCTACACCGGCGAGACCGACTCCGAGCTGTCCCTGGCCCTGTCGCCCACGGACGACGACGGCACCCGGCTGATCCTGGAACACACCGGATTCGGACCGGAGGCCGACCCGGTCGACTACGCGGCGGGCTGGCACATGTACACCGACAACCTGGAAGCGCACCTCACCGGAAAGCCCGGTGTGGCGGACTCCGACGCGCGCTGGATGGAACTGATGCCGGTGTACGCCGCTGTCGCCGTCGACTGAGCCCACGAAACGGGCCGAGGGGAGAGCACCGCATGAGCAGCGCCGGAGCGAGCGGCGGCCGGGAGGCCGTCCCGGTCCCCGACATCCTGCACTCCACCCTGGTCCGCGCGGACCCCCGGGACGTGTTCGCCCTCCTGTCCAGCGGCACGGGCTGGGACACCTGGTTCACCGACGGCTCGGTCTTCGAGCCGTCCGTGGGCAGCCCGGTGCGTCTGCTCTGGCGTCGCCCGAGCGAGGACGGCGGGGACGTCACCGACGAAGGGGTGGTCACGGAGTGCGTCCCGGGCGAGCGCTTCGCCTTCACCTGGGGCTCGCCGCCCTCGCTGGTCACCTTCACCACCGCCGCGCACCCCGAGGGAACCCGGCTCACGGTGCTGGAGACCGGGCTGCCGCAGACCACCGACGGGCTCGCCCGGTTCGGGGACCGCGCGCCCGGATGGGGCGAGGCCCTCACCCTCGTCCGCTGCTACGCCGAACACGGAATCCGTCTGTCCACCTGAGCGGGCACCCTCCCGCCGACACAGGAGCTGATGTTCCATGACGAACCCGCTCAGACCCTCGCGCGTCGCCCTGATCACCGGCGCGAGTACCGGGCTCGGCGAGACCCTCGCCGAGTTCCTCGGCGATGCCGGCTGGCGACTCGTCCTCACCGCGCGCACCGAGAGCGACCTGACGGCGGTCGCCACGCGGCTCACCGGCCGGGGCGTCGTCGTCCGCGCGGTGGCGGGGGACGTCGGCGAGGCCGCGCACCGAGCGCGGCTGATTACGGAGGCCAGCGCACTCGGGCGCCTCGACTGGCTGGTGAACAACGCCTCCCAGATGGGGGTCAGCCCCATCCGGCCGCTCCTCGACCACCCCGTGGACGTGTTCGAGAAGGTGCTCCGTACCAATGTGGTCGCCCCCGTGGCGCTGGCGCAGCTCGCGCTGCCCCTGCTGCGGGAGACCGACGGTCTGGTGGTCAACGTGTCCAGCGAGGCGGCCGTGGACGTGTTCCCGTGCGCGGGCATCTACGGGGCCAGCAAGGCGGCGCTCGACCAGGCGTCGCGGATCATCGCGGCGGAGCTGGCCGACACCGGTGTGGGCGTCACCTCCGTCGACCCGGGCGGGATGCGCACCCGCGGCTACGCCGAGGCCGAGCCCGGTTTCGACCTGTCGACCGTGCCCGCGCCGGACGTGACCCTGCCGTTCTGGAAGTGGCTCGCGGAGGTGTCGTCCCGCGAGGTCTCCGGCCGACGGTATCTGGCACAGTCCGGGCCCTGGGACACCGAATGAGCCCCCGGCCGGGCGCGGAGAGCGGGTACGGGGCCCCGTACAGTGCGCTCGCCCGGGTCTACGACCAGTGGATGGCCGCGGACCGCATCCCGTACGACCAGTGGATCGCCTTCACGGAGAAACGATTCCACGAGGCCGGATTCGCGGTGCGGACCATCCTCGACGTCTGCTGCGGCACCGGCATGGGGATACGGACCCTCCAGGAGCACGGCTACGAGGTCACCGGGGTCGACGCGTCCGAGCAGATGCTGGACATCGCCCGCGCGCGCACCGCCCCCGGGACCGAACTGCTGTGCCTCGCCCTGCCGGACGAACGGATCTCGGCGCTGGGCCCCTTCGACGCGGTCCTCATCTGCTTCGACGGGGCGAACTACCTGGCGGGCGACGGCGCACTGGCCACCACCCTCGACCAGCTCGCCCGGACGCTCCGGCCCGGCGGCCTGCTCCTGTTCGACCTGAGCACCCGGCTGAGCTTCGAAGCCATCGCCGCCCTCGGCGAGTTCGGCGAGGACTTCGGCGACTTCGCCTACCTGTGGAACACCCGGCACGAACCGGACACGTCCTCGTACGAGTACCTCGTGTCGCTGTTCGTGCCCGAGGGGGAGCTGTACCGGAGATCGGTCGAGCGGCACCCGCAGCGCTGCTTCACCCATGACGAGGTCGAGAACGCGCTGCGCGGCGCCGGGTTCACCGACCTCGCCGTCTCGGACAACTACACGGAACGCGCCGTGACCGACGCCACCCGGCGGGAGACCTGGACCGCCCGCCTCACGACCGGGTCCCTTCCACGATGACGCCCAGGGGGCTTTGATGCTGCGCCGTCTGTACACCGCCACGCTCGCCACCGCCGTGCTCTGCGGACTGATGACCGCCGCCGCCTCGCAGGCCGCGTCGGACACGCGCCTCGACGTGGTCGCGGAGAACCTGGTGACCCCGCGCGGGCTCACCTGGGACGCCCACGCGGGGCGCGTCCTGGTCACCGAGGCGGGCAGGGGCGGACCCGCCCCGTGCGCGCCCGGCGTGGGAGGCTACCCCGCCTGCTTCGGCGCCAGCGGGGCCATCACCTCGTACACCCCGGGCAGCGGCAGGACCGAACGGATCGCCACCGGACTGCCCTCGGTGATCAACGAGTTCAGTGTGCTCGGCCTGCACGACATCGACGCGAGCCACGGGCGCATCTCCGTGGTCTTCGGCCTCGGCGGACAGATGTCCACGCGCGACGGTCTGGGCACGGCGGCGCGCGGTCTCGCGCAGACCGGCGTCATCGGCCGGGACGGCAGGCTCCGCCCGGTCGGGGACCTCCTTGCCTTCGAGGAGCGGCACAACCCGCACCAGGCGGACGTCAACGCCAACGCGTACGGGATCGCACGCGTGCCCGGCGGCACCCTGGTGGCGGAGGCCGGAGGCAACGACATCCTCATGGTGTCCGACAGCGGTGCGGTCCGCATGGTCGCCCTGCTGCCCGACCAGATCGTCGACGGCAGCCCGTCCGAGGCGGTGCCGACCACCATCGTGCGGGGGCCCGACGGCGCCTTCTACATCAGTGAGTACGGCGGCGAGCCGACGCGGATCGGGAAGGCCCGGATCTGGCGCCTGGTGCCCGGGAAGACACCGACCGTCGTGACGAGCGGGTTCACCGGCGTCATCGACCTCGCCTTCGACCGCCAGGGGCGGATGCTGGTGCTCGAACTGGCCGAGCGCGGCTTCGACTCGCCCGACCGGACCGGTCGGCTGGTGCGCGTCGAACACGACGGCCGGCGCACGGTCCTGGCCCGCGAGGGCCTGGAGCACCCCGGCGGGGTCACCGTCGCTCCGAACGGCGACATCTACCTGACCAACCGCACGACCTCGCTCGGGGAGGCGAACGGGCAGCTCCTGCGGCTGCGCCCGGGCCGGTCGTGAACAGGGGGCCGTCGGGGACGCCCGAGGCGTGCGCGACGGCCCCTGGCCCGGCCCGTGTCAGGTTCCGCAGTGGCCGCAGCCGTCGTCCCCGACCCGGCCGTCACGGTCCCCGTAGTCGTCGTGATGACGCACCCAGTTCATGATCCCGGCCTCCTCCTGGCGCCCCAGAGGAGTCAGGTCCAGGTAATTGAAGGAGCCGTTGAGGAGATCGGTGCCACGCGAGTACGTCGAGTAGGTGTGGAAAACGCGGCCGCCCTCGCGGAGGAAGACACTCAGACCGTGCTGTTCACCGCTCAGGGCCCAGGATCCGATTCCGGCTTCCTGGAGTTCGTCCTTCGTACGGAAGTTGAAGAGGACGGGGGCCACGGATTCATCCATGGTGACGTGGAAATCGTAGTTGAACGACGTGCCGTGGGAGGAGAACCAGGGAAAGGTCCACCCCATGCGTTCACGGAATTTCGTGATGTTCGCGAGCGGCGCGCGCGAGACCACGGCGAAAGACGTCCCGGCCGCGTGCAGATGCGCCAGGTGCCCGACGTTGTCGGCGAGGAGCGAGCAGCCGGTGCAGCCCGCGTCCCAGTCGGGGTCCAACATGAAGTGGTACACGATGAGTTGCCTGCGGCCGTCGAACAGGTCGACGAGGTCCGCCGGGCCGTCCGGGCCGTCGAAGACGTACGGCTCGGTGATCTCGACCATCGGCAGGGCCCGGCGCCGCGCGCTGAGCGCGTCCCGTTCCCGGTCGAACTCCTTCTCTCTGGCCAGCAGTTCCTTCCGGGCCGCTAACCACTCTTCCCTCGACACAATCGCAGGAACGTTCATTTCCGGGCCTCGCCTTCGCCGTGCCTTCCCAGCACTCGGAACCCTACCGGAAGGGGGCGGGCCGCAGCGGACGGCGCGCGCCCATTCGAGCCCGCGCCGAGCGCCGGATTCACGTTCCCGCGAACCGTCGCACGCAACCGGAATGGGGGAGCGCACATTTCGAGTGGACAACGGCCCGTAAGTGCCCGGTACATTCGGCATGGCTTTGCAGTACAACCCGAATCACTTGACGAGGGGATACCGCACGGTGACGGCTGGATTACGTGCGCTCCGGCGCCGCATACTGACCCCCGCGTCCTCCAGCACCAGTCTGGAAGTGCGCGGATTCCGCAGGAAGAACGCGACGGCACAGGAACTGCTCGAAACCATCGGGCACACCTTCCTCGAAGGATACGGGCAGATCGTCGAGGCACCCGATCAGCGCACCGCGGAGTCGCAACTGGACCGCATTCCACGGCAGTTCCGGGGTTTCGCCTATGAGGGCGCGGCCATGGCCTGCTCCGTCCTGGACGCGCTGCCCGGCAGCAAGGGGCAACGCCTGAGCGGGCTGCTGGCCGGACGCGGCGCCGCCCACGCGTACATGGCCTACGTGGGGCTCGGCTGGGCCATGGCCCGGCTGCCCCGGATGCTGCGCCCGGACACGTCGGGCGCGGACCCGCTCCTGAGATGGCTCGTCCTCGACGGATACGGCTTCCACCAGGCGTACTTCCACACCGACCGCTATGTCCACCGGCACCACCGCGACCCGAGACTGGCGTGGCCGCGGGACCCCGCCTCGTACGCGCACCGCGCGGTGGACCAGGGGATCGGCCGGGCACTGTGGTTCGTCGGCGGCACCGACGTCGACGCGGTCCTCGCCCTGGTCGGCGGCTTCCCCCCGGCGCGACGGGGTGACCTGTTCGGTGGGGTCGGCCTGGCCGCGACCTACGCGGGCGGCGCCGACGCGGACGAGCTGACCCGCCTGCGGGAGAGCGCGGGGGAGTACCGGCCGCAGCTGCTGCAGGGCTCGGCGTTCGCCGCCGAGGCGCGGGAGCGGGCCGGTCTGACGGTGGAGCACACCGAACTCGCCACCGAGGTGCTGTGCGGCCTGGACGCCCAGGGCGCGGCCCGTGTCTGCCGGGAACTGCGGCCCACCGAGCCCGACCGCGTGGACATGCCCGCGTACGAGACATGGCGGCAGCGCATAGCCGGAGCACTCGTTTCCGAAGGAGGGTCCTAGCCCCGTGACGACCACGCGATCCAGGCTCTATCCCAAGCTCCCGGGAATCATCGCCGTCCTGCTCATGGCGGTCACCTACGTGGTGGTCCGCCCGGCGTCACCGTCCGCCGCGCAGACGGCCGAGCTGGCGGACTCCTTCGCGTTCACCCCCAAGACCATCGCCATGCCCGCCGGTTTCGACCAGCAGGAGATCCGCCGGGTCAACAAGGACTACCAGCACATCGAGGCGTGGATCTCCTCGGTGGGCGCCGGGATCGCCATGAACGACGTCGACGGCGACGGCCTCGACAACGACCTGTGCGTCACGGACCCCCGGATCGACCAGGTCGTCATGACGCCCGTGCCCGACGAACGGGGCGACCGCTACGCGCCGTTCGCCCTCGACCCCGCCCCGCTGCCCATGGACGACAAGATGGCCCCGATGGGCTGTGTCGCCGGTGACTTCAACGAGGACGGGCGCATCGACCTCCTCGTCTACTACTGGGGGCGCACCCCGGTCGTCTTCCAGGCCAGGACCGGCCAGGACACCATGACCGCCGCCGCCTTCGAGCCCGTCGAACTGGTCGCCGACGTCGGGCGGGCGCGGTACACGGGCCCCCGGTGGCACAGCAACGCGGTGACCGTCGCGGACTTCGACGGCGACGGCCACGAGGACGTCTTCATCGGCAACTACTTCCCCGACAGCCCCGTCCTCGACCCCTCCGTGCGGGGCGGCGTGGTCATGAACGACTCGCTGTCCAACGCCCTCAACGGCGGCGAGGACCACATCCTGCGGTGGACCGCGAAGGGATTCGTGCGCGCCGAGAACGTCATGCCCCGTGACATGCGCGTCGGCTGGACGCTGGGCGCCGCCGCCACGGACCTCGACGGCGACCACCTGCCCGAGCTGTACGTCGCCCACGACTTCGGGACCTCGCGCATGCTGCACAACAGGTCGAAGCCCGGCGAGATCAGGTTCGCCGAGGTGAAGGGCGCGCACAGCCCGCTGGTCCCCAAGTCCAAGCGCGTCGGCGCCAGTTCCTTCAAGGGCATGGGGATCGACTTCGGGGACCTCGACCAGGACGGTCTCTTCGACATGTTCGTCTCCAACATCACCACCTCGTTCGGGCTGCAGGAGAGCAACTTCGCCTTCCTGAGCACCGCCGACGGCGTGGACGACGTGCGCGCCCGGATGAGCAGGGGCGAAGCGCCGTACGTGGACCGCAGCGCTCCCCTCGGTCTCGCCTGGTCGGGCTGGGGCTGGGACGTGAAGATGGGCGACTTCGACAACGACAGCCGACTGGAGATCACCCAGGCCACCGGCTTCGTCAAGGGCCGCAACAACCGATGGGCCCAGCTCCAGGAACTGGCCACCGCCAACGACGGGCTGGTCGCCGACCCCTACTGGTGGCCCCACGTCAGGAAGGGCGACGACCTGGCCGGTGACCAGACCATGCGGTTCTTCGCCCGAACCCCGGACGGAAGCTACGCCAACCTGTCCGACCGGCTCGGCCTGGCCGTGCCCGTCCCCACCCGCGGCCTCGCCGTCGGGGACGCGAACGGGGACGGCAGGCTCGACCTGGCGGTGGCACGGCAGTGGGGCGAGCCCGCCTTCTACCAGAACGACAGCCCCGCCACCGGCGACTTCCTGGGCCTGAAACTGACCCACCCCTCCGGATCACCGGTCGTCGACGCCCAGGTGACCGTGACCCTGGCCGACGGCACCCGGCGGATCAGCCGGGTCGACGGGGGCGGCGGACACTCCGGCAAGCGCAGCCACGAGGTGCACATCGGTCTCGGCGAGCAGGGCGACACGCCCGTACAGGTACGGCTGAAGTGGCGCGACCGCTCCGGCCAGACCCACGAGAAGGAGCTGAGGCTGGCCCCCGGCCGGCACGCGCTGGAGCTTTCCTCCGACGTCAAGGAGAAGTGACGGAGATGACCGAGGCCCCCCTCGCACCCCGACGGCACGACCCGAAGATCGTCACGGCGCTGCGCCGCTTCGCCATCTCGATCACGATCCTCAACATCGCCGGCTACACCCTGCTCGGATTCGAACAGCCCTGGCTGTGGCCCTTGATCGCGGTCGTCGTCGGCTACGCCGTCGAGACGGTCCTGGAGTACGTCGGCGCCAAGGTCGAGGGACGCGGACCGCGCTACGCCGGGGGCGGGGCGAAAGGCGTCCTGGAGTTCCTCTACCCCAGCCACATCACCGCCCTCGCCGTCAACATGCTGCTCTACGTCAACGACCGGCTGTGGGTGATGGTCTTCGGCGTCGTCGTCGCGGTCGCCACCAAATGGGTCCTGCGCGCACCCGTACGCGGCAGGCAACGCCACTTCATGAACCCGTCGAACTTCGGCATCGCGGTGGTGCTGCTGCTGTTCCCCTGGGCCAGCATCGCCCCTCCGTACCAGTTCACGGAGTACGTCGACGGCCCCGTCGACTGGATCATCCCCGCGGTGATCGTCGTCCTGGGCACCATGATCAACGCGAAGCTCACCGGACGGATGTGGCTGATCGGGGGGCTGCTGAGCGTCTTCGTCGTCCAGGCCGTGCTCCGGGGAGTGCTCTTCGACACCGCGATCCCGCCCGCCCTGGGCATGATGACCGGCGTCGCCTTCGTCCTGTTCACGAACTACATGGTCACCGACCCCGGCACCACGCCGTCACGGCCCGTCGCCCAGTTCGCCTTCGGCGGCGGCGTCGCCCTCACGTACGGCGTCCTCACCGCCGCGGGCATCGCGTACGGACTGTTCTTCGCCACCGCCGTGGTCTGCCTGGTCCGAGGCTGCTACCTCTGGCTGGTGCACCTGCGCGCCGCCGAGGAGACGGCGGGCCCGGCGCGGACACCGGCCGCCAGTGCCGAGGACGCCTCCTCCGAGACCGGGAAGGAACCGGTGGCGGCATGACCCGCGTGGCGATCGTCGGCATGGCCTGCCGCTTCCCCGACGCGGCGAGCCCCCGCGAACTGTGGGAGAACGCGGTCGCCGGCCGACGTGCCTTCCGCCGCATCCCCGACGTACGGATGCGCCTGGAGGACTACTGGGACCCCGACCCGACCGCCCCCGACCGGTTCTACGCGCGTACGGCCGCCGTACTGGAAGGCTACGCCTTCGACCGCGTCGCCCACCGGATCTCCGGCAGCACCTACCGCTCCACCGACCTCACGCACTGGCTCGCCCTGGAGACCGCCGGCCGCGCCCTGGCCGACGCCGGGTTCCCCGAGGGCGGCGGACTGCCACGGGCCCGTACCGGTGTCGTCGTCGGCAACACCCTCACCGGCGAGTTCACCCGGGCGGCCGGAATGCGCCTGCGCTGGCCGTACGTCCGCCGGGTGCTCGCGGCGGCGCTGCGCGGCC
Source organism: Streptomyces sp. NPDC101490 (assembly GCF_044767145.1). Lineage (NCBI taxonomy): Bacteria > Bacillati > Actinomycetota > Actinomycetes > Kitasatosporales > Streptomycetaceae > Streptomyces > Streptomyces sp. NPDC101490. The sequence continues at coordinate 71,187 of NZ_JBIWNI010000010.1, forward strand.
AGGGCTGGGACGACGACCGGCTCGCCGCCTTCCTCGACGGCGTGGAGAAGTCCTACAAACAGCCCTTCCCCGCCATCGACGAGGACTCGCTCGCGGGCGCCCTGTCGAACACCATCGCGGGCCGCGTCTGCAACCACTTCGGGCTGGGCGGCGGCGGCTACAGCGTCGACGGCGCCTGCTCCTCCTCCCTGCTGTCGGTCACCACCGCCGCGGGCTCCGTGCTCAACGGAGACCTCGACGTCGCGGTCGCCGGTGGTGTCGACCTGTCCATCGACCCGTTCGAGATCATCGGGTTCGCCAAGACCGGCGCCCTCGCCCGCTCCGAGATGCGCGTGTACGACCGGGGCTCCAACGGGTTCTGGCCCGGCGAGGGCTGCGGCATGGTCGTGCTGATGCGCGAGGAGGACGCCCGCGCGGCCGGCCTGCGCGTCTACACGACGATCGCGGGCTGGGGCATCTCCTCGGACGGCCAGGGGAGCATCACCCGCCCCGAGCCGGGCGGCTACCGGCTCGCCCTGGCACGGGCCTACGAACGGGCCGGGTTCGGGATCGAGACGGTGCCGTTCTTCGAGGGACACGGCACCGGCACCCCGGTGGGCGACGCCAACGAACTCGGCGCGCTCACCGAGGCCCGCGCGGCGGCCGACCCCCACGCGCCGACCGCCGCCATCGGCTCGGTCAAGGCCATGATCGGACACACCAAGGCCGCCGCCGGGATCGCCGGCCTCATCAAGGCCGTGATGGCCGTCGACACGGGCCTGCTGCCCCCCACCATCGGCTGCGTCGAACCGCACGAAGCACTCAGCGGCCCCGGAGCGAGACTCCGCACGCTGCGCACCGCCGAGCCGTGGCCACGGGACATGCCGCTGCGCGCCGGGATCACCGCGATGGGCTTCGGCGGCATCAACACCCATGTCGTCCTCGACAAGGAGACGCCCCCGCGCCACCGGCCGCCCAGCCGGCGCCACCTGGCCCTGGCCGGTTCCCTCCAGGACTGCGAACTGCTGCTCCTGGACGGTGACTCACCGGCCGCGCTGCGGGACCGCCTGACGCGGGTGGCCGGTCTCGTACCCCGGCTCTCCTACGCCCAACTCGCCGACCTGGCCCACACGCTCCAGCGCGATCTGCGGGAACTTCCCTGGCGCGCCGCCGTGGTGGTGTCCTCCCCGGACGACGCGGAACGACGGCTGCGACAGCTGACCGACGCGCTGGAGCGGGACGCGGGCCCGCTGGTCGCGTTCGACGAGCGGGCGTTCGCCGGACGCGCGGGAGACGAGGGCGGGCGCATCGGCTTCCTCTTCCCCGGCCAGGGTTCCGGCCGGGGCACCGACGGCGGCGCGCTCCGCCGCCGCTTCGCCCAGGCCGCCGACGTCTACGAGCGGGCCGGGCCGCCCACCGACGGCGACCCGGTGGCGACCGACGTGGCCCAGCCGAGGATCGTCACCGCGACCGCCGCCGGACTGCGCGTCCTGGACTGGCTCGGTGTGGAGGCCGAGGTGTCGCTCGGACACAGCCTGGGGGAACTCTCCGCCCTGCACTGGGCGGGAGCCCTCGACGAGGCGGGCCTCTCGGAGGCGGCCCGGGTGCGCGGCGCGGCCATGGCCGCGCACGCCGAGCCGGGCGGTGCCATGGCCTCCCTGTCGGCTGCCCCCGAGCGGGTGCGGGGGCTCACGGACGGCCTCGACGTGGTCGTCGCCGGATACAACGGTCCCGAGCGGACGGTCGTCGCCGGGCGGGACGAGGCCGTGGTCGCCCTGCTGGAACGGGCGGCCCGAGCGGGCGTCGGAGGTACGCGGCTGGCCGTGTCGCACGCCTTCCACTCCCCGCTGGTCGCACCCGCCGCCGACGTGTTCGGGAGCTGGCTGGCCGACACCCGGTTCGGGCCGGTGCGGGGCAGGGTGCTGTCCACCGTGACCGGGCGTGAGCTGGCCGAGGACACCGACGTGTGCAAGCTGCTGCACCGCCAGATCACCGATCCGGTGCTCTTCGCCCCGGCGGTGGAGGCGGCGGCCCGGGACGTCGACCTGTTCGTCGAGGTCGGTCCCGGCCGGGTGCTCTCCACGCTCGCCACCGGGGCGACCGGCGTGCCGTCCGTCGCGCTGGACACGGACGAGGAATCCCTGCGCGGCCTGCTCCGGGTCGTCGGGGCCGCGTACGTGATCGGCGCTCCGCTGATGCACGAGCGGCTGTTCGCGGACCGGCTCACCCGGCCCCTGGACCTCGACGCCGAGTTCGACTTCCTGGCGAGCCCCTGCGAGAACGTCGCGCCGGACGGGCTGTCGGCGCTCCCGTCGCTCCCGTCGCCGGGACCGTGGGCCGACCGGCAGGGCGGCCCCGCGCGGTCGGCCGGGAGCGAGGAGCCGCCCGTCGGCGGGGACGCGCGCGCCACCGGGGACGGCGGGACGGCCGGGAGCGACGGCGAACCGGAGGACGGCGAGCGTCGGAAGGACGCGAAGCCGGCCGTGGAGGTGCTGCGCGAGCTGGTGGCGGAGCGGGCCGAACTCCCATGGGACCTGGTGCGGGACGACTGCAGTCTCCTGGACGACCTGCACATGAGCTCCATCACCGTGGGGCAGATCGTCAACCAGGCGGCCACCCGCCTCGGTCTGGACACGGCCCACGCCCCGGCCAACTTCGCCACCGCCACCCTCGCCGAACTCGGCGCGGCCCTGGAGTCCTTGGCGGAGACCCACCGGGACGGCGGTACGGTCACGACGCCTGCCGTCCTCGGCGCGGCCCCCTGGGTGCGGGCCTTCGCCGTGGACCTGGACGAGGAGCCGCCGCCACCGGTCCGGGCCGAACCCGAGGACGGCGCCTGGGAGGTGTTCGCGGAGGACACCCACCCGTTCGCCGAGGCGCTGCGCAGCGCCCTGGAGAGCGCCCGGGTGGGGCCCGGCGTCCTCGTGTGCCTTCCGCCGCGATGCCCCCGTGACCGGCTGGCACTGGTCCTCGACGGCGCGCGCGGGGCACTCAAGGGCGCCGGACGCCGGTTCGTCCTGGTCCAGGAAGGACTCGGCGCGGCCGCTCTCGCCAAGTCCCTGCACCTGGAGGCCCCTCAGCTGCGGACGACCGTCGTGGACACCCCGGCCGGGGACGGAGTCGTCGGCCGGGTCGTCGCCGAGGTGGCGGCGACCACCCGGTTCACGGAGGCGCGCTACGACGCGGCCGGGACCCGCAGGACACCCGTACTGCGTGCGCTGCCGGTACGCGGCGAGCGCGCCGACGAGGTGCTGGACCCCTCCGACGTCCTCCTGGTGACCGGGGGCGGCAAGGGGATCACCGCCGAGTGCGCCCTTGAGGTGGCCGCCCGGAGCGGGGCCGCGGTGGCGGTCGTGGGCCGGTCCGATCCCGCCCTGGACACCGACCTCGCCGCGAACCTGCGGCGGATGGCGGACCGGGGCGTCCGCGTGCGGTACGCCCGCGCCGACGTCACCGACCCGGAGCGGGTCCGTACGGCGGTCGCCGAACTCACCGCCGCACTCGGCCCCGTCACGGCCGTGCTGCACGGCGCCGGTCGCAACGAACCGGCCGCACTGGCCGACCTGACCATGGCGGACTTCGACCGCACCCTCGCGCCGAAGGTCGACGGGCTGCGCGCCGTCCTCGCGGCGGTCGACCCGGGCGCCCTGAGACTGCTGGTCTGCTTCGGCAGCGTCATCGGCCGTTCCGGACTGCGCGGCGAGGCCCACTACGCCACCGCCAACGAGCGGCTCGCCGATCTCGCCGAGCGGTTCGCCGACGCGTCGCCGCACTGCCGCGTGCGCTGCGTGGAGTGGTCGGTGTGGTCCGGCGTCGGCATGGGCGAGAAGCTGTCCGTCGTCGAGTCCCTGGCCCGCGAGGGCATCACCCCGATCTCCCCGGAACAGGGCGTGGCGGTGCTGCTGCGCCTGATCGCGGACCCCGACGCCCCGCCGGTCGCCGTCGTCACCGGCCGTACGGGAGAGGTCGACACGCTGCGCCGGGAGCGGCCACCGCTGCCCCTGCACCGGTTCACCACCGCACCCCTGGTCCGCTACCACGGGGTCGAACTGGTCACGGAGGCCGAGCTGAACGTGGGCACCGACCCCTACCTCGGTGACCACCTCCTCGACGGCAACCTGCTGCTGCCCGCCGTGATCGGCATGGAGGCGATGTGCCAGGTGGCGGCCGCGGCCACCGGGTGGGGCGGTGTCCCGGTCCTGGAGGACGTACGGTTCCCGCGACCGGTGGTGGTGCCGCCCGACGGCACGGCCCGGGTGCGCATCGCCGCCACCGTCACGGGCCCGGACACGGTGGAGGCCGTCCTGCGTGCCGAGGAGTCCGGATTCGTCGCCGAGCACTTCCGGGCACGGCTGGTGTTCTCCGGCGCGCCGGTGCCCGAAGGGCCGCCCGTGCCGTGCGGGCCGGGCCTCGGGGACGTACTGCTGGACCCGGCGGCGGACCTCTACGGCGACGTGCTCTTCCAGGGCGACCGCTTCCGGCGACTGCGCCGCTTCCACCGAGTCTCGGCACGCCACGTGGACGCGGACCTGGCGGTCGCCGGAGCGACGGAGTGGTTCGCGGCCTACCTCCCGGGCGGGCTGCTGCTGGCCGATCCCGGGATGCGGGACGCGCTGATGCACGGCAACCAGGTGTGCGTACCGGACGCCACCCTGCTGCCGTCCGGCATCGACCGGCTGTACCCGCTCGCCGCGGGCCCGGACGTGCCCGAGGAGGTCCGCTACGCGGCGGTCGAGCGGGAACGCGAGGGCGACACGTACGTCTACGACGTCGCCGCCCGCGCTCCCGACGGCCGTGTCGTGGAACGGTGGGAGGGGCTGCGTCTGACGGCGGTCCGCAAGGGCGTCCGCGGCGGTCCGTGGGCCGCGCCCCTGCTCGCGTCCCACCTGGAACGGACCGTCGAGGAGCTGACCGGGCGGCGGGCGGCCGTCGCACTGGAACCGGACGTGGGACAGGCGCCGGGCGAGGTGTCGGCGGAGGGCGAGGGGCGGCGTGCGGCGACGGCGCGGGCCGCGGGCCGCGCGCTGGGCGCACCCACCGTCGTCACCTACCGGCCGGACGGGCGGCCCGAGCTTCCCGGAGGCCGGGCCGTGTCCGCCTCGCACACGGCCGGATGGACGCTGTGCGCGGTGGCCGACGCCGCCGCCGTGGGCTGCGACATCGAACGCGTCGTGGCCCGGCCGACAGCCGAGTGGGAGGGGCTCCTGGGCGCGCACGCGCCACTGGCCGCGACGGCCGCCGAGGAGACGGGGGACGGCTACGACACCGCGGCCACCGCCGTGTGGGGCGCCCTGGAATGCCTGCAGAAGGCCGGTCTGACCACGCACGCCCCGCTGTCCCTGACACCGCGCACCGTCGAGGACTGGACGGTGTTCGCCTCGGGAGGACTGCGCGTCGCGACCCTGGCGACCCGGCTCAAGGGCGTGGCGGACCCGGTGGTGATCGCGGTCCTGGTCACGGGGGAGCCGGGCTCGTGACAGCCGCCCCACGCCCCCGCTTCCCGCCCCGCCCGCGCGGTCGGCCGCGCCCCGCCCCGGATCGGAGGACCGTGTCCATGGCAGACCATTTCGAGTACCGGCATGTCGTCGGCTTCGAGGAGACCAACCTCGTCGGGAACGTCTACTACGTCAACTACCTCAGCTGGCAGGGGAGATGCCGTGAGATGTTCCTGAGGGCCCACGCGCCGGAGGTGCTGGCCGACGTCCTCGGGGACCTCAAGCTGTTCACGCTCAAGGTCGACTGCGAGTTCTTCGCCGAGATCGGCGCGTTCGACGAACTGTCCATCAGGATGCGGCTGACCGAACTCCGGCAGACCCAGCTGGAGTTCACCTTCGACTATGTCCGGCTCGACCCGGCGGGACCCGAACGGCTGGTCGCCCGGGGCAGACAGCGGGTCGCGTGCATGAGGGGGCCCAACACGGCCACGGTCCCGACTCCCGTGCCCGAGTCCCTGGTCCGGGCGCTGGAGCCGTACGCTCCACCGGCCCTCGTACGGCCCCGGTGGAGCGCGTGACCGGCCCGCGCGAGGCCGCCCTCCCGTCGCCGGTGCGCCGGGACGCGGACGGGAGGGAACTGCGGCGCGCGTTCGCGGAGTTCGCCACCGGGGTCACCGTGGTGACGGTGGGCGGGCCCTCTCCGCGCGGAATGACGGCGAACTCCTTCACCTCCGTGTCCGTCGACCCGCCGCTGCTGCTCGTCTGCGTCCACAACGACGCCGTCATGCGGCGGACGCTCCGCCCCGCGCGCCACTTCGGGGTATCGGTGCTCAGCGCCTCCCAGGAGGCCGTGGCGCGGTGCTTCGCCGACGATTCCCGCCCCGCCGGCCTGCCGCAGTTCGACGCGGTGGGCTGGACCCCGGGGGCCACCACCTCGGTGCCTCTGATCGACGGTGCGCTGGCCCGCTTCGAATGCGAGAAGTGGCGCGTGTACGACGGTGGCGATCACGCGATCGTCGTCGGCGCGGTGCTCGACTGGCACCGACGGCCGGTGGCGGATGCCGGGCCCACGGCGCCGGGGAAGGCCGAGGGTGCTCTGCTGTTCTTCCGGGGCCGGTTCGGGGAGCAGGGTCAGCGGCCGACGGTGCCGCCGCCCCGGTGAAGCGAGGTCCGGGGCGGTCCGCGCCGTGCGTCGGCCGGGGGTCGTGCACCGGCCGGGGGCCGGGCGCGGCCGTCAGCCGGACACCGGGCAGGGACGGAGGGCGGCCCGGTCCGCCCGGTGCAAGCGGATCACGACCGGCTCCAGCGGGCGGTCCGCCGAGGCGCTGATCGGCCCGAAGCCGCCGACCACCGGTGTGGGACCGGCCCGACGCCCTCCGTGGGCCTCCTGTGCCACGGAGCGCGCCAGTACGTGCCAGCTCCCCGTCGGCACATCGTCGAGGACGAAGGCCCCGGGGCGGGGCAGCACCGTGCAGCGCACCGGGTGCCCCTGCGGAAAGGGGCCGGGGAAGAGCCCCACGAAGACGAAACCGGAGCGGTCCGTGGCGGGCGCCTGCACGTGCCCGTGCAGCGGCGTCGGTGTCGGCGCGGGCGGGTCGCCGACGTCCTGCCCACGGTCCGCCGCCGTGAGGCCGTCCGCCGAGTGGAGCCGCCGGTACGCGGACGGGGTGATGCCCGTACAGGCCTTGAAGCACGAGCTGAAGGTCCCCACGCTGCTGTACCCGATGGTGTGGCTGATCTCCGCCACGTTGAGCCGGGAATCCGAGAGCAGCCGCTTCGCCTCCTCGAAGCGGATGGCTCTGAGGAAACGTCTGGGGGATATCCCCGTCAGGTGGGTGAACTCCCGGGTGAAGTGGAATCTGCTGAATCCGGCTACCTGGGCCATGTCGTCTATGGTCAGGTTCTCCCTGAAGTTGTGGTGCATGTCGGCGATCACGTGAACCACGGCTCGCGTAATTGCAGTCTCCATAACCTCTCCCTCATCAGGAATCGCAGTCGTCGAGGAACTCGGTGCGCGGGCAAAGGAGTTGTGCGAGCGGGCAGGTGTACGGCCGGAGTCCGCCGGTCGCACGGGAGCCGGCGCCGGGTCACGGCCGGTCGGCCGACCCGCCGTCCACGGGCGGGAGAAGAGAGTGAAGGTGTGCTCCTCGGCTCGAAAGAGACGGAGAGTTTCCAGCCGATACCCGTCTCCGCATCGCGGCTCCATCGGCCTGCATCGACGTGATCACTCGAATGCCCCTGACATCGTGACCGGATCTGATCGACGGCGACAGGTCGCCCTCTATTCGTCGGCTGGTTCTGACATGTTCGGTGCCCGTCTCGCCCCGATGCATGTCGTAAATCGGCTGGAAATCACCGTGATGGGAAGGTCCCGAGGGCTCTGTGCCGATGTGTCAGGAGTGACCGATGTGGTGGATGGGGGAGAAGGGGAGGCGAAGCGGACCGCCGGGCTCTTCCGGTCCGACCGACAGCCCGCCCCGCCCCGGTGGTTCGCCCGGCCGAGGCGTTCGAGCCGACGACAGCTCCGCGGGAGAGCGGGACGGAAGCGATCGACGATGTGTGGAGGAGTCCCGAGGAAGGCCCAGCGAACCGGAAGTGGAGCGGAAACGGATCGGAAGGGGACCGACGGTGAGACGTACGCGACCGCCACCCACGTCCGCACGTGCGGCAGTGGCCCGGGCCCGTCTCCCGAGGCGGTCGCCGCCCGCCGACCGTGCCGCGCGCGAGCGCATCCCGGACCTGGCCCAGGGACGGGGACGTGGGGGACGGCGGACGGTCCTCGCGGAGCGGCTGCTCGCGGACCAGGCAGAGGCGGTGGGCGTCTGCGGCACCCTCGGGCGACGCGCCGGGGCGTTCTTCGACGGCGCCCGGGCGGGCGTCGCGGTGCGCCCCGCCACCGATCCGCGTCCGAAGTCCGAAGTCCGAAGTCCGAACGCCTCGGCCGTCAGGGCTTCTGAGCGGCACCGCCTGTCGCGCGCCCCGGCCCGGGGCCCGCACACCACAGGCGAACCGGCCCGCCTCCGTGCGCTCTCGCCCGCCGGGAGGTCTCCTGCCGTCTCGCGCTCCTGCGCCGTGCGGGTCCGCGTTCGGCACGGCCGCCACCTCCACCGCGCCCCGGCCCGCCGGACTTGCCGGACCCGGTCAGGGCCCGCCGAGGGCGCCGCACCGAGCCTGCGGCTCATGTCCTGGAAGAGGGCGTGGGCGTCCGGGCCTCGTTGCGCCGGGGAGGCCGAGGACGACGGCCCCGCCGTCCGTAGGGCTGCCGAACGCTCCCGTGCCGGGACCCGTGAAAGGGCCCGTGCCGGTACCCGCGAACGCTCTCGTGCCGGGACCCGCGAACGCTCCCGTGCCAGTACCCGCGAAAGGGCCCGGCACGGGAGCCGTCACCGAGGCTCGAACCGTGGCAGCGGTTCGAGGGCGTCGTGCCAGGCGCCCGGGAGACCGGCGACGCCCGTACGGGCGGCGATCACCCCGCCCGCGATGGCGCACGTCGTATCGATGTCGCCGTGCCCCGCGACCGTGGACCACAGGCCCTCGTGCAGGTCGTCGAGGTGCCCGGCCGCGCACCACAGGGCGTACGGGACGGTGTCCGGTCCGGACATCCGGTAGCCCGAGCCCAGGACCTCCGCCGCGTGCCGCACCGAGGTGCGGGCGGGCATCCGGGCCGCGATCCGCAGGCCCGACCGCACGTCGCCGTCGGGGAGCCGCGCGGCGACCGCCCGGAGGAAGTCCGGGCGTTCGGGGGCGGGTCCGCCCCGGCTGCGGGTCGCCAGCGCCGCCGCGACCGCGACCGCCACCGCACCGCTGACGGCCTCCGGGTGGTGGTGCGACACCGTGCTCTGGAGTTCGGCCTGTTCGGCGACGACGTCGAGGTCGTCGGCGTGCCAGGCGCCGAGCGGGGCGACGCGCATGGCCGCTCCGTTGCCCCAGGAACCCTGGCCGCCGAACTGTCCGGCCACCACGTCCCGCCACGGCTCGCCCGCCCCGATCCGGCGCAGCACGTCGTGCATCGAGGCCCCGTAACCCCGGTGCGTGTCCTCGGCGTACGCCTCGGCGAACCGCAGGGCGAGCCGGTCCTGGTCGACTGCGCCGCCGCCCTCGGCGAGTTCACGGACGAGGACGACCGCCTGGGCGGTGTCGTCGCTCCACAGCCAGAGTGCCTCCGGCGGAACGACCCGGGCCTCCAGGGCCGCCGTGCCCTCGCGGCGGAGGATCCCGAACCAGCGGTCGCCGAAGGCATCGCCGAAGGCGAGCCCGGACAGCGAATCCAGCGCGGAGGAAGGAAAGTTGATCATCGGAGCAGTATCACCGGACGGTGTCGTCGCCCGCACCCGGAATTCGGCGCTGCCAGATCTCCGGACCCGCCCCCGGCATTCCCTCGTCGGCGGCTTCACGGGACACGCGCGCGCGTGGAGCCGAAGGGCCTGCCCGGCGCACGAGCCGCCCGCCGACCGGGGGCACCCGCGCGCGTGGTGCCGAGCCGCTTCGAGCACGGCGACCGGATCCCGGCGGCGCGGCACCCGCGCGCGCGTGGCGCCGAGACCCCCGGTGATCTCCGCAGGGCTCCCCGCGCTCGTGACGGTCCGACTGCTGCCCCGGGGGCGCGGGGCGCGCCGGCCCTTCCGTGGCACCGGCCGGGCGCACCACCCGTCGTAGCACCCGCCGCGCTCGGAGCCCGGCCGTTCCGCCCCCTCCGGGGCGTAGCCTGGATCCTCACGAGGGAGGAGCCGTCATGGCAGCCGAACGGGACGCCGACCCCGGGCTCTTCGGGCCCCGCTCCGTGACCTGGCAGCTCCACAGCGACCCCGTCATGTGGATCGCGGGCCTACGGGCCCTCTGGCTCCAGGCGCTGCACCCCGTCGCCGTACGCGGTGTCATGATCAACAGTAACTTCCGGCAGGACCCCTGGGGCCGCCTCCTGCGGACCGCGGACTTCGTCGGGACCCTCAGCTACGGGACGACCAGGGCCGCCGAGGCGGCGGGCGCGCGCGTGCGGGGCATCCACCGCAGACTCCGCGTGGACGATCCGGAACTCCTCCTGTGGGTGCACTGCGCCGAGACCGACTCGTACCTCACGGTCGCCCGCCGCTCCGGCATCCCGCTGAGCGACGCCCTCGCCGACCGGTACGTCGACGAGCACCGGACCTCGGCCCGTCTGATCGGCCTCGACCCGGCGGAGGTCCCCGGCTCCGTCGCCGGACTCGCCGCCTACTTCGACGCCGTCCGCCCCTCGCTCGCCGCCGGACCCGACGCCCGGACCGTCGAGGACTTCCTGCGGCGACCGCCCGTCACACCCGTTCTCGTACCGGCGCGCGAAGCGATCTGGCGGCGCGTGACGGCGCTCGCGTACGACACTCTGCCCCCTTACGCCCATGCGCTCTACGGGCGTCCCGCGCCATCCCCGGACCAGGTCACCCACCGGCTCGTCGCCACCGCCAACCTGCTGCGGTGCGTCCCGGCCCGGCTGCGCTGGCGGCTGCCGCCCCGGCACATCCCGCGCGCCATGGACCGGCTCGGCCACGACACCCGGCCCGACCCTTACGCGTACCCCGCCCCGTACCCACTGTCAGCACCGGCGTCCATACTGGAGGGGCCGGGGAAGGCATAGGAAATCGACGGGGGCGACAGCACACGATGGGGGAATCCAGACTCATTCAGGGCCGGTACCGCCTGCACGAGGTCATCGGCCGAGGGGGCATGGGCGAGGTGTGGCGCGCCACCGACGAGGCACTCGGGCGCGGTGTCGCCGTCAAGTGCCTCAAGCCGCTCGGACCGCAGCAGGACCCGCAGGTCTTCACCGTGGTCCGCGAACGGTTCCGGCGCGAGGCCCGGGTGGCCGCCGCGCTCCAGCACCGGGGCATCACCGTGGTCCACGACTTCGGCGAGTACGACGGGGTGCTCTTCCTCGTCATGGAACTGCTCGAAGGACGCAACCTGAGCCAGCTCCTCGCCGCCAACGAGCAGGAGCCGCTGCCCGTCCACGACCTCGTCGAGATCGCCGACCAGGTCGCCGACGCCCTCGCGTACACCCACGGCCACGGGATCGTGCACCGCGACCTGAAGCCCGCGAACATCATGCGGCTCAAGGACGGGACGGTGAAGATCTGCGACTTCGGGATCGCCCGCCTCGGCGCCGACATGGGCTTCACGTCCAAGCTCACCGGCACCGGCATCGCCATGGGCACCCCCCACTACATGTCACCCGAGCAGATCGGCGGCGGCGAGATCGACCACCGCAGCGACCTCTACTCGCTCGGCTGCGTCCTGTACGAACTGGCCACCGGCGTCCCGCCGTTCGACCTGGGCGACTCCTGGGCGATCCTCATCGGACACCGGGACACCGTGCCCCGTCCACCGCGCGCGCACCGCGCCGAACTCCCCGACTACTTCGACCGCATGGTCGTCGACCTGCTCGCCAAGGTGCCCGAGGAGCGCCCCGCCGACGCGGGCGACCTGCGCCGCCGCATCGGGACGGGCCGGGTCCCGCAGACGCCCTTCCCGCCCACCGTCGTCCCGGGCCCCGGACCGGCGCCCGCCGCGCCGCCCGGGTGGGTCCGGGGGATGACCGGCGGCCACCGGCCCGCCGCCGCGCCCCGCCCGGTCGCCCACGACCCCGCCGCCGCGGTCCTCACCACGGAGTGGACCACCGCGACCCGGCCCACCACCCCCGTCGACGCGCCCGCCACCGGCCGGACCACCGTCCCCGGACCGGGCGCGCCCCGCGGCCCCCACGCCACCGCGCCCGCCCGGGCGTCCGCCGTGCCGGGAGCGGAGCCCGGACCGGCGCGGCCCCCGGCCGCCCCCTCCGCCGAACTGATCGCCGTCCTCGCCGGGCGGTACCGGGCGGGCATGGGCCTCGGGCGGCTCGGCCGCTGGGCCGAGGCCGAGGCCGTGCACCGTTCCGTCGCCGAGCACCGTACGGGTGTCCTGGGCGACGACCACCCCGACACCCTGGCCAGCCACTACGAGGTCGGCTTCGCCCTCGCCCGGCTCGACCGGCCCGCCGACGCCCTGCGCGTCTTCGACCGGGTCGCCGCCGCCCGCGCCCGCGTCCTGGGCGACGACCACCCCGACACGCTCGCCGCCCGGCAGGAACGGGCGTACGCGCTGGGCCGCCTCGGCCGCCACCCCGAGGCGTACGACGGCTATCTCGCGGTGCTCGCCGCCCGCGAGCGGACGGTGGGCCCCGACCACCCCGACACCCTGCGCTGCCGCCACAACCTGGCGTTCACGCTCGGCCGCCTCGGCCGTCTCGAAGAGTCGTACCGTACGGCCCAGGAGGTCGCGGAGGCCCGCGCCCTGCTGCTCGGCGAGGACCACCCCGACACCCTGCTCACCCGGCACGAGGTGGCGTACGCCCTCGGACGGCTCGGGCGCGGCCGGGAGGCCCTCGCCGAGTACAGCGCCCTGGCCGCCGCGCGCGCCGCCGCCCTGGGGCCCGACCATCCGGACACCCTCGCCGCCCGCTACGAGACCGGTGTCCACCTCGGGCGCCTGGGCCAGGCGGCCGACGCCCTCGACGTCTGCCGCGACCTCGTCGCCGCCCGTACGCGCGCCCAGGGCGCCGACGGGCCGGAGACCCTGCGCGCCCGCCACGCCCTCGCCGTCAACCTCGGCAGGCTCGGCCGGTGGGCGGAAGCACTCCACGAGTCCCGGGGCGTCCGCGCCGACCGGGCGCGGGTCCTGGGACCCGATCACCCGGACACCCTGCTGAGCCGACGCGAGACGGCCGTCGCCCTCGGGCGCCTCGGCCGTGAGGAGGAGGCCCTGGAGGCGTACCGTGCCATCGCCGCCGCCCGCACCCGGGTCCTCGGCGCGGCCCATCCCGACACCCTCGCCGCCCTGGACGACGAGGCCCACTGCCTGGAGCGCCTCGACCGCCCCGCCGAAGCCGCCGCCCTCCATCTGAGAGCGGCCATGCCGACCGAGCCCTGAGCGCCGACGAGCCCCGAGCGCCGACGCCCCGGCGACCCCGCCCGCCAGGTGACGGGGGCCGTCCCCGCCGCCTCGGCGGGGGTCGCCCCGACGCTCTGCTGACGCGGGCCTCGAACCCTGGCCTTCCGCCCCCGGCCGGGGCCGCCCTTCAGGGCGCGGGGGAGCCGGAAGCCCTCTGTCGCACAAGCCCACGCCGGTCAGTTCCGTCGTCGACCCTCGGCCACCGACTTCCGCTCCTCGGCCACCGGGCCTGAGCCCTCGGTCACCGGCTCTCGGCCACCCGGCAGGGCCGGCCGCCGCCGACCCTGGCCCATGCGGCGCTCCGGCCCCGGCCCCGGCTGCTGGTCCCGGCCACCCCCGGCTCCCGGCCCACCGGTCCCACCCGTCACAGGTCTCACCCACCACCGGTCCCACCCGTCACAGGTCCCACCCACCACCGGTCTCACCCGTCACAGGTCCCACTCGCCGCCGGTCCGGCCCGCTGCCCGGTGGACAGCCGGAGCCGTCCTGGCGGAGGCAGGACCCGTGCGGCATTCGCTGACCCGTGCGGCACCCGCCCCGCGTTCAGGTGGCTCCCGCGTGCGGGGGCCGCGCGGCAGCCCGCCCGCCCCCGCACGCGGGCTTCCCCCGGTACCGGAGCCGTGTGAGCATGAGCCATGACCGAGCCCGCGCCGCAGCCCCGCGTTCCCGGACCCGCCGCCTCCCGCTCCTACGACGCCGTGATCGTCGGCGGCGGCCACAACGGGCTGGTCGCCGCCGCCTATCTGGCGCGCGCCGGGCGGAGCGTGCTCGTGCTCGAACGGCTCGGCGCCACGGGCGGCGCCGCCGTCTCCACCCGTCCCTTCACCGGGGTGGACGCCCGTCTCTCCCGGTACTCGTACCTCGTCTCGCTCCTCCCGGAGAAGATCGTGCGCGAGCTGGGACTGCGCTTCGCCGTCCGCAAGCGGTCCGTCTCCTCGTACACCCCCAGAGGTGACGGAGGGCTCCTCGTCGGCGGCGGGCCCGAGCGGACCCGGGCGTCCTTCGCCGCGCTCACCGGTTCCGACCGCGAGTACGAGGCCTGGCGCGACTTCTACGGCCGGACCGGCCGCGCCGCGCGCCGGATCTTCCCCACCCTCACCAAGCCGCTGCCCACCCGCGAAGAACTGCGCGCCCGCGTGGACGACGCCGAGACCTGGCGGACGCTCTTCGAGGAGCCCCTGGGCCTCGCCGTCGAGCGGACGTTCGCCGACGACCTCGTGCGCGGAGTCGTCCTCACGGACGGCCTCATCGGCACCTTCGCCGACGCCCACGACCCCGCGCTCCCGCAGAACCGCTGCTTCCTCTACCACGTGATCGGCGGCGGCACCGGCGACTGGGACGTGCCCGTCGGAGGCATGGGCGCCCTCACCGACGCCCTCGCCGATGCGGCCCGCGCCGCCGGGGCCCGGCTCCGTACCGGCCACGAGGTCACCGGGATCGAGACCGACGGTCGCCGCGCCGAGGTCCGCTACCGCACCGCCGAGGGCGAGGGCACCGTCGAGGCGGGGCACGTCCTCGTCAACGCCTCCCCGAGCGACCTCGCCGCCCTCCTCGGCGAGACGCCCCCGCCCGCCCCCGAGGGTGCCCAGCTCAAGGTCAACATGGTGCTGACCCGGCTGCCCCAACTCCGCGACCGCTCCGTGGACCCGCACGAGGCCTTCGCGGGCACCTTCCACATCGCCGAGGGGTACGGGCAACTGGCCACCGCCCACGCCGAGGCGGCGGCGGGCCGCCCGCCGTCCGCACCGCCCTCCGAGATCTACTGCCACTCACTGACGGACCCCGGCATCCTCGGCCCCGGACTCGCCGCCACGGGCCACCACACCCTCACCCTGTTCGGCCTGCACACCCCCGCCCGCCTGTTCGCCGCCGACAACGACGGCACCCGCGCCGCACTCCTCGCCGCCACCCTCGAACAGCTCGACGCCCACCTGGACGAGCCGATCGCGGACTGCCTCGCCCTCGACGCGGACGGCAGACCCTGCGTCGAGGCGAAGACCCCGCTCGACCTGGCCCGCGAGCTGCGCCTGCCGGGCGGGCACATCTTCCACCGCGACCTGTCCTTCCCGTACGCGGAGGAGGGCGGGGGCCGCTGGGGAGTGGGGACCGGGCACGCCAACGTGCTGCTGTGCGGCGCGGGCGCCGTCCGGGGCGGGGGAGTCAGCGGCATCCCCGGCCACAACGCGGCGATGGCCGTCCTCGGACGCTGACGGGTCCACGCGCGCGCCGCCAAGGGTTCCCTCGTGCGGCCGGGGTCCCCGCGTACCGACCGGGTCCCGAGCACCGGCTGGTCGCGCGTACCGACCGGGTCCGCGCGACGGATCTCCGGACGCCCGCCCGGTGCTCCCCGTGCGGACGCGTTGACGTCGCCGTGCCCCCACCGGCGGTGTGAAGCTGATCTGCGAGCGCGCTTAAGAAAACCTCGATGGACCGCGAGCGCTTCGTACGGAAGATTTCCTTCCAGGGATCTTGGGCGCCGAGTCGTGCCCGCAAGCCCACATCACAGGACACGCACGTCGGGAGCCATTGCATTGAAGGCGCTGGTCAAGCTGAAGGCGGAGCCGGGACTCTGGCTCACGGACGTGCCCGAGCCGGAGACCGGCCCCGGGGACGTACTGATCAAGGTCAAGCGGACCGGTATCTGCGGGACCGACCTGCACATCCGCTCCTGGGACGGCTGGGCGCAGAAGACCATCGCCACGCCGATGACCGTGGGCCACGAGTTCGTCGGCGAGGTCGCCTCCGTCGGCCGTGACGTCACCGACATCGCCGTCGGCGACCTGGTCAGCGGCGAGGGCCACCTCGTCTGCGGCAAGTGCCGCAACTGTCTCGCCGGACGCCGCCACCTCTGCCGCGCCACCATCGGCCTCGGGGTCGGATGCGACGGAGCGTTCGCCGAGTACGTGGTCCTGCCCGCGTCCAACGTGTGGGTGCACCGCGTCCCCGTGGACCTGGACGTCGCCGCCATCTTCGACCCGTTCGGCAACGCCGTGCACACGGCCCTCTCCTTCCCGCTCGTCGGCGAGGACGTCCTCGTCACCGGCGCGGGCCCGATCGGCATCATGGCCGCCGCCGTCGCCAAGCACGCGGGCGCCCGCCACGTCGTCATCACCGACGTCAGTGAGGAGCGCCTCGCCCTGGCCCGCAAGACCGGCGTCACCCTCGCCCTCAACGTCGCCGAGCAGACCATCGCCGACGGCCAGCGGACCCTCGGACTCAAGGAGGGCTTCGACGTCGGCCTGGAGATGTCCGGCAACCCGCAGGCCATGCGGGACATGGTCGCCAACATGACCCACGGCGGCAAGATCGCCATGCTGGGCCTGCCCAGCGAGGACTTCGCCGTCGACTGGTCGAAGATCGTCACCTCGATGATCACGGTCAAGGGCATCTACGGCCGCGAGATGTTCGAGACCTGGTACGCGATGTCCGTGCTCCTGGAGGGCGGCCTCGACCTCGCCCCGGTGATCACCGGACGGTACGCGTACACCGACTTCGAGGCCGCGTTCGACGACGCGGCCTCCGGCAAGAGCGGCAAGATCATCCTCGACTGGACTGCGGGAGCCTGACCCATGTTCGATTCCGTACGCGACGACGTCCGCGCCACCCTCGACGAGATCCGGGCGGCCGGACTCCACAAGCCCGAGCGGGTCATCGGCACCCCCCAGTCGGCCACGGTCGAGGTCACCTCGGGCGGCCGCCCCGGCGAGGTCCTCAACTTCTGCGCCAACAACTACCTGGGCCTCGCCGACCACCCCGACGTGGTCGCCGCCGCCCACGAGGCCCTGGACCGCTGGGGCTACGGCATGGCGTCCGTCCGCTTCATCTGCGGCACGCAGGAGGTCCACAAGGAACTGGAGGCGCGCCTGTCCTCCTTCCTCGGCCAGGAGGACACGATCCTCTACTCCTCCTGCTTCGACGCCAACGGCGGTGTCTTCGAGACGCTCCTCGGCCCCGAGGACGCCGTCATCTCGGACGCCCTCAACCACGCCTCCATCATCGACGGCATCCGCCTCTCCAAGGCCCGCCGCCTCCGCTACGCCAACCGTGACATGGCCGACCTGGAGCAGCGCCTGAAGGAGGCCACCGAGGGCGGAGCCCGGCGCAAGCTCGTCGTCACCGACGGCGTCTTCTCCATGGACGGGTACGTCGCCCCGCTCGACCAGATCTGCGACCTGGCCGAGCGCTACGACGCCATGGTCATGGTCGACGACTCGCACGCCGTCGGCTTCGTCGGCCCCGGCGGTCGCGGCACCCCCGAGCTGCACGGCGTCATGGACCGCGTCGACATCATCACCGGCACCCTCGGCAAGGCCCTCGGCGGCGCCTCCGGCGGCTATGTCGCGGCCCGCGCCGAGATCGTCGCCCTGCTCCGCCAGCGCTCCCGCCCGTACCTCTTCTCGAACACCCTCGCCCCGGTGATCGCCGCCGCCTCCCTCAAGGTCCTCGACCTGCTGGAGTCCGCCGGTGACCTGCGGGACCGGCTGCGCGCCAACACCGCACTGTTCCGCACCCGGATGACGGCGGAGGGCTTCGACATCCTGCCCGGCGACCACGCCATCGCCCCCGTCATGATCGGCGACGCGTCCGAGGCCGGCCGCATGGCCGAACTGCTCCTGGAGCGCGGTGTGTACGTGATCGGCTTCTCGTACCCGGTGGTCCCGCAGGGCCAGGCCCGTATCCGCGTCCAGCTCTCCGCGGCGCACTCCACGCAGGACGTGAACCGGGTCGTGGACGCGTTCGTCGAGGCCCGCGCCGCCCTGAGCGCCTGACCGGCGAGCGCGGGCCGCGCGGCCTGCGAGACTAGGAGCATGATCGAAGCGCGGCGGTTGCACATCCTCCGTGCGGTGGCCGACCACCGCACGGTCACGGCGGCGGCCGCCGCGCTGTACCTCACGCCCTCCGCCGTCTCCCAGCAGCTGGCCGCCCTGGAGCAGGAGACCGGCCACCGGCTCGTGGACCGCAGTGCCCGGGGCGCCCGGCTCACCCCGGCGGGCGAGATCCTGCTCAGCCACGCCAACGCCGTCCTCGCCCAGCTGGAGCGCGCCGAGTCCGAGCTGGCCGCGTACGGCTCCGGCGAGGCGGGCACGGTCACGGTCGCCGCCTTCGCCACCGGCATCGGCCTGGTCGTCGCCCCCGCGCTCACGGCCCTGGCCCGTACGGCGCCCGGCATCCGGGTCAGGGTGCGGGACGCCGAGGGCGACGAGAGCCTGCTCATGGTCCTCGACCGGCAGGTGGACGTCGCCGTCGCCGTCGAGTACCGGGGCGCGCCCGGCGAGGACGACGCACGCCTCACCCGCGTCCCGCTCTACGCGGAGCCCTTCGACGTGGTCCTGCCCCCCGGCCACCCGCTCGCCGGGAACGAGCGGATCGCGCTGGGCGACCTCGCCAAGGACACCTGGATCGGGCAGTCCACCGGCAACCCTTGCCATGACGTGACCGTCCTGGCCTGCGAATACGCCGGGTTCGCGCCCCGTTTCGCCCATGTCTCCGACGACTTCAGGGCCGTCGTGGCCCTTGCCTCGGCCGCCGCCGGGGTCGCCCTCGTACCGCGCTCGGCACTGCGCGGGGCGGACCTCGGCGGGGTCGAGGTCCGGCCCGTGGACGGCGTCGCGCCGACCCGCAGGGTCTTCGCCGCGGTACGCCGGGGAGCCGAGGAACACCCCCTGATCAGCCCGCTCCTCCTGGAACTCCGCACCGCCGCCGAACCGGAACGCGCGGACGCGCGGGCCTGAGGACGATGGACCGCCCGGGCCCGAGGGCGATGGACCGCCCGGGCCAGCGGGGGGCGTGGGCGAGGCTCCGGCCGGGGGAGGGCGGACGCGAAGGGTTGGAACGGACCGCGCGGACGCGTCGGCGGGCGGGCCCGACGCCGGGGGAGAGGCGCCGAGATCCTTCCGCCGGGGCCCGCCCGGCCCGGCTGCGGACCGGGGCTCACTCGGCTCGGAGTCCGGACGACCCGGCCCCGGGGCCCGTACATCCCGCCCTCATTGGGACCGTCCCTTCCCCGTCGGGACCTCCCCGTCTCAGTCCGCCGACCGCCTCCACCCCGCCGCCCCGATCCGGGTCCCGTCCAGGGGCCGCGTCTCGTCGAAGAGGGGACGGCCCGCCGCGTCCAGGACCCGCATCCCGGTCACGTACACCCCCCGGCCGACGTACCGCTCGTCCGTCGTGTACCGCCAGCGCAGCCGTACGGTGCCGGTGGCCCGGCCGGGCAGTTCGGCCGTCAGCCGGTGCCAGACCCGGCCCGACCAGCCTTCGACGGCTCCGGACGGGTGCCTGCCCGGAGGGCCTTCGACCGCTCCGGACGGGGGCCGGACCCGGCCCGGCCGATCCTCGACCGCTCCGGAGGGACGGCGGTCCCGGGCCGACCCGGTGCGGAAGGTCGTGAACGGCACCGGCTCCCAGGCGCCCGTTCCGCCCGCCGTGCCGCTCTCCGCGCGGGCCTCCAGGAAGGCGCGGCCGGTGCCGGGCACGGTGTCCCACCACAGCGCGCACTCGAAGCGCGCCGCGCCCCCCACCGGGGGCAGGACGAGAGTCCCCGTCGCGCCGGGCGCCATACCGGAGAACCAGGCGGTACGGCCCCGGGGCGGCCGGACGGGAACGGCCCTGGCCAGCCGGTTCGCGGCGGCGGCGCGGGGCGCGGAGCCGGAGCGCCAGGAGCGGACCGGGTGCACCGAGTTGCCGAGGACGACGAGGAAGCTGTCCGTCGTCGGGTCCAGGACGAGACTGGTGCCGGTGAAGCCGGTGTGCCCGGCCGTCCGGGGCGTCGCCAGGGCGCCCATGTACCAGCGCTGGTCCAGTTCGAAGCCCAGTCCGTGCCCGTCCCCGGGGAAGCCCGTGTTGAAGTCGGTGAACAGCAGGTCGACCGAGGCGGGGGAGAGGACGCGGGTCCGGCCGTACGCACCGCCGTTGAGCAGGGTGCGGGCCAGCACGGCCAGGTCCCAGGCGCGGGAGAAGACTCCGGCGTGGCCCGCGACCCCGCCCAGGGCGTGGGCGTTCTCGTCGTGGACCGTGCCGCGCACCATGCCCCGGTCGAGCCCCGACCACGGCGGCCGGGCGTCCTCGGTGGCGGCGATGCCCTGGCGCCACGAGAGCGGTGGAGCGAACCGAGTGCGGTGCATCCCGAGTGGAGCAGTGATCTCGTCGTGGAGCAGGACATCCAGACCGAGACCGGTGATCTCCTCCAGGACCAGTTGGAGCGCGATCAGATTCAGGTCGGAGTAGAGATACGCGGAGCCGGGCGGGTGCAGCGGCTCCTCCTCCCGGAGCCGTCGGCGCCGGCCCTCCCGCGTCGGCTCCTCGTACAGCGGGATCCAGGACCGCAGCCCGGACGTGTGGGTCAGCAGCTGCCGGACCGTCACCTCCCGCTTCCCGCCGCCGCCGAACTCCGGCAGGTACGCCGCCACCCGCGCGTCCAGGACCAGCCTCCCGCGCTCGATCTGCTGCACGGCGAGGAGCGAGGTGAAGAGCTTGGAGACCGATGCCAGGTCGAAGACGGTGTTCCTCGTCATGGGCACCCGCCGTCCGGGCGGCAGCTCCACCCCGCTGTCCGTCGTGTCGTCGTACGCCGCGTACCGCACGGCCGAACCGATCGCCCGGTGCAGGGCGACCGTCCCGCCGCGCCCGGCGAGCAGCACGGCGCCCGCGTACCAGGGACGGACGGGGGAGGGGCCGAGGAAGGACTCGGCCTCCGCGACCAGCCGTTCGAGGGGGCCGGGGAGCAGCCCGGCCCGCCGGGCCGACCCGCGCCGCAACGTGGTCCGGCGCACCGGGCCCGCTCCCGTACCGTTCGTCACCACCACACCTCCCCGGAAGCCGCGCCGCGTCCGGCCCCCGCCCACCCTCTCGTACGGCCGTCGTCGGCAGAACCGCGACAGGCGAGACGGCGACCGGACAAAGAATCTGACGCTGCATCAGAAAAGCCCTTCCCTCCGTCGTGCCGCTGCGGCATCCTGCCGCCCATGGAGACGGAGCTGAGTCGCACACTGGGGATCGAGCACGCCATCTTCGGCTTCACGCCCTTCCCCGCGGTGGCCGCCGCGCTCACCAGAGCGGGCGGCCTCGGAGTCCTCGGAGCGGTCCGCTACACCGCCCCCGACGACCTCGCGCGTGACCTCGACTGGATGCAGGAACACACCGACGGCCTGCCCTACGGCCTCGACGTCGTGATGCCCGCGAAGAAGGTCGAAGGGGTCACCGAGGCCGAGGTCGAGGCGATGATCCCGGAGGAGCACCGGGCGTTCGTCCGGGCCACCCTCGCCAAGCACGGGGTGCCCGGACTCCCCGAGGGCGAGGCCTCCGGCTGGCGCATCACCGGCTGGATGGAGCAGGTCGCCCGCGGCCAGCTCGACGTGGCCTTCGACTACCCGATCAAACTCCTCGCCAACGCCCTCGGCTCCCCGCCCCCCGACGTCGTCGCCCGCGCCCACGACCACGGCGTCCTCGTCGCCGCCCTCGCCGGAAGCGCCCGGCACGCCCGGCGCCACGCCGAGGCGGGCATCGACATCGTCGTCGCCCAGGGGTACGAGGCCGGGGGGCACACCGGGGAGATCGCCTCCATGGTCCTCACCCCCGAAGTGGTCGACGCCGTGTCCCCGCTGCCGGTCCTCGCCGCGGGCGGCATCGGCAGCGGGGAGCAGATCGCCGCCGGACTCGCCCTGGGCGCGCAGGGCGTGTGGCTCGGCTCGGTCTGGCTCACCACCACCGAGGCGGAGCTGCACTCCCGCGCCCTCACCGCCAAACTCCTCGCGGCGGGCTCGGGCGACACCGTCCGCTCCCGCGCGCTGACCGGGAAGCCCGCCCGGCAGCTCCGCACCGAGTGGACCGACGCCTGGGACGACCCGGCCGGGCCCGGCCCCCTGCCGATGCCGCTCCAGGGACTCCTGGTCGCCGAGGCGGTCTCCCGCATCCAGCGCCACGAGGTCGAGCCCCTGCTGGGCACTCCCGTCGGGCAGATCGTCGGCCGGATGAACTCCGAGCGCAGCGTCCAGCAGGTCGTCGACGACCTGACCCGGGGCTTCGAGAAGGCAGTGGACCGCATCAACCGGATCGCCGGACGGAGCGTGTCATGAGCGGACGACGGGACGAGGCGGCGGAGACCGGTGCCGACGCAGGCTCCGCTACCGGGCCGGGCGGGGACAGCGGCTTCGGCAAGGGCACGGCCCCGGGCACCGCCACCAGCACTGGATCCGGCACCGGCACCGGTGGCCCCGGCGCCCGGGCGGCCGGGCAGTCGCCGCCCGGCTTCTGGGCGCAGGCCGCCGCCGACCCCGGCCGCACGGTCCTGGTCGCCCCCGACGGCGAGGAGTGGAGCGCGGGCCGGCTGCACGCGGCGGCGAACCGGCTCGTCCACGGGCTGCGCGCCGCCGGGCTCGAACGCGGCGACGCCTTCGCCGTCGTCCTCCCCAACGGCCCCGAGTTCTTCACCGCCCATCTCGCCGCCACCCAGGCCGGGTTCTACCTCGTCCCCGTCAACCACCATTTCGTCGGCACCGAGATCGCGTGGATCGTCGCCGACTCCGGCGCCAAGGTCCTGCTCGCCCACGAACGGTTCGCCGAAGCGGTGACCCTGGCCGCCGAAGGGGCGGGCCTCGCCGCCACCCACCGGTACGCCGTCGGTACGGTCCCGGGCTTCCGCCCGTACGCCGAGCTGCTCGCGGACCAGGACGACACCGCACCCGCGGACCGGACCCTCGGCTGGGTCATGAACTACACCTCGGGCACCACCGGAAGGCCCCGGGGCATCCGGCGTCCGCTGCCCGGGAAGCTCCCCGAGGAGACCCACCTCGGGGGCTTCCTCGGCATCTTCGGCATCCGCCCGGCCGACGGCAACACCCATCTGGTCTGCTCGCCGCTCTACCACACGGCCGTCCTCCAGTTCGCCGCCGCGGCCCTCCACATCGGCCACCCGCTGGTCCTGATGGACCGGTGGACGCCCGAGGAGATGCTCCGGCTGATCGACCGGCACGGCTGCACCCACACCCATATGGTCCCCACCCAGTTCCACCGGCTGCTCTCCCTCCCCGAGGAGGTGCGGGAGCGGTACGACGTCTCCTCGATGCGCCACGCCATCCACGGCGCCGCGCCGTGCCCCGAGCACGTCAAGCGGGCGATGATCGACTGGTGGGGCCGGTGCGTCGAGGAGTACTACGCGGCCAGCGAGGGCGGCGGAGCCTTCGCCACCGCCGAGGAGTGGCTGAAGAGGCCGGGCACGGTCGGCCGCGCCTGGCCGATCAGCGAACTCGCGGTCTTCGACGACGACGGCGTCCGGCTGGGTCCCGGTGAACTCGGCACCGTCTACCTGAGGATGAGCACCGGTGGCTTCCAGTACCACAAGGACGAGGCCAAGACCGCGAAGAACCGCATCGGGGACTTCTTCACCGTCGGCGACCTGGGCCTCCTCGACGAGGACGGCTACCTCTTCCTCCGTGACCGCAAGATCGACATGATCATCTCCGGTGGGGTGAACATCTACCCCGCCGAGATCGAGGCGGCGCTGCTCGCCCACCCGGCGGTCGCGGACGCCGCCGCCTTCGGCATCCCGGACGCCGACTGGGGCGAGGAGGTCAAGGCGGTCGTGGAGGCGGCCGAGGGGCACGCGCCCGGACCGGGACTCGCCGCGGAGATCCTGGCGCACTGCGCGGACCGGCTCGCCGGGTTCAAGCGTCCGAAGTCGGTCGACTTCGTCGAGGTCATGCCCCGCGACCCCAACGGCAAGCTGTACAAGCGGCGTCTGCGCGAGCCCTACTGGGAGGGACACGAACGGCCTCTATGATGCCTGCCGGTTCCCCCGGATTCCCCCGTGTGCCCGGTTCCAGGTGCGGCTGGAGCCGGGCACACCGCTGTCTTCGGGTAGGATCACCCCGTAGATCTCTTTGCTTTGAAAGCAAATTCAATGGGGAGGGGCCGGAATGCCGACCGCGCACCGGGAAGACGGGACCGATGACCGGCCGGAAGCCGGTGAGACCGAGGACGAACCGGAGCACGAACCCGAGGGTCCCGACGGACCCGAGGACGAGAACGGGCCCCAGGTCGACGAGGCCGTCCGGACGTTGCTGCTGCTCATGCCCCGTATGGTCGGGCGCATCCGGCGGATGAGCGTCCCCGACGAGCTCCAGTCGCTCACGCTCGCGCCGCGCCACCTCTCCCTCCTCGCCTACCTCCTGTTCGACGGGCCGCTGAGCGTGAACGAGCTCGCCGCCCGTCTGGAGGTGGCCCCCACCACGGTGAGCCTGATGGTGGGCGACCTGGTGAAGAAGGACGTGCTGGAGCGGGTCGAGGACCCCGTCGACCGGCGGCGGAAGATCCTTTCCATCGCCGAGGCGCACCGCGTCGAGATCGACGGCTGGCTCGGCCGCAGCGCCGCCGCCTGGCGCGCCGCCCTCGCCCCGCTGAACGCGTCCGAACGGCGCGTGTTCGTCGAGACCCTCACCGCGTACGAACGCGGCCTCAGCGGCCCCATGGATTGACCGAATCGGGCGAAAGCCCCCTTTGTGGCAGGATGCGGATCATGAGTTCGAGTACGAAATCGATCGCGAAACAGTGGACGACCTGGGCACCGGTGATCGCGGCGCTCGACCTCACCGTGGCCTGGGGCCGCGACCTGCAGGGCGTCGCCGTCGCACTCATCGCGCTCTGTCTCATCGCCGCCGTCCTCGCGGCGGTCCACCACGCCGAGGTCGTCGCCCACCGGGTCGGCGAACCCTACGGCTCACTGGTCCTCGCCGTGGCCGTCACCATCATCGAGGTCGGACTCATCGTCACCCTGATGGCGGGAGGCGGCGAAGGGACCTCCGCCTACGCCAGGGACACCGTCTTCGCGGCGGTGATGATCACCTGCAACGGCATCGTCGGCCTCTCCCTGCTCGTCGGAGCGCTCCGCAACCGCGTCGCCGTCTTCAACGCCGAGGGGTCGGGCGGCGCGCTCGCCATCGTCTGCACCCTCGCCACGATGACGCTGGTCCTGCCGACCTTCACCACCAGCCACCCGGGCCCCGAGTTCTCCACCGCCCAACTGGCCTTCGCCGCCGCCGCCTCCATCTGCCTGTACGGCCTGTTCGTCGCCGTCCAGACCGTCCGGCACCGCGACTACTTCCTCCCCGTGCCCCGGCCCGGCCAGGACTCGGCGGACGACCACGCCGACCCGCCGACCGACCGGCAGACCTGGTTCAGCCTCGGCCTGCTCCTCCTCGCGCTCGTCGCCGTCGTCGGCAACGCGAAGCTGATCTCGCCCACCATCGAGAGCGGCGTCGAGTCCGCCGGCCTGCCCAAGGCCGTCGTGGGCGTCATCATCGCCCTGATGGTGCTGCTGCCCGAGACCCTCGCCGCCGTCCGGGCGGCCCGCCGGGACCGCATGCAGACCAGCCTCAACCTCGCCTACGGCTCCGCCATCGCCAGCATCGGCCTCACCATCCCGGCCATCGCGCTCGCTTCCATCTGGCTGTCCGGACCCCTCGTGCTCGGCCTGGGCCCGATCCACATGGTCCTGCTCGCCCTCACCGGTGTGGTGAGTGCCCTGACCCTGGTGCCCGGACGGGCCACGCTCCTCCAGGGCGGCGTCCACCTCTCCATCTTCGCCGCCTTCGTGTTCCTGTCGTTCAGCCCCTGACACCGCGGGCCCGAAGGAGCTCCCGCCCCGTGGGGTGTGACCGGAGAACCATTCGGTCACACCCCACGGGGCTTCTCAGCGCTCAGCCCCTGACCACCACCACCCGCAGCGCGGGCGAGCTCAGGATGTCCTTCTCGCAGAACCGGGACGTCACCCAGCGCCCGTCCGCGTACAGCCGGGTCTGGTCGGCGTAGTGCGGCGACGCGGCGTTCGACGACTGGGAGTACGAGAGCAGGGTCCGGGCCACCGGGCACCGGCCGCCGTCCCAGCCGACCGCCTGCACATGACTGGTTCCGTGCGCCACCTCGGTGTACCCGCCGCCCGCCGCGTTCCACCCGGGCTCCGTCTTGTTCCAGACGCCCAACGACTCCGTGCCGCCGCCCACCGGGATCCGCTGCCCGTTCCGTACGACGAACTGGTGCGCGCCGAGCGGAGCGTCCAGCGCGATGCCCGCCGCGCGCAACTCCGCCACGGCGTCGCCGAGCGCCTTCGCGAAGCCCGCCGCCGCCGTGTTCACGGTGTGCGGCGTACGGACCGGATCGGTCGCCGAGAACGGCACCAGCCACTGCTGCGCCGACGGCACCGTCGCCGCGAACCTGCGCCAGAACCGGTCGAAGAGCAATGCCCCCCGGCTGTCCGTGTTCATGGTGCGGTCCCAGGCCCCGATCACCCGGCACGCCTCCGTGTCGTCCGGGAGCGCCGCGGGACAGGCACGTGCCACGTCCGCCGCCGCCAGATCGCCGATCGGCGCCCGGTTGGCGAACTGCTGCCGCTGGAGGTCGGCCACCGTCAGACCGCCGCGCGCCGCCATGGCCGCCACGTCCTCGACACCGCCCCGGGTGCGCGGCGAGCGCTGGGTCCCGACCGTCCCGAAGATCCGCTCGTAGCCGGTCAACGGCCGCTCGGCATGGGTCAGCCAGGCACTGTCGTTGGAGTTCACCAGGTACGGGGTGTCCCGGAGCACCGGCATCCGCGCCGGGCCGAACACACCCGGCTGCACCGCGTCCGGATCGGAACCGAGACCGCACTCCGCACGCGAACCGTCGAGCACCGCGACCCCCGAGGCCGGATAGGTGGCCCGGCCGAGCGGGGTCGAACACCGCGCCGCGAGGTCGTCGGTGATCCGGGGCAGCACCTGCGCCTGGGTGAACAGGGAGCGACCCGCCGAGTCCGCCGCGACCGTGTTGACCCAGGGCAGCCCTTGGGTCCTGCGCAGCACCTCCGACATGTCCCGGGTGGAACGTGCCTTCCCGAAGCCCAGCGCGGTGTCGGAGCCGCGCAGGTTCGCCGCGTTGGGATCGTTGAGCGCGTACGCCGTGGTCGTCGTCCACGGCAGCGGCAACTGCGGCCCGAGCCCGCCGACGACCGGGCCGTACCGGGTCCACCACTGGGCGCGGGAGACCGGCGCCCCGTTCCTGACGGCCACCGTCACCCGGCGCTCGGTCATCCGCTCGGGACGGCCGTCCACCAGGTACGCGGTGGGGTCGCCGGGCACGAGCGCCAACTGGTGCAGATTGAGCGGGACGCCGGTGGCGACGGTGTGGCTCCAGGCGACCCTGTCGTTGAAGCCGATGTTGACGACGGGGGTGCCGAGGAGCGAGGCACCCGAGATGTTCAGCTCGCCGGGGATGGTCTGCTGCGACTGCCAGAAGCGGCGCCCGCCCTGCCAGGGGTAGTGCGGGTTCCCCAGGAGCAGCCCGCGCCCGTTCGCCGTGGTGGCGCCCGAGAAGGCGACGGCGTTGGAGCCCATGGTGGCGTTCTCGGGGGCGAACAGGGCCCGTGCGGCCTCGGCGGCCCGCTCGGGGTCCGGCACCTCGTTCGACCCGCCCGACCCGCCCGACCCGCCCGACCCGCCCGACCCGCCCGCGCCGGGTGCCGTCCGGGCCGCCGGTGCGGTCACGGTCGTGCCCGGTGCCGTTCCGGTGCCCGGGGCGGTGGGCGGCCGGGCGGCGGTGATGCCGTCGACGGCCCGGCCCTGTCCGCCGAGGACGGAGACGGCGAAGCCCCGTCGTGCGACGTCCAGCGCGGTCACAGGACGGACCCAGTCGGCCCCCGCGCAGGCCGGGTCCGTGATCCGGTTCTTGCGCAGCCAGGCGTTGTACCCGGCGGCCCAGCCCCGCATCAACTCCTTGACGTCACGGCTCGGCCCGGCGGGCGCCGGGGTCGCGAGCAGGGCCTCGACCGTCCCCGCGTCCTTGACGCCCCGGAAGTACAGGTCGCTGGAGAGGTTCGTGGCGGCCGAGGAGAGCGAGCCGTCCGGGGCGGCCTCCGGGCCGAAGTGACGGGAACGGTCCCCGTTCACGGTGAGGAAACCGTCCGCGAGCACACAGACCTGGTCGGCCGCCTGCGCCCACCCGGTGCCGAAGCCGAGGTCGGGGTAGCTCCGGGCCACGATGTGCGGGATGCCGTACTCGGTGTACCGGATGACGGCCGACAGGCCCCGGTCGGACGGCCGGTGGTCCCGGCCCCCGGGATCGGCGACGGCGGCACCGGGAACCGTGGCCGTGACCACGGCGACGGCGGCGCAGGCGAGCGCCAGGTGTTTCAGACGGGTGCGGAGATGCAACGTGCCTCCCAACGGAAGGATGAACACTGCCGGTCGGCCCCATGCACCCAGCCCCGCACCCCCCGTGTCAACAGGACGTCCATCGCCCGAGCCACGTCGTCCGAGGCGCGATGTCCGGGCCATGGCCAAGGGGGCTCTTCCGTACGTGGGCGGTCGAGCCCACCGCCCCCGGTGCGGTGCGTCGTGCGGCGGAGGAGCGGCGGCGTCCGGGACAACCCGGCCGTTCCCGCCACGGCGTGAGGTGCCGTGCCGGGTCCCACGGGTCGTACCCGGACCGGCGAGGACGGCCCGGGTACGGCCTGCCGCAACCCCCTTGACCTTCCGTCCGCCGCCCGCCGAGGATCACCGCATGGACCGACTCATCAGCCGTACCGTCGACGGTTTCGTGCGCGCCAGCGCCCGGCGCGTGCCCGACCGCATCGCCGTCCGGTACGCCGACCGGAGCTGGACGTACGCCGAACTCGACGCGGCCGTCTCGACCGCCGCGGCCGTCCTGCGCGAACCGGAGCACGGCCACGGACTGCCCGAGTACGCGAGGGTCGCCACCTACGGCCACAACTCGGATGTCTACCTCGTGGCGTTCCTCGCCTGCGCGCGGGCGGGTCTGATCCATGTGCCGGTCAACCATCAGCTGGTGGGCGAGGACCTCGCCTACCTCCTGGAACAGTCGGAGACCTCCCTCGTCCTCGCCGATCCGGCCCTCGCCGACCGGATTCCGGACGGTTTCGCGGTCAAGGCACTGCGGGACGCGCCCGGTTCGCTCCTCGACGCGCTCGCCGAACCGGAGCCGTTCCTCACCGACCGGGACGCCCTGGACCTGGCCCAGCTGCTCTACACCTCGGGCACGACCGCCCGGCCCAAGGGCGCGATGATGACCCATCTTGCCCTCGCCCACGAGTACGCGAGCGCGATCGAGGCCCTTGACCTCAGCGAGGACGACCGGCCGGTGCACGCGCTGCCGCTCTACCACTCCGCCCAGATCCATGTCTTCCTCCTCCCCTACCTCGCCGTCGGCGCGGAGAACACGATCATCGACGGGCCCGACCCGGCCGTCCTGCTCGACCTGATCGAGGCGGGCCGCGCCGACAGCCTCTTCGCCCCGCCCACCGTATGGATCGGCCTCGCCGAACACCCCGGCTTCGCGGAACGCGACCTGTCCGCCCTCCGCAAGGCCTATTACGGCGCGTCGATCATGCCCGTGCCCGTCCTGGAGCGGCTCCGCGCCCGGCTGCCCGGACTGCGGTTCTACAACTGCTTCGGCCAGTCGGAGATAGGCCCCCTCGCCACGGTCCTGGGCCCCGACGAGCACGAGGGCCGGATGGACTCCTGCGGCCGTCCCGTCCGGCACGTCGAGGCCCGGATCGTCGGTGAGGACGGCGAGGACGTCCCCGACGGCACACCCGGCGAGATCGTCTACCGCTCCCCGCAACTGTGCTCGGGCTACTGGAACAAGCCCGAGGAGACGAAGGCGGCCTTCCGGGGCGGCTGGTTCCACTCCGGCGACCTCGCGGTCCGCGACACCGAGGGCTACCTCACCGTCGTGGACCGGGTGAAGGACGTCATCAACTCCGGGGGAGTCCTGGTCGCCTCCCGCCAGATCGAGGACGTGCTCCACACCCATCCCGCCGTCGCCGAGGTGGCGGTCGTCGGCCTGCCCGACGAGCGCTGGATCGAAGCCGTCACCGCGGTGGTCGTCCCGCGCGGCGAGGTCACCGAGGCGGAACTCCTCACCCACGCCCGGGAGCGCCTCGCGGGCTTCAAGGCCCCGAAGCGCGTCCACTTCCTGCCCGAACTGCCCTGCAACGCGAGCGGCAAGATCCTCAAACGCGAGCTCAGGAACCATTTCGCCCCCCACCCCCCGACCTGACGCCCACCCCGTACCTCCCCTCACCACCGGGGAAGATCCCTCCACATGAGGGCCCGACACCTCTCCGAGCGGCGGGCGGACCGATCGCCCCGGACCCTCGCCCGTGGGCGCTCCCCATGGCCGGAGACGGCCCACCAGCCCGACCGGTTCGCCGGTCTCCCATGCCCCCCGGCTCATCGCAACCGGCCGCCCCGCCGAGCGGACGTCTGCCGGAGGCGGCCTGCGCGCCGCCCTGCTGCGCCACCGGAACCTGCTGCCCGCCTCCCCGGACCCCCTCCGGTGGCGGTCTCCCGGGCGCGGAGGCAGGGGAGACCCCTCCCCGTGCTTCCCCCGAAGCCGTCACCGCCGCCGCCCCGCGCTGCCGTCACCGCCCCCGCCCTCCGTCCCTCTGTGAGGAATCCGCCCCGTCCGCCCCGTCCGCCCCGTCCGCTCCGCACGTCCTGCCGGCCCCTCCGGTACCGTCCCGATCACTCCCCCCGCAGGTCCACGATCCGTTTGATCTTGCCCACCGACCGCTCCAGCGTCTCGGGATCCACCACCTCGACCCCCACCGACACCCCGACGCCGTCCTTGACCGCCGCCGCGATCACCCGGGCCGCCTCCGTCCGCTCCTCCGGCGTCGCCCCGCGCCGGGCCTCGGCCCGTACCGTCAGGGCGTCGAGGCGCCCTTCCCTCGTCAGCCGCAACTGGAAGTGCGGGGCCACCCCGGGTGTGCGCAGCACGATCTCCTCGATCTGGGTGGGGAAGAGGTTCACCCCCCTCAGAATGATCATGTCGTCGCTGCGCCCGGTGATCTTCTCCATCCGCCGGAACGTCCGCGCCGTCCCCGGCAGCAGCCGGGTGAGGTCCCGGGTCCGGTACCGCACGACCGGCATGGCCTCCTTGGTGAGCGAGGTGAAGACCAGCTCGCCCTCCTCCCCGTCGGGCAGGACCTCACCGGTGAACGGGTCCACCACCTCCGGGTAGAAGTGGTCCTCCCAGATGTGCAGCCCGTCCTTGGTCTCGACGCACTCCTGGGCCACACCGGGACCGATGACCTCCGACAGGCCGTAGATGTCGACCGCGTCGATCGCGAACGCCTCCTCGATCTCCTTCCGCATGGCCTCCGTCCACGGCTCCGCGCCGAACACCCCCACCTCCAGGGACGTCGAGCGGGGGTCCACGCCCTGCCGCTCGAACTCGTCGAGGAGGGTCAGCATGTACGAGGGGGTCACCATGATGATCTCGGGCCGGAAGTCCTGGATCAGCCGTACCTGCCGCGCGGTCATGCCGCCCGACGCGGGGATCACCGTGCAGCCGAGGCGTTCCGCGCCGTAGTGGGCGCCGAGCCCGCCGGTGAACAGGCCGTAGCCGTATGCCACGTGGACCTTGTGTCCGGGACGGGCCCCGGCGGCGCGCAGGGAGCGGGCCACGACGTCGGCCCACATGTCGAGGTCGTTCTCCGTATAGCCGACGACCGTGGGCCTGCCGGTGGTCCCGCTGGAGGCGTGCAGCCGCCGTATGCGGGACTGGTCGACGGCGAACATCCCGAAGGGGTAGTGATCGCGGAGGTCGGCCTTGGTGGTGAACGGGAACCGGGCCAGGTCCGCGAGGGTGCGGCAGTCTTCGGGCGTGACCCCGGCGGCGTCGAAGGCGCGCCGGTGGAAGTCCACGTTCGCATAGACGTGCCGCAGGGTCGCCCGCAGCCGCTCCAGTTGGAGGGCCGCCAGCTCCTCGCGTCCGAGCTGTTCGCCGCTGTCCAGCAGTTCCGTCATCACGTCACTCCTCCACGGTCGCAAAACGGGCGACCGATCATTCGGTAGATTCGCTCACCGCCAGTAAATCCGGAGGTACCGGGGGGTTGGCAAGGGGTCACGACCCCGAGATGCGCCAGGGGAACCCCGACAGGGGCGCGCGAACGCCCGTGCGACCCGTTCTTTTCACTTCCGGATCACACCTTTGTGTGCTTTCCGTGCCGGGCGTGCGTCGGTCGTGGAGCACGGGGGGAAGACCTCGAACGCATCCAACAACGGAGACAGGTCCCCCCTTCATGCTCGACACACACGTCCCCGGCCCGGCGGACACCCCGCACGTCCATTTCTGGGCCGTGCCCGATCTCACCGGGCTCGACTTCGACCCCCTGCTGGCCAAGCTGCTCCACGAGGACCCCGTCACCCGGGTCCGGCTGCCGCACGGCGAGGGTCACGCCTGGCTCGTCACCCGGTACGAGGACGTCAAGTTCGTCTCCGTCGATCCCCGCTTCAGCCGCCAGGCCGTGTGGGGCCGCTCGGTCACCCGCGTCGCTCCCCACTTCATCCCGATGGAGGGCGCCGTCGGGTTCGCCGACCCGCCCGACCACACCCGGATGCGGCGGGTCGTGGCCCGCGCCTTCGGCGCCCGCGCCCTGCGCTCCCTCCGCGAACACGCCCAGAACGTGATGGACGGTCTCCTGGACCGCGTCGAGGAGGAAGGCGCCCCCGCCGACCTGATGGAACTGGTCAACCGACCGTTCCCGCTCGCCGTGGTCAGCGAACTCATGGGCGTCCCCGAGGGCGACCGGCCACTGATGGCCCACTGGTCCGACACGATCATCTCGGCCGCCGCCGGGCGCGAGACCAGTGAGCGGGCCAAGTCCGACATGGGCCGCTACTTCACCGAGCTGGTCGGCCGCAGCCACGGCACCGGCAAGGAGACCCTCGCGGCCGTCCTCGCCGACGCCGTCGACGAGGACACACTCACCGAGCACGAGGCCGTCGGGCTCGCCGTACTCATCCAGATCGGTGGCGCCCACGCCGTCCGCAACAACAGCGCCAACATGGTGTACGCGCTGCTCACCCACCCCGAGCACCTCGCCCGGCTGCGCGCCGACCCCGCACTGGTCCCGCACGCCGTCGACGAACTCCTCCGCTACATCCCCCACCGCAACGCCGTCGGGCTCTCCCGGATCGCCCTGGAGGACGTCGACGTCGGGGGCGTCACCATCCCCGCCGGCGAGCCGGTCTACGTCTCCTACCTCACCGCCAACCGCGACCCCGACGTCTTCCCCGACCCCGACCGGCTCGACTTCGACCGGGGCTACAACCCGCACGTCGCCTTCGGGCACGGCCCCCACTACTGCCCGGGCTCCGCGCTCGCCCGCATCGAGTCCGAGATCCTCGTCGAATCCCTGTGGGGCCGCTTCCCCGACCTGCGGCTCGCCGTCCCCGAGAACCAGCTCCGCTGGCAGCGCGGAGCCCTCATCCGCGGCCCCGAGACCCTTCCGGTCACCTGGTGAGAGGAACACACACCCCGTGACAGCCACCGCGATCGGACCGGGCGGAGGCCTCATCGTGCCGCCCGGCCACGGCAAGACGCTGACGACCGCCGCCCAGCACGTCACCTTCAAGGTGACGGGCGAGCACTCCCGTGCCGCCTCCACCTTCGAAGTCGTCGTTCCCCCGGGCTTCGACGTCGGTGCCCACGCGCACGGACGCAGCGAGGAACTGTTCTACGTCCTGGAGGGGGAACTCGACGTCCTCGCCTTTGAACCGCTCGTCCGCACCAGAGACAGCTGGCGCGAATGGGAGTCCGCGTCCGGACAGCGAGCCGTGCGCGCGGCCCCCGGCACCCTGATCCTGGTCCCGCCGGGCTGCCCCCACGCCTTCGCCAACCCCACCGGAGAACCCGTCCGCATGCTGTTCCAGGCCTCGCCGCCGCCCGACCACGAACGCTACTTCGAGGAGCTCATGGACATCCTCGGCTCCGGCGGCGAGGTCGACCACGCCGCCGTCGAAGCGCTGCGCGTCCGCTACGACATCGACCAGATCACCCCGCTGCGGCACGACGCGGGCCGGAGCGCCGTTCCACCGGCCCCCGCGACGACGGCTCCCGTCCCATGAGCCCGCCCGACCGCCCCGGCCCGCCGGACCCTTCCGGCCCACGCGACCGTCCCGGCCCGGCCGGGCCGCCCGACCGTGCCGCCCGGCCCGGCCCCCCTCGTCCGCCCGACCGCCCCGCCCCGCAGGGCCGCCCCGACCCGCCCGACCTCCCTCACGCACCCGACCTCCCTCACCCGACCGACCGGGAGGTCCCTCCCGGCTGCCCCGTTCCGTACGACCGTCCCCTTCCGGACGACCGTCCCGGTGCGGTCGTCCACGACTGGGCCGTGGACCCGCTCCCCGGCACGGTCTTCGACCCGTTGCCGCACCGGCTGCTGCGTGAGGAGCCGGTCGCCCGGGTACGGCTCCGCCACGGCGAGGGCCACGCCTGGCTGGTGACCCGGTACGAGCACGTGAAACAGATCGCCGCCGACCCGCGCATGAGCCGTGCCCTCACCGTCGGGCGGCCCGTCACCAGCATGACCCCGCACACCCTCGCCCCGGCCGGCGGCGTCGGCCGCGCCGACCCGCCCGAGCACACCAGGCTCCGCAGGCTGATCGCCCCCACCTTCGGACGCCGCCGTATGCGCGCCCTGCGCGACCACACCCGCGAGCAGGCCGCCGAACTCGCCCGCCGCACCGCCCAGGCGGGCCCGCCCGCGGACCTCGCCGAGACCTTCATCGGCCCGCTCTCCTCGACCGTCGTCGCCGAACTCCTCGGCGTCCCGGCCGCCGACCTCGACCGGGTCGAGCAGTGGCGCGCGGGCATCCTGTCCAGCGACACCACCGCGGCCGAGGGAGAGGCCGTCAAGAAGGAGATCGCCGGATACTTCGCGGACCTCGCCCGGCAGCGCGCCGACCGTCCCGTCGACGACCTGCTCAGCGAGCTGGCCGGAGCCCGCGAGACCGGCGGGCTCAGCACCCGGGAGCTGGTCTCGACGGCCGTCATGCTCACCCTCAACGGACTCGACGCCGTCCGGAACATCGTCGCCACCATGGTCTACGTGCTCCTCACCCACCCCGAGGAGACGGCCAGGCTCCGCGCCGACCCGCGCCGCCTGCCGCTCGCCGTCGATGAACTCCTCCGCTACATCCCGCAGCGCAACGGCGTCGGGATGCCCCGGATCGCCACCGCCGACATCGAGGTCGGCGGCGTCACCATCCGCGAGGGCGAGGCGGTCTACGTCTTCTACCCCGCAGCGAACCGCGACCCCACCGTCTACACCGACCCCGACCGGCTCGACCTCGAACGGAACGAGGCCCCGAACCTCGCCTTCGGCCACGGCGTCCACTACTGCGCCGGAGCCCAACTCGCCCGGATGGAAGCGGAGGTGATGCTCGAAACCCTCCTCGACCGCTTCCCCCGGCTCGCCACCGCCGTGCCGCCCGAGCAGATCGCCTGGCGCACCGGAACCGTCAACAGAGGGCCCGTCACCCTGCCCGTGACCTGGTGAGACGAGAGAGGGGAGCCGGGGCGAAATCCGTTGCGGCGCTCCCCGCCCGGATGCTGGAGTGACCACCATGGACCCCCAGCAGCTCCTCGACCTGTACGACCGGCAACTCCGCCGCGAAGCCCGCCCGGACGGCCCCGGCTGCCGTGTCGAGCACATCGACGGCGTCGTGCGCCAGACCGGACCGGAGCACGCCTGGAACGGTGTGCTCTGGTCCGGTCTCGACGCCCGGACCGCCGACACCGCCGTCGCCGCGCAGATCGCCCACTACCGCGCCGCCGGGCTCCCCTTCGAATGGAAGCTCTACGGCCACGACACCCCCGCCGACCTCGGCGACCGTCTCCGCGCCGCGGGCTTCACCCCCGAGGACCCCGAGACCCTGATGGTCGCCGAGGCCGACAACCTGCCGGACGTCCCCGTGCCCGACGGCGTGGAACTCCGCGAGGTCACCGACGAGACCGGCGTGCGCCAGGTCGTCGAGGTCCACACCCGTGCCTTCGGCACCGACAGCGGCCATCTCGGACCGCGCCTCCTGGAACAGCTCGCAGCCGACCCGGCGACCCCGCCCGCCGTCGTCGCCCTCGCCGACGGCGAACCCGTCAGCGCCGCCCGGCTCGAACTCACCCCCGGCACCGACTTCGCGGGCCTGTGGGGCGGCGGCACCGTCGAAGGCTGGCGCGGACGTGGCCTCTACCGCGCGCTCGTCACCCACCGCGCCCGGATCGCGGCGGCGCACGGCCACCGCTACGTCCAGGTCGACGCGGCCGACACAAGCCGCCCGATCCTGCGGCGCCTCGGCTTCCTCACCCTGTCCACCACCACGCCGTACACCTACGACCTCCGCGCCGGACTGGGGGAGCACGGCACGGACAGCCCGTGACGTCAGGGCGTCCAGTGCGCCGGACGCTCGAAACCCGCCGGGAGGACGGTCCCGGCATCCCCCCGCGCCGCGTTCAGCTGCGGCTGGGTGAGGAACAGGGCACCCGTGAGATCCGCCCCCGACAGCTCGGCGTCCCGCAGATCGGCGCCGATCAGGTCCGTGAGCGACAGATCCGCCCCGGTCAGATCGGCGGCTATGAGCAGCGCCCCGCGCAGATCGGTGCCCCGCAGCTTCGCCCCCCGCAGCCGCTTCCCGACCAGGTCCGCCCCGCGCCTGCTCCTCGGCCTCCCACCGGCCGTGGCGCGGACCAGTTCGCTGGTGCGTAGCAGCAGGCGGTTCACCTCGGCGCGCACCTCGGACACCTCCAACCGCTCCAGCCGGTCCGCCGGGGCCCCGGCCAGCTCCTCGACACGGGCGAGCGCCGTCCGCAGCCCGGGATGGACCGGCCGCGCCGCCGGACGGTCCAGGGCCTCGGTGAGGTAGCGCAGCAGTTCGTGGAGCTGGCGCACCACCTGGAAGACGTCGTACATCTGCCGGGCGGTCCCGGGGGCCTCGCGCCAGGACACGCCGCCGAAGGTGACCTGGGAGACCCGCTGGCCCGCGCCGAAGCAGTCGTACACCGTGCAGCCCTGGAAGCCGCTGGGCCGCAGCCGGGTGTGGATGCCGCAGCGGAAGTCGTCCCGGAGGTTCCGGCAGGGCTCGCCCGAGGCCTTGTCCACGGCGAAGTCGGCCGATTTCGCGAAGGGCAGCGCCACACAGCACAGACCGAAACAACTGGCGCAGTCGCCGCGCAGCGCGGACTCCCGGGTATCGGGCACGGTGAAACGATTCCTTCGCTGGACGGGACGGTCCGTCCACCGTATCGCGCCCGCCGAAATCGGTTGCGAAGATCATCCAGGGCCGGTGAGGATCGGCGTCATGCCGCACTTCACGACGTACGACGGGACCGAACTCGCCTACCGGGTCGTGGGCGAGGGGGAACCGCTGGTGTGCCTGGCGGGCGGGCCGATGCGCGACGCCGACTACCTCGGCGACCTCGGCGGGCTCGGCGCCCACCGGGCCCTGGTCCTGCTCGACGCCCGGGGCACCGGGGCCTCCGCCGTACCGGCCGACCCCGGTACGTACCGCTGCGACCGGCAGGTCGGCGACGTCGAGGCGCTCCGCGTCCACCTCCGACGGGAGCGGATCGACCTCCTCGGCCACTCGGCGGGCGGGAACCTCGCCACCCTGTACGCCGCCGCGCACCCCGAGCGGGTCCGGTCCCTCGTCCTCGTCACCTCCGTCGGCCGCGCGCTCGGCATCGGCAGCACGGAAGCGGAGTGGGACGCGGTGGTGGAGGGCTTCGCCGACCGGCCCTGGTACCCGGAGGCCCGTACGGCCCTCGACGCGGTCGGCCCAGACACCCCGCCGTCCCGCGTCCGTGAGGCCGTCGCCCCCTTCACGTACGGCCGCTGGGACGGGCCGGCCCGGGAGCACGCGGCGACCGAGGCGGCACAGACGCACGAGGAGGCCGCCTCCGCCTATCACGGCGAGGGGGCGTACGACCCGGAGTCCACCCGCCGCGCGCTGGCCGCGCTCACGGCACCGGTCCTGGTCCTGGCGGGGGAGCGCGACGCGGGCCCCACGCCGGCCACGGCGGCCGAGGGCGCGGCCCGCTTCCCGTCGGCGGAACTCGTCGTCCTGCCGGGCGCCGGGCACTACCCGTGGGTGGACGACGGCCCCGGGTTCGTCCGCGCGGTCGCCGCCTTCCTCGATCCGGAGGTGCGTACGGTCACCGTGGACGGCGTCCGCCTCGCCCACCGGGTACGCGGCCCCGAGGGCGCCCCGCCGGTCGTCCTGGTCCACGGGCGAGGCGAGAACGGAACCACCTGGGAACGCATCGCCGCCGAACTGGCCGCCGACCGCCGGGTGTACGCGGTCGACCTGCGCGGCCACGGACTCAGCGACCGGCCCGGAGGCTACGGCTTCGACGCCTTCCGCGACGAACTGGGCGGCTTCCTGAAGGCCCTCGGACTCGGCGGCGCTACCGTCGTCGCGCACTCGATGGGCGCGGGGGCGGCGTGTCTGCTCGCCGCGCGCGAGCCCGGACTCATCGGCAGGCTCGTCCTGGAGGAGCCCCCGGTCTTCCTCCCGCTGGACCCGCCGCGCCCGCCCGCGGTACGCCCCGAGGGCGCCCTCGGCTTCGACTGGGAGATCGTCCCGGCCACCGACACCCAGCTGAACGATCCGGATCCGTCCTGGTGCGAGGGCCTGTCCGCGATCACCGCCGCCACCCTCGTCGTGGCGGGCGGACCGGCCAGCCACGTGCCGCAGGACCGGATGTCCTGGCTGGCCGGGCGCGTCCCCGGCGCCCGTCTCGTCACGATCGGGGCGGGCCACCTGGTGCACACGGAGCGGCCGGAGGAATTCCTGTCGGCACTGCGGGAGTTCGGAGTCTGACGGACGAACACCCGGGCGGGTCGGGGATCGTACCGTGCCACGGCCCGTAGGACGACCGCACGTCCGAGGACGCCGGTCCGCGTCCGGGGCGACCGGCCGGGCCGGAGGGCGGTGGAGGATCAGAGCATCGCCAGGCCCACCAGCGCCGTCACCACGAGCACCACGATGACCAGGACGTTGACCGTCACCTCGGTCTCCTCGGAGCGGTGCTCGGCCGCGCGGTCCAGCGTGAACTCGGCCGGATCGGACGGCGTGTAGTGGACCGTCACGTCACGGCCGTAGGAGTCGGCGGGGTCCGGCAGGTTCGCGGCGCAGTGGGCGAGGACGGCAGTCCCCGCGCGGGTCGTGAACGACACGACCGGGGTGACGGTCGTACGGGTGTGGCCGTCGTCCTCATCGACGCTGACGTCCTTGAGGACCGCGACGACCCGCCCCCGGACGCTCTCCATCGCGGCCAGCCTCCCGAGCCGCCGGTTCTTGGCGCGGACGGTCCCGGGCAGATGGGCGGCGGCGACGACCGCCCACGGCCAGCCGAAGCCGACCAGCGTCCAGGGCCACCCCCAGGCGAGCGCGGCGAGGACCACCAGCCCGGCGTAGACGAGGAAGAGGGCGCCCATCGGCCACCCGAGCCCCTGGCCGGCTTCCTCCGGGGCGGGGGAGAACCGGTAGGCGTGCGGCGCGCCCCGGGGATGGCTGACCCCGATCTCCCGGCCCTCCCAGGCGACGGTGAGCGTCTCACCGCGTTCCCCGTCGTTCGTCACGACGACGTCCTGCCCGGACACCGGGTCGCGGTAGGAGACGACCACCGATATCCCGCCCAGCCGGGACCCGCCGTGCCGGGGCTCCCGGACCCGGGTGATCCGCCCCGCGAGCCGTACCGTCCGCTGTGCCTTCGTCAGCCCGGCCAGCGACCTGACCAGCCCGACCACCGCCGTCACGGCCCACCCCGCGCACCACAGCACCAGGAACTCGTCCCACCCCATGCGCCTTCGTCCTCCCGTTCGTCCGACCGCCGCGCGGTCGTCGTGCCCCGTCGCGGGACCCTCCCCGCCGCATCGTGCCCGGCCCGTGAGGCCCGGCGCCCGCCCCCGGTCGCTTCCGGCGGAGAGCCGCCGGTCAACGCGTCCCGGGGTCCGTGGACAACGACGAGACGGACCGCCCGGGGGTTCCGGTGTCGCCGGGGGCGCCGAACAGGTCGGCGCGGAACAACAGGAGGACGACGGCCGCGCCGATCAGCAGCCCGAGGAGGGAGAGGAGGGAGCCGAGGCAGTCGCTCGGGACCTCGTGCCGCAGGACCGGACCGGGCGCCGGGTCCACCCGTGCCACCGACGCTCGTTCCTCCCACCGAGGCGTCGGCCGTCGTACGATCCGGGTCTTCCAGGGCCGCTCCGGCGGGTACTCCACGACCACCACCCCGCGCGGCCGGTAGCCCGGCAGTTCCGACAGGTGCACGTCCTGCCGTACCTCCACGCGGAACGGGGCCGCGCCGTCCGGCGCCACGGACAGCTCGAACCGCACCGGCACGTCACTGGCCTCGCCCTCGGAGGCTTCGAGGCTCTCGATCGCGGCGAGCGCGGTGCGCGGCACCTCGGCCGCCTCCCGGGCCACGCGCGGACGGGTGGCGAGGAAGAAGAGCATCCCCGAGAGCGCGGGCAGCACAAGACCCGTGACGACCAGGGGAGTCACGCCGACGACGAAGCCACTGACGAGGGCGGTCAGCGACGCGCCCGTCACCCCGCCCACCAGGAACCCCAGGGCGAGGTAGGCGGGCGGGTGGCGCGGGGGCGGCACGGTGCCCGGTGCGTTCGGCATGGGCCCGATTGTGCCCGCGCCGGACGACGACGGACAGCCCCGGGCGCACCCGGCGGTCCGGCCGCCCTCGGGCCGGGCCTTCGATCCCGGTGGTCAGACGGTCCGACGGCCCGGCGACGGGGGCGGGGTCCCGGTCGTCCGACCACCGGGCCGTGGGCTTCGAGTCCGGCGGTCGGGCCACCCCGGGGGCCGTCGCCCCGGCGGTCGGGCCACCCGAGGGGCCGTCGTCCCGGCGGTCCGGCCACGCCTGCGGGGTCCCGGGTCCCGGCGGTCCGGCCCCTCCGGCGGGGGCTCCTCAGTCGCGGGGCCCCTCCGCCGCGTCGGCGTCCACCGCCACCGTGCGGGCCCAGCGGTAGTCCGCCTTGCCGCTGGGGGACCGCTGGACGCGGTCGGTGAGAACCAGCTGGCGCGGGACCTTGTAACCGGCCAGCCGCGCCCGGCAGTGCTCCTGCAGGGACGCCAGGTCCAGCGGCGGGGCGTCCGCGCGGAGCTGGACGACGGCGGCGACATGGCTGCCCCAGCGCGCGTCGGGCACCCCGGCGACGAGCGCGTCGTACACGTCGGGGTGAGCCTTCAGTGCCTGCTCCACCTCCTCCGGATAGACCTTCTCGCCGCCCGTGTTGATGCACTGGGAACCCCGCCCCAGGACGGTCACCACACCGGACGCGTCCACGGTCGCCATGTCCCCGAGGAGGACCCACCGCAGCCCGTCCCGCTCGAAGAACGTCTCGGCGGTCTTGGCCGGGTCGTTGTAGTAGCCCAGCGGCACATGGCCGCGCTGCGCCAGACGGCCGGTCTCCCCGGGGGCGACCGGGGCGAGCGTCGCCGGATCGACGACCTGCGTGCGCTCGTTGACGTGCAGCCGGAAGCCCTTCGCGGGGCCCGAGTCGTCGGTCGCGCGCCCATTGGAACCGGACTCCGTGGAGCCGAAGTTGTTGAGCAGCAGGACGTGCGGCATCAGCTCCTGGAGCTGCGCCCGTACGGTCTCCGACATGATCGCCCCGGACGAGGAGAGGCTGAACAGGGCGGACAGGTCCGTGTCCTTC
Organism: Streptomyces sp. NPDC101490; assembly: GCF_044767145.1. NCBI lineage: Bacteria > Bacillati > Actinomycetota > Actinomycetes > Kitasatosporales > Streptomycetaceae > Streptomyces > Streptomyces sp. NPDC101490. The sequence continues at coordinate 113,061 of NZ_JBIWNI010000010.1, forward strand.
AGCGGGCCGCTCAGCGCGTCCACCAGCGGCCGCAGCATCGCGTCCCCGACCAGGGAGATGCTGGACACCTTCTCCTTGGCCAGGGTCCGCAGCACCTCTTCGGGGACGTACTTGCGGTGCAGGACGACCCGCTGCCCGTAGTCGAAGGCGATGAACGCGGTCAGCGTGGACGTGCCGTGCATCAGGGGAGGCGCAGGGAAGAAGGTGATGCCCGCGCCCCCGGCGGCGACCCGTTCGGCCAGTTCCTCGGGGCGCTTCACGGGCTCTCCCGAGGGATCGCCGCCGAACAGCCCCGCGAAGAACAGGTCCTCCTGGCGCCACAGCACGCCCTTGGGCATCCCCGTCGTCCCACCGGTGTAGATGATGAAGAGGTCGTCGCCGGAGCGGGGCCCGAAGCCGCGTCCCGGCGAGCCCGAGGCCTCCGCCTCGGCGTACGCCACGCAGTCGAGCGGCGGGGCGTCCCCGGGCGGGGTCCCCACCCGCACCAGGTGCCGCAGCTTCTCCGTCTGCGGCAGCGCCGCCGCGACCCGCTCGGTGAACTCGGCGTCGAAGACGAGGGCGGCGAGGTCGGCGTCCCGGTAGAGATAGACCAGTTCCTCCTCCACGTACCGGTAGTTCACGTTCACCGGCACGATCCGCGCCTTCAGACAGGCGAGGACGGTCTGGAGGTACTCGATCCCGTTGTAGAGGTGGAGCCCCAGGTGTTCGCCGGGCCGCACGCCCGCGTCGAGGAGGTGGTGGGCCACGCGGTTGGCCGCCGCGTCCAGCTCCGCGTAGGTGAGCCGGCGCTCCTCGCCCGTGCCGGGATGGTCGACGTACACCAGCGCCTCGCGGTCGGGGACCACGTCGACGACCGATTCGAACAGGTCGGCAAGGTTGTACTCCACCGTTCCTCCTGACCCCGGCTCGTGCTGACGGATACGGGTGCGCACCGGCTCGGCGGTCATTAGAGCGCCGACCGCCCGAGGGCGGAAGGGGGTGCGCAGAAGAAACTGACTGAGTGTCAGAAAACTATTGAACTGGACCCCCGGCTCCTGCAACCTGTTCCAGAACTGGAGACGGGAGGCCCCCATGGGCGGCACCGAACACCTCAGCGTCCGGCGCGAAGGCGCCACGCTCGTCCTCACTCTGAACCGGCCCGAGGCCAAGAACGCCCTGTCGCTGCCGATGCTCGTCGGCCTGTACGACGGCTGGCTGGAGGCCGACGCGGACGACGCCGTCCGCTCGGTCGTCCTCACCGGAGCGGGCGGCGCGTTCTGCGCGGGCATGGACCTCAAGGCCCTGGCCGGAAAGGGCATGGAGGGGGAGCGGTACCGGGACCGGCTCAAGGCCGACCCCGACCTGCACTGGAAGGCGATGCTGCGCCACCACCGGCCCCGCAAGCCCGTCATCGCCGCCGTCGAGGGGCACTGCGTCGCGGGCGGCACCGAGATCCTCCAGGGGACCGACATCCGGGTCGCGGGCGCCTCCGCCACCTTCGGTCTCTACGAGGTCCGGCGCGGGCTCTTCCCCATCGGCGGCTCCACCGTGCGGCTGCCCCGGCAGATCGCCCGTACCCACGCCCTCGAAATGCTCCTCACCGGCCGTCCGTACGGCGCGGAGGAAGCCGCCCGTATCGGGCTCGTCGGCCGGGTCGTCCCCGACGGCACCGCCCTGGACACCGCGCTCGGCCTCGCCGAACGCGTCAATGCCTGCGGTCCGCTCGCGGTCGAGGCCGTCAAGGCCTCCGTCTACGAGACGGCCGAACTGACCGAGACCGAGGGGCTGGCCGCCGAACTCGCGCGCGGCTGGCCGATCTTCGACACGGCGGACGCGAAGGAGGGCGCGCGGGCTTTCGCGGAGAAACGGACACCGGAGTTCCGCCGGGAGTGACGGCGACGGCCCGCCCCGGGGCCGGGTCTCGTCGGGCACGACGCCTGCCCCCGCGGTCCGGGGGCTCGTCGGACACGGGGCTCCCGGCCTCCGTCGGGGGTTCCGGGGCCCCGCGGGGCACGAAGCTCCCGGCCCCCGCCCGCCCGCAGTCCCGGGGTCGGCCAGGAACGACGTCCCCGGCCATTTCTGGGCGGGGATGTCCCGCGCGAAGCGGCGGCGCCCGCCACCGCGCCCCTGGAGCCGGAACCGGGGGTCGGAATCGGGCCCGATCCGGAACCGGGGCCTGGCCGGGAGCGGCGTTCCCCCGTTCCCCCTCCGCCGCGTCCGGGGCGGAGCCCGCACCGACGGCCTGCCCGCACCGACGGGTCCGCCCGTACCGACGAGCCCGCCCCGGGGCCCCGGCCGGACCGCCCGGCGGCCCCCGGCCGGACCCGCCCACCCCCACGCAGCCCCTCCCGACACAGGAGCCCGCACATGACCGTCACCCCACCGCCGGAGACCCTCCGCGCCCCCCTCGTCGTCGAGTTCCCCTTCACCCGGTCCCTCGGCCCCGTCCAGTCCGCCTTCCTCACCGGACTCCGCGAGCGGACCGTGCTCGGCGTCCGGACCACGACCGGCGAGGTCCTCGTCCCGCCCGTCGAGTACGACCCCGCCACCGCCGAGGAACTCTCCGACCTCGTCGAGGTCGCCCCCACCGGCACCGTCACCACCTGGGCCTGGAACCCGCACCCCCGCCCCCACCAGCCCCTCGACACCCCCTTCGCCTGGGTGCTGGTCCGGCTCGACGGCGCCGACACCGCCCTCCTCCACGCCCTCGACGCCCCCGGCCCCGAAGCCGTCCGCACCGGCGCCCGGGTCCGGATCCGCTGGGCCGCCGAACGCACCGGCGCCATCACCGACATCGCCTGCTTCGAGCCGTACGACAGCGACCCCGACGGCACGGCGAGCCCCCACGACGGACGCTTCGACGCCCCCGTCACCGGCATCGTCGCCCCCGCCCGCCTCGACTACACCTACAGCCCCGGCCGCGCCCAGACCCGCTACCTCGAAGCCCTCGCCGAACGCCGCACCGTCGGCGAACGCTGCCCCGTCTGCGCCAAGGTGTACGTGCCGCCCCGAGGTGCCTGCCCCGCCTGCGGGGTCGCCACCACCGACCGGGTCGAGGTCGGCCCCGGCGGCACCGTCACCACCTACTGCATCGTCAACATCAAGGCCCGCAACGCCGACATCGAAGTCCCCTACGTCTACGCCCACATCGCCCTCGACGGCGCCGGGCTCGCCCTCCACGGACGCATCGGCGGCATCCCCTACGACCAGGTCCGCATGGGCCTGCGGGTCGAGCCCGTCTGGACCGACGGCGGCCGGTACCCCGACCACTACCGGCCCACCGGCGAACCCGACGCCGACTACGACACCTACAAGGAGCTGCTGTGAGGCCCGACCGAGAGGTGGCGATCGTCGCCTTCGCCCAGAGCGACCACCGACGGCGCACCGACGACCTCTCCGAGGTCGAGATGGTCATGCCCGTCCTCCACGACGTCCTGCGGCGGACCGGCCTGAAGACCGCCGACATCGGCTTCACCTGTTCCGGCTCGTCCGACTACCTCGCCGGACGCGCCTTCTCCTTCACCATGGCCCTCGACGGCGTCGGCGCCTGGCCGCCGATCTCCGAGTCCCACGTCGAGGCCGACGGCGCCTGGGCCCTGTACGAGGCATGGGTCAAGCTCCTCACCGGCCAGGCCGACACCGCGCTGGTCTACGCGTACGGCAAGTCCTCGCCCGGCTCCGTCCGCGACGTCCTCACCCGCCAGCTCGACCCCTACTACCTGGCCCCCCTCTGGCCCGACTCCGTGGCCCTCGCCGCCCTCCAGGCACAGGCCCTCCTCGACGCGGGCGACACCGACGAGGAGGCCCTCGCGGGCATCGCCGCCCGCAGCCGCGCCGACGCCACCGGCAACCCGCACGCCCAGCTGCGCGGCGCCCGTCCCCGGGGCGACCGGCTCGTCGGCCCCCTCCACACCGGCGACTGCCCGCCGATCGGCGACGGCGCCGCCGCGGTGATCCTCGCGGCCGGTGACCGAGCCCGCGAACTGTGCGCCCGCCCCGCCTGGATCCGGGGCATGGACCACCGGATCGAGGCGCACTCCCTCGGCGTCCGCGACCTCACGAGATCACCCTCCACCCGCCTCGCCGCCGAACACGCCGGAGTCTTCGAACGGCCCGTCGACACCGCCGAACTCCACGCCCCCTTCACCTCCCAGGAAGTCGTGCTGCGCAAGGCCCTCGACCTCGACGACAGTGTGCTGATCAACCCGTCCGGCGGAGCGCTCGCCGCCAACCCGGTCATGGCCGCCGGGCTCATCCGGTTCGGCGAGGCCGCCGCCCGCGTCCACCGGGGCGCGTCCGACCGGGCCCTCGCCCACGCCACCTCGGGACCGTGCCTCCAGCAGAACCTGGTCGCCGTCCTGGAAGGAGAGCCCCATGTCCGCTGAGCCCGTCGCCGTCGTCGGCATCGGCCAGACCAAACACGTCGCCGCCCGCCGGGACGTCTCCCTCGCCGGACTCGTCCGCGAGGCCGCCGTCCGCGCCCTGGCGGACGCGGAACTGACCTGGGCGGACATCGACGCCGTCGTCATCGGGAAGGCACCGGACTTCTTCGAGGGCGTGATGATGCCGGAGCTGTACCTCGCCGACGCGCTCGGCGCGGTCGGCAAACCCATGCTCCGCGTGCACACCGCCGGCTCCGTCGGCGGCTCCACCGCCCTGGTCGCCGCCAACCTGATCGCCGCCCGCGTCCACGGCACCGTCCTCACCCTCGCCTTCGAGAAGCAGTCCGAGTCCAACGCCATGTGGGGCCTCTCCCTGCCCGTCCCCTTCCAGCAGCCGCTGCTCGCGGGCGCCGGGGGCTTCTTCGCCCCGCACGTCCGCGCCTACATGCGCCGCACCGGCGCCCCCGACACGATCGGCTCCCTCGTCGCGTACAAGGACCGGCGCAACGCGCTCAAGAACCCCTACGCCCACCTCCACGAGCACGACCTCACCCTGGAGAAGGTCCAGTCCTCCCCGATGCTCTGGGACCCCATCCGCTACTCCGAGACCTGCCCCTCCTCGGACGGCGCCTGCGCCATGGTCCTCACCGACCGCGCGGGCGCGGCCCGCGCACCCCGCCCGCCCGCCTGGATGCACGGCGGGGCGATGCGCAGCGAACCCACCCTCTTCGCGGGGAAGGACTTCGTCTCGCCCCGGGCGGGCCGGGACTGCGCCGCCGACGTCTACCGGCAGGCGGGCATCACCGACCCGAGGCGCCAGATCGACGCCGTCGAGATGTACGTGCCGTTCTCCTGGTACGAACCGATGTGGCTGGAGAACCTCGGCTTCGCGGAGGAGGGCGAGGGCTGGAAGCTCACCGAGGCGGGGGTCACCGAACTCGACGGCGACCTGCCCGTGAACCCCTCCGGCGGAGTCCTCTCCACCAACCCCATCGGCGCCTCCGGAATGATCCGCTTCGCCGAGGCGGCCCTCCAGGTACGGGGAGAGGCGGGCGAGCACCAGGTCGAAGGCGCCCGCAGGGCCCTCGGCCACGCCTACGGAGGAGGCGCGCAGTTCTTCGCCATGTGGCTCGTGGGAGACACCCCGCCCACCGGCTGAGCACCTACCGGAGGCAGTACGTAACCGGAGCCGGGCCCGTCACCGGGGCGGTCCCGCTCCGGACGGGCCGGACGGCCGCCCGGCGCACACCGGTCCGGCCGGGGCGGCCGACAATCGAGGGAGGCCACCTCCACGTTTGCCCGGCACGGGGCCCACCGACCGGCGTACGCTGGGGTTTTCGCGGGGCTACCCGCCGGGCATCCCGATCGTGCGCCCGGCGCACGCCCCCGGTGGTGGGGGTGGAACGTGGCACAGCGGAACGGTCGGACGGCCCGTCGGGGACTCGGCCTCTTCGAACGCGAAGCGGCGCTCAACGCGGCCGAGGAGGCCCTCGACCTGCTGACCGGCCTCGTCGAGGACCCGCCCTGGCCCGACCGCGTGCCCGCACTCCGCCCGCGCCTCGTCGCCCTGCCCGGACTCGGACACGAGGAGGCCAGGCCCCGTACCGGAAGCACCCCCGCCACCGACGAGGGGACCACGGCCGCCCCGCTCCCCGGCGCCCCCGCCACCGAGGCGGGCGAACACCCGCCGGGAGCCCGGCGCGGCGGCATCCTCGCCTACGCCGCACCCGCCGGACTCGGCAAGACCACCCTGCTGACCGAGATACGGCGCCGCGCCGCCGCCCGCGGCTGCACCGTCCTCTCCGCCCGGGGCGGCGACCAGGAACAGCAGGTCGCCTTCCACGTCGCCCGGCAGCTCCTCCAGCCCCAGCTGGCCCACGCCACCGACACCGAACTGCGCGAACGGCTCGGCTCCTGGTACGACATCGTCGGCCCCGCCCTCGGCCTGCGCGCCTCCGACGAGGGATCGCCGCCCGACCCGCAGGGCCTGCGCGACGGACTCGACTGGGTCCTCACCCACCTCGCCGTCCGCCGCGCGCCCCTCGTCGTCGTCCTCGACGACGCCCACTGGGCCGACCCCGAGTCCCTCGGCTGGCTCGCCGCGTTCGCACCGCGCGCCGAAGAGCTGCCCATGCTCCTCGTCGTCGCCTACCGGCCCGACGAACTCCCCGACGAAGGAGTCGAATTCACCGGCCGCAGGTCCGGACAGCGCCCGCTCGGACTCGCCCCGCTCACCTCCGACGCCGTCACCCGGCTCGTCCGCGACCAGGTGGGCGCCCACGCCGACGAGGTCTTCTGCCGCGACTTCTGGACCGTCACCTCCGGCAACCCCTTCGAGGCGGTGGAGCTCGCCGCCAAGGTCCGCGACCACGGCCTCACACCCACCGCCGACTCCGCACCCGCGCTCCGCGACCTCGTCGCCGCCCTCAAGGGCGCCGGACTCGTCACCCGCCTCGAACGGCTCGGCACCGCCACCGTCCGCCTCGCCTGGGCCTGCGCCGTCCTCGGCACCGAGATCTCGCCCCAGCTCGCGGGCTCCGTCGCCGGACTCGGCGGCGAAGCGGTCGCGGACTGCGCCGCCCGGCTCCGCGAGGCCCGCGTCCTCGCCGAGGCGGAGCACCCCGACGACCCCCTCCAGTTCGTCCACCCGCTCATCGCCAGCGCCGTCTACCGCTCCATCCCCGACGGCCTGCGCGTCGCCCTGCACGGCCAGGCCGCCTGGTGCGTCGTGGACGCGGGCCTCGGCCCCACCGCGGCCGCCCGCCACCTCCTGGAGACCCACCCCGAGGGCGACTCGGGGGTCGTGCACCAACTGCGCGCCGCCGCGAGCGAGACCCTGCGCGCGGGAGCCCCCGACGCGGCCCGCCGCTACCTCGCCCGCGCCCTGCGGGAACCACCCGCCCCCGCCGACCGGGCCGCCGTCCTCTTCGAACTGGGCTGCTCCTCGCTCCTCACCGAACCCGCCACCACCGTCAACCATCTGCGCGCCGCCCTGGAGGAACCCGTCGCCGACCCGGCGCTGCGCCACGGCATCGTCTACCGGCTGGCCCAGGTCCTCGCCCACAGCGACCGGCTCGCCGAGGCGTCCGAACTCCTCGGCTGCGAGGCCCGGCAGGCCACCGACGCCCGCAGCCGCCTGCGGATGCAGGCCGAGAAGTTCATGTGGGACGCGCTGCGCGCCGACGAACCCGAATCACCCGCCCGGTCCCGGCGCCTCGCGGCCCTCGCCGACCGGCTCACCGGCCGGGACGTCACCGAGCGGTACATCATCGGACTCCGCGCCTGGGACGCCACCCTGCGCGCCGAACCCTCCTCCGTCGCCCTCGAACACGCCGAGCGCGCCCTCGAAGGCGGCCTGACCTGGGCCGACGAGAGCAGGGGCTTCGAAGTGCCCGTCCTCGTGGCCCTCCTCCACCTGTACGCCGACCGGCCCGGCCGCGCCGAGGAACTCTTCGCCGCCGGAACCGCCGAGTTCGAGAAGCAGGGCTGGCGCGGCGCGCACCTGGCCTTCGCGTACACCCTCATCGGCTACATCCGCTTCCGGCGCGGCCGGCTGATGGAGGCCGAGGACTTCGCCCGCTCCGGACTCCGCCTCGCCGAGCGCGTCGGCGCCCGCACCCCGGCCCTCTGGTACGCCACCGGCGTCATGATCGAGGTCCTCATCGCCCGGGGCCGTACGGACGAGGCCGAGCGGGTCGCCCGCGAGCACGACTTCGGCGAACCGTTCCCCGCCGCCGTCACCATCCCCGACTGCGAGACCGTCCACGCCGAACTGCTGCTGGCCACCGGCCGCACCCAGGAGGCCGCCGAGGAACTGGCCGCCGTCGGCAGGCGCCTCGACCCGCGCGGCAAGCGCAACCCCTCCTGCTGTCCCTGGCAGCTCCACCTCGCCCTCGCCGAGGCGGCGACCTCCCCGGCGAAGGGCCTCGCCACCGCCCACGAGGCCGTCGCCCGCGCCCGCCAGTACGGCGCGCCGTCCGCGATCGGCCAGGCACTCCGGGTGGCCGCCGAGGTCTCCGAGGGACCCGAGCGGATCAAGCTCCTGGAGGAGTCCGTCGACTGGCTCGACCAGTCCCCGGCCGCCTACGAGCTGGCCCGCTCCCTGGTCGCGCTCGGAGCGGCCCTGCGCCGCACCGAGCGCGCCGCGGAGGCGGCCGAGCACCTCTACCGGGGCCTGGAGACCGCCCAGGACTGCGGCGCCGACGCCCTCGTCGAGACGGCACGGGCCGAGCTGGCCGCGGCCGGACTGCGCCCCCGCGCGCTCCACCCGGCGGGCACCCACAGCCTCACCGCCCGTGAGCGGGCCGCCGCCAACCTCACCGTCCGCGACCAGGACGCGGCCACCGTCCTCGGGACCGACCCGACCGCCGTCGCCCACCTCCTCTCGGCCGTCTACCGCAAGCTCGGCACCGACCGGACGGGACTCGATCAGGCCCTGCGGAACACCGGAGGAGACCCTTCCGAATCCGCCGGACGGGAGTGAGCGCCGGGAGCCGCCCGGCGCGTCGCGTCGCGCGCCGGGGCACGTACCATGGCCGTATGTCCTTCCTCCGCCGCCGCAGCGCCGCCACACCCGCGGGCCCGGACTTCGATGTCCTGGCCATGGATCCGGGAGACTGGCCCGGTAACCTCGGCGCCGGTCTGCTGCCCGCTCCCGACGGCTCCTGCCAGGGTGTCTTCCTCCGGTACGACCTCTTCGGCGGCCGCGGCCCCGCGATGATCATCGGCAATCTGCCGCAGGGCTCCCCGGCGCGGGAGCTCGCGGACGGCCAGATTCCCTTCGAGGTCGCCCAACTGCTCGACGCCCTGGAGAACGACGAGCCGATCGAGGTCCTCGACACCGAGGACGTGCCGGTGATGCAGGGGGACAACCTCCTCATCGTGCGCCGCGTCAAGCTCTCGGAGAGCCGCATCTCCTGCGTCCAGTTCGACCGCAGCGACAACGTCCTGGTGACGATCGCCAGTTGGGACCGGCCGATCACCGACGACCTGTACGCGCTGCTCAAGCCGCTGCCCGCCGAGCTGTTCCAGCAGGGCTGAGGGAGAGCGGGGCCGATGAGCGCGCGCGTCGACAGCTGGATCTGGGCGGTCCGCCTCACCAAGACCCGCCCGCAGGCCGCCGCGGCCTGCCGGGCCGGACACGTCAAGGTCAACGGGGAGCGGGTCAAGCCCGCCCAGCCGGTGAAGCCGGGCGACGAGGTCCGGATCCTGCACGGGGGCCGGGAGCGGATCGTCGAGGTGAAGGAACTCCACACCAAGCGGGTCGGCCCGCCGGTCGCCGCCGAGGCGTTCGTCGACAACAGCCCGCCCCCGCCGCCGCGCGAGCAGGTCGCCGTCGCCGCGGTCCGCGACCGGGGCGCGGGGCGCCCCACCAAGCGGGACCGCCGCGAGCTGGACCAGCTGCGCGGCCGCGAGGCCTGAGCGCGCGGACCCGGCCCGTGGGCCGCCCCCGGAACCGTCCGGGGGCGGCCCGCCGCCGTGTCAGCGGCGCACCGTGGACCCGATGAGCGCGCCGATCCGGACGGCCGAGGTGCCCGGCCCGGTCGGGCCCCGGCCCACCAGCGGGGCACCGCTGCCCGCGTGGACGTCCCCGGCACCGTAACGGCTCACCTTCCGGTGCCAGTTGAGGACCCCCGCCAGCCAGTCCTCCAGCTCCCGCAGATAGGTCCCGAAGGCCGCCCGGCCCGCCGCGTCGAGCCCGAACTCGGCGTACAGCAGCGGAACCTCACGCTGCTTCAGGAGTTCGTACTGGCGCAGCCGCCCCCGCATCAGGTCGTGGACCATCGTGACCGCCGTCGGATAGTCGCAGTCGAAGAACGTCTGGAGCACCAGGACCCCGTTGTGCACCTCGCCCTCGACCTCGATCTCCTTCTGGTACGAGAAGAGGTCGTTGATCAGGGCCCCGTAGTCCATCACCGCGTTCTCCAGGGCGCGCACCGTCCCGGACCGGTACAGCTCCGGCGGCAGCGCCTCCGAGTGCCGCAACCGGCAGAGCAGCGTGGTCAGTTCGGAGCCGAAGGTGCTGCGGCGCATCTCGATGTAGTCGACCGGGTCGGGCACCCGGTGCTGCGCCTGGTTGTGCAGCTCCCACATCCAGCTCTCCAGCATGACGTCGAGGGCGTGGCGCAGTTGCGCGCGGGCGTCCGGGGCCATCGGGCCCGCGGTGCGCGCCCAGAGGTCGGCCAGTGACCGCTCCAGCGGGTTCACGGCACGTTCCGCCCCGACGGCCGGATCGTCCGTCGGCATACAGGACTTGAACCGCTCGGTCTGGTCCCGGGCCCCGGCGAGGTCGCGCGGGCGGCCGAAGACGGACGGGTAGTAGTCGTCCGCGTAGGTGCCCCAGGTCAGCCACTCGGAGCTCAGCTCCAGCTCCTCCACCGTGGCGTCCGGGTCGAGCCCCGCCGCGCACAGCGCCAGGTCGAAGCCCTCCGCGAGCGGCCGGTCCCAGAGGTCGTCGAGCAGTCCGAAGCCCTCGGCCCAGTCCAGGGATCGACGTCTGGCCTCCGCGTGGTGCGGGCTGAGCGTGAGCGGGTACGGCAGTTCGATCTCGGGCACCAGTGAGGGCCCGACGGGCTGGTGCGGCACATGGGTGAGGGTCCGCAGCCGGGCGGCGGCCGGGCGGCCGAAGAGGGTGCGGACGTCGAGCGCGGACGTGCCGAGGACACCGCCGATGAGGGACGGTCCGCCGGTCATGCCCTCGTTCATGTAGCGGCTGGAGCGCATGTGCCATTCGTGGCCGCCGGACTGCCAGTCCTGGAGTCCCTTGGTGTACGCGGCGACGGCCGCGCGTTCGGCCGGGTCGAGCCCCTTCTCGGCGGCGAGCCGGGGGACCTCGGTCAGCGCGGTGTTCTCGAACTGCTGGAGCCGGGAGGTCAGCAGGTCGTTGACGGCTTCGGCCGCCTGCTGGGTGGTGCAGCCGAGGAAGCGTTCCAGCACGAGCACGCCGTTGCTGTTCTCGCCCTCCTCCTCCACCTCGCGCTGGTACGAGAAGAGGTCGTTGCGCAGGTGGACGGCGTCCGAGAAGGCGTCCCTGAGCACCCGCAGCGGCCGGGAGTACGCGACCCGGGCGGGGACCTCGGCGCCCGCCGCGTACTCGACGAGCCCGGCGGACCAGGGCGCGCCGCCCACCTTGCGCCGCATCTCGATGTACTCGACGGGGTTGGCCACCCGTCCGTCGTTGATGTTGTCGAGCTCCCACAGGGACTCGTACAGCAGGTGTTCGGTGGCCTCCGCGAACCGGACGCGCCAGCCCTCGGACATCGAGGGAACGGTTCGCCTCCAGAGGTCGGCGAGCCCCGCCTCGACGGGGTTGGCCGGCTCGGGCATCCCGGCGGCGGGGTCGGCGGGCATGAACGACGGCAGCCGGTCCAGGTACTCCTTGCCGCCCGGCCGGTCCTGGGGGCGCTTGAAGACCTCCAGGAAGTGGTCGTCGAAGAAGAAGACCCACGTGTACCAGTCGGTGACGAGGTCGAGTGCCCCGGCGTCGCAGTCGGGGTGGGTGTAGGAGCAGAGCAGCGCGTAGTCGTGGGAGTCGAGGTCCTCCTGCTCCCAGACGCCCGAGCCCTCCAGCATCCCCATCGTCCGTGCCCACTCGCGGGTGTGGGTGCGGGCGGTCTCCAGATGGGGATTGAGCCGTGCCGGATACGGAACATAGAAATCCGGCATAACGAAGGGCTGTGGCATGTGCGGAAGTGCCTTCCGGTGAATGGGTGGTGGTTGTCCGGCCCACCTTTACCCGTCGCCCGGAAGCCGCACGCGATCTCTTGAATAGTCCTATGAACGCCAATGGGGTGGTGTCGGATCGCTCATCCGGCACCACCCCGCACGTTTCGGTCGGTCTCTCGTCAGGCTCGGGAAACCCGCACGTCAGCGGCCTTCACAAAGGCCACGCGATGGCCGAACTGAATCAGGTAGTACTCCTCCTGGCCCCGAACGACCCTGTGCCCACTGGTATCGAACGTAGGCGCGAAGAAGTACTCGCCCGGGGTACGGTCACCCACCACGTACCGTTGCCCCGCGAGCAGCTTGTACGGCAACGGCGACACCGCCTGCACCGGCACCCCCGCCGGATACGCCGACGCCTCCGGGTACGCCCTCCCGTACACCGGCACCTCCGCCAGCCCCTTCCTCGGGGTCAGGACGAGCCCCCGGGAGTTCACCGCCGTCGGCTCCCTCCGCGGATTGTGGAACCACGCCTTCTGCCCGAGGTACCAGATCGCCGTCCAGTCGCCCCGGCGCTCCGCCACCGCGTAGCTCTGCCCCGTCGAGGCGCGCGCCCCGGTGTCGTCGATCCCCGTGGTGGAGTCCTGCCCGCCCGGCCGCAGCCCGATGTCCCGCACCAGGGGCGCGTCGGAGCTCGGCGCGGTGTGCAGGCGCACGGCCCCGCTCCCGTGCGGCGCGCACGCCTCGCCCGCCGTCCCGCAGTCCGTGTAGACCGGCCGGTGGGACGGGTAGTCGGGCCGGATCGTCACCACCCCGGCGTCCGGACCCGCGCTCGGCGCGAACGGACGGCTGAGCAGCCGGAAGTAGTGCGCCCAGTCCCAGAACGGGCCCGGGTCCGTGTGCATGCCCCTGATCGTGGACGTCACCGTCCCCGGCACGTTGTCGTGACCCAGTACGTGCCGCCGGTCGAGCGGGATGTCGTACCGGGCGGCCAGATACCGCACGAGCCGCGCCGACGAGCGGTACATCGCCTCCGTGTACCAGGAGTCCGGCGAGGTCAGGAAGCCCTCGTGTTCGAGACCCACCGACTTGGCGTTCACGAACCAGTTGCCCGCGTGCCAGCCCACGTCCTTGAGCGGCAGGTGCTGGGCCACGTGCCCGTCCGAGGAACGCAGGGAGTACTGCCACGACACGTACGTCGGGTCCTGCACCAGCTTCAGGGTGGTGTCCCAGGTGGCCTCGGTGTCATGGATGACGATGTAGTCGACCGACTGGGACCCCGGCCGGTCCGCCTTGTCGTGGTTGCCGTAGTCGCCGTCGCCGAACTCCTCGTACGGCGCGGGCACCCACTCGCACGCCACCGTGCGGGGACACTCCACCGGCCCCCCGGCCGGACGGCGCAGCCCGAGCGCCGCGAGCTGACCGGTGACCGGCGCCACCCCGGGCGCCGCCGCCAGCCGCACCGCCTGCCCGCTGTCCGTCGTGCGCGACTCGCCGGTCCTGATCACCTCGAACACGTCGTCCGCGTACACCGCCGCCGTCGCCGAGTCGTCCGCGCCCGAGTACCGCGCCACCGCCCCGTACCAGTCGGCCGGATCCGCGCTCGCCGGGAGCCCGGCCTCGCGCTGCGCGGCGGCCAGCAGGGCCGCCCCGCCCTCGATGTTCGCCGCCGAGCCGGTCCGCAGCTCCTCCGCCGGGATGCCCGACAGCGCCGAGGCGCGATCCAGGGTCCGCAGCCGGGGAGGCAGCGACGACCGGTCCGGTACGGCCGCCGGGACCCGCGCGCCGGAGCGCACGGCGCGCGAGGAGTCGCCGCGCGCGTCCTCCGCGCCGTCCGAGTGGTGCGGGACCTCCCCGGCCAGGGCCGTCACCGCGTCCGTCAGGTGCATCGGCCCGTACCCCCCGGTCACGCTGGGAGCACCACCGTGGGCGTCCCAGCGCGACTGGAGGTACGAGACGGCCAGCAGCACGCTCTCGGGTACGCCGTGCCGCGCGGCGGCTCGGGCGAACTGCCCCTGGAGGACGCCCGCACCGGGCGTCTCGGCGCCCGCCGGAGGCGCGGCGGACAGCAGCGGCAGCAGCAGGGCGGCCGACGCGAGCGCGCCCACCGCCCTCGGGACACGTGGTGCCGGGGTACGTCCCGGGGACGTGGAACGGAGCAAGGCAGCCTCCTGAGGCGGGGTGACACGGGGGCGTGCGGGACCGAACCCGTACAGGGGTATCGGCTCCCGGACGATCCGTCAATCACGCCTTATCGCCAGAAAGTTCCCACGTCAGAGCGGGAACGGAGGCCGTTCGGAGGAGTTTCGCGGCAGCGGGGCCCCGGGCCTGGGACGCGTCAGCGGCGTGGACCCATGGCCGCTCGGCACGAGCCCACGGGCCGTGCGCGCGGCGGTCCGGACGCGCCGATGCGCCGCGTCCCGGTGTGTCGGCACCGGGCGCACGGCGCACCCACCCCCGTCGTCGTCGACCGGACCGGCGCCTCAGCGCGTCCCGACCGCCGCGCGCACGGCCCGCCGTGCCATGGCGCAGTCGTCGTGCAGCCGCCTCAGGAGCAGCCGCTGTTCCTCCCCGGGAGCGAGCGCCCCCGTGGGCACGGGTACCGAGCCGGCCGGCGGAGCCTCCTTCATGGTGCGCTGCACCGCCGTCTCGTAGGTCCGGATCTCCCGGGTCAGGACGATCATCAGGTTCACCAGGAACGCGTCCCGGGACGCGGGCCCCGCCTGCTGGGCGAGCTGGCTGATCTGGCGCCGGGCCAGCGGCGCGTCGGCGAGCACCGCCCACAGGGTCGCCAGGTCGTACCCCGGGAGGTACCAGCCCGCGTGCTCCCAGTCGACGAGCACCGGACCCGCCGGGGAGAGGAGGATGTTGGAGAGCAGGGCGTCGCCGTGACAGAACTGCCCCATGCCCTGACGGCCGCCCGCGTGGGCCAGTCCGCGCATCAGCTTCTGCAGGTCGTCCCGGTCCCGGTCGGTCAGAAGCCCCAGCTCGTGGAAGCGCGCGATCCGCCTCCCGTAGTCCAGGGGCGCGTCGAACGTCCCGGCCGGCGGGCGCCACGCGTTGAGCCGGGCGACCGCGCCCAGCGCGGCCCGCACGTCCGTCCGGGGCGGCGCCTCGACGGGGTGGCGGGAGAGCGCCGCCGCCCGCCCCGGCATCCGCTCGATCACCAGTGTGCAGTCCTCCGGGTCCGCCGCGATCAGCCGTGGCGCCCGCACCGGCGGACGGTGCCGGACGAAGGAACGGTAGGAAGCTATCTCGTGCCGGAACCGCTCGACCCACGCGGGGGAATGGTCCAGTAAGCACTTCGCGACCGCCGTGGTCCGCCCGGTCGTCCCGACGACGAGGACGGAACGCCCGCTGCGCCGCAGCACCTGCACCGGCCGGAACTCCGGGCAGATCCGGTGCACCGAGGCGATGGCCGTCTTCAGCTGAGCCCCCTGGGGGCCCGACAGGTCGATCCGCCCGCTGACCGGTTGGGTCCCCGCGCCGACCCAGCGCCGCGGCCGGACGGCCTGCGGCGCGGGGGCGAGAGAGGGACCCGTGCCCGACGGGAGGGTGCGGTGCTGGGGCCGGGGAGGGGCGGACACGGAGGACGATGCTGTGTACATGGGGGGTGACAGATCCCTTCGTGTGCCGACGAGTTGCGTGCGTCGCCCCGCCCGCCGCCGGGTCCGCACCCTGGGGAATGAGGGCCGGTCGGCGGGGCGGGGTGGCGCGTTCCTACCTGACACCCGCGCGCGGGTGGCGGAACATCGAGCGCACCCTGGCGAACCCTGGCGAATTGTCGCCAGGCCTATGACAGAGGGCTACTGTCAACTCAGCCGAGAACCTGGGGGCTTAGACGTGACCGGACAAACCAACACCCGCCTGTCAGACCTGTTCGGCCTGGCCGGATGGTCCAAGGGCGAACTCGCGAGACTGGTCAACCGGCAGGCGGCGGCCATGGGCCACCCCCAGCTGGCGACCGACACCTCGCGGGTGCGGAGGTGGATCGACCGGGGCGAGACCCCGCGCGATCCCGTCCCCCGGGTGCTGGCAGCACTGTTCACCGAGCGACTCGGCCGTGTCGTGACCATCGAGGACCTCGGGTTCGTACGGCGCGGGCGCAGTGGCAGACGGCAGGACGTCAGGGCGACGGAGAACCCTGACGGGCTGCCCTGGGCGCCCGACCGCACGGCGGCGGTCCTCACCGAATTCACGGGAATGGACCTCATGCTCAACCGACGCGGCCTGGTGGGCGCGGGTGCCGCGCTTGCCGCCGGCTCCGCACTCAGCAACGCCATGCACGACTGGCTGCGGAACGACCCCGCACGCCTGCCCGGCCCCCAGCGGGCCGTCGATCCCCTGCACGCCGACCCGGCGGGCTTCGACCGCTACGAGGCCGCCCCCATCGGCTCGGAGGAGATCGAGGCCCTGGAGCACTCGGTGGAGGTGTTCCGCGCCTGGGACGCCTCCCGGGGCGGTGGCCTCCAGCGCAAGGCGGTGGTCGGCCAGCTCAACGAGGTGGGCGGGATGCTCGCCTACCGGCACGCCGACCACCTCCAGCGGCGCCTGTGGGGCGTCGCCGCCAATCTGGCCGTCCTGGCCGGCTGGATGTCCCACGACGTGGGTCTCGAACCCACCGCCCAGAAGTACTTCGTGATCGCCGCCCACGCGGCCCGCGAGGGCGGCGACCGGCCCCGGGCCGGGGAGGCGCTGTCCCGGGCGGCCCGCCAGATGGTGCACCTGGGACGTCCCGACGAGGCCCTCGACCTGATGAAACTCGCGCAGGTCGGCTCCGGTGAGCGGGTGCTGCCCCGCACCCGGGCCATGTTCCACACGATCGAGGCCTGGGCGCAGGCGTCGATGGGCCGGGGGCAGGCGATGCGCCGCACCCTCGGCGAGGCCGAGGAACTGTTCGTGTCGGACCGGCACGACGAGAAGACCCCGAGCTGGATGCAGAACTTCGACGAGGCCGACATGCACGGCATGCAGGCCCTCGCCTACCGGACCCTCGCCGACCACGACCCGTCGGCGGCGGTACCCGCCCAGCGCCACGCCAAGCTCGCCCTGGAACTGCGGCGCGGCGGCCACGACCGGTCGAAGCTCTTCGACCACATCTCCCTCGCCTCGGCCTGTTTCATCGGCGACGACCCGGAGCAGGCCGACCGCTACGCCCGGCTCGCCCTGATGTCGATGGGGGAGACCTCGTCCCACCGCACCTGGGACCGGCTCCGCGAGATGTACCGGCTGACCGGCCAGTACGCCGGGCACACGAGGATCGAGCACCTGCGCGAGGAGATCGAGGAGGTCCTGCCCAGGTCCCCGGTCAACCACCCGAGGACGGGGCAGGCCTGAGCGGAGGGCCCCGGGACGCGGGACTCCCACGGGCCGACAACCCACGGAGCACGACGGGTCCATCACGGGCGACGACCGCCATTCGGGGTCCGTCGGGTCTTCACCGTGCGACGGCTCCCCGCCGTGTGCGGCTCCGCGGGGGTACGGGGGTCGTCAGCTGCCGACCCTGACCACCATCACGCAGGCGTCGTCCTCGCGCTGTTCCTCGCCGAACTCCCCGACGACCGCGCGCAGCGCCTCCTGGGCGTCGCGCGCCGCGACGAGCCGGTCGCCGAGGGCGAGCAGCCGCCGGGCGCCCGTGTCGTCGTCCGTGGCGCCACCGCCACGGTTCAGTCCGTCGGTGTGCAGCACGAGGACGTCGCCCGGCAGCAGCCGGGTCTCGGTCTCGCCGTACACCGCACCGGTCGTGGCCCCGAGGAGGACGCCCTCGGGCCTGCGGAGCACGTGCCCCGTCCCGTCGCGGAACAGCAGCGGGGCGGGGTGACCGGCCTGCGCCCAGGTCAGGGCGTGGGTCACCGGGTCGTACCGGCAGCACATCGCACTGCCGAGGGCGGGCTGCGCGGAGGATTCCAGGAGCTGGTTCAGGTGGCCCATCAGCGCGGCGGGGCGGATGCCCGCGACGGCCATGCCGCGCAGCGCGCCGAGGAGCATCGCCATGGAGGAGGTCGCGGCGACCCCGTGCCCGGTCAGGTCGCCGACGCTGAGCAGCGCGTCCCCGTCGGGCAGGGTCAGCGCGTCGTACCAGTCGCCGCCGATGAGGTCGGGGCTGGCGGCGGGGAGGTAGTGGGCCGCCACGTCCAGCGGGGCGGGGCCGTCGTGGGCGAAGCGGAGCGAGCCGCGCCACGGCGGCAGTACGGCCTCCTGGAGCTCCACGGCGACCCGCCGCTCGGTCTGTTCGAGGTGGCGGCTGCGCTCCAGCCGGTCCCGGCTCTCCCGGACCGCGCGCTGGCTGCGCCGGAGTTCGCTGACGTCACGGAGGACGGCCCACATGGAGGCGGTGCAGCCGTCGGCGTCGAGGACGGGCTCGCCGGTCATGTGGACGGTGCGCAGGGAACCGTCCGTCCGGACGATCCGGAACTCGCCGTCGATCGGCCGTCCGTCGATCAGGCAGTCCGTCACCATGCCCTGGAGCAGCGCCTGGTCGTCCGCGAAGATCATCGTGGGCATGTCGTCCAGCGACATCGGACCGCTCTCGGGCGCGCGTCCGAAGATCTGGAACAGCTCCTCGGACCAGCTGACCTCGTCCGTCAGCAGGTTCCACTCGGCGCTGCCGACCCGGGAGAGCAGCGAACCGGTGCGCGGCGGGGCCGCCTGTCCGTAGGCGGCGCCGGGGTCGGTCGTGAAGTCGCCGCCGGGGCCGACGTCCGTCCCGGGCGCGAGCCCTTCGGGGCCGCCGGCCCGGAGCTGGTCCAGATGGGAGCCGAGGTCGTCGAGCTGATGGACCGCCAGATCGCACAGGGCGCGCTGCCACCGCTGCCGGGGGTCGTCCTCGTTCGCCACGGCGTCCTGGCGGACCGCGGCCAGCTCGCCGCGCAGCCTGGCGGCCTGGGAGATCAGAGCGTCCACCGCACCCGGCTCCGGCTGCTGGGCGGGGTGGTCCGCGGACAGGGGGGACGGCATGTCGTACTCCGATACAGGCGCGGTACGGCCAGGCCAAGTGGAAAGAACAGGCCCGCCTACGACTGTCGCACAGCGCACGACGGGTCGTAAGGGATTTGGCAACACTCGATCCGGTGGTGCTTACGGCATATGCCGAAGGCTCGGCGATTATCGGCCACGCCGCGACGCGTTACGGTGCGGGGGTGGTGAACGACGACGGAATCGGCACGGTGGGCACACGCGCGGAGACGCCCGTGAGCGCGGCAGGGAACGTGACAACGAGCCCCACGGGGGCGGTGGTTACGCCGATGACGGACGTGACGAGAGCGGTGGGACCGATGGACGTGACGGATGCGGCAGCAGAGGCGGCCGGGACGGCCGGAACACCCCGAAACCCCGGAACACCCGCGATAACAGGGCGAGTCGGAGCGCCCGGAGCGCAGGCCGCGCCACCCGGAGCGCCGGTCGCGCCCCCCACGGCGGCAGTACGGCCTCCTGGAGCTCCACGGCGACCCGCCGCTCGGTCTGTTCGAGGTGGCGGCTGCGCTCCAGCCGGTCCCGGCTCTCCC